>JAJTXQ010000028.1 GCA_021462855.1 Dehalococcoidia bacterium | reverse complement strand
CGCCCGAGCTTCCGCATTTCTTCCACATCCGCCGCCCATGCGGGGTTGAGGGGGCGGGCGCGGGGAATTGCAACACCTGTTGCGCCGGCGGCCGGGGCTGCGCGGCCGCGCCGGCGCGCCGCCCGCACGGCGCATTCGAATCTGGCCCCCGCCCGGCCGCCGGCGCGGGCGGGACAGACGAAGGTCACAACTTCTTCACACGGGGGCTTGACACCATTGCGGGAACGGTGATTACATAGGCCCACTGGTGGCTCAGTCCGATTCCCCCCGCCCATTGGACCGGCCGAACTGAATATCGTTCTTCCCGCCACGGAAGGAGAAGCAGTAACGAGAGGGTCAATCGATCGTCTCTTATTGCGCGCCTGACGACAGGCAAGGTCCGGCTGTATCACGGTCCACGGGTGCGAATCCCCCTGCCACCGCAGCGCCCCGCAACCGCGACACAGCGATCTCGTTAGCACGGGATTTGGTGAGTAGGTAGGCGCTCCGGCACAGCAACCCGGGCGCGCAGGACAAGGAGGTGCGGTAGTCCCGAGACGGTAAAGCCCTACATCATCGGTTCAACTATCAGGAGGATTTGATTCATGCCTAAGAAGCTCACCATGTTGGGTGTGCTTGGGGCGTTGGCACTTGGAGCGGTGGCGCTCTTCCAGGGAGCCGGCACGACCTACGCCGGCCCCGGCGGGAAGATCCAGAACTTCAACGTGACCTCGTCCGTGTGCTATGGCACGGCGCCCGTCGCGGGCGGCACGTGCGCAGCCGGAACAGACACCACCGCGGTCGCGGGCACGCAGTACACCGCGATTACGCTGGTCGCGGGCAGCCGCCTGACGCTGCCCATCCAGTACACGCCGGGGGCGTTCACCTACACGGCGCCCGCGGACGCGACAACCATCGGCCGCATCACGTCGAAGACCGACATCTTCTGCGATGGCGCGATCGACATCCTGTCCACCGGCGGCCCGCCGCCCGCGCTGGGCTCCAACCCCGATGACCCGAACGTTCGGACCGGCCTCGAGAGCGCGGCGAACCTGGGGTCGTGGCCGGACCCGACGTACTGGCTCGGCTTCCCGAGCAAGTACTACACGGCGCGGCCGGCGTACGTCTCGGACGTGAAGCCGGCGCCCGCCACCTACGGCGCATTCGCCTACGAGCGGGCCGACTTCTACACCCTCTGGGTCGGCGGCGACACGTCGCTGAACCTGTACGCGATCAACCAGGGCGTCCCCACGCCGCTGGATGTCATCTACGACACCCTGCCGGCGGCCTATGGCGCCCCGGCGGGCCTCCGCGTCTCGGCAGCGCTGCTGTCGGCGGCGCCGAACCCGCCGAGCCCGAGCTTCGCGACCTGCCTGGACAGCCCGCAGGACTCGGTCTCCTCGACCAGCACGACGGGCATCCCGGGCGCCGGCATGTACGCCCGCTGGACGGTGTACACGTCGGGCGAGGACGTCCGCAGCGGCCAGGTCGCGCGCGTGATCGACCTCAACTGCACGACGGTCGGCGCGCCGCTCCCCGACCTTGACGGCGACTGCCTGACCGACGGCAGCGACCCGGTCCCCGGCGTGGCCGACGCCGACGGCGACCTCGTCGTCGACGGCATCGAAGCGGCGTTCGGCACCGACCGGGCCGACGCCGACGAAGACGGCGACCTCGCCGACGACCTCGTCGAGATGTTCCAGTTCACCAACCCGCACGACTCGGACACCGACGACGACGGGTCGCCTGACCTGCACGACGACGGCGCCGACGAGACGCCTGGCACCAAGAACAGCGTTTCGGACACCGCGATCGACGACAACTGCCCGTCGGAGAGCAACGCCTCCCAGGCGAACACCGACTCCGGCAACGTGCCGTTCACGTCCGACTCATCGAACGTGCACCAGGACCTCGTGGGCGACGCCTGCGACGACGACCTGGACAACGACGACATGTCCAACGTCGCCGAGAGCGGCAACTACGACGACACCGCTGGCGGTGGCACGTTCTGCGCGCCGGCCGCGTCCGGCGGTTCCGCGAACTTCACGACCGACACGGACAACGACTCCGACAACGACATCGGGCTCGACGGCATGGAGTGCAAGTACGCGACCGACCCCTCTGACGCGGGGACGGACGGCTCGCTCTCGCAGATCGGCGGCCTCGGTGGCGACGGACTCGGCGACGGCGCCGAGGAGACCTTCTACCGAACCCAGAAGATCAACAAGCCGGGCGGCGGCCAGGAAGACAACCCCGACGGTGACGGCAACGCTACGGGCGATGCCGACTCCGACTCCGACAACGACGGTCTGACCGACGGTCGCGAGGTGAAGTTCTACGGCACCGAGCCGTCGAACAACGACTCCGACCAGGACATCTGCTCGGACGGCCGCGAAGTGGCCGACGTCACCGGCGACCGCCTCGTCAACGTCATCGACCTCTCGCAGGTCGCGGCGAAGTCGGCGCAGAAGCCGACCGGCGCGGGCTTCGCCGGCGCGGGCCGCTACCGCAGCACGGTCACCGGCGAGGTGACGGGCAACGCGGGCGCGGGCGTGCCGAACGGCGAGACGTTCGTGAACTACGACTTCGACAAGGACGGCGACGTGGACGTCGTCGACCTGCAGTTCGTGGCTCCGCGGACTTCGACCACTCCGACCTACCTGCCGGATGGAGCGTCTCCGGGTAACACCCAGAACAACAACTCCTGCCCGGCGCAGGGCGACCGCGGCGTCCTCGGCACGTTCGAGGCTGTCGACGGCTTCAGCGTGACGTACTCCAGCACCGTGCCGGTGGTGGAGCCGTAAGGAAGCAGTAGTACGGTCTTCGGACCGTTGTGGAAGGGTGGCGCCCGGCCCGGACGCCGGGCGCCACCCAACCCACGGCAACCCTCCCCGCCAGGTAATCCCGGGTCTCTGCCGAGCACGGAAGCTTCGCAGCGGCGGTAACGCATTGCTGATGAGGAAGTCGTGTCAGAAATGACGCTGGCGTTGGCATCGATTCGCAACCGGCAGGCGCGCTCGCGCGGGATCATGGTGGTCCCGGCGTCGGTGGCCGCCCCGGCGGTGGCGGCGCTCGCGCTCGTCGCCTACGCGCTGACGCTGGCGCCCGACCTGTACAGCCTGGACAGCCCCGAGCTGGCCGCGGCCGCCCACCAGCTGGGCATCGCGCACGCGCCGGGGTACCCGTTGTACACGCTCGCGGGCTGGCTGTTCTCGCACGCCTTCCCCTTTGGCACTGTGGCGCTCCGCATGAACCTGCTGTCGGCGTTGTTCGCCGCCGGCGCCGTGGCGGCCGTGTACGTGCTGTGCGCGCGCCTGGTGTCGCGCCCGGCGGCGGCGGCCGCGGCCGCGCTTGCGCTCGCCTTCTCGTACTACTTCTGGGCCATGTCGCTCGCCGCCGAGGTGTACACGCTCGACGCGGCACTGTACGCGGGCACGCTGCTCGCGGCGGTGGCCTGGCGGCGTGACCGGACGCTCGCGCTGGCCGCGGCGACGGGCCTGCTGCTCGGCCTCGGCATGGCCACGCGCACGACGACGCTGCTCGCGGCGCCCGCGCTCATCGCCTTCGCGTGGGCCTCGGGCGAGCGCTCGCCGCGGGCGTACGGCGCCGCCGCGCTGGGCGCGGCCGCCGGGCTCGCGTTCTACCTGTACCTGCCGTTGCGCTCCGCCGCCGGCGTCGATGTCGCGCCGGGCACATATGCGCTCGATGGCACGCTCCGCCCGTTCGACCTGGCGTCGTGGGGCGGGCTCCGGGACCACGTGACCGCGTCGCAGTTCCGTGGCGACGCCTTCGCCTACGGCCCGCTCGCCGCCCTGCGCGAGGCGGGGACGTTCGTGGCGCAGCTCACCGGCGCGTTCCTCGTCATCGGGCTGCCGCTGGGCGTGGCGGGCGTCGTGCGGCTGTGGCAGCGGGACCGCGGCGCGCTGCTGCTGATCGGCGGCACGGCGGCGCCGGCGACGCTGTTCTTCATCAACTACGGCACGCTCGACAAGGAGTTCATGTTCCTGCCCGCGTACGTCGCCTGGGCGGCGTTCATCGCGCTGGGCATCGAGTACGCGGTCGATGCGGCGGTGGCGTCGCAGCCGGCCTGGGAGCACGCGCTGGGCATCGGCGTGGCGGCGCTGGCGCTGCCGGCGCTGCTGCTCGTGGTGAACGCGCCGCTGGTGTCGCTGCGCGGCGACCGCAGCGTGCGCGACGACGGCGAGGCGTTCCTCGGGCGCGTGGCGCCCGGCGCGATCGTCTACGGGTCGTTTACCGATGTCGCGCCGCTGCAGTACCTGCAGTCGGTCGAAGGGCAGCGCGAGGACGTGCGGCTTGTCAACAGCTGGACGGTCGATGATGCGTTCCTTGTCGCGCTGGCCGATGCGAACGTCGGCACGACGCCGTTCTACGTGATGGACCGGGAGCGCGCGCTCGCGACGCGGTACGCGCTCGTGCCGGTCGGGACGCCGGGCGACCCGGCGGGATACGAGGTGCGCGCGCTGGCGCGGTGAGATCGGCATCACTCGCGCGCGTCCGGTCGGCGGGACGACGGATCCAGCCGGCGACGGACGGGCGGGATGCAAGAGGAGCAAGCAAGGCGGTGTGGCGCTTCTCCGGCGTGGAGCCGGAGTCGGAACGAAGGAGGTGACCTCGGGGAATCACACGGCAGAACGATGGAACAAGAGGGTTCGTGCTCTGAACCCGACAGCCCTACATCGTAGGAGGTTATTGGTTTGAAGAAGCCCCATGCTTTGATCGGCCTCGTGGCCGGTCTGGGGACCGCGCTCGGCGTCCTGGTAGCAGTGGTCGGCCTGCCTTACGGCCGCCTCAACTACACCGCCTTCGCGGGCCTCTACCACAACAGTGGCACGCCGTCCGCGGCGTTCCACCTCGCGATCGACTGCAACACCGGGCTTGCAGGCATCCAGAACGACTGCACGGGCGTCAACGGTGTCCTCGACTCCGTCACGACGCACACCGTCGAAGTGTCCATCGGTAACAACACCGGCGCCGCGGCCGACGTCTCGGCCATCGGCTTCGAGGTTGTGAACTCCGATATCACGAAGATGGCCCCGCCGGCCGTCGCTTCGGGCGACGGCAAGGACGGCAACCCGAACTTCGACCAGGTGGCGAACCCGGGCTCCGGCCCGACGGCGTGGAACTGCTCGCTGATCCCGCCGGATGAGGACACCGGCAACGGCGGTCCTGGCACGAGCGCGTCGTCGCTGACGTGCTTCTCCAGCGACAACCCGGGCACGGCGCTTCCGGCGTTCCCGGCTGGCCACCTCCCGCTCGCCACCGTGCTTTACAACCACACGATTGGCGTGCAGGGTACGACCGCCCTGAGCATCATCAACGGCGTTATCGGCGACGGCGGCGGCATCGAGCTTCTCTCGTGCAACCCGTCGGCGACCAACCCCGGCGAGTGCTTCACGGCGGCCGTGGAGTTCATTGCGGCCCCGACCAACACGCCGACCAACACGGCGACGGCGACGGACACGGCGACCAACACGCCGACCGCCACCCCGACGCCGCTCGGCGCTGCGGTCAACAAGATCCCCGAGGGTAACGCGAACAACGTGGATCTGCTGATCCCGGCGGCGAACCTCTGGATCTGCGTGACCGGCCCGTGCTCCGGCCCGGGTGAGGGCAACCTCATCGTCTTCGAGTACGCGACCAACGTCCTCACGGGCGACCAGTACAACGACACCGTTGCTGATGGTCTCGGCGCGTACGAGTTCTCGGTCGAGTACGACAACTTCGTCATCCAGTCGGTGAACCCGAGCGACGTGGTCTTCGCCCCGTCCGGCTCGATCGCGCCGTACCCGGGTGGCGCGGATGGCATCCTCGACGGCGAAGGCTGGCAGCGCGCTCCGGCGAACTGCGCCTTCTCGCTCGTGTTCGAGAACGTTGTCCACTTCGGCTGCGTCACCAGTGGCCAGACCCCTGGCCCGACGGGCGCGATGGACATCGCTCGACTCAACCTGATCCCGCACCCGGACCTCACGAACGACATCTTCCCGGGCAACGACAACGGTGTTGTCACCGTCCTGAAGGACAACGGTTGTGAGCTGGTCGACGTGTTCGGCCACCCGGTGACGGGTTCGATCAACGGTGGTCTCACGCCGGTCTGTGGCGACCTGGCGGTGACCGTCCGCATCCTCGAGGGTGACCTGAACCTCGACTGCAGCGTCGACGTACAAGACCAGCAGTTGATCGCGTTCCGGTACAACTCGTTCTTCGGCAGCCTGCTCTACAGCAAGTGGTACGACCTGGAGCCGAACCTGCACGACCTTGACATCGACATCAAGGACCTGCAGAAGGTCTTCGGTCGCGACGGCTCGACGTGCCAGGTTCCGATTGGCCCGCAGCCGCCGCTCGGCCCGCCGGCACCGTTCGGCAACTAGCCGCACGGGACCGGTAGCCAGCGCGACGACTGGCCACCAGGGGAATACGGGGGGGCAAACGCGAAAGCGTTTGTCCCCCCCTTCCCGCTTGAAACAGGTGTAAGAAACCCACGGAGGTGGACGTTTGAAGGAATGCCAGCTTCGGGATGGCCCGGCGCCGTCCCGCTCCCCGCGCGGCAAGGATGGACAGGTGTGGATTCGGGAGAGGGCCAGTTGATCAAGCGATTCGCCAACGCGCTCATGGTGGGGGGCGCCACGCTCGCGCTCGCGGGCGGGACGGTGGTCGGCACCGCGGCGGGGGGCGCCAGCGGCGCGGCGACGACGAAGGTCGCAGTCACCCCGGCCTCGCAGAACGTCGCGGCCGATGCCGAGAGCTTTTCGGTCAATATCTCAGCGGAGAACGTTAACAACCTCGCGGCATTTAATTTCACAATTCAATTCGACAATGACATCCTGGAATACGTGGGACTCGTAGACGGGGGATACTTGCGGAGCACGGGTCGCCAGCAGCAGTGCATCATGCCGGCCCGCGGCCCGAACGGTGAGTCCGCGGCGGCCACGGCGAATCAGTACGGCGCCTTCAACTTCGGCTGCACCACGCTCGGCATCACCGTCGGCAACGAGGGGATCGACGGCCCGTCGGGCACGGGCACGCTGGCGACGGTGACGTTCAAGCCGAAGGCCGCGGGCGACGCCGATGTGCGCCTGCGCGGATTCCCGGGCGACAGCGAGATGCCGTTCGTGATCCGCGCGGCGGCGAACGCCGACGACAACGGCGAAAAGGGGTTCACCGACCTGTCGCCGGTCGAGGTGTGCGGGACGCGCGAAGAGGGCGGCAACTGCGCGCCGCTCGTCATGGACTTCGACGTGCAGAACGGCGTCGTGCGCGTGACGGCGGCGGGCGAACCGACGCCCACCGGCGTGCCGGCGACTCCGACACAGGTCACCCGGCAGCCGACGCCCGATATGCAGGCGACGGCGCAGGCCGTCCTCGGGACGCCGGGCCGCACGCTGGACCGGACGCCGGCCGCCGGCGCCGGCACGGGTTCAGGCGCGGGCAGCAGCGGCAGGCCTTCGGGCACGGTCGCCGGCGCGGGCGCCCAGGGCGGCCAGCAGGGCGGCGCGGGCGCCCCCGTCGCGGGCTACGGGCCCCGGCAGACGGACAACCCGTGGCCGGAGCGCGCGGGCGCGGCGCTGGCGCTCACCGGGATCATCGCGGTCGCAGCGGGCGTCACGGTCCGCCGGCGGCTCGCTTCGTGAGAGGTATTCGGGGGAGCATGGCGGGGGAGCAGCGGACGAAAGGAGTGGGCATGGAAGGACTCCACGCCCGATCGCAGCTGAAGGAGATGCCCGCGGACCGGCGGAAGGCCGCCACCCTGAAGGAGGAACTGAGTTGATCCTGCGCCTGCTCTCACGATTGCCCATCCGTGCGGCCGTCGTCGCCATCGCGGCGATGGGGGTGGCCGTCGGCCTCGCGCTCGATGCGCGGAACGGCGGCGGGGAGGCGAACGCCGACCCGGCCTACGGCACGGTGCGCCCGTCGGGCGGCGCGGTCATCGAAGGCCACCGGTTCAGCGTTCCCGTCACCTTCACGACGTGCACGAACCCGCAGAGCTCGTCGTGCCGCCTCGGCGCATACGAAGTGAAGATGCAGTACGACCCGGCGCGGCTGACGCTGATCAGCGACGGCGGGCAGTCCTCGGGCAGCAACACGTCGACGACGCTCAACGACACGTCGAAGGCGTGGAAGGTGAACCAGTGGGTGGGCGCGCGCGTCACGCTGATCGGCGGCATCGGCTACGCCGGGGCCGATGGCAACCCGCAGAGCCGCATCGTCGCCTCCAATACGGCGACCCGGCTCACGATCTCGCCCCCGTGGGATGGCGGCGTCATCCCGCTGCCGAACCAGAACACGTTCTACTCCCTGGGGGGTATTACGGACGGCGGCTGGCTGGGAAGCACGGGCCGGATCATGAACTGCCCGGGCGGCGCCACCTACGGCTCGAACTGGGCCGACCTGCACTGCGTCACGTTCGATGACGTCCCCTCCGGCCCCACAGGCGTCGGGCCGGTGGTCAACGTGACCTTCCAGGCCGGCATGACCCGCGGGCTCACCACGGTCTCGTTATTGACACCTGAGACCCGCGTGTTGCGAATTGACGGATATGTGATCCCGGCGGATATCCTGAACGCTACTCGACGTGTTATTCTCTGTCCCGACCCGACGGGCGACGGCAACGTGAACGTCATCGACCTCTCGTTGGTGGCCGCCGCGAACGGGCAGCGGCCGGGCGACCCGCTCTATGCGGTGACGAAGGACCCCGACGAGAGCGGGCAGATCAACGTGATCGACCTGTCGCTCGTCGCGACGGTGTTCGGCAAGAAGTGCATACAGCAGTAGCGGCGCGCCGCTGCTGCTTTTCGGCCCAGTCCCGCAGGGTCATGGCTACGAGTGAGGTCACAGCAAGGATGCATGTTGTGGGCAGGGATGAGCGGAAGGTCGGAGGTTGGTTTTGACAAGGCATAAGTACTGGCTGGCATCGCTCGCGTTCGGGGCGATACTCGCGGTCTCGGTCGCCGTGCCACGCATGTGGTCCGCGCTCACGGCCGAAGCCGTCGAAGCATTCCCGTTCGCAACGTCCATCGACTGCAACACCTCGCTCGCCGGCATCCAGGGTGTGTGCGACTATGCTTCGGGCACGACAACGCTCCAGGTCGGCCTGGTGCTCGAGAACAACACCGGCGAGACGTCACCGCCCGCGGCAACATCGATCCGGATCGCGTCGCTTG
>JAJTXQ010000027.1 GCA_021462855.1 Dehalococcoidia bacterium | reverse complement strand
GAAAGCCTGTTTGCTTTGTGAAGCCTGAGTTTCGAGCGCTTGATTGATCTCACCCTGATAGACATTGCTTGCCTCTACCTTCGTGTCCGCGACAATGCCGGTGTTGTTGTTTTGAAGTGCGATATTACTGCGAGTGGTAGAGTCCATCTGCTTATTCACCTCTTGAATAGGGTGTTTGTTCCTCGACCAGTCAAAGAGTTCCTGACCAGTGCGTATCGGAACAGAAGTTCCTGCGATCGATGAGCCACCGGGTGTGAATTCGTAGGTCTTCATTCCAAATCGCTCAAGGTTGCCCTGACCGCGCAGTTCGACTTCCTTCATTCCATCAATGGTTCGGGCTTCCTTGGTTCCCTGAGCTTCGGCTAAGGTTCCTGCTATCTCGCGCTTAGTTGCGGCTGCACTACTGCTCAGCCCGTAGTTCTTGCTCGCCTCTGCAAGCAACGTCTGCGTGACCTGATTTGCTCGGATCTGTCCCAAACTAGTGGTAAGGCCGCCTTCGACTCCGGCGACCGACGAGACCAAACGAGCGTCCGTTGATTGGTTTGCGGCCTCTAGGGATTTTCTTGCGGCGGTCTGCTCCGCATTGTAGATGCCTTGAATTTGGGTGTTTTCGGCCTGTCGGTTGATGGCGGCTCCGGCTACAAGTCCATACGTCTCAAGCGCGGTTCCGATACTCGAAAGCATCCAGCCCATCGAGATCTGCGAAACACCTTCATAAACCTGACCTCGCAGAACTCGGTAACTTAGCCAAGGAACCAGAATGAAGCAAAGGCTCGAAACGAAGAACAACGCGGTCACAATTAGCGCACTTGAAGCCGGATCATAAGCACCGTTGGTTATGATCTTCGCGGTTACCGGATCAAGTGAGAACGTTGCTTCACCGTTGTAGATAGAAAGCGCGAGAACGCCGAGTCCGTAGCAAACATATAGGGTCACTTCCTTTACTATTGGAAATGCCAACGCAAACGTAGCGACGCCCCAACAGAACGGATAAAATATCTGTGCCGCAAATTTCTCGTCAAAGCCGAAGGCCGCCATCACCGGGGCTGCCAGTTTAAGGCCCATCAAGATAAATAGTCCGGCGATCGCAAGAAAAAGTCCTCCGAACTTAATGATGTTTTGTCCGATCACCATAAAAGTGAACATCCGAGGCATATCCCAACCGAGTATGTTGAGTTCACCTGTTATGTCTTTGACAGACGATTCCTTATCCATGATGATGCCGACGAGTCCAGGCTCACCGTTCGGAAGACGTTCTGCAAGCAAAGCGTTAGGGTCCTCGACGGCAAAGTTTGCTTTCACATACTTTTTCATCTTGTCGTCGAATTCTGCTACCAGTGAATGGTTGTAAGTCCGGATAGGTCGGGCGAAGAACTTGCCGGTTATCGTCAAACCGTCAATGATGAACGGGCTCGCTCCGATCAATACCATGAATATGATGGAACGAATCGCCCAGGCAATGAGTTGCTCGGGTCCGAGACCTCGGTTGTCATGGAACCTGCGAATAAAAGCAAAGATCAACACAAAACTCGCGATGATCCAAGCGAGAAACACAAGGATCGGCAAGAGCGGTTTTATGATGGTATTGAGAACAGATTGAAACAGCCATTCCTGGCCCGTACGCATGAGATTTTTGATTTGTTCGCTGAAACTCGGAGCGGGAGGTTTTGGCGGAACGACTGGCCCCGGAGAAGGACTTGCGACCGGGTTTGCCGGATATCTATTTTCGAACTGCCGAAGGATCGGTGCCGGACTTCCGTCTAGTGGCGGCATAAAAGGAGAGTCCGAGTTGATCGTCATTATTAGGTCATTCGCCGTTACAGGCTGTCCGTTCATCGTTCCTACTGGGGTCTGCCCTTCGACACGAGGAGGGCGCGGCCGGGTTTGCCCGGCCGCTTTCGAGGCGAGGAGGTATGGCGAGACGAAGTAGGCAAGAATGAATAGAGCTGTCGCTAAAGCGTGGCGAAATGAGGTCACGTTTTTCATGGCTTTTATGTTTTAGTCGTTAGATCCTATATTTTGGCGATTATGGAAGAGGGCTGTCATAGACGTCGTCATTCCATACTTCATAGCGTTCGAGTTCACGAAGAAAGTCGTCCGAGGCTCGTGTGATCCCAGTCATCATCTCAGTGCTTCGGCGGATTTCTTTTCCGAACTCTGTCATCTGCTCGATCTTGAGGCCGTAGGCTATGAACTTGGCCTGTATCTTCCCTTCGAGTTCGCGCAATTGGCCTTCTACCGATGATATGCGGAGATTGATCGCGAGCATTTGGTCTATTAGAGATTGAACGCCATCCCGATTGGCAGCCGGATTAGCCTCTATCGCTCG
>JAJTXQ010000026.1 GCA_021462855.1 Dehalococcoidia bacterium | reverse complement strand
TTCCCGCACCGCGGGGTGTGCTCCTCCGCCGCCCGCACCGCCAGCCGCGCGCGGCCCGCAGCGCCCTGCGGGCTCGGCGTCGGCTGTTCGTCCGCGCCCACTACCGCGGCACCGTCGCCCGGTAGCGGGTGCGCCGGCCCGTGCGCGCGAGGCTCGGGTCGGCTCGGGCAGGCCCCCGGGAATGGCATCCCCACGGGGGCCGGCCCAACTCTTTACGATGCGGGCGGGCGTGTCAAGCCCCTGCGGCGTGGTGCTCGCGGCGAGGGGCTTGCGTGGACCGGTATGCTGAGGGTCCACCGAGTAGGAGGAGATGAACCATGCCTCAGAGAATGGGGCGCGGCCGCGGGGGAGCTCGCCCTCGCCACCGCGCCAACGGCACCGTGTACTACGAAGCACGCGTGTCCATCCGCGGCAAGCAGACGTCGTTCTATGCCGAAACGAAGACTGGGGCAGAGGCCAAGGCCCGGGCCGCCCTCGTCGATGCCGACCGCGGGGTCGTAAAGCCCAACGACGCGATCCTCGTGCGAGAGCACCTGGAGAGCTGGCTTGAGTCGGTGAAGTGCAACGTACGTGGGCGCACGTTCGCCGGGTACGAGTCCCACGTCCGCGTGCACATCACGCCGGTCATCGGGCACATCAAGCTCGTCGACCTCACCACCAGGCACGTCCGGGATCTCCTGGTGACCCTCCTCTTCGATAAGGGGCTCTCCGAGACAAGCGTCCACCATGTCCGGGCAACGTTGTCAGGCGCGCTCAAGATGGCTGTGCTGGACCACGAGCTGCCCCGCAATGTGGCGTCTCTGGTCAAGATCCCCTCGACCGGCCGGCCGGCCTTCAAGCCGGAGGTGATCACTCCCGAGCACGCACGCCAGATCATCGAGGCGTTCAGCGGCTCTCGGCTGGAGCCCATGGTCATGTTCGCGGCCGCCACCGGCCTGCGTCAGGGCGAGATGCTCGCGCTGCAGTGGGCAGACGTTGACTTTGAGCGGCGGGAGGTGACGGTTCGGCACTCGATCGATGTCCGAGACGGGCAGAAGGTCTACGCCAGCCCCAAGACCAAAAAGAGCCGGCGGGTCCTACGGCTCTCCGATCTGGCGGTTCGAGCTCTCGACATTAGGCGCCGACACGAGGAGGAGGATCGAGCGATCGCAGGCGGCGCCTGGCAGGCCACCGACCTCGTGTTCGCCGGCCGCGTCGGCGGCCTTCGGAGCGGCACCGCCATGACCCACAACTTCCGAGAGACGCTGCTCAGGCGCGGCATCGAGCCCGTCCGGTGGCACGCGCTTCGCCGGGTGTTCGCTGCTGTGCTGCTGGATCAAGGCGTGTCGCTGCCCCACATCCGTGACCTCCTGGGGCACAGCCAGATTCAAGTCACCGAACACTACGCGTATACTATGCCCGGTGCGCTTCGCGACGCGATCGACGCCGTTGACCGGGCCCTGCCGCTGGCGGGCATCGCGGATGCCGGATCCGATTAGGGTACGGATTAGGGTACGGGGGTCGTGGAGTCGATGACGTCGTGAAGAGTTACAGAGCCGTCCGGCCCATCACACCCGAGGATTAGCCGTCATTTACAGAGGCGCACCGCAGGATCGGGCTGCATCCAGCCCCGTGAAGCGGATCAACTGGGCCCACGCGCCCCCGTAGCTCAGGGGATAGAGCAGCGGTTTCCTAAACCGCGTGCGTAGGTTCGAGTCCTACCGGGGGTACTGGTATCTGCAGAGTAAAGTCACGCGCCGGGGTCTTCGACCAGGCCCCGGCGCGTGTGTTTGACACCGATTCCGACACCAACCGGCCGGCCTATCCCAACCCCCGCGACACCTCGTCCCGCTGCCACCCTGACCGTCCCTGAACAGCACCCG
>JAJTXQ010000025.1 GCA_021462855.1 Dehalococcoidia bacterium | reverse complement strand
GCCGGCGGGCGCGGCCGTCGTGACGTCGGGCGCGGCGGCGGCCGGGACGGCCCCGGCCCTGGCGGCGGCCCCGCTGGTGCCGACGGTCGGGGTCGACGAGGGGGGCTACGTGCCGCCGGATGCGCCGATCCCGGGCATCCCGCGCCGGCCGATCGTGGTGCCGGTGCAGCCGGTGGCCGCGACGGCGGTGACGACGGCGACGGGGGCGGCGCCATCGGCGGCGACGGTGGGGGCGGCGGGCGCGCCGGGGATGTCGGGGACGGCGGAAGCACCGGGCGTCGGGATGGCGGCGGACGCGCCGGGATCGCCGACCGCGGCAGGGGGGGACGGCGCGGCCGCGGCGGCGAGCACGGGCGAGCCCGCGGCGACGGCGGTGCTGACGGGCACGGTGGCGGTGGCCGCCGCGGACGCGCCGGGCGCCGCAGGGGGCGCTGCGTCGGGTGAAGCGCCCGGCTCGGCGCCGGGCGCGGCGGATGCGGCGGCTCCGGCCGCCGGGGCAACGCCCGCGGCGGCGGCCCCGGGCGCGGTGCCGGCGGACCTGTTCGTGCCGCTGACGATGCTGGCGATCGCGCTGCTCGCGGTGAGCATCCTGCTGGTGCGCCAATCCAGGGCGCGGAACCGGCGGTATCGCTGACGGCAGGGCTGTCGCGCGCCGTCCCATGACGGCGACGCGATCAGGCTGATCACCCGCGACGATCAGGCTGATCGCGGGTCACGATCAGGCTGATCACCCGCGACGATCAGGCTGATCGCGGGCCACGATCAGGCTGATCACCCATGGCGATCAGCCTGATCGTGGGTGACGATCAGCCTACACCCGTGGCCGGTGCCGAACCAACCCCTTCGGGTCGCGAGCGCCCTGTAGTGGCTGGCGATCTCATTGGTCGTCCGCTGGTCCTTGATCGCCACGGTCGCGACCTTGGCCTTCTGCTCCGCCGTGAACTACCGTCGTTGGCTCGTCATTGCCCTTCCTGGACCAGGCTCTCGACATAGCCGCCTGTCCAGTATTCGGGGGCCAGATCCGCCTTCTACGGCCCCGTCCGTTCAACCGTGATATCGGTCATTGGGAAATCCGTAAGCG
>JAJTXQ010000024.1 GCA_021462855.1 Dehalococcoidia bacterium | reverse complement strand
GTCGTCGTCGTCATGGTCGTCGGTCCTTTCATCTCGTGTCGTCGATCGCCAGCGCGGGCGGCCGATCCGCCCCGCGTTCGATCACACCCACAGCATGCACCCCGCCCGTCCCGCCGGCCGTCCCGACCCGCGTCCCGACCGCCGTCCCTCCTCGCGCCGCGGCTACAATACCGCCGTGACCATGCCCGCCCGCGACCGCCCCGCCGAGCCAGGGCCGCCGCCCGTCGCGCTCCACCTCCTCGGCACCCCCCGGCTCCTCCGCGACGGCGCCGAGGCCGTGCTCGCCAACGCCAAGGGCGTCGCCCTGCTCGGCTACCTCGCCCTGCGCCGCGATCCCCTCCCGCGCGACCAGGCCCTCGGCCTCCTCTGGCCCGAGAGCGCCCCCGAAGCCGCCCGCAAGAACCTCCGCAACACCCTGTGGGCCATCCGGCAGGCCCTCGGCCCCGGCGCCGTGGCGGCCGCCGGCGACCGCCTGGCCCTCGGCCCCGACACCTGGGCCGACGCCCGCGTGCTCGACGCCGGCGCCGGCGACCCGCGCCGCGTGCCCGCCCCGCTCGCCGGCGATCCCGACGCCCTGGCGGGCCTGTGGCGCGGCCCGTTCCTCGACGGCCTCGCCGTGCACGACGCCGCCGAGCTCGAGCTGTGGCTCGCCGCCGCCCGCGAGCGCCTCGCCGCCCGCCACCTGCGCGTGCTCGCCGCCGTCGTCGACGCGCGGCGCCGCGCCGGCGACTGGCCCGCCGTCGCCGCCGCCGCCGATCGCGGCCTGGCCGTCGACCCGCTGCACGAGCCCCTGCACCGCGCGCAGGTCGAGGCCCTCGTCCGCCTCGGCCAGCGGGCCGAGGCCGCCCGCCGCCACGCCGCCTGGCGCCACGCGCTCCAGGCCGAGCTCGGCGTCGCCCCCCTGCCCGAGACCGAGGCCGCGATCGACGCGCTGCTCCACGCCGCGCCCGCCGACCGCCCGGACGCCGCCGCTCCCCGCCCGTCCGCATCGCCCGTCGGCGCGCCGCCGCAGGCGACCCCAGACGGCGCCGCCC
>JAJTXQ010000023.1 GCA_021462855.1 Dehalococcoidia bacterium | reverse complement strand
GGCCGCGAGGCGCAGCGCGCCGCCGACGCGGCTCGGCGCACCGGCGATGCGGGGCGGCGGGCCGAGCGCGCGCAACGGCGGGACGACGAGCGCCGCCGCCAGCGCGATCAACGGCAACAGGCCGATGAACACCGCGCGCCACGTCGCGTACTCCGCGACGGCGCCGGCGATCGCCGGGCCGATCAGCCCCGGGATCACCCATGCGCTCGAAAGCACCGCGAACATGCGCGGGCGCAGCCCCGGATCGTACGCGCGCCCGATCGCGACGTACGCGACCGACGGAACGGCGCCCGCGCCCAGCCCCTGCACCACCCGTCCGAGCACCAGCACCGGCATCGATGGCGCGAGCCCCGCGACCGCGAGCCCGGCGCTGAACAGCACGATGCCCGCGACGAACGGCCGCGCCGGGCCGCGCCGGTCGCATTCCTCGCCCGCGGCGGTGATGCCGATGAGGCTCGCGAGCAGAAAGCCGCTGAACGCCCACCCGTAGAAGCGAATGCCGCCGAGGTCGCGCTCCGCCGCCGGCATCGCCGTCGCGACGGCGAGCGCCTCGAACGCAACGAGGGTGACGATGAGCACCAGGCCGGTGGTCATGGCGCGGCGCTCGGCGTCGAAAACGCCCGCATCCCGCGCCGGATGGACGCGGGATGCGGTGGCATCGTCGCGAGTGGTCGTCATGCGCGTGCTACGCCCATGCGGTCCGCCGTGGCTCGTCGTGACGGGCGCCCTCGGCAATGCGCCGGAAGACCTCCGACTTCATGCGCGCGTAGGGGCGAGGGATCTCGGCATCCTGCGGGCCGGTAGCTCGCCGGTCGCGGGCCTCGCTGCCGCGCGTCTGCATCTCGATCAGGACCTGCTGCACGTACATTTCCGCGAGAGACATACCATTTCCTCCTGCTATCTGCCTGTATGAGGAGATAGTAGGCGAGCGCGCTCCATCCCAGAGCGGGCATGAGGATGAATTGCGCCTCGGACTTTCGGGGGAGGTGGCCGTTGCGACGCAGCGCCGGCCGGGCGCAATCTGGCCCTGCTCGGGCGACACCGCTTCCCCTGTGAGCCACGGCCGCGCAATGACACGCCTGCGCATTCCGGCGTGGATGGTCGGGGCGATGATCGTATCGCTGCTGCTTGCCGTGGCGCGTCGGCGCTCCGTGCACCTCCCGTCACAGCAGACCGTGGAAGCGTTGCAATCTGATTGCATGCTCGCCCGCCCGGGCGGTGAGTGCGTCCGCGGGAGGCCACCGCGAGTCAAACTGACAGGAGCACAGACAACGCAGGGTCGAGAACGATGGCAACAGCTCAGGCACCCGTTGCACCGAAATCACCAGGCGATGGCGCTTCCCCCGCGCCGGCGTCCGGCGTTGTCGCGAGCGGGGGCGGCTATCGTTCGGTGATCCTGCGGTCCGGCAACATCGTCTGGACGTGTCCTCACGTCCACTTCACCGAGCACTCGGCACGCAACTGCCCGGCGTCGGCGCGGCGCCTCGCGGCCGCATCCCCGGGCGCCGCGATCACCCGGGTGTAGCGAGGACAACATGCCAGTCCGGATCAAACGCGCCTACGAAGCGCCTTCTGACGATGACGGGTACAGGGTGCTCGTCGACCGGCTATGGCCGCGAGGCCGGCGAAAAGCCGACCTCCAGCTCGATGCCTGGCTGAAAGACCTGGCGCCGAGCGCTGATCTCCGCGTCTGGTTTGGCCACGATCCGGCGCGCTGGAAGGAGTTCGGCGCAAGGTACCGGCGCGAGCTCCGCGGGGAGACCGCGCAAGCCTTACTCAGCGACCTCGCCCGGCGCTCCAGGCGCGGCACGGTAACGCTGGTGTTTGGCGCGAAGGACGCCGAACACAACGACGCTGTCGCGCTCAAGGCGATCATCGACCGAAAACGCTAACGCGCATCGCCGGGCGCGCGTCATCGCGGAGCGCAGTACACCAGCGGCGGCGGCCAGGGAATCGTCACCGCTGGCAGCGCCGCGACTCACCACGGATGCGTGCCATCGAGCGCGGCGCGGTCGAAGCGGAGCGAACGGAAGATCTGCAGCGCGACCTGGTTCTGCTCGTACGAAAGCGCCTCCCCCGCGAGCGACAGCCGCACGCTCATGCTCCGGTCGAACTCCTCGACCTGCTCGACGAACAGCCCGGTGAACCCGGAGGGCGTGCGCGGCGTCGCGATCACCGTGTCGATGCCGCCGATCGTCTCGTGGTGCAGGTCGTAGCCGCCGTCGTCGTCGGGAAGCGGCGGTCCGCCGGAATACCAGCCGTAATCGAAGGACAACGACATTCCGTCGCCGGCGAACTCGCCGACAAACGAATCCGTGCCCTGGCGCTCGATGTACGCCCAATCCGGCGGCAGCATGACGCTGAACGGGCCTACGTCGGTTGAGCTCCAGCCCTCGGCGCCCGCCGGGCAGCACGAGGGGTCTGGCGCGTCGAGCGTGCCGCTCGGGAAGACGTGCACGCGGCCGTCGAACGCGGCGCTGAACTCGAAGCGGAACGTCATCTTCGTGCCGGGCGCGAGCGGGTCGCGGCGCGTCACGACGGCGCCCGCCGCGACCGACGCGACACTGACATCGCCGTTGCGCGCCACGGCGCACGCCTGCACATCGCGCAGCGTGAGTTGCCCGTTGTTCACGATGTCGACGGTCACGGTGCGGCCGTCCTCGCTGCGCTCGACCTCGACGGCGTGCAGCCCTTCGCTGCGGCGTGTGCCGTAGCCGGCGGACTCGCGCGCAACCGGCGGGAACTGCGCGTCGAACGGCGGGCCGGCCGAAGCCGGGATCGCCGCGTCGTCCGTCGTGAACTCGAACGCGCCGCGCTCGCCGGGCAGCAGCACCGATGGGCAGACGCCCGCGTCACCGCGCGCCAGCGCAAGCTCTCCGGCGTCGTAGTACACCTCCACCGGCACCGCCACGCCTTGCACGGGCTGATCCCCGGTGTTGGTCACCTCGCCGATCCACGGGCCGTCGGGCGCTGCCTGCCGCACCGCGCCCACGCACGTGGCCGCGGTCAGCAGCAGCGGCGCGGCCATCGTCAGGATTTGCTTCATCATCAACATCATAAACCCCCGGCGGCGCACGGACGTGAACCACCCGTACGAAGATCTGACCGGGCCGGGCCGATCGTCGGGCGCAGGGACGGCAGGCCACGCTCGCCCATCCGCCGCCGTCCGAAGCCCGTACACTGGTCGAGATGGACGGCCTGCGCTTCGCCGACCCGTGGCTGCTGCTCCTGCTCGCGCCCCTCGTCGCGGTCGCCGCGTGGGCGTGGGCCGCGCGCCGCGCCGGCGCCGTGGGCTTCGGATCGCTCGCCGGCATCCGCCGCGCCGGCCCGACGTGGCGCATGCGGCTCGACGCCCTCGCGCCGGCGCTGCGCCTCGTCGCGGCCGTGCTGCTCGTGTTCGCGCTCGCCCGGCCGCAGCGCGGCAGCGCCAGCGGCGAGACGCAGGGCGAGGGCATCGACATCGTGCTCGCGTTCGATGTCTCGTCATCGATGACGGCGACGTTCGCCGGATCCACGAACCGCCTGCAGGCGGCGAAGCGCGTGCTCACCGGCTTCGTGCAGTCGCGGGAGCGCGACCGCGTGGGCCTCGTCGCGTTCCAGGGGTCGAGCATCACCCTCAGCCCGCTGACGACGGATTACGACGCGCTCGCGCAGTCCGTCGACCGCGCCGACCGCGTGCGCCTGCTCGACGGCACGGCGATCGGCACGGCGCTCGGCGAATCGGTCAACGTGCTGCGCGGCTCCGGCGCGGCGAGCCGCATCGTCATCCTCATGACCGACGGCGAGAACAACGCCGGCGAGGTGCAGCCGCTCGCCGCCGCGCGCATCGCCGAACGGCTCGGCATCCGCGTGTACACCGTGGGCGTGGTCGGCGCCGGTGACCAGTTCGGCCGCGGCAACGCGAACGTCGACGAGGCGTCGATGCGCGAGATCTCCGGCATCACCGGCGGCACCTACAGCCGCGCCGAGGACACCGCATCGCTCGCCGAGGTGTACGCGACGATCGACCGCCTCGAGACGTCGCGTATCGAAGGCCGCACGTTCACGCGGTTCGCCGAGATGGCGCCGCTGCTGCTCGCCGCCGCCGCGGCCGCGCTGCTCGCCGAAGTCGCGCTCCGCACCACGCTCGCGAGGAGGTACGCGTGACGTTCGGGGCGCCGGGCTACCTCGCGCTGCTGGCGCCGGTCGCGCTCGCCGCCCTCGCGCTGCTGGCGTGGATGCGCTGGCGCACCGCCGCCCGAGCGCGGTTCGGCGCGGCGCCCGACCGCGGCGGCGCGCCCGTCGTATCGCTCGCGCTGCTGCTCGTCGCGGCAGCGTTCGCCGCGTTCGCCGCCGCCCGCCCGCAGTTCGGTGACGAGGATGCGCGCGTGCAGGACCGCGGCATCGACTTCGTCGCGGTGCTCGACGTGTCGCAGAGCATGCTGGCGACCGACGCTGAGCCATCGCGCCTGGCGCGCGCGCAGGCGGAGCTCATCGCTCTTCTCGAGCGGATGGACGGCGACCGCGCCGGGCTGGTGATCTTCGCCGGTCAGACGTTCGTGCGCTCGCCGATCTCCGCCGACCTGGCCGCCGTTGCGCGCATCGTCGAAGGCGTCGACCGCGAGCGCGGGCTCGTCGACCCGGGCTCGGACCTCGGCGCCGCGATCACCGAGGCGCACACCCTGCTGTCGACCGGCCGCGCGGACACGCGCGCCATGCTCATCATCTCCGACGGCGAGGACCACCGCGGCGGGATCAGCGAAGCGCTCGCCGCAGCCCGCCGCGATGGCATCCGCATCTACAGCGCCGGCGCCGGCACCGCAACCGGCGCGCCCGTGCTCGACATCGACCGGCAGACCGGCGCGACGGCGCCGCGCCTCGGGCCCGACGGCAGCCCGGTGCTGACGCGGCTCGACGAGGACGCGCTGCGCGGCATCGCCGGCGGCGGCGGCGGCCGGTACATCGCGCTCGCCGGTGAAGGCCGCCCCCTGGCGTCGCTCGCCGCCGAGTTCGACTCGCTGGCCGCGACGACCTTCGCCGAGCGCGAGGCTCCCGCGCGCACGGAGCGCTTCCAGCCATTCGCCGCCGTGGCGCTCGCCGCCGCCGCGCTCGCGATGCTCCTCCCGGCGTTCGGCGCGGCGGCGGCGCGCGGACGCACGCGCGCGTGGCCGCTGCTCGCCGGCGGCCTGCTGGCCGGCGCCATCTGCGCGGGCGATGCCGCCGAAAGCAACCGGCGCGGCAACGACCGCTACGCCGCCGAGGACTACGACGGCGCCATCGCCGCCTACGCGACCGCCGCCGCGCAGGCGCCCGGCCGCGGCGAGGCGCACTACAACGCCGGCAATGCGTTCAACCGCAAGGGCGAATTCGCAAGCGCGATCGAGGAGACGCGCCGCGCGCTGCCCTCCGGCGAGCGCGCGCTCGTAGCGAAGGCCGAGTACGCGCTCGGCAACCACCACGTCGCCAGCGGCGACCTGCGCGAGGCCGCAGCCGCGTACAAGCGCGCGCTCCTCGCCGACCCGGGCGACGCCGACGCGAAGCACAACCTCGAACTGGTGCTGGCGATGCTCAGCCCCACGCCCGCAGCGCCGACGCCGACGCCATCCGCCGAGCCCGGTGAGGGCGAAGGTGAGAACGGCGGAGGTGAAGGCAGCGCCACGCCGGGCGCCGCGACGCCGGGAGCCGGCACACCCGGCGCTTCGGGCACGCCCGCGCCCGACCAGCCCGCGTTCTCCACGCCGCAGCCCGGCGGCACCGCGGCCCCGCCGCCGGCCGGCGTCCAGCGCACGCTCGAGGAAGCGCTCGCCGGCATCGACGAGGAGTTCACGCTCGAAGAAGCGCTGGAGGTGCTCGACGCGCTCGAGGAGCGCAACCGCGGGCAGCTTGCATCTCCCCCGGGGCCGGGAAACGCGCGTCTTCCCGACTACTGACGCAGCCTCAGCGCGCGATGATGCGCGTCTCCGCGCCGCTCCCCTCGAGCGACACCTTGCCCTCGGCCTGCAGCTTGTGCAGGTGCGCGAGCACCTGCCCAGTCGCCATCAACAGCAGCCGCTTGTCGAGCTCCGGGTAAATCGCCTTCACGAGCGACTTCGCCGTGTCCTTTCCGGACGCGATCAGCGCGACGACCTGGTCCTCGCGCTGCTGGCGGTGATCGATCAACTCCTGGATCTTGCGCACGGGGTCCTTGACCACCGGCCCGTGCCCCGGCGCCAGCAGCGCCGCGCCGACGTCCTGCATCATCCGCAGCGACGCGATGTAGAGCGCCATGTCGCCGTGCGGCGGCGGCGCGATCGCCGCCGTGCCGACACCGAGCACGTTGTCGCCGGCGAACAGCACGCCGTCCTCTTCGAGGTACACGCAGAGGTGCCCGTCGGTGTGGCCCGGCGCGTGGATGCACCGCAGCCGCAGCCCGCCGACGCGGAGCACATCGCCATCGCGTACGCGGACATCCGGCGTGGCCTTTGCCGCCTCGGCGCGCCACTTCGCCGCCATCTCGCGCGCTTCCTTCTGGTCCTCCGGTATCTCGAAATCGCCGGTCTCCGCCTTCGGGTTCAGCAGCAGGTCGACCTCGTCGGCGTGCAGCACGATCTGCGCGCCGGTGGCCTCGCGCAGGCGGTGCGCGCCGCTCGAATGGTCGTAGTGGTGGTGCGTGATGATGATGTACTTGAGCTTCGGCGCGCCCGCCGCCGTCAGCACCTCGATGCGCTTGTTGTACGACTCGTCGTCGCCGAACCCGCTGTCGATGATCGCCGCCTCGCCGCCGTCGGCGACCAGGAACACATTCGGCGGGTACGGCTGCGGGAACCACGCCAGCGGGACGTGCAGGCTGGTCACGTGCGGCGAGATCTGCTCGGTCATGCGCGGATCGTAGGCGGCGCCGGGGCGGCGGGCAACCGCCGGCCATCGGCACGCCGTCACGGGTTCGAAACAACGTGCGCGCCGCGGCGGCAGTACGCTGCCATCGAGTCGGCGGACGGCGGCCGCGCGTGGATCCATCGGCTCGCTTCCTTCTTCATGAGACGGGGTACACCCCCGTCTCATCCGTTTTTCCGCGGCTATACTCCGGCGGTGAGCCGGCCACCGATCCGCAACCTCCGCGCCGTGCAGCGCGCGCTGCTGCGCTGGCACGAGGCGCACGGCCTGCGCGCACCGTGGCGCGAATCCGGCGACCCGTACGCGTGCCTCGTCGCCGCCGTCATGGCCCAGCAGACGCAGATGTCGCGCGTGATGCCCTCGTTCGCGCGCTTCACCGCCGCGTTCCCGACGATAGGGGCGCTCGCCGCCGCTTCGCCGGGCGACGTCATCCGTGCATGGACCGGGATGGGTTACAACCAGCGCGCCGTGCGCCTGCATCGCGCGGCCCGGGCGATCGCCGCCAACGGCTGGCCGCGAGA
Source organism: Dehalococcoidia bacterium (assembly GCA_021462855.1). GTDB lineage: Bacteria > Chloroflexota > Dehalococcoidia > DSTF01 > JACRBR01 > DTUCFX13. The sequence continues at coordinate 29,530 of JAJTXQ010000023.1, read as the reverse complement.
TGCGCTGGGCCTCGCGCGGATCGACGGCATCGGGCCGTTCACGGCGGCCATCGTCGCTTCGTTCGCCTTCGGCGAGCCGGCGGCGTGCGTCGACACCAACGTGCGGCGCGTGCTTGCGCGGCTCGCCGGCGACCCGTCGCTCGATGGCGCGGCGCTGCAGCGCATCGCCGATGCGGCGATGGCCGCCACGGCGCCCGCGCGCTGGAACCAGGCCCTGATGGACTACGGCGCGCGCGTCTGCACGCCACGCCCGAAGTGCGGCGACTGCGCCGTCGCGCGCTGGTGCCCCTCGCGCGAGGCGGCTGGCGCGCCGCGCGCCGCCGACACGCGGGCGTCGTATCGCGCCCGGCCGCAGACAAGATACGAAGGGTCGCCGCGTTACTTCCGCGGCCGGATCATCGACGTTCTGCGGTCGCTACCGCCCGGCGCGTCGCTCCGCATCGGCGCGCTGCCGTCCCGCATCGCCAACGGGCACACGCCACCCGCGCCCGGCGAGGTGGCCGCGTGGCTCACCGCGCTCGAGGCGCAGGGCCTTGTGCGCGTGCGCCGTGGCCGCGTCTCCCTGCCGGAGTAAGCGCCCGCCCGACGCCGCGCAGATCCGCGCCTCGCGGAGGTGGCCGCGCCGGCGGATCGACGCCCAACGCCAGTGAGGCGCGCGTCCGCTGCGCCGGCGAACGCCCTATGCCACGGCCGCGGCGGCCTTCGCCCCGGCCGCGCCCGGCGGGGGCGCCGCGCCGATCGCCGCCGCCACCTCCATCGCCGCGCGGAGCAACGTCTCCGCGAGCGCGTACGGCAGGTCGCGGCCGTCGTGCGCGAAGTACAGGTTCGCCGCCGACCGCGAGCGCAGCGGCACGCCCGCGTGCCCCGGCGTGCGGCGCAACGGCGACACGCGGGCGCTCGGCAGCGTGCGTTCGACGACCGTCGCCTCCCGCCACCCCGGGAAGAAGCGGTCGAGCCCGGCGAGCAGCTCGTGGCGCCGAGCCTCGGCCAGCGCATCGCTCGCCGCCTCCGCGGCCGACAGGTACGCCATCGCGTGCAGCAGCTGACCGCCGGGCGGCGCCAGCCCCGGCGTCACCTCGGAGTGCAGGCTGTAGTACAGGTCGCGCTCGACGTCGAACACGAGCGTCAGGTCGGTCCGCAGCCGGCGCGAGAATCCGAGGTCGATGCAGCACGCGCGCACGTCCTGCATCGATGACCAGCGGGCGAGTTCCGCAGCGAACGGTCCTCCCTCCACCAGCGCCATCGCATCCTGCGGCGGCACCGCGCAGACGAACGCGCGCGCCTCGTAGCGCGTCCCGCCCGCCATCACCGCCGCGACGGCGCCGTCGCGCACTTCGATCTCCCGCGCGGCCGTGCCCGTAACGACCGTGCCGCCGGACGCGCGGATCTCGTCCGCGAACACGCGGTAGACGCTCGCCCAGCCGCCATCCATATAGCCGACGTAGTCCTTCGCGAAGAGGTTGCGCTGCAGGTGGCCGATGAAGAAGCGCGCCTCCAGGTCGCCAGCCGGGCGCGCGTATGAGTTCACCGTCGCGAGCGCGCGCAGGAACCGCCGCACCGCCGCATCCGGCGTCTGCCTGTCGACCCATTCCCCAAACGTGACTTCCGCATCGATACGATCGATGTTCGCCATGCGCAGCGTGGCCATCACCTTCGCCAGCGAGAGCCGTTGCCGCAGGCCAAAGAGCTTCGTCGACATCAGCTGCTGTGGTTTCGCGCCGATCGCGCCCCAGCGCTCGCCATCGGACCAGTACGTGCGCAACGGGTCCGGGCGGCCATATGGCAGCGGGGCGTGCCCGAGCGCGGCGAGGACCTCGCCGAGCGCGCCGGTGTCCGGCCGGTACATCGCGTGGGGGCCATAGTTGAGCGTGAACCCCTGGTCGGCGTACGTGTAGGCCCGCCCGCCCGCCTGGTTCCCTTTCTCGATCACCGTCACGCCGTAGCCGCGCTTCGCGAGCAGCGCGCCCGTCGCGAGTCCCGCCATGCCGCCGCCGATGACCACCACGTCGTCGTTCATCGCGCATCTCCTTCCGCGGCGGGCTTCGCCGCCCCGGCGTCGCGCAGCACGCGCTCCGCATCGCCGCGCAACGACGTGTCGGACATCGCGCGCGTCATCTCCATGTAGGTGCCGCCGGGCGTGCCGGGCGCCAGCTCCGGGCCGGCGTTCGTCCGCACGAAGCGCACCGTGCGCTTCAACTGGTGCAGCGCGCGCGCGCATCGCTCGCACGAGGCGACGTGCGCCTCGACGGCGACGCGATCGTCCCGCGAAAGCTCGCCGTCGATGAGGTCGGACAGCAGAGCATCGGCCGATTCGCAGTTCACGCCGTGTCTCCTTCCCCGCGCTCGCGGAGGCGCTGCGCCTGGCGCACGCGGCCCATGCGGCTGCAGCCGTTGCACTCGTTCTTCGGGTCGACGAGCTGGCAGTGGTGCTCAAAGACCTCGGTCATCGCCTTGCGCGCGCGGTGGAGCTCCGTCTTCACCGACGCGACCGATGCGCCGATCGCGCGCGCCGCCTCCTCGCGCGAGAGGCCGGCCTGGTCACACAGCACGATCGCGGCACGCTGCTTCGCCGGCAGCGACATGGTGATGCAGTTGATGCACGTGGCCGCGACTTCCTTCACCTCGACCGCCCGCTCCGGCGAGATGAACATGTTCTGCTCGACCTGGTCCACGAGCTCGCCGTTCTCGCGGAACCACTGCCACCGCTTGTCCATGTCCCACGGCTTCTTGCCGCGCTGCTGGTCCAGGCAGGCGTTCGTGGCGATGCGGTACAGCCACGTCGACAGCGACGCCCGCAGCTCGAACTCGGCGATGTGCTGGTAGGCGCGGAGCAGCGTCTCCTGGACGAGGTCCTCCGCCTCTTCGTGCGATCCGGTCATCTTGAAGCAGAGGCGCAGGAGGCCGTCGCGGTGCTCCTCGGCGAGCGCGCCAAAAGCGTCGCGGTCGCCGGACTTCGCGCGCTCCAGCAGCGCAAGCGCTCCGCCGGTGCCCCGAGATTCCACGCCCACTCCCCTTTCGATCCGTTAGACGCGGAGACGCAGGGAAAGGTTACAACGGCCAGATGCGTGCGTACGCGGGGGCGCTACTTCAGCAGCGGGGCAAACCGGCGGCCGCTGCGGTAGGGACCGACGATCGCCATCGTCATGCGGGCGCGGTCGAACAGCTGGCCGGCGATGCGGCGGACGTCGTCTGGCGTCACGGCGTCGATCAGCGCCACGACCTCGTCGGGTGAGCGGACGAAGCCATTGATCATCTCCTGCCCGCCGAGCCAGCCGGAGACGGCGCGCGTGTCCTCCATCCGCAGCAGCAGGCGGCCCTTCGACAGCTCCTTCGCCTTGAGCAGCTCCCCGTCGGTGACGCCGTGCGCGCGCACCTTCTCGAGCTCCTCGAGCGCCGCGCCTGCCGCTTCTACCGCGCGCTGGGGGTCGACGGCGGCGTAGACGGCGAACGAGCCGGCATCCAGATAGTGGCTGGCGTAGCTGTGGACGTCATAGCACAGCGCCCGCTTCTCGCGCAGCTCGATGAACAGACGGCAACTCATCCCTTCGCCGAGGACGACGCTGATGAGGTCGAGCGCGAAGCGGTCCGGGTCCTGGCTCGACAGCCCGTGCACCGCGATCTCGAAATGCGCCTGCTCCGTCTTCTTGTGCTGCAGGGCAATGCGCGCCGACTGCTGCCCGTTGACCGCCGGGAAGTACGAGCCCGGCGTCCCGCGCGCCCAGTCGCCGAGCGGGCCCCCGATCGCCTCGACGACTTCATCGTGCTCGATCGCGCCGGCGACGGCGATGCAGATGTTGTTCGGCACGTACTGCCGGCGCAGGTAGTCGAGCGTCGACTCGCGCGTGAGCGCCGACACCGACGCCTCGCTCCCCGCGACGTCGCGCCCGAGCGGCTGGTCCGGCCACATCGTCGCATCGAGCAGCACATCGACGATCTGCGATGGCGAGTCCTCGATCGAGGCCAGCTCCTCGATCACCACCTTGCGCTCCTTCTCGAGCTCCTCGGCGGCGATGAGCGGGTTGCGCACCATGTCGGTCAGCACGTCCGCCGCGCGGTCGAAGTGCATGCGGGCGACCTTCGCGTAGTACACGGTCAGCTCGCGGTCGGTGCTCGCGTTCAGCACGCCGCCCACGCCCTCGATCAGCTCCGAGATCTCCGGCGCCGAGGGGCGCTTCGGCGTGCCCTTGAACAGCAGGTGTTCGAGCAGGTGCGAGAGTCCGGCTTCCTCCGGCGTCTCGTACCGCGAGCCCGTGCCGACGTACACGCCGACGGCGACGGACCGCGTGCCCGGCATCGGCGCGGAGAGGACCCTCAGGCCGTTGTCGAGCGTCGTGCGGTGGTACAGATGGCCTTCCACGGAGCGCCCCCGCGCGCACGCACCGGTGCGCTGTGCGCGGAAGTGTAGCGCGGCACCGGGCGAGGAACTACCGGCGCGGGCGGCGCCTCGGCGCCGGCGCGCGCGGCACGAATGGCGCGGGGATCAGGATCAGCATGCCGCGTTTCCTTCGAACAGCATCGTGTAGTAGATCTTGCCGCCGGGGCCCTCGGCTACGCCGGTGCCGAACCGCGTGTAATGGCAGTTCAGGATGTTCTCCATGTGCGGCGGGCTGCGGTACCACATGTCGACGGCGACCGCCGCCGTCTCCTTCCAGTTCCACGTGTTCCACGCGATGTTCTCGCCGGTGTACGCGTACCGCACATTCGCGCGATCCATCAGGCAGATGAAGTTGCAGCCATCCGGCGGGCTGTGGCTGAAGTAGTCGTTCGCCGCCATATCCCGGCTGCGGGCGCGCGCGAGCTCGATCAGCGCGGGGTCGGGCGTCAGCGGCGGCAGCCCCGCATCCTGGCGGATCCCGTTGATGCCGGAGTACGTCTGGAGCTCAGCCTGCACTTCGGCCGTGCAGCCCGCGAACGCGATCGAAGCGATCGCCAGCGAGGCGAATACGGCGGCGGCGATGATGCGCGGGCGGCGGAGCGTGCGCCAGGTGGTCAACGAAAGCCTCCCTCTCCTGATCCAACATCGGACCGGATCGGTAACTCTGTTGTCGCCGCGAGGCGGATCCTGACGGTCACCCGCCTCCTGGCGGGGCGCCTCGACCCCGAATGCGCCTCACACCGGGCGCGAACGGGCACAACGAAGCTGGGGGCACGAGTTCGTGCCGTGCCGACTGTTCGCGACAAGGTGTTCGCCGGGTGTCAGAGGCAGTGCCGGGCTACCCCGGCGGCTCTACCCTAGCGGAGCCACCGGGTCTTGCCAACCCCTGTTGCTATCGGGATTTCCAATGACGCCTGTCGCAATTCCCACTGCCAGATTCGGCGTCACGCCGGGCCGCGCAGGAACATGTCCAGTGTCGCGTTGAACGCGCCCGCGCGCTCGAAATACACCGAGTGCCCCGCCTCCGGCACACGCACGACGCGCGCGCCCGGCACATAGCTCGCCGCGATTTCGATCACGGCCGGCGGAATCGTTATGTCCTCATCACCGGCGAGGAACAGCACCGGCATCGCCATCGACGCGACGTCCTCGCGGCGCAGCGCGCCCGTCGAACGCAGCAGCGCGCCGAGTTCCTCGCGGGTGCGCGCCGGATTGAGCGCGTCGATCTCCAGGTACAGGAAGTACAGGTCGCGCTGCTCGCGCAGCATCCGCTCCCCGCATGCCGGGTGCACGTCCGCCGGCAGCGACGCGAGCGCGCCGAGCGCCGCTCCCCACGCTGCGTTGATCTCGTCGCTCTCGATGCCGCCGTGCGTGTCGCACATCATGATCCGCTCGACGCGCTGCGGATGCGCGAGGGCGAACCGGAGCGCCGTCCACCCGCCCATCGACTGCGCCACGAGCGGCGCGCGTTCGATCCGCAGGTGGTCGAGCAGCGCGCGCAGATCATCGGCGAACGCCGCACCGCCGCGCGGCCGCGCCGTCTCGACGGACTCCCCGAAACCGCGGTGCGACATCGTCACGCAGCGGTAACGGTCGCGGAAATGCGGCACCTGCTGCCACCACGACAGATGGTTGCCGCCGGCGCCGTGCAGGAACACCAGCGGAGTCGCGTCCGCCGGGCCATGCGTCTCGTAGTAGATGCGCGCGTCGGGGAGTTCGAGGAACGGCATGGGCGATTGTACGCGCGTGCCGCGGCCTGGTGACAGCGCCCTGTGGCGCGGCGTACAATGCGCGGGAAAGTTCGCATGCGGAGGATCGCCCATGGCGGCACGGCAGCCGGCGAGCAAGGGCGGCGACGATGCGCTCCTCATCGACGCGCTGCTTGCCGAGCTCGGCTACGACACGCCGCGTGCCCGCGCGCGCGCCCGCGAGGTGCTCCACAACGCCGGCCTGACGCGGCCCGGAAAGCAGGGCATCGCGTCATCGAAACGGCAGCGGGTCGAACTGGCGCTGTCAGCCGCGATCATCCGCGTGTGCGGTAAGAAGTGCGAGGCGCTCGCCCGCAAGTCCGACGCCCGTGCGCCCGTGATCGTCGCCGGCGCCACCTGTGAACTGTGCGCCGGGTCGAACAACCGGCGCGCCGCGCTCGAATGCGCGCGCGTCATGCAGGAGAACGGCGTCACGCGGCTCCTCGTCCTCGGCGGCGCGCCCGGCGTGTGGCACGAGCTCACGGCTACACTCGAGCCGCTCGGGATCACCATCGAGATCGTCGACGGCACGAAGCGCTCGCACTCGCAGCGCGAAGCGATGCAGAAGATGATGCGCGCGCAACTCATGATCGTCTGGGGTTCGACGGAACTGCGCCATGCGATCAGCAGCCTGTACACGGAAGAGACACCCGCCGGCCTGCGCAAGATCACCGTCGCGCGCCGCAGTGTCGAGGCGCTGTGCAACGCCATCATCCAGAGCTATACGCAGGCGCCCGGGCGCCGCGCCTAGCGCTTGCCGATGGGCACGTACTTCAGCCCGCGGTCGCCGGTGTAGATCTGGCGCGGCCGCGCGATCTTCTGCTCGGGATCGACCACCATCTCTCGCCACTGCGCGAGCCAGCCCGCCGTGCGTGGGATCGCGAACAGCACGGGGAACATCTCCACCGGGAATCCCAGCGCCTGGTAGATGATCCCCGAGTAGAAGTCGACGTTTGGATACAGCTTCCGCGACACGAAGTACTCGTCCTCCAGCGCGATCCGTTCGAGTTCCATCGCGATGTCGAGCAGCGGGTTGCGGCCGGTCAGGTCGAGCACTTCCTCGGCCGTGCGCTTGATGATCTTCGCGCGCGGGTCGTAGTTCTTGTACACGCGGTGCCCGAAGCCCATCAGTCGGCCCTCGCCGGACTTGAACTTCTGCACGAACTCGGGGATCCGCTTCTTGTCGCCGATCTCGGTGAGCATGTGGATCACTTCTTCGTTGGCGCCGCCGTGCAGCGGGCCGTACAGCGCCGCCGCCGCGGCCGCCGTTGCCGAGTAGGGGTCCGTCTTCGAGCTGCCGACCGCGCGCATGGCGTTCGCGCTGCAGTTCTGCTCATGGTCCGCGTGGAGGATGAACAGCACGTTGATCGCCTTCTCCAGCACCGGGTCGGGCTTGTAGTCCGTCTCGCCCATCCGCCAGAGCATGTTCAGGAAGTTCCCCGCGTACGTGAGCTCGTTGTCCGGGTAGACGTACGGCAGGCCGCGGTTGTGCCGGTAGCAGAACGCCGCCAGCGTCGGCATCTTCGCGATCAGCCGCCACGTCTGCATCTCGCGCGATTCCGGGTCGTCGATGTGTCGCGCGTCGGGATAGAACGTCGACAGCGCGCCGACCGTGCCGACGATCATGCCCATCGGGTGCGCGTCGTAACGGAATCCCTCGACGAACTTCTTGATGTTCTCGTGGAGCATCGTGTGATACGTGATGTTGTGCGTCCACTCCTCGAGCTCCTGCTTGTTCGGCAGGTGGCCGTAGAGGATCAGGAACGCCGTCTCGAGGTACGTGCTTTGCTCCGCGAGCTGCTCAATCGGATAGCCGCGATACTCGAGGATGCCCACGTCGCCATCGATGAACGTCACTTCGCTTCGGCACGATGCCGTGTTCGTGAACGCCGGGTCGTACGTCATGAGCCCGAAGTCATCCTCCGATGCCTTCATCTGCCGGAAGTCGATGGCGCGCACGGTGCCGTCGGTGATCGGGATCTCGTACGTCTTGCCGGGGCGGTTGTCCTTGACGGTCAGGCTGTCATCAGGCACGGAATCACTCCTCGCGCGGCACGCAGGAACGGCGTGCCCTGTCGACCGGGCGGTCCAGCCTGAGAATAGCAAGAAGCGTCGCGATGCTCCCGCGCCGCCGGCAGCGCGAGCGAAACCGGGCGCTATGACCGCGCTTTGACACCCGCCGACCGCTCCCAGATAATCGGGATCGCGCGCCGGGGAATGATGCGGGAGGATCGCGTTGACCACATTCTGGGCGCAGTACGCGCGCGCGCGCATCTCGCGCCGCCGCGCGCTCGCCGCGACCGGCGTGGCTGCGGCGGCCGCCGCGGCGCTCCCGCTCGTCGGCTGCAGCGGCGGCGGCGGCAACGGCGGCACGGTCCGCGAGCGCTCCGAGCTCGGTTACGACCTGCTCAATCCGGCCGGCCCGCCGCGGCAGGGCGGCACGCTCGTCTCCGCCAACGCCGCGAACTTCGGCACGTTCGACCCGCACATCGGCATCCAGGTCGCCTCTGCCCTCTTTCCGCGCATCTACAACGTGCTGATCAACCAGTCGGCGACACGGCCGGAGTTCATGTACTTCGACCTCGCGCAGTCACTCGAACAGCCCGACGAGACGACGTATATCTTCAAGCTCCGCCCGGGCGTGAAGGTCGCGCCGAACGACCTCGGCGTGCCCGAGCGCGACCTCGATGGCGAGGATGTGCGCGCCTCGCTCGAGCGCGTCAAGACCGACAAGGCGACGAACAACTACTCCTTCGCCAGCAACCACATCGAATCGGTACAGGTCGAAGGGGACACGGTGACGATCACCACGCCCGCGCCCTACGCGTGGTTCCAGAACCGCATCGGCCTGTTCATCAGCGCCATCACGCCCCGCGAGCTGATGGCCGGCGACCTGAAGCGGCTGACGAACAAGGCCGCCGGCGCCGGCGCGTACAGCCTCGATTCGGTGACCGAGGGCGAGGCCGCGCGCCTCAAGCGCAACCCGAACTACTACCGCCGCGACGTGACGAACAACAACGCCCAGCTCCCGTACATCGACGCGCTCGAGATCCGCGTCATCTTCGACAAGGCCACGCAGCGCACGGCCTTCCAGTCCGGCCAGATCCACTACTACATGACCGGCAGCGGCGACGAAGCCCGCAGCCTGGGCGATGCCACGATCCAGCGCGACCCGTACTTCGCCTACATCTCCTTCACCATGAACCCGCGCGAGAAGCCGTTCGACGACCCGCGCGTGCGCCGCGCGTTCTCGCGCGCGATCAACCGCCAGCCGTTCGTCGACCTCGTGTACGGCGGCGACGCGCAGGCCGACGGCCTGGTGCAATGGTCGCTCGGCTCATACGCGCTCCCCGCCGAAGAGCTCGAGGCGACGTACCAGCCGTTCAATCTCGATGAGGCGCGCGCACTCGTCGACCAGGTCGGCGGGATCAAGGTGAAGATGATGTACCCCGCCGGGACGGCGATCCTCGAACACAACCAGCACATCCCCATCTTCCTCAAGCAGATGGACGACGCCGGCATCGACATCGAGCAGGACGCGCAGGACTTCGGGGCGTGGATCAACAACTACCGCGATGTCAACTACCAGTGCTCGCTCGCGCTCAACCAGCCGTACGAGACGCCCGAGCTGCCGCTCAACTTCCACACCGAGCGCGGCCCCTTCGGCGACGGCACCTACATCCGCGGGCTCGGCGACCCCGAGATCGAGGAGGCGGTCCGCAAGGCAAGCGCCGAGATGCAGACCGATGCGCGCATCGCCGCCGTGCTTGAGGCGCAGCGCGTGATCTACGCGAAGGACCCGATGATGCTGCCGCTCGTGACGCCGTACAACCACCTCGTCTGGAACCGCCTGGTGAAGAACATCCCCTCCGGCATCGGCACCTCCCAGTACATCGTCAACAGCGCGTGGATGGACCTGTAACGCGGTAGCTACTGCTGGTCCAGCGGGCGCGCGCTTTGCAGGTACGCGCGCATCAAGCGGGACGCGTCGTCGGAACGCATGGTGCGCGCGAACGCCGCCTGCTCGAAGCGCAGCCCGTCCTCGATCGGCGATTCGGTCGCGTAGTACACGCAGCGCTTGATCTCGGCGATGCTGGTCCGCGGCCGCGACGCGAGTTCTGCCGCCAGCGCGAGCGCGTCGGGCAGCACGCGCGCCGGTTCCACCGCCCGGTGCACCAGCCCGATGCGCTCCGCCTCGCTCGCCTCGACGGTGTTGCCGAGCAACATCAGCTCCATCGCCTTCGGCGCGCCGATCAGCTTCGTCATGCGCTGCGTGCCGCCCGCGCCGGGAAGGATGCCGACGCGCACCTCTGGCAGGCCGATCTGGTGCCCGAGCGCCATGATCCGGAAGTCGCACGCCAGCGCCAGCTCGCAGCCGCCGCCCATCGCCACGCCGTTGATCGCCGCGATCACCGGCTGTGGCATCGCCCGCAGCTGCAGCGACAGTCGGTTGAGCGAGTGCAACTCCGTGACCTCGTCCGTGGACTCGCGCCCGCGCGCGACGTCCGACAGTCGCGAAAGCTCGCCGACGTCATAGTGCGTGATGAAGATGCCGTCTGCGCCGCCGGTGAAGATGACCGCGCGCACCGCTTCGTCCCGCGCGAGCGCGGCCGTCAGGCCGAGCAGCTCCTCCACCATCCGCCCGTTCATGAAGTTGCGCGGCGGGTTCACGAGCGTCGCCCCCGCCGCCGCCCCCTCGCGCCGCAGTTCGATGTGTTGGTACTCGGGCATCGTCGCCTCCTAGGCCAGCAGCCGCTCCCGCAGCGTCTCTTCGAACGCGAGCGCCGGGACGGCGTCGGGCCCGACCATCGTCGCCAGCGCCGGCAGGATGAACGTCGGGTCCGCGCGCCGCCGCTCGTGCACCCGGCGGCGGCGCGCGCGCGCCTCCTCGCCGAACTCGTTCTCGATCGCCGACTGCAGCGCGGCGGAAAAGCGCAGGCGGCGCATGCGCTCCGCGCGCTCCACGCCGTACGGCGCGAACGCCGCCGGCGACCAGTCGTCGCACGCGAGCATGATCTCGCCGACGAGGCGCACATCGCGGTAGGTGATCGACAGCCCCTGCCCGATGATGGGGTCGTTCCACCCGGCCGAGTCGCCCACGAGCACCGCGCCATCGGCGCACGGTTCATCGGTCCACGCGTCCTCGTTCGGGTACGCGCTGCACGGCCCCGCCGGCGTCGCGTTTGCGATGTGCTCGCTCCCCGGCAAGGAAGCGATGTGGAACGCGTCGAGGAACGCGCGCGGCCCCCCCGCCCCGGCATAGCGCGAGGGGTCGTCCTTCGGGAAGCCGAGATACAGGCGGATGCGCCCGCCACCCTGCGGAAACGCGAGATAGTGCCCCTCGCCCTCCGACGCGATCGCCTGCAGGCGATCGTCCCATCCGTGGGCGCCTTCGATGAGCATGCCGCCCATGAAGTGATGCGTCGGGTTCCGGTGCAGCGCGATGCCCGCCGCCTGCCGCACCATCGAGCCGCGCCCGTCGGCGCCGACGACGATCCGCGCGCGCGCGACATGCGCCGCGCCCTCGTGCTCATACCTGACCGAGGGCGCGCGGCCGAGCGTGATCTCCGGGACACCGGCGCCGCGCAATACCGTCGCGCCGGCGGCGCGCGCCGTCTGCTCGAGCGTCTCGCAGTGCTTCGGGTGGCCGAGGCACAGCGGGCCGGCAACGTCCGCCACGAGCGCCGACATATCCAGCTGCGCCGCTTCGGCCTCGGCCGGTTCGATGTGGTCACCGTAGGTCCGGTGCGTTGTGAGGTGGTGGCCGCCCGCGGCGATCAGCGCATCGTACAGGCCCAGGCGCCGCGCCTCCGCGACGCCCCACGGCGCCATCCACTCGCCGCGCACCCGGTCGCGGTACACGGTCGATTTCTCGAGCACCAGCGTGGACTTCCCGGCGCGCGCCAGCACCGTCGCCAGCGCCCCGCCACCGATCCCGCCGCCGATGATGACAACGTCATATGCCTGTTCCATGCGCCCCTCCCCAGGTCCGCGTGAGGAGCGAAGTATCGCACACCCGGGCGCGAGTGAGATCATCGGGCGAATGGATGAAGCCGCGGCTACAGCGCGGTCGTGCACCACCCGGTCTGGCCGGGCGCTTCCTCGACGCCGACCGTGATGGTCGTGAGGTTCGTCGCGCCGCGGCTGTGCAGCGCATCGTACAGGCGCGCGACGAAGTACTCCGCGAGCCGCTCCGCCGTCGTGTTATCGATCGGCAGCGGCAGCACGTCGCCCTTCGGGAACACCCAGCCGCGTTCCAGGAAGCGCACCTTCCAGTTGCTCATCCCCTCGTCCAGCTGCAGGACGCGGCTGTCGCGCTGCAGGAGGAACTTGTGGTCGAGCTCGTCGCAGATCGCGCGGCCGAGCGACTTCAGCGTCGAGAAATCGACAACCCACGAGTCGTCGGTGAGCGTTCCCGCGACTTCGATCGTCACGGCGTAGTTGTGGCCGTGCAACGGCTCGCACTGGCCCTCGAACGTCGCGAAGTGCGCGGCGGCGAACTTCAGCTTGTTGCGCTCGACGCGGACGCGATACTCCATGCGCCATCCTCCCGCGCCGCGGCGCTAGTCGTCGTGCCGGTAGTCGTAGTAGCCGCCCTGCCCCGCCGGCGCCGGCACCGTCGCGCCGCAGATGCACGGAAAGTCGCCGATGCGCACATACATCGGGAAGTTGCCCTCGTAATGCCGGCGGCACGCCGGGCAGTCCGACTGGTAGAGCTTGACGTGCGGCTCGTTGACCTTCTTCTTGGGGGGCATCGCTTCAGGGCGGCGTCACGAAGACGTAGTAGCGGTCCTTGCGCTCGACGACCACCGGCTTCTTGCCCGCGCTCCGCAGCTCGCGCACGCGCCCCGGCAACACCGCGCCGTGCCCGAGTACCAGGTAGCTGCCATCGAACGCGTACTCCTCGTTCGCGATCGTCAGGCGCGTCGGCATGAAGCCGGCGTCGGCGAGGTCGATGTACGGGACCCACTGCCGGTCGAGCTCAAGCGTGCCGAGGTCGGCGGGATTGATCTCCACGAGCATCCTCCTCCGGGGCGCGCCCCATTGCATCGCACGCCGCCGGGTGTGTCAACGTGCGTCCGGCGGCCGCGCGCACTCGTCGCCGGCCCACTCCGGCCCCTCGACATGGCGCAAGCCCGAAAGGTCCACCTCGGCCACCAGGTCGCCCGCCGTGCCGCCGAGCGAAGGATGCGCCGCCTCCGGCGCGATCTCGGCGAGCGGCGCCAGCACGAACGCACGCTCCGCCATCCGCGGGTGCGGCACGGTCAGCTCCGGCGTATCGATCGCGCGCTCTCCGTACAGCAGGATGTCGATGTCGATCGGCCGCGCCGCCCAGTGGCCGCCCGGCTCACGCCCGAGCGCGCGTTCGACCTCCTTCGCCAGCCGCAGCACTTCCCCCGGCGCCAGCGAAGCCTCGACCTCGGCGACGGCGTTGAGGTAGTCCGGGCCCGCGGGCGACCCCTCGTCGACGAGCGCGGGCGACTCGTACAGCGACGACACGGCGACGATGCGGCACCGCTCGCCGATCCTTCGCAGCGCCTCGCGCATGTTCGCCGCCCGGTCGCCAAGATTCGCGCCGAGCGCCAGAAAGACCCGCTCGCTCACCCGCGCCATCCGCGCACGATCGCGTCGGAAACCAGCGCGACGTGCTTCATCGCCCGCACGTCGTGCACGCGCACGATGTCGGCGCCGTTGGCGATCGCCAGCGCCACCGTCGCCGCCGTGCCAAACGCGCGGTCCTCCACCGGCGCGCCGCCAAGCGCCGCGCCGATCGTCGACTTCCGCGACGTGCCGACGAGGATTGGCAGCCCGAGCGCATCGAGCTCGCGCAGCCGGCGCAGCATCTCGATGTTCTGCTCCTCCCTCCAGCCAAACCCGAAGCCCGGGTCGGCGATCAGCATCGACCGGTCGATGCCCGCGCCGTCGGCGATCGCGATCGACGCCCGCAGCCCTTCCAGGATGCCCGCGATGACGTCGGTCGCCGGACGCCGGCGCTGGTTGTGCATGATCACCACGGGCACGCGCGCGGCGGCGGCGATGCGCGCCAGCTCCTCGCCGCCCCGGCGGAACCCTTCGATGTCGTTCAGCATGTGCGCGCCCGCTTCGCCCGCCGCGCGCGCCACCGCCGGCTTGTACGTGTCGACGCTCACCACCGCGTTCGGCAGCGCCGCGCGGATGCGCTCGAGCGGCGGCAGAACGCGCGCCATCTCGTCCTCGGGCGTGATCTCGTCGAACCCCGCCTCGCTCTTGTTCTGGCCGGGCCGCGTCGACTGCCCGCCGAGGTCGAGGATGTCCGCGCCATCGTCGACAAAGCGCCGCGCCTGTTCGACCGCGGCGTCCGCCGTCGACAGGCCGTCGCCCGAAAACGAATCCGGCGACACGTTCACAACGCCCATCACGTACGTGCGCGCGCCCCAGGCGAACGTCGCCGGGCCGATGCGCATCTCACGCGCGGCGAGCGCGCGCGCGCTCACAGCACGAACCGCGTGCCGACGGAGTTCAGCGTGAACGCGCCGGGCAACGCGTCGGCGAGGGCGCGCACGGCGGGGAACCCCGTGCAGTGCGCGGGCACGACGAGCGATGGCGCCACGAGCGCCAGCGCCTCGACCGTCGCCGGGATGATCGGCTCGAACACCGGGCCCGTCAGGTGGAACCCGCCGATGATCGCGTGCACGCGCGGCTCGCCGGTCAGCGCCTGCGCGTGCCGGACGATGTTGACGATGCCGCCGTGTCCGCACCCGGTCAGGACGACGAGTCCGCGGTCGCGCACGTGCACGACCAGCGCCTGGTCGTCGAGGATCAGCGGGTCGGCGACCCACGCGCCATCGCGCTGCGCCTGGTGCACCGGGAAGCCGCGCTCGAACTCCGTCGTGCGGGCGACCTCCCCCGTGACCAGCACCGAGCCATCGAGCAACAGCGACGGCGCCGGGCCCTCGATCACCTCGAACCCCGCGCCCTCCATCGCGGCGCGGCTCGCCGTCGGCAGCTCCAGCGCGTCGCGCCCGGGAATGGCGATGCGCCGCCGAAGCCAGAAGTCCGGATGCAGCAGCATCGGCAGGCGGCGCGCGCCCTTCCGCTCGACCAGTCCGTGCAGCCCGCCGACGTGGTCAAAGTGCCCGTGGCTCATCACGATCGCCTCGACGTCATCGATCGCGACGTCGAGCGCGTCCATGTTGCGCGAGAGCGCCCACGTGCTGAGGCCGGCGTCGAACATCACGCGGCGCGTGCGGCCGCCCTTCGTCACCGTGATGAGCGCCGAGAAGCCGTGCTCGGCGACGAGCGTCTCCGGCAGTTGCCGCTCGATCATCAATGGCGCCGCGAGCCGGCGCGGGCTGCCGAGGCCGGCTCGCCGCACGCGCTCGTCGCCGCCGAGCAGCGCGTCCCACGCGTTGTCGACGAGCGTCAGCACTTCGACGCCGTCGACCGGCTCCAGCGCGATGCGTTCGGACTCGCTCACGGCGTCACGCTAGCAAGCGCGGCGGGGGTGCGCTATGTCCAGACGGCGAATAGGACGGCGTCGGAGTGGTTGAGGGGGTCGAAAAAGGCGACGGCGACCTTTCGCCCGGCGGTCATTTCGGCGCCCGCGATGTCGCGGGCGACGGGGATCGCGGCAACGTAGAGGAGCAGGGACCCGGTGAATTGTACGGTGGCGGTGTAGGTGGGGGCGTCGAACGCCTTTAGGATGCCGTGGCGGAGTTCGGGCGTCTGTTGCGTCACGGGTGGTTTCTCCCTCGGGTGAGCGGCACGTTTAGGCACGCCGGCGTGCCGCACTGGTGCGTAACGCGGTGCGCGAGTTGCCAGCGCGCGCCGTGGGCTCTGGTGCGGAGGGGGAGGTGCAGCGTTCCGGCGGCGAGCAGGTAGCGGCGGAGCGCGGCGGGGGCGCGCGGGATGGCATCGCGCCTCATAGCGGGCCTAACCGTAGTTCTTGCTGGTAGACGCTGCGGCGTTTGTCGTAGCGCCAGTGGATGCCCATCACGCGGCGCTTGATGTCGCCGGAGGCGACGAGGCCGTCGGTGAAGGTGATCACGTCAAGCAGCTCCTGGCCGACGTTGGGCGGCACGATAAGGCGGCCGTGCGAGGCGTCGAGCTCGCGTTGCCGCAGGTGGGCGACGGCGGTGTTGCCGGCGGCGCTCCCGGTGGCGCTGGTGAGGTCGCGGAGGATGTCGTGGGGCGCGAGGCCGTGCCGGGCGAGCGCGTGGTCGACGGCGTGGCCGTAGGCCGCCGCGCCGAACGTCTGCGCGGCGCTGAGCGGCGCGGCAGCGGTGCGGACCTCGAGGCCGTAAATGGGGTGGGCTGTGCCGAATGTGTATGTGGAGGCGTCTCCGGTGAGGGGCTCGGTGAGCCGCACGGTGGAGGCGGCCATCATTCGCAGCCGGTCGGCGAGGAACTGCAGTACGCCCGTGGCGGCGCTGTGGCCGTGCTGGGCGGGGTCGATGGTGAGTTGGGGGGTGATGGCTCCGGCGCGGGTGGATGAGCCGTTGGTTGTCATCTCGAGGCCAGCGCGGGCCATGATCGCGCTGAGGATGGCGCGGTAGTGGCTCGTGGTGTGGATGACGCTGGTGCGCTGGCTCGAGCGGCGAAGGCGCTCCCAGCCAGATTCCAGCGTGAGGAGCAGCGTGGAGCGCCCGCCGCTGCGGCGGTGCTCCATCGCGGCGACCCAGAGGCCGAGCGGCATGGTGGTCGTGCGGTTGCCGGAGACGGTGCGGTAGCCGAAGCGGAGGTCGATGAGGTTGCCGAGCGCGAGCGGCGCGGGCGGGCCGGCGTACTGGCCGGCGTCGTTGTTGAGCTCGACGGTGCAGCGTACGCGGCGCGTATCTTCGTCCAGGTCGACGGCGAGCACGTCGGCGGCCAGGTCGAGCGTGACGAGGCGCGTGTCGGCGCGCTGCACGAGGGCGGGATGGCTCTCGTAGGTGTAGGTGGCGCTGGGCTCGGCCGCGAGGGCGAGGCCTTGCGCCGGGGCTTGGTTGGACGGTAGCGGCGATCGCCATGTGTACGCGCCGTGGTCGTACGAGAGCGACGGTTGGAGGTACATCCGATAGACGCGGGGGGCTCCGCCGGTGTAGGTGGCTGTCTCGAGATAATTCGCGCGGTAGGTGTCGACCCACGCGAGGAACGGGCACGAAAAGGTTGTGGCGGCGGCCGCCTCGGCTTGCTGCTGGATGCGCGGCGTTGTCCATGTGGCGGCGGCGGCGTCGTTGCCATCGCCGTAGATGACCGTCCAGACGGTGGGCCGGGTGGTGGTGATTTCGGTGCCGGTGATGAGGATATCCCAGTCGAGGCCGTAGGTGAGGGCTACTCCGTTTAGCGTGGCGAACGTGGCGGGGCTGGTGAGGGTGGCTGTCCAGACGCCGGCGTTGCGGATGATGATCCGCAGGGTGGCGGCTTCCGTCCAGGCGATTCCGAGGTCGCCGGTGGTGTTCTTGTAGGCGACGGCGAGGTCGGTGATGGCTCCGCCGGCGTTGATGATGGCGACGGCGGCGCCGTAGTTCTGGCCGCTGTCGGTGCTTTCCTTGAGGTAGATGGTGACGCCGACGTTGTAGACCATGCCGACGCGCGCGCCGCGCGCGGCGCATGCGCACTCGGTGCCGATGCCGGCGGCGCGGGTGTTCCATGTCGTCCAGTTCGGCGAGCTGTCCGGGGGGACGCGCTGCTGTTTGAGCGCGCCCGCGTCGATGCGGACGCGCGTCACGGAGCCGTCTGCGGCGACGGCTATGTCGTGCCGCGCGCTGGTGTTGCTGGTGGTATCGAGGATGGTGTAGTCGAGGCGGCGCACGGCCTCGACGGTGTTTTGTACGGTGCAAGAGATGTAGGGCTCGTAGGAGCGCGTCTGCTGCGCGGCGAGGAGGTCGGCGTGTAGGGAGCGCATGTCAGTACTTGACGCGGTTCTGTTCGAATACGGATGGCGCGTCGGTGGTGTACATGCGGTTTTGCCGCACGGCGTTGGCGCGGGCAACGCGGTTGCACTCGCGCCGGAAGTAGCGGAGGCGCTCGTCGCCGAACGCCTTGTACCGGCCCCAGACATCCTCGCCGCCGGCGTTGACGCGGTTTGCCGCGTAGCTCGTCCAGTCGAGCGCGGCGTACGCCGCGCCCCCGGCGGCGATGATGTGGTCGAGCGCGACAGGAACTGTCGTGCTGCCGGTGAGCATCGCGTGGGGCTTCGTCCAGTAGACGTAGACGTTCTCGACGGCGGACGGGGCGTTCACGATGTCGAGGGTGATTGTGGTCTGCCACTGGCTGAAACCGACGCGCGCCGGTGGGAATTCGCCGACGGGCCACTCGACGGCTTCGATCTTTATGAGGTCGGTGAGCGTGGCGATCGAGATATCGCGCGAGCCGGCCGTGGTCTGCAGGGTGGTCTTTTGTTCGAGCGGGCTGGCGAGTGAAAATTCGGCAACGGCGCGGGTGATGTGGCGTTCCAGCACGGCATCTGTCCAGCGGTAGTTGCCGGAATCTTCGTCGTGCAGGTCTTGGCGCACGGCGGCGCGCATCTGTGCGAGGTTCATGGTGTGTTCCTTTCGCTGCTGGGTGGTCGTGTGAGGGCCGAAGGCCGTGAGCAGTCGGCGGCATCGCCGCCCGGGCCGAAGGCCGTGAGGGCCGAAGGCCGTGAGCAGTCGGCGGCATCGCCGCCCGGGCCGAAGGCCGTGAGTGTCCGCCGGCGCGGCCGGCGGTAGAGCAGTTGGCGGCAAGGCCGCCCGGGCCGAAGGCCGTGAGTGTCCGCCGGCGCCGCCGGCGGTTGAGCAGTTGGCGGCATCGCCGCCCTGGCCGTAGGCCGTGGGTGTCCGCCGGCCACGCCGGCGGTTGAGGACCGCGCCGACAGGCGCGAGGGGGGCGCGGGGTGGCTCGGAGGCGTGGGCCGCGAGGGGTTCGCGGCCGGCGCCGGCAAAAGGCCGCCGAGGCCTCGGAGCGGCGGGGCGATGGGCGTGGGGTCGGCGGCTTCCCATGTGACGCGGAGGCGCGGGCGCGTCGGCAGGGAGCCGTCATCGCATGCCCAGAGCGCGGTTGTGCCGGGGGCTTCGTTGACGGCGTAGAAGGCGAAGCGCACGAGGCCGCCGCGCAAGGCGATGGCGTCGGTGACGAAGGGGAGGAGGTTGCTGACGGTGAAGGGTGCGAGGGGCACCGTGGGCGATGTGAGGCTGAGCGTCGGCGTGTTGAAGTCGCCGCCGAGCGATGCCCAGGCGTTCGTCCCGTCGTAGGTGTTCCACGTGGCGCGCGTCGGGTCGTACCCGGCGCGGTCGATGCGGCTGAGCGTACACGCGAAGCCGGTGGTGCCGAGCAATGTGCCGGAGCTCGTGAGCAGGTCGGCGGCGGTGAGCGCGTCGGCGGGTGTGAGGGGCCGCCCTTCGGCGGCGGGGCCGAACACGTCGAAGGAGAGGAAGGCGCGGCGGAGCATGTTCTTTGGCGCGCCGAGATAAAAGACGCCGCAGTCGAACTGATCGCCGATGCAATCGTTCGGCGTGAGCAGGTCGATTGAGTGATAGGCGTTAGGGTAAAAGGTCGCCGTTGGCATCGGTCGTGTCCAGTGCGTGGGTGCGGATGGCGGCGAGGTCCCCGGAAAATCGGATCGTGCCGTCTGGCCGGCGCTCGCCGTGAAAGCCGGTCATGCGGGCGGCGAAGGCCGCCATGCGCGCCGGCGCGCGCGTTTCGACGTGGCGTACGCCCAGCGCGGCAGCGTGGGCGAGCGATGCGCGCACGAGCAACACGAGGGCGCGTTGGCGCTGGCGCGGGCTGCCGCCCTCGCCGTGGGTGGTCATGCTGCCGAAGGCGCCGATGCGCGCGGAGTTGACGACCGAGTCGACGGATGCGACGGCACGGCCGTCGGCGGCGAGGACGGTGGCGCGGAAGCGGCGTTCGGAGAACGCTTCGATTGCGGTAGTGAGGGGTTCGGGCCAGGTCATGGGACGGTCATGGCCTTTCCTTGTGAATTGAGAGCGCGGCAGCCGGGAAGAGAGCGCTGCAGCGCGGCGCGCTTGACATCGGCGATGCGGCGGCGCCGTGGCAAGCACTATGGTGCAGGCGGCGCCGGATCTCGAAGCACGTCCGTCACCACGGGAGACGCGTGATACAGCCGTCAGCCGCCAGCGTTGATCTTCGTGTGACCGTGCTGGCTCGTCCCAATCACCCGCTGCGGCTCGTCGCCGTCTTCGCGACGAGTGTCGCCGTGTCCGCCGTCATCGCCGCCGGCGCCTACGTGCTGACGTGGCTCGTGCAGGACATCCGCGGCGCGCACGACACCGAGGTCATCGTCGTCCCGGCGCCGGACGTGGAGGCGCCCGAGGGCATGATGATCGTCGAACCGGCCGCCGACGCGCGCGCGTTCGAGCGCATGACCGGGTTCGCGCCGTTCATCCCGGGCGAGCTGCCGGAACAGACGCTGCCCGAGCCGTCATTCGCGGCGACGCTGCCAGATGAGCAGGGCCGGCGCGCCGGCCGCGTCGCCTTCTCCGCCGCGGACGGCCGCGCGGCCGATGGCGTCAGCGGCCCGCTCGTGGTGCTGATCGAAGCGCAGGGCGCGCCCGGCGCCGGCGTCGACGGCGTGCTGAAGCAGAGCGCGTCCGCGCCGCGCCTGCTCGTCGCCACGCTCCCCTGCCGCGGCCTCGTGCTCGACGTGCAGATGTACTTCTCGCCCGACCCTGCCCCCGGCGAGCCCGCCATCACGCCGTACATGCGCGACACCGGAGAGCGCTTCCTCGCGTCGCTCCGCGCGGAGTGCGGCGAGTAGCCCATCGCGCAGCCGGCGCAAACGCAGACGTGGCGCGGGAGCTGAAGCTCCCGCGATGCGCCCGACGGGTATCGAGATGACGGGGGACGGCGCGGCGCTCAAGGCCGCCGGCTACTGGCGACGCTCCCGGAACCAGGCGATCGTGCGCTCGAGGCCCTCGCGCAGGCCGATCTGCGCGCGCCAGCCGGTGGCTTCGGCGAGCTTGCGGGACCACGCGTACGTGGCGTGCACGTCGCCCGGGCGTTCGCCCAGGTCCTCCACCGGCACGTCGTACCCGACGATGTCGAGGATCGTGCGCACGGCGTCGATCATCTTCGTGCCCGTATCCGATCCGACGTTGAAGTAGTCGAGGCCGCGCAGGCCCAGCACCGCGGTGTGCGCGCGGGCGAGGTCGTCGACATAGATGAAGTCGCGGACCTGCTCGCCCTTCCAGTACAGCGGTATCGGCCGGCGCGCGAGCGCCGCCATGATGAAGTTCGGGATAGCGTGCGTCTCGGGCTCGTGCAGTTCGTTCGGCCCATACGGGTTGAAGTAGCGCAGGATGATCGCGTCCATGCCGTGCAGCGCGTGGTACGTCGCGCAGAACGCCTCCGTCGCCACCTTCGACGCGCCGTACGGGTTCGACTGAGCGCCGAGCGGGTCGGTCTCGCGGATCGGCAGCGACTGCGGCGCACCGTACACCGTCGCGCTCGAGGAGAACACGATCTTCGGCACCTCCGCCTTGCGCATACCCTCGAGCAGGCGCACGGAGTTCATGATGTTGTTTTCCGCGAACAGCAGCGGCTCCTGCACCGACCGCCCGACCTCGATGAACGCGGCCATGTGGATCACGGCGTCGTGGCCGCGCAGCCAGCCGGGCAGGCGCTCTTCGTCGCACAGGTCGCCTTCGATGAACCGCGCGCCCTCGGGCACGATCGAGCGGAACCCCTTCGACAGGTTGTCGAGCACCGTCACGTCGTGCCGCTCTTCGAGCAGCACGCGGGCGACGGCGGAGCCGATGAACCCGGCGCCGCCCGTCACGAGCACGCGCACGCGCTAGCCCTCGTACTTCTTGAACACGAGGCACGCGTTCTGGCCGCCGAACCCGAAGCTGTTCTTGAGCACGACGCGCACGTCGCCGGCCTCGCGCGCCACGTTCGGGATGTAGTCGAGGTCGCAGTCCGGGTCCGGGTACTCCTGGTTGATCGTCGGGTGCACCCAGCCGGTGAGGATCGACTGCACGCAGGCCACCGCCTCGATCGCCGCTGAGGCGCCGAGTGTGTGGCCGATCAGCGACTTGGTCGAGCTGATGGGCACCGCGTACGCGCTCTCGCCGAGCGCGCGCTTCATCGCGACGGTCTCGTACTTGTCGTTCATCTGCGTCGACGTGCCGTGCGCGTTGACGTAGTCGACCTGCTCCGCCGTAACGCCGGCGTCGTGGAGCGCGAGCGTCATCGCGGCCGCCGTCGTCTCGCCGTCTTCCACCGGCACGACGACATGGTGCGCGTCCGACGTGCAACCGTAGCCCGCGAGCTCCGCGAGGATCGGCGCGCCGCGCCGCTGCGCGTGCTCCTCCGCCTCGATCACAAACACCGCCGCGCCCTCCGCCGACACGAAGCCGTCGCGCTTCGCATCGAACGGCCGGCTCGCTTTCTCCGGCTCGGGGTTCGTCGACAGCGCCTTCATCACCTGGAACGCCGCAAGGCCCAGCTCCGACAGGCCCGCTTCGGTGCCGCCGGTGAGCATCGCGTCCGCGCGGCCCCAGCGGATCATCTCGAGCGCCTCGCCCATCGCGTTTCCGGCCGACGCGCACGCGGTCGAGATCGTGGCGTTGTACCCGCGCGCGCCGGTCTGCATCGCCACCTGCGCGGCGGCCATGTTCGGCAGCATCTTCACCATGTAGAACGGGTCGATGCGGCGCCCGCCCTTGAGCACGATGTCCTTCACCGCCTGGTCGGTGTCCGGGTAGCCGCCCATGCCGTTCCCGAACAACACGCCCACGCGGTACGCGTCCATGTCCCCCATGTCGAACTTCGCCGATGCCATCGCCTCGCGCGAAGCGGCGATCGCGAGCTGCGAGAAGCGCGACATCCGCCGCGCTTCCTTGCGGTCCATGAAGTCCTCCGGCACGAAGCCCTTGACCTCGCCCGCGATGTGGATCTCGTAGCCGGACGAATCAACCGCCGTCAGCGGCCCGACGCCCGAGCGGCCGGCGAGCGCGCCCTCCCAGAATTCGGCGACGGTGTTGCCGAGCGGGTTGATCGTCCCCATCCCGGTGATCACCACCCTGCGGCGGCCGTTACTGGCTTCGGTCATGCAGATTCTCCGGGAGCGTGGCGCACCCGGCGGGCGCCTCTCCCCTATCGGAACGCTTGCCTGATCATATCGGATTCGATCCCGAGGAGATACTCGCGCACCGCCGCGGCGAACGCGAGCGAGCCGAAGGCGACGACCGCGCCGCGCGCTCCGGCCCGCTCGTTCGCGGCCTCCATCGCCGATGCGATGCCGGGGAACACGGTGGCGTCTGCGCCGGCCTCGCGGCAGGCGGCGGCGACGCCGCGCGCGTCGGCTGCGCGGACGTGCGCCCACGCCGGCGCGAGGACGGCGTCCGCCACCGGAGCGATCGCGCCCGCCATCGCCGCGATGTCCTTGTCGGCGAGCGTGCCGAGCACGAACGTCGCGCGCGCGGCGCCCGCGTGCTCGCGCAGCGCCGCCACCATGCGCTTCGCCGAGTCGCCGTTGTGCGCGCCATCGATGATCACGAGCGGGCTGCGGCGGATCACCTCGAGCCGCGCCGGCCAGCGCACCGACGCGAGCCCCTCCTGCACGTGCCGCGCGCTCAGCTCGATGCCGAGCGCCGGCGCCAGTTCCTCGCACGCGAGCACGGCCGCCGCCGCGTTGTCGATCTGGTGCCGGCCGATCAGCGCCAGCTTCGCCGCGTACGTCGCGCGCGGCGTCTTGAGCTTGATCTCCTGCGCGTCGATCGACGCCGATGTGCGCGCCACCTGGCACGCCGCGACGACTTCGACAACGCGCGCGTCGCGCCCCGCCGCCGTCGCGCGGACCACGTCGAGCGCGGACTCGCGCTGCGGCGCCACCACCACCGTCGCGCCCGGCGTGATGATGCCGCACTTCTGCGCCGCGATCTCCGCGATCGTGGCGCCGAGGATCGCCGTGTGCTCGAGGCTGATCGGCGTGATCACGACCACGTCGGTGCGGCCGAACACGTTCGTCGAGTCGAGCGTGCCGCCGAGCCCGACCTCGATGATCTGCGCGCGCATCCCGGCGTCGGTGAACGCGAGAAACGCCGCCGCGGTCAGCGCATCGAACGCGATGAGCCGCCTGCCGGGGAAGCGCGCTTCGATGCCGGCAACCTCGTCGCGCACGCGGCCGAGCGCCGCGCCGAACGCCCCGGGGTCGATCGCCGCGCCGCCTGTGCGGATACGCTCGTTGTAGCGGTGCAGGTGCGGGCTGATGTAGTACCCCGTGGCGACTCCCGCCGCGCGCAGGATCGATTCGGCGATCGCGCCGGTGCTGCCCTTGCCCTTCGAACCGGCGATGTGCACCGTCGCCCGCCCGTGGTGCGGGTCGCCGAGCGCCGCCAGCAGCGCGCGCATCGGCGCGACATCGCCGCGCGCGGAAAACTCGCCGGTGCGCTCGAAGTCGGGCAACGTCGCGAGCCAGTCCAGCGCTTCGTAGTAGTCCATCGGCGACAGTATGCCGCGCGGCGCGCGTTACGCGGACGGCGCGCGGCGCCGTCCCGGACGGACACGTCGCGGGCGCACGACCGTCCCGACGATCGGCACGGCGAACGCGTACGCGAGCAAGACGAACGGCCACATGTATCCGTCCAATACGTGCCACCCCTCGGTCGTCTCGCGGACGGGGCGATTGATCAGCGCGCTCCCTCCCCACTCAAAGATCAGCGCCAGCGCCAGCCACAGCCCGCCGACCTGCCACAGGTCGCGCGGCGAGTAGTGATCCGCATACTTCAACAGCAGCCACGCGAACACGAAGAGATAGACGATGCGCGTCGACATGCCGATCTGGTGCGCGGTGCGCTCACCCCAGAGCGGCTCCCACACCAGCATCATCATCACGAAGTAGTTGAAGCCGGACACCAGGATCTCCGTCGCCCAGACACGCGCGGCGGCGAGCAACAGCGGCCAGTTGAACGCGGAGCGCATGTCTCTCGCTCCCGGCGGCAGCGCGGGCGTTACCCGGCCGGATCGCCGGCCGCGACCGGCGGCTCGTCGTCCGCGTCGAGCGTCTTGCCTTCGCTCGCGAGGCGGCGGGCGAGCAGCGTGAACGCGACGAGGCCGACGGCCACGCCGAACCACAACGTGGCGATGCGGATGATCACGGTGCCAACGGCCGCCGGGCCCTTGCCCATGTCGAGCAACTCGATCTGCAGCGTCGACAGCAGCCCCTCGGCCACGCCGAGCCCGCCGGGCGCGAACACCGCGATCGCCGCGACGAGCGTCGCGATCGGCAGGATGAACGCCGCCTTGAGCAGCGTGTCGAGCGAGCCATCGACGCCGAGGCCGACCAGCGTCAGGTAAAACGCCAGCACCTCGAAGAACCACGATGCGACGCTGAGTGCCGTCATCAGCAGCACGCCGCGCGGTTCCATGAGGATGTACGTGCTCTCGTACATATCCATGAACCGCGGCGCGAACCGGCCGATGCCGGGCATCCGTTCGAGCAGGCCGATCAGTCCGCCGGCCGTCGGGCGGTGCCGCGCGACCAACACGGCGAGCGCGGAGCCGCCGGCGATCACCGCGACCACCCACCAGTACTCCGGCCCGAAGAACGCCACGCCGACGCCACCGATCACGAGCAGCGCGAGGCTGTCCGTGAGCCGCTCGGCGAACAGGATCGGCGCCGAGCGCATCACCGACGTGCCGTGCACCTCGCGCAGCAGGTAGCTCTTCAGCCACTCGCCGACCTTGCCGGGCGTGACGACCATGCCCAGCCCGGAGAAATAGATAAGGAAGCTGTCACTGCGGCGCAGACCCTCGACACCGATCGCGCGCAGGTAATACTCCCACTTCACGAAGCGCAGCCCGTAGTTGCCGCACGTGACCAGCAGGATCACGGGCAGCAACTCCCAGCGGAACTCGCTGAAGCTGTCGGCAACCTTGTTGAAATCGCTGAACGCCGTCAGCCCGGCATACACCAGCACGCCAAAGAGGATCGAAAACAGCAGCCGGCCGCGGATGCGGGATACGTTCACCGCCGTAGCGTACCCGCGGCGGTCGCTGCTTCACAGGGGAACGCCCCCGAAGCCGCCCGGAAAACACCCGCACGCACGCCGCGGCCGCTCCGCACGCAAGCGGGCGGAGCGCCGCGTGCGGGTCGCGCGTCGTTTGAGCGCGCAGACGCGAGCAATTAGAATAGAGGCGCCCCAGGGTAGCCAAGAGGCCTAAGGCAACGGTCTGTAAAACCGTGTATCGCTGGTTCGAATCCAGCCCCTGGGACCATCACGCAACATCGAATTCGGCGCTTCCGGGCGCCGTTCTCGTCCGTGCGCGATGCATGACAGCACCGGCTGATACAACGGCATCAGTGATGCGCGGCGCGCCGAAATGGCCCAACGCCGGGACACGGGCTACAATCGCCGCATGCCGATCGAAGGTGAGTACAGGCCGAGCCCGTGGAAGTACGCCGCCGACCAGGTCGCGGCGTACGAGGCGACGGGCGGCCGCGAGGGCGGCACCCTGCAGGACAAGCCCTGCATCATCCTCACCACGCGCGGGCGGCGCAGCGGCGCCGTGCGCAAGTCGCCGCTGATGCGCGTCGAGCACGACGGCCGCTACGCCGTCGTCGCGTCGATGGGCGGCGCCCCGCAGCATCCGATGTGGTACCACAACGTCGTCGCCAACCCTGATGTCACGCTGCAGGACGGGCCGGTCGTGCACGAGCTGCGCGCACGCGAGGTCACCGGCGACGAGAAGGCGACATGGTGGGCGCGCGCCGCCGGCGTCTGGCCGGCGTACAACGAGTACCAGGCGCGCACGCCGCGCGTCATCCCCGTCTTCGTGCTCGAGCCGCGCGCGTGAGCGCGCGCGCGTCGCGCCGCCGGGCGATCGCGCTGGCCGCCGCCGCGCTCGTCGCCGGGGCGCTGATCGCCGCAGCCTGCAACGACTCCGCCGGCAGCGAGGACGCACGGGACGCCGCCTCCGCCACGCCCGCGCCCACCGCGGCGCCGGGCTGGCCGCGCGTCGAGGGGCTGCGCGGCCAGCGCTACTGCGAAGTGCTGCTCGCGCGCATCATCGATGGCCACCTCGTCGCCGACGTCTGGAACTCGTACGGCCTCGGCGACTGCCCGGCCAGCGCGTGGGCCGCGCTCGATGCCGGGGCGATCAAGTCCGAGCACGGCGCGCTCGTCGCGCTGCTCAACGGCCCGCGCTACTGGCTCATGGACGCCATCGAGAAGGCGCCGTCCGACCGCCGCGAGGCGGACTTCGGCGCGATCCGCATGTTCCTCGCCGCCACGGTGGACCTCGGGCCGCCGCCGCCAGACCTCGCGCCGTACACGGAGCGCCAGGTCGCGCGCAACGCCGTCTTCGAGTTCGAGAATGGCTCGGAGGTCTACGAGCTCACCGCCCCCACCGGCCGCGTGTACGTGATGCAGGCGTACAGCACGCAGCGCAACGCCGCGCTCACCGAGCTCGACCTGCCGAAGCTCGGCGGCATCATCGCGCCGCCCGCCGGCTGGACGTACGTCGCGCGCGTGCTCCACGAGACGCTGCGCATCGGGAGCGGCGCCGCTGAGTCCACCGTCGTGCAGGACGAGCTCGGCAACACGTACTCGCTCGTCGACCCGCGGTAGCCGTCGCGCTACCCCTCGCCGCGCGCGCGCCGTTGCGCCGCCCGCTCCGCCTTGAACTCCTCCGATACCTCCAGGTGCCGCTTCACGACACCGAGGTTCGAGATCAGCGGGACGCGCTCCCACATCAGGATCAGCAGGATGAACGCCGTCAGCGCTACGCCCATCACGTACTCGCCCGCTCCGACGACCACGCCGACCGCCGCGACCGACCAGATGCCGGCCGCCGTCGTCAGCCCGCGCACGCTGCCTTCCTCGCGCATGATCATGCCCGCGCCGAGGAACCCGACGCCCGTCACCACGCCGGCGATCAGCTTCTCGGCCGTCGCCGGAAACGACTCTACGCCAATGCTGGTGAACGCGGCGGCACCGAGCGCCACCATCGCGTGCGTGCGGTCGCCCGCCGGGCTGCCGCGGCCCTCGCGCTCCCAGCCCACCAGGAACGCGAGCCCGGCCGCCAGCGCCATGCGCGCGACGAATATCAGGTCGTTCGACAGCTCGTCCAACTCCGCCTCCTCTGCTCCATCTCCGGTCGTTTCATCGTACCGAACGGGGGTGCGCGGTCCGCCGTGATCGCCGCGCGGCGCCGCTACACTGCGGCATGACTGCGGACAGCGACCGTCGCGACTGGCAGGCGTGGCACACTGCATACGACGAACCCGGCTCGCGCCTCGCGCGACGGCTCGGCGTGGTGCAGCGCCGGCTGCGCGAGGCCATCGACCGCCACGCCGGCAACATCCGCATCATCAGCATGTGCGCCGGGCAGGGCCGCGACGTCATCGGCGTGCTGGCCGGCCACCAGCGCGCGGGCGATATCCGCGCGGCGCTCATCGAGCTCGACCCGCGGAACACGCGCGCCGCGCGCGAAGCGGTGCGCGCCGCCGGCCTCGAGCACGTCGAGGTGCGCGAGGCCGACGCGGCGCTGAGCGACAGCTACGCCGGCGCGGCGCCGGCGGAGGTCGTGCTCGCGTGCGGCGTCTTCGGCAACATCCCGGACGACGAGATCCGCGCCACGATCGCCTGGCTGCCGCGCCTGTGCGCCCCCGGCGCCACGGTGCTCTGGACGCGCGGCGCCGGCGCCGGCCGCGACATCCGCGCCATGGTG
The DNA here is from genome assembly GCA_021462855.1 of Dehalococcoidia bacterium. Taxonomy (GTDB): domain Bacteria; phylum Chloroflexota; class Dehalococcoidia; order DSTF01; family JACRBR01; genus DTUCFX13. The sequence continues at coordinate 772 of JAJTXQ010000023.1, read as the reverse complement.
CGCGCATGGTTCATCGAATGCGGGTTCGACGAACTGGCGTACGACGGCGAACCGGAGACGTTCGGCGTCGGCGCCGCGCGGCTGGCCGTCCCGCCGCCGCCCCTCGAGCCCGGCGTGCGCCTGTTCACGTTCGTCCGGTAGCGTCGCCGCGCTATCCTTCGGCATGGCGCGCGACGTGCTCGACTACATCATCTGGGAGATGGGGCAGGCGTTCGACGCGCTCTACGCCAACCTCAAGGACCTGCGCGACGACGACTGGCTGTGGCTCCCGCCCGGCGGCGCGCGATCGATCAGCGCGATCGTAGGGCACGTCGCCTCGGTGAAGGTGATGTACGACAACCACGCCTTCGGCGACGCGTCGATGACGTGGACGGACCCCCTCTTCAACGATGCGCAGTCGGAGCCGGAGGCTGGCGGGTTCACGCCGGCGCGCCTCGTCGAGTGGCTGCGCGAATCGCAGTTCCGCGTGCTGCGAAATGTCGATGCGATCGGCGACGACGCGGAGCTGCTGCGCGGCCGCCCGGTCACCTGGGGCGGCGCCATGCCGACGCGCTGGATCGTCAACTCGCTGATCCGTCACGACGGATTCCACGCCGGCGAGGTAAACCACCTGCGAGCGATTCACCAGCAGAACGACCGCTGGGAGTGGGAGCAGGAGTCCCGGTAACCGCGCCATGATCGCGGGGTTGACAACAGACTGGCACCCGCATGGCACTTGACGCGCCCGCTCGCATACGCGTACGTTTGCGGCGGCACCGACGCCGTTGCACCG
>JAJTXQ010000022.1 GCA_021462855.1 Dehalococcoidia bacterium | reverse complement strand
CGCGGGCGCAGTGCTCGACCTGCGGCCGGTCGTGGGCGACGAGCACGGAGCCCGTCAGCGTGCCCAGCCGGCGATGGCGCGCGAACGCCCGGCCGCGGTCGCGGTCTTCAGTCGAGGGCGACAACACTTCGATCACGACGGTGGGGTTGAGCAGGACGTCGAAGTGGCCGTCGTCGAGGAACTCCGGCTCGCCGCATGCGACCGCGACGTCGGGGCAGGCGTGGGTGTGCGCCAGGTCGACGCCAGGTGATCGTGGCCTGATCCCGATTGGGGCCTTCGTCGCAGGCGGCGGTGGCAGTGGCGAGCGCGCCGATGCTCGGGTGCCGCCGGCACAGACCGTCGCGGGAGTTGACCGACAGCTCGATCTCGGCCATGTTCAGCCCGCTGCCGTGGACCGGGGTGTAGTGGTACCTCAGCACGGGCAAGATCAACGCGATGGTCCTGGTCGTGCTCATCGACGGAATGCATCGGGTTCAGGACACCGGGGGTAGCAGATCTCTACGGCATGCCAATGCCCTGGGGCGATCGGTGCCACTCATGCCGATTGAGGGGCCGCCGGAAGTCACCGGCGGCCCCCCAAGGTGCAGGGCAACTTCACCTACGCCGGCCGGCAGCCCCACAAGGCCGCGACGTCCACGGGAGGGCCCAGACCGGCCTCGCCGTCGGGCAATACGTGGGTCCGTAGCGACGACATGCCCAAGATCGAAGTGTGCCTGGTCCCCGGCACAGCCAGCCCGGGCGGCATGGGCGAGGTGAGCTACCCCGCCACGGCGCCGGCCGTCGCCAACGCCATCTTTGCCGCCGCCGGCAAGCGCGTGCGCCGCCTACCCATCCTGCCGGCGGACCCTGCGGGGGCCGTACCGACAACGGTGCCGACGAGCGGTGCGGCGTCCGTGCCGACGGCACCGCCGCCATCACCGGGCGGACGGGTCTTCGTGCCGCGGGCGGAGCGGTCTTGAGCCGCGGGGGGCGGGCGCTCTACGCCTTGATCACTTCACCGGGGCGCATCCGGGAACGGAACTTGTCCCCCTTGACCATGGCCGGTTCAAACGACACGTAGCGGCTCCAGCCGTCGTAGGCGACCATGTCGCGCATCTCGGGCGGGATGACCAACATGACGTTGTGATCCTCCGAGTGCATGTAGATGGTCATCGACTCGCTGCCGTCATCCTTGTAAGCCAGGATGCAGGCGCGATCGGGCACCCCGCTGCGGACCAGTTGGCCGAAGCAGGACTCGCAAGCCGACAGGTTGGAATCACAGGTGTTGCGATCGATCCAGACCTTCATGACAACCTCTTCTGTCGCTTCGTGGCGTGTAGGCGGCACCCACAGCATATCGCCACCGGGATCGGACCGCCATCGTTGATTCCCGGATTCTTGGCTGACCAGATGGGGAGCTTGATCTAGCGCGGCGCGCTACCCCGATGCCAGGCCTCCGTGGCCCGCCGTCAGTCGTCGCCGTCGAGAAAGCCGTGGCGTATCGCGTACTGGATCAGCGCCGCACGATGGTTGAGCCCGAGCTTCTCGATGAGGTGCGCCACGTGGGTCTGTACCGTGCTCGTGCTGATCACCAGGCGCACGGCCACATCGCGGTTGGATAGGCCCTGGGCGATCAGCGCGAGAATCTCGCGCTCGCGGGGCGTCAACCCGTGGTGGGGTTCGTCGGCTCGGCGCGCCGACCATCGGCTGACGTAGTCGTCGACGAGCTTCTTGGCCAACGTCGGATACAGGAAGACGGCGCCGCCGGCGGCCGAACGCAAGGCCGCCACGAGGTCGGCGGCGGCGGCCCCCTTAAGGACGTAACCCGAAGCGCCGGCGCGCAGCATCTGGAAGAAGTATTCCTCGTTGTCGTGAACGGTAAGGGCCACGATCGCCACTTCCGGGCGCTGCTGCTTGATCCGCCGGGCGGCCTCGATCCCATCCATGTCGGGCATGCTGATGTCCATGCACACGACGTCGGGGTGCAAGGCGCGAGCCAGTTCCACGGCCTCGTGGCCGTTGGTGGCCTCGCCCACGACGACCATGTCTGGCTGGGACTCAAGGATGAGCCGCACCCCCTCGCGCACGATGGCGTGGTCCTCAGCGATCAGCACGCGCATCGGCATCGATCCGTCCCGCTCCGCTCGTCGGCAGCCAGGCTCGAACGGTGGTGCCGCGCCCGGCGCCACTATACACCTCGACGCGGCCGGCGAACATCTCGGCCCGTTCTTGCATGCCCAGGAGGCCGAGCCCAGCCGTCGGATCGCCTCCGTGACGGACTCGGGCCACGTCGAATCCCCGGCCGTTGTCCGACACCTCCAGCGCGATCCGATCGTCGTCCCACACGAGTTGAACCTGAACCTTCGTGGCCCGCGAGTGCAGCGCCACGTTGTTGATCGCTTCTTGGCCGATGCGGAAAGCCGCGGTCTCGAGCGCCGGGGACAGCCGGCGAGGATCGCCCACAGCCTGGAAAGTCACGATCGCGCCGAGCGGCGCGAGGAGCTTCTCGGCGTACCAGCGCAGGGCCGACACCAGGCCCAGATCGTCCAGCATGGTCGGCCGCAGCTCGAGGATGAGGTGGCGGGTCTGCTCGAGTACTTGAGCCACGATCTCGCGTGTGCGGGTCAACTGATCGACGAGCCGCCCCGGGGTGGTGCCGGGCTCGCCCTTCACCCCCAAAGCCGCTTGCGCCGCGTCCAGGTTCATGACCAGTCCGGTCAGGGATTGGGCGAGCTCGTCATGAAGCTGGCGCGCGACCCGTTTCCGCTCCGCCTCCTGGGCGTCGATGACGCTCTTGAGCAGGTGGGCGCGTGCCGCCTCTTTTTCACGCAGCGCGGCGTAGAGGTCCTCCAACTCGAGCTTCCGACGCCGAACCTGCTCCGCGAGCTGATCCCGCTCGGCCAGGCCGTCGGCCATGCGGTTGAAGGCGCCGGCCAGCTGCCCCAGCTCGTCGGCGCTATCGACGACCGACCGCCGGCTTAGGTCGCCTTGAGCCAGCGCGCGGACGTCGGTCGACAGGCGCAGCAGGGGCTTGACCACGAGCCGCTCTAGAACTACCGCCAGCGCTGCGCCGCCGACGGCGAGGGCCGTGATCAGCGCGACGATCAGCTGCCGTCGATCGCTTGCCAGATGCGGCGCCAGATCGGCCGGGCGGGCGGCACCGGTCCCGATCAGGTCAATCATGATGGCCCGATGGGCCGACTGCTCGAGGAACGCGAACAAGACCAGGACCAGGGCGAAAGCGGGAAGCACGCCCCACAGCACTTTTCCCCGCAAGCTCGCGCGAAGCATGGCCGGATGTCATACCCCAGTCGGGGCCTCGCTCCCGGTCGTGGACGTCGACCTTCGCCCCGGGCGCCAGACCCTGGGACCGAGGTGGATAGGATTCGCCCGCCCAGAGTCTACACCCGCCGGACGGGCGGATGCAATCGACCTTCGCGCCTCCCCGGAATCAGTTCATTGTCATCGAGATCTCGTCGCCCAATTCGGTAGGCGATTGGCGCTTCGCCCTTTGGCGGCGCCTCCCGGCGCGCACGGCCGCGGCGGGGTTGACTGCTGGGAATCGGTCATGGTGTTCACCTCGGCGATGTCAGTGGCGGACAGCTGCTCGTCGCTGGTGCGCACGAGGGACTTGCCGTCCAGGCGCGCCTCGGCCTTGACGTTGGCCTTGTCGATCGAGGGGCGTCCGCGGGCGTCGGTCTTCAGGCAGCGGCCCAAGCTGCGATGGGCCACCAGCGCGCAGGCGGCCCTCGTGTGCCCGTCCCGGTCTTCGGGCAGCCGGGCCAGGGCATCGGTGATCAGCTGGAGCTGGGCCTCGCGCTCCGCGCGATCCCGCT
>JAJTXQ010000021.1 GCA_021462855.1 Dehalococcoidia bacterium | reverse complement strand
TGGCGGCGGCGACCGGCCGCGGGGCGGCGGCGGCGGCGGCTTCGACCGGCGCGGCGGCCGCAGCGGCCCGCGCCGGGACGGCGGCCCCATGCCCCCGCCCCCGCGCCCGCCATTCAGCCGCGGCGACGACTAAGCCGCGGCGGCAGCCAATAGCGAACAGCGAACAGCGAACAGCGAACAGCGAAGAACGGCGTCCCTCGAAGGGGCGCCGTTCCTATCGTCAGGGTGTCGCGCGGCCGAGGTCGAGCACGCGCGCGCCGCGCACGTCGCCGCACTGCTCGATCATGATCGGGTCGAGCAGCAGCGTGCGGCCCGGGTCGCCGCCCTCCGGTCCTGGAAACCGATGTACGCCTCGGCCGAGGCATCCCAGCCGGCCTGCTCGTCGCTCACTCGCGCGCCCGCTGCCGGCGGGCCAGGTCGGCGAGGAGGAGCATCTCGCGGTCGGCCTGTGTGGGCTCGGGTGGCACCATCTGGCGCGCCAGGGCGGCGGTGGCGGTCTTCGTGAGCGCCAGCGACAGGGCGTCTTTGGCGAGCAGCTTCTTCGCGAGCGCGCGCGTTTCCGGCAGCAGGCGGGCATCCGGGTAGACGTGGTTGACGAAGCCCCAGCGCTCCGCGTCGGCCGCCGAGAAGCGGTCGCACGTCATGACGAGTTCCTTCGTGCGCGCCGGGCCGAGCTCGCGCATCAGCATCGGCAGCGCGTGCCACGTGAGCGGGATGTCCAGGTCCACCTCCGGGATGGAGAACCACGCCGACTCGGCGGCAAGGCGCATGTCGCACGCCGCGGCGAACACGACCGCGCCCCCGACGGCCAGGCCGTTGACGGCGGCGATCGTCACCTGGTCGAGCGTGGCGATGGCCTCGGCCGTGCGATTTCCCGCGCCGACGCGGATGCGCCGGTCGAGGTCGGACGTCGCGGGTCGCTGGGGCTTGGGACGCAGGTCGTTGCCCGAGGAGAACGCGCGCCCCTCGCCGGTGATGATGACGACGCGGGCGGCGGCATCGGTGCGCAGGTCGTGACATAACGCCTGCAGCTCCTCGTGCATTTCGTAGTCGATGGCGTTGAGCTTCCGCGGGCGGTTGAGCGTGACCGTGAGCAGCCCCTTGAGCGCGCGGTCGCGCGTCACGGCGATGGTGTGGTAGGTGCGTGCGGGCATGTGATGGCTCCTCGATGAGCGGGCGGCGAGTGCGCGCTTCGCCTACTGTAAACCGGCCGATACCATGGGTCACATATGGACCTCGGCATCATCGGATTCCAGCGGTCGGGCAAGACGACGATCTTCAACGCCGTGACGAAGGGCCATGCCCAGACGGGGTCATATGGCGCCGGCGTACAGCCAAACATCGGCGTCGTGAAGGTGCCCGACGACCGGCTCGACCGTCTTGCGAAGCTGTTCGACCCGAAGAAGTTCACCCTCGCGGATATCCGCTACATCGACTTCCCGGGAGAGGCGTTCAGCAGCGGGGAAGGGCCGCCGCCGCAGTTCCTCGCGCAGCTCGCGCGGTGCGACGCGCTGATCCACGTCGTGCGGGCGTTCCGTGACGAGACGGTGCCGCATCCGCAGGGCAGCGTTGACCCGGCGCGCGACGCGTCGGCGATGGACCTGGAGCTCGCGTTCGCCGACGCCGCGTTCATCGAAAAGCGGCTCGAGCGCATCGAAGCGCAGATGCGCGCGGTGAAGGCCGGCGAGCGTGAGGCGGCCGAGCGCGAGACGGCGCTCCTGCAACGGCTGAAGGCGGGTCTCGAAGCCGACGCGCCGCTGCGCCGGCAGCATCTGGACGAGGAGGAGTCGAAGCTGCTGGTGAACTACCAGTTCCTCACGGACAAACCGCTGCTTACGGTCTTCAACATCGACGAGTCCGACGTCGCGCGTGCCCCGGAGGTCGAGGCGGAGATCGGCGCTGCGTTCGCCGGCGAGCACGCTGCCGTCGCTGCGATCAGTGGCAAGATCGAGGCGGAGCTCGCGCAGATGTCCGACGACGATGCGGCTGTGTTCCGCGATGACCTCGGCATCAAGGAAGCGGGACTCGACCGGATGATCCGGATGTCATACGAGCTCACCGGCCTCATCTCGTTCTTCACCGTCGGGCCCGACGAGTGCCGGGCATGGAATGTCCATCGCGGCGCGACGGCGCCCGCCGCCGCCGGCAAGATCCACACCGACCTCGAGCGGGGGTTCATCCGTGCCGAGGTGATCCGCTGGGACGAGCTGCTTGGCGCCGGCTCACTCGCCGAGGCGAAGAAGCACGGACATGTGCGGCAGGAAGGCAAGACGTACGTGGTGCAGGACGGCGATGTGCTGAACATCCTGTTCAACGTGTAGGTCTGCGATGTCATCGGAGTTCAAGTCGTTCGACCGCGTCGCGCACGTCTACGACGAGACGCGCGGCCTGCCGCCGGAGGTCGAACGGGAGGTCGGCGCGAACCTCGCGGCGCTCGTGCGCACCATCGCGCCGGCGGCCCGCGTGCTGGAGGTCGGCGCGGGCACCGGGCGCGTCGCCGTGCCGCTGGCGGCGGAGGGCGTGCGCGTCGCCGCCGCCGACATCTCCCCGAAGATGCTCTCGCTGCTGCGGACAAAGAGCGACGTCGTCGACGTGCTGCTCGCGGAGGCGACGCACCTGCCGTTCCGTGCGCGATCGTTCGATGTAGTGCTGTTCGTGCATATCCTGCACCTGGTGCCCGATGCAGCGGCGGCGGTGCGGGCGGCGCTCGCGCTGCTGCGCCCCGGCGGGGCGATCATCCAGGGCGGCGACGACCGGGCGCCGGGACTGCGCGTGCAGGCGGACTACATCATCCAGCGCATCGTGGGCGAGATCCTCGGCCGCGAGATCGGCACCTGGGACGCCCACGGTGAGGCGCAGGAGACGTGCGAGCGCGTGCTGGCGGAGCGCGGCGCCGCGCTCGAACGCGTCACGCTGGCGCGCTGGACGGGCACGCAGCGGGCCGACCGCATGCTCGAACGGCTCGCGCGGAAGGACTACTCCAACTCGTGGAAGATCCCGGACGAGATCCTGGGCGAGGTGGTCGCGCGGGCGCGCCCCGAACTCGAGGCGCTGTACGGCGGCCTGGAGCGCGAGGCGCCGTACGAGCGCTCGTTCAGCGTGACGGTCGGGCGGCTGTAGCTTCGACGGCGGCTTGACGCGCCACATAACGTATCCGTAGAATTCCGCCAACAACCGAATACGGGACTCATCAAGAGTGGTGGAGGGATCGGCCCTACGAAGCCCGGCAACCCGTCCAGACGGGTGCCAAGTCCGACTCGCGAACGCGAGAAAGATGAGGAGAGCTAACTTCTCTGCCACCGATGGACGAGAAGTTTTTTGTTGCCCGACGGAATGCCAACCGACGTGACACCTGTGACCTTCGCTGGCGGCGTGCTGCGGATCCTCGATCAGCGCGCGCTGCCGCACGACGTGCGATACATCGAGACGCGCGACCCGGCCGGGGTCGCCGCGGCGATCCGCACCCTGGCGGTGCGCGGCGCGCCGCTCATCGGCATTGCCGCCGCGTACGCGATGGCGCTCGGCGCCCGCCGCGGCGATGAGCCGGCCGCCACTGCTTCCATGCTCGTGGCGACGCGGCCGACGGCGGTGAACCTGCGCTGGGCGGTGGAGCGCATGCTCTCCGCCGGGCGCGACGCGGCATCGGCCGAGGCGGAAGCGGCGCGGATCCACGATGAGCAGCGCGCGTCAGATGCGCGCTGCGGCGAGCACGGCGCGTCGCTGATCCCGGATGGCGCTACGGTGCTGACGCACTGCAACACCGGCGCGCTCGCGACGGGCGGCGGCGGCACCGCGCTCGCCGCGATCACGACGGCGCACGCGCAGGGCAAGCGCGTCGAGGTGCTGGTCGACGAGACGCGGCCGCTGCTGCAGGGCGCGCGGCTGACCGCGTGGGAGCTCGCGCGCGCCGGCATCCCGCACCGGGTGATCGCCGACGGCGCGGCGGCGGGCATCATCGCGCGGGGCGGCGCCGCGGCGATCCTGGTCGGCGCCGACCGCATCGCGGCCAATGGCGATGTCGCGAACAAGGTGGGGACATACGGACTTGCGCTGGCCGCGCGCGCCCACGGCGTGCCGATGTACGTGGTTGCGCCGGTGAGCACGATCGATGCGGCGACCGCGAGCGGCGGCGGCATCGACATTGAGCAACGGGACGAGGACGAGGTGCTGGCGTTCGCCGGCTCGCGGGTCGCGGCGGACAGGAGCCGCGCGCTCAACCCGGCGTTCGATGTCACGCCGGCGGCGCTTGTCACGGCGATCGTCACCGAGCGCGGCATCCTGCGGCCACCGTACGGCGCGGCGATCGCATCGGCGACGCGCGAGGCGGTGGCGCGATGAGCGCGCGCGCGACCGTTGCCATCATCGGCGGCTCCGGCTTCTACCAGATGGACGGCATCGAGGACGTCGAGACGATTGAACTGGCGACGCCGTTCGGCGCGCCTTCCGGCGCGATCGTGATCGGCGCCGTCGCGGGCGCGCGCGTGGCGTTCCTGCCGCGGCACGGCGCCGGGCACCGCATCCTGCCGGGCGAGTTGCCGCAGCGCGCGAACATCTGGGCGCTGGCGACGCTCGGCGTCGAGCGCATCATCTCGGTGAGCGCGGTCGGCAGCCTGAAGGAGGAGATCGCTCCCCTCGACATGGTGGTGCCCGACCAGCTGATCGACCGCACGCGCGGGCGCGTGTCGACGTTTTTCGGCAACGGCATCGTCGCGCACATCGCGTTCGATGAGCCGTTCTGCGCGCCGCTCAGCGCGTCGTTGCACGCGGCGGCGTCTGGCGCGGGCGTCCGCGCCCACGCTGGCGGGACGATGATCGTGATGGAGGGACCGGCGTTCTCGACGCGCGCCGAGTCGTTGCTCTACCGCTCGTGGGGCGCGCACATCATCGGCATGACGGCGCTGCCGGAGGCGAAGCTCGCGCGCGAGGCGGGCATCTGCTACGCGACGCTCGCCTGCGTGACGGATTACGACACGTGGCACCCGGCGCACGATTCCGTGAGCGCCGACATGATCATCGGCAACCTGCTGAAGAACGTCGCCCATGCGCGCGGCATCATTGGCGAGGCGGTCGCGTCGTTGCCGGCCGTGCGGGCGTGCGCCTGCGCATCGGCGCTGGCGGACGCGATCATCACGCCGCTCGACCTGGCGCCGGAGGGCGCGAAGCGCGACCTGGCGCCGATCCTCGAGCGCGCCGGCAAGGCGGTGCCGCGATGACCGTCGCCGAGCGGCGCGGCGCGCTGGGCGCGGCGGCGGTCGAGTATGCCGTGCGGCCGCTGCGCGACCGCGACCGCATCCGCGCGATGCTGCAGGAGCGCCGCCCGTACGCGGCGTATGCGCTGGGGCAGCTCGATCCGGCGCTATTTCGCCAGACCGAATGGTGGTGCGCCGAGAGCGGCGACCGCAGCGCGCTGGTGTTGCACTCGCGCGGTGGCCTGGGCAACGCGACGTTTGCGCTCGGCGAGAGCGGCGCGCTCGACGCGCTGCTGCAGGTGCACCCGGGACCGCGCTCGACGTTCTTTACGTGCGAGGTGCACCACGTCGACACGGTGTCGCGCTACTTCGAGCTGGACCACCGGCAGACGATGATCCGGATGCAGACGACGGCGGAGACCTTCCGCCCGTGCGAGGGCGACGTGCGCCGCTTGCGCCACCGCGATGCGCGCGAGATCAACCACCTGTATCGCACCGACGGCGTGCCCTCGTTCTACACGGGGCGGCAGATCGATGAATCGATCTATTACGGCGCTGAGCGCGACGGGCGGCTCGTCGCGATCGCTGGCACGCACGTGATCTCGTCGTCGGGCGGGATCGCGGTGGTGGGGAACGTGTACACGCACGCGGCGTATCGCGGGCGCCACCTGGCGCAGATGACGACGAGCGCGGTGACGGCGCAGTTGCTCGAGACATGCCGCGAGGTGGTGCTGAGCGTCGACCCCGCGAATACGCCGGCGGTGCGCGCGTACGAGCGGCTCGGCTTCGCCGAGGTCGCGCGGCTGGTCGAGGGTGCGGCGACGCGGCGCGATGTGAGCGGGTTCGTCACGGCGGCGCGACGCGCCGTCGCGCGGCTGCGGGGGAGGCAGGTCAAGGCAGAGGTGGTGCGCGTGCGCGGCGCCTGACGGCGGCCGCACGGGCCGGGGAGATGAAAGGAAAACGATGACGACGGAAACAGTGCCAAACGACATCCGGGACGCGCGGCTCGCCGGGGAAGGCGTGCTGCGCATCGAGTGGGCGGCGCGCGAGATGCCGGTGCTCGCGCTGATCCGCGAGCGCTTCGCCAAGGAGCGGCCGCTCAACGGCGTGCGCATCGCCGCGTGTCTGCACGTGACGACGGAGACGGCGAACCTGATGCTGACGCTGCGAGATGGCGGCGCGCGCATCGCGCTCTGCGCGTCGAACCCGCTCAGCACGCAGGACGACGTCGCCGCCGCGCTCGTGCATGAGTACGGAATCGCGACGTTCGCCATCAAGGGCGAGGACAACGACACGTACTACAAGCACATCGACGCGGTGCTCGACCAGAAGCCGCAGATGACGATGGACGACGGCGCGGACCTCGTCGCGCGGCTGCACAAGGACCGCACGGACCTGCTCGAGCACGTCATCGGCGGGACGGAGGAGACGACGACGGGCGTGATCCGCCTGCGCGCGCTCGCCGGCGACGGGCGGCTGCGCTACCCGATCGTGGCGGTGAACGAGGCGAACACGAAGCACATGTTCGACAACCGCTACGGCACCGGCCAGAGCACGCTCGATGGCATCACGCGGGCGACGAACATCCTCTGGGCGGGCAAGACGGCGGTGATCGCGGGGTACGGCTGGTGCGGGCGCGGCGTGGCGTCGCGCGCGCGCGGCATGGGCGCGCAGGTGATCGTGACCGAGGTCGACCCGCTGAAGGCGCTCGAGGCGGTGATGGACGGCTTCCGCGTCATGCCGATGGCCGAGGCCGCGCAGATCGGCGACTTCTTCATCACGCTGACGGGCGACATCAACGTCATCGACCGCCACCACATGCAGGCGATGAAGGACGGCGCGATCGTCGCCAACTCCGGCCACTTCAACGACGAGATTAACCTGCAGGCGCTCGCTTCGATGGCCGAGGGGCGGCGCGAGGTGCGGCCGTTTGTCGAGGAGTTCAGGCTTGCCGACGGGCGCAAGATCTTCGTGCTCGGCGAAGGCCGGCTGATCAACCTCGCGGCGGCGGAGGGGCACCCGGCGAGCGTGATGGACATGAGCTTCGCCAACCAGGCGCTGTGCGCCGAGCACGTCGTGCTGAACGAAAAGAAGCTGCAGCCCGAGGTGTACGCCGTCCCGCACGAGATCGACGCGGAGGTCGCGCGCCTGAAGCTCGCGGCGATGAAGATCGACATCGACACGCTGACGGCGGAGCAGGAGAAGTACCTGACCTCGTGGGAGTCGGGCACGTAGCGTACGCGTCGATGCGCCCGTCGCCGGCGACGCCGCCAGCGATGTGCGCGTGACGCATCCACGCGGATAAAAAGCCCGCCGAACGCGGGCAACGCCACCCGCGGGCGAACGGGGGCGCGGGCAAAGAGCGGGGTGCAGGGGCGCAGCCCCTGGCGGGGGGGCCGGGGGTGTCCCCTGAACGCGGGGCGCGAGAAAAGAGCAGGTGCAGGGGCGCAGCCCCTGACGGGGGGCCGGGGGGTGTCCCCCCGCTCCTCCAACACTAGTAAGCGGAGCAGCGCGATAGCGGTGCGCAGCGCTCTCCGACGGGCAGCCATCACGCGCACCACGAAGAGCCAACGGCGACGGGGGCGAGGAGGAAAGAACGATGACGACGACATTCATGGGCTCGGACAGCCTGATGCTCACCAGTGAATCGGTGACCGAGGGCCACCCCGACAAGATGTGCGACCAGATCAGCGACTCGGTCCTCGACGCGATCCTGAAGGACGACCCGATGGGCCGTGTCGCGTGCGAGACGGCCGTCACGACCGGGCTCGTCGTCGTCATGGGCGAGATCACGACGACGACGTACGCCGACATGCCGGAGATCGTGCGTGAGACGGTGCGCGACATCGGCTACACGAACGCGCACTACGGCTTCGACTACGAGACGTGCGGCGTGATGATCTCGATCAAGGGGCAGTCGTCCGACATCGCACAGGGCGTCGACAAGGCGCTGGAGGCGCGCGAGGGCGCCGGCCTGGCCGACGACCTCGACACCGGCGCCGGTGACCAGGGCATGATGATGGGCTTCGCCTGCAACGAGACGCCGGAGCTGATGCCGCTGACGATCTCGCTCGCGCACCGGCTGTGCCGCCAGCTCGCCGCGCTGCGCAAGGACGGCGTGCTGCCGTACCTGCGCCCGGATGGCAAGTCGCAGGTGACGGTCGAGTACGAGTACGGCCGCCCGAAGCGTATCGACACCGTCGTGATTTCGACGCAGCACGACCCGGACATCACCACCGAGGCGTTGCGCGCGGACGTCATCGAGCAGGTGCTGCGGCCGATCCTGCCGCCGGACCTGGTGAAGCAGTCGCCGCGCACGTTCATCAACCCGACAGGCCGCTTCGTGATCGGCGGGCCGCTGGGTGACGCCGGGCTGACCGGCCGCAAGATCATCGTCGACACGTACGGCGGCATCGCGCGGCATGGCGGCGGCGCGTTCAGCGGCAAGGACCCGACGAAGGTCGACCGCTCGGGCGCGTATGCCGCGCGCTACGTCGCGAAGAACATCGTCGCGGCGGGGCTGGCGGACCGCGTCGAGTTCCAGCTGTCGTACGCGATCGGCGTCGCGCACCCGACGTCGATGGCGGTCGAGACCTTCGGCACGGGGCGGATCGACGACGACCGCATCCTCGCGCTGGTGCAGCGGCACTTCGACCTGCGGCCGGCGGCGATCATCCGCGACCTGTCGCTGCGGCGGCCGATCTACCGCGCGACGGCGGCGTACGGCCACTTCGGCCGCGACGACATCGACGCGCCGTGGGAGCGCACCGACAAGGCCGAAGCGCTCCGCGCCGACGCCGGCATCCGCGAGATCGAGGGCGTGGCCGGAGCGTAGCGCCGTTGGTGTCCCAACGCCTGGTGAGGGCCCTCTCTGTGCTTTATGCAGCGGCTACGAGCGGCGGCGACCGCGCGCTCCGGCCCACGAGATAGCGGCGCCGGTGAGCAGCACAATGCCCGAGGCGAGCGCGACCCAGCGCAGCGATGAATGACTCCCGCCGCCTCCCGTCGCCGGCAACGCTCCCGCACGGTCAGCGAGCACGGCGCGCACGTTGACGGATCCCTCGAATACACTGTTCATTTCCATGCTGGCGAAGAAGGTCAGCTGGTGGCCTGTGTCACCGTCGTTGTCGTCGTGGTGCGCCGTCGCTTTGCCGAGTGTGGCGTAGACGAGCAGGATGCTGGCGATTGCGACTGACGTAACGCGAAGCATCTTGCAGCAGTCGATCCTACTGGGTGCGCGCCGTTTGTCGAGTGGATTTCTGCATGGGTATTTCTACCTACTGAATGTCCGTCCGCTACCATGCACCCGATGCGCGTACTGATGATCGGCGACATCGTCGGCAAGCCGGGGCGGCGGTGCGTCGCGGCGCTGCTGCCGTCGCTGCGCGCCGACCTGCGCATCGACGTCGTCGTCGCCAATGGAGAGAACGCGGCGGCGGGGCGCGGGCTCACGCAGGGCACGGCGAAGGAGCTGTTCGCCGCCGGCGTCGACGCGCTGACCTCCGGCAACCACATCTGGGATCAGAAGGACATCATCCCGTGGCTCGACGGCGAGCGCCCGATCGTGCGGCCGGCGAACTACCCGGCGGCCGCGCCCGGCACCGGGATGATGAGCGTGCGCGGGCTGACCATCATCACCCTGATGGGCCGCACGTTCATGTTCGACATCGACGACCCGTTCACGTGCGCGGACGGGCTGCTCGAATCGGCGCCCGCCGGCGCGCCGGTGTTCGTCGACATGCACGGCGAGGCGACGAGCGAGAAGATCGCGATGGGCTGGTACCTCGATGGCCGCGTCGCCGCCGTCGTTGGCACGCATACGCACGTGCCGACGGCCGATGCGCGCATCCTGCCGAAGGGCACGGCGTTCGTCTGCGACGCCGGCATGGTCGGGCCCGTCGACTCGATCATCGGCGTGGAGCCGGAGCCGGTGATCCGAAAGTTCCTCACCGGCATGCCGGCGCGCTTCGCTGTCGCCGAGAAGTGCCGCCGGATACAGTTCAACTCCGTGCTCGTCGAGATCGATGACGGCACGGGCAGGGCGCGCGCGGTCGAGCGCGTGGACAGGGAGTGGGAGCACGATGCCACGTAGCCGCGGCGACTTTCACACGCACAGCACCGCATCGGACGGGCGCCTGACGCCGACGGAGCTCGTCGAACTCACCGTCGGGCAGGGCGTCGTCTGGCATGCGCTCACCGACCACGACTCCACCGAGGGCATCGCCGAAGCGCGCCGCGCGGCCGCGTTGCACCCGGAGTACCACCTGATCCCGGGCGTGGAGATGGGCACCGACATCGAGGGCGCCGAGGTGCACATGCTCGGCCTGTTCCTCGACCCGGCCGACGACGAACTACAGCGCACGCTGGCGAAGCTGCGCGAGGGGCGCGTCGGGCGCGGCGAGGGCATCGTGAAGAAGCTGGCGACGCTCGGCGTGCACATCAAGTGGGAGCGCGTGCAGGAGATCGCCGGCGACGCCTCGGTCGGGCGGCCGCACATCGCGCAGGCGCTCGTGGAAGCGGGCTACGTGCCGACGGTGAAGGAGGCGTTCGACCGCTGGATCAGCCGCAACGGCCCGGCCTACGTCGAGCGCGAGAAGATGACCCCCGAGGAGGCGGTGCAGTTCATCGTCGCGCGGGGCGGGCTGGCGTGCCTGGCGCACCCGGCGGAGCTGCCGGACTTCGAGAAGCACCTGGCGTCGCTCAAGGCCGCGGGCATGTCGGCGATGGAGGTGTTCTACAAGGACTACCCGCCGGAGACGGTCGAACGACTGCGTGTGATCGCCGAGCAGTTTGGCCTGCTTCCCCTGGGCGGCAGCGACTACCATGGCATCTTTGGGCCGGAGGAGCCGCTGCCCGGCAACATCCCGCTGCCGGACTCATCGATCGAGCGCCTGCTCGAGATGGCGCGGCGGCTGCCGAACCGGGCGCTGCTCGTGTAGCTTCCGGCTGCGCGCGCCCCCCGCTAAGCTGGATCGACGGGGCTGCGGAGGCCCCGTCCTGCTGCCCGGACGATCGACGCATGCAGTGTGCCGCCCATCCAACGGTCGAAACGGAGCTCGCCTGCAGCCGCTGCGGCAAGGCGATCTGTCCGCGCTGCATGGTGCAGACGCCCGTCGGCGCGCGCTGCCGCGAATGCGCGAACGTCCGCCGCATCCCGACATACAACGTCGCCGGCGATGTCATGGCGAAGGGCATTGGCGCGGCGCTGGGCGGCGCCGCGGCGCTCGGCGTCGCGTGGTGGATGTTCAACCCACTCACGTACATCTTCTTTGGCGTGCTCATGGGGCTCGCCGTCGGCTACGCGCTCGGCGAGCTGGTGTCGATGGCGACGAACCGCCGTGCGGGGCCGCCGCTGCAGGCGCTGGCCGTCGCCGGCGTCGCGATCGCGTACGCGCTGCGGCTGGCGCTGCTGTTCCTGCTGAGCGGTTGGGAGTTCGATGAGCTCCAGCGCGACCTCGGCGGGCTGATCGCCGTCGTGCTCGGGGCGTTCATTGCGGCGGGACGGCTGCGTTAGCGCAGGACGACCGCGAGCACGATCAGCGTCGCGACCACCATGACCGCGAGGACCGCGATGCGCCGCAATTCGTGCATCGCGTAGCGCGAGTCCGCCTCGGCGAGCGCGTGCAGGTCAATCTGGCGGCGCGTGCGGACGCCCTGCTGCTGGATGGCGCGGGCGGCCGCAGGCAGGCGGCGCGGCGTCGCATCGGCGACGGAGCGTTCGGGCACCGCGGGGGAGACCGGCGCCGGCGCCTCGCCCAGCACGTCTTCCTCAGCGCGCGCTTCGGCGGCGGCGGCCTCGTCCTCGCTCAACGGCTCGGGCGCCGGCGCTTCGGCCGATGGCCGCAGGTAGCTGCGGTCGGTGCGCTTCTTCTTCGTGGCCTGCAGGCGCCCATCGCGGATGAGCGGCCGGTTCTGCTTGGGCAAGCTGTCTCCCTCGCGAGCGCATCGCGCCCGCCGAATCGCGAGGCATTATAGCCACGCCCCTGCGGGGTCACAATCGATAACGCGGCGGACGGCCTGCCCGTTTCGGCGCGGCGCGCTTTCGCATAGCGGCCGCCCGCGCGACGATGTGCTGGCGCGGCGGGCGGGTGAGCCGGCGCGCGGTAGCAGGGGCATCGACATGGACATCGCACCCACGAGAGCGGGGTTCTCCCCCGAACGGCTCGAGCGCATCACGGCGCACCTCGAGCGCCACTACATCGAGCCGGGCAAGATCGCGGGCTGCCAGACGCTCGTCGCGCGCCACGGGCACATCGCGTACTTCCGTTCACTCGGGCACATGGACCGGGAGCGTCAGCGGCCGATGGCCGGCGACGCGATCTTCCGCTTTTTCCGATGACCAAGCCGATCACATCGGTCGCGCTGATGACGCTGTTCGAGCGGGGCGACTTCCAGCTCAACGATCCGGTGCACCGCGTGATCCCGGAGTGGCGCGACCTGCGCGTGTACGAGTCCGGCGAGGGCGAGGGGATGCGCACGCGCCCGCCGGCGCGTCCGATGACGTTCCGGCACGTCCTGTCGCACCAGGCGGGGCTGACGTACGGGGGCGGGCTGGCGCAGCTCGCGGGCGTCGACATGGCGCTGCATCCCGTCGACGCGGCGTACGTCGCCGCCGGCGTGACGCGCGCGCGCGATGACACGTTGCGCTCGTTCGTCGAGAAGCTTTCGCGCGTGCCGCTGCGGTATGACCCCGGCGACCACTGGATGTACTCGTACGCGACCGACGTCTGCGGCTACCTCGTCGAGGCGCTGTCCGGCAAGCCGTTCGATGTCTACCTGCAGGAGACGATCTTCGATCCGCTGGGCATGCGCGACACGGCGTTCTTCGTCGCGCCGGAGAAGAGGGGCCGGCTCGCCGCGGGCTACCGCCGCGGCGCGAACAAGACGCTGCGGCTGATCGATGACCCTGAGTCCAGCACGTATCTCGACCCGCCGGCGTTCCTTTCCGGCGGCGGCGGTCTGACGAGCACGACCGCCGACTACCTGCGCTTCTGCGAGATGCTGCGGCGCGGCGGCGAGCTCGATGGGGCGCGGATCATCGGCCGCCGCACGCTGGAGCTCATGACGAAGAACCACCTCACCGGCGGCGGCGATCTGTCGACGACGGCGGTCGGCGCGTTCGGCGAGACGGCGTACGAGGGCGTCGGCTTCGGCCTGGGGTTCGCGATGACGCTCGACGAGGTTGCGGCCGGCGCGATCGCGGCCGGCGATTACTACTGGGGCGGCGCGGCCTCGACGATCTTCTGGGTCGACCCGCGCGAGGACCTCGTGGCGATCTTCATGACGCAGTTGATCCCGTCGGCCACGTTCAACTTCCGCGGGCAGCTCAAGAACATCATCTACTCCGCGATCGAGGCGTAGGTGCGCGTCCGGGCTACGGCCCCTTGCTACAATTGGCTCCCCGCGCGGGCCTGGCGCGGGGGCGCGCGGCCGTTGGACCGGCGGCCGGCCAGCACCAGGCGTAGCCCCGCATGCGACGTGTAGTCATCACCGGCATCGGCGCCGTCACGCCGGTCGGGAACGACGCCGAGACGTTCTGGCAGAGCCTGCTCGCCGGCAAGAGCGGCATCGGCCCGATCACGCACTTCGACGCATCGAAGCATGCCGTGCGCGTGGCCGGCGAGGTCAAGGGCTTCGACCCCCTCGAGGTCATGGACCACAAGACGGCGCGCCGCTCCGGCCGCTTCTCGCAGATCGCGCTCAAGGCCGCGCGCGAGGCGCTCGTCTCGGCAAAGATCGAACTCGATGCCGCGACGGCGACGGAGATGGGCGTGATCCTCGCCAGCACGGGCGGCGTGTTCGAGATGGGCCGGCAGGAGACGATCATCGACGAGCGCGGCCCGCAGCGCGTGGACCCGCTGATCATCCCGCGCTGGGGGCCGCACATGTCGGCCGGGCGCGTCGGCCGGCAGCTCGGGTTGCGCGGGCCGAACACCTCGATCAACAGCGCCTGCGCGTCTTCGACCGATGCGCTCGGCCAGGCGTACAACATGATCCGCGCCGGCTCGGCGGACATCCTCCTCGGCGGCGGGACGGAGGCGATCATCACGCCGGTGGCCGTCGCGACGATGGGCCTGATGGGCGCGCTGTCGAAGGGCTACAACGACACGCCGGCGAAGGCGTCGCGGCCGTTCGACCTGCGCCGCGACGGGTTCGTGCTCGGCGAAGGCGCCGGGGTGATGGTGATGGAAGCGGAGGAGCACGCGAAGGCGCGCGGCGCCACGATCCTCGCCGAGTACGCTGGCCAGGGGTGGTCGTTCGACGCCGCCGACGACGCGGCGCCCGACGCCGAAGGACAGTCGCTGGCGATGATCCGCGCGCTGAAGTCGGCCGGCATCGCGCCGGGCGATGTCAGCTGGATCAACGCGCACGGCACCGGCACGCCGTACAACGACAAGACCGAGACGGCGGCGATCAAGCTCGCGTTCGGCGATGCGGCGTACCGCGTGCCCGCGAGCTCGCTGAAGTCGATGACCGGGCACCTTGCCGCGGCGGCGGGGGCGATCGAGGCGGTGGCGTCGGTGCTGGCGATCCGCGACAACCGGATCCCGCCGACGATCAACCTCGACACGCCCGACCCGGAGTGCGACCTCGATTACGTGCCAAACGTCGCGCGTGATGCGCGCGTCGACATCGTGCTGAGCAACTCGTTCGGCATGGGCGGACAGAACGCGACGCTGATCCTGCGCCGCTATCGCGATTGACGCGCGGCGCACGCCAATCACCATAAGCGCCACGGGGTCTGCGCGTCCGCGCGTGATACACTCGCGATGCGAAAAAACGCGCCGCGCCGTGCACGATCGGGCGGCGGCGCCTGAATAAGGAGTCAGCCTGTGCCACGCACCCGCCGGCGCAAGGACGCGCCCTTCCTGCTCCCGCTGCTGCCGCGACGGCGCGGCGTGCTGTTTCCCTACACCGCGGGCCCGATCCTCGTCGGCCGGCGCACGACGCTCCGCGCGATCGATGACGCGACCGATGGCGAGGGCGTCGTCGCCGTCGCCACGCAGTACAATCCGTCGCTTACCGAGATCGACGCGCACGACATCTATCCCATCGCGACCGAGGGCAACGTGCAGCGCGCGCTGCGCCTGCCGGACGGCACGACGCAGGTCTGGGTGCAGGGTCTGCGCCGTCTCCGCATCGTCGAGTTCGTGGCGACCGACCCGTACTACGTCGTGCGGGTGGAGCCGATCGAGGAGCCCGCCGACGCCACGGTCGCGACGGAGGCGCTGCGCCGCGCCGTCCTCGCGCTGTTCGAGAAGGTGTGCCGCCTTGCGCCTTCGATGTCGGAGGAGAACTACGTGATGGCGATGAACATCGAGCGGCCCGGTTGGGTCGCCGACTACATCGCATCGTGCATCAACCTCGACGACGAGCAGGCGGAGGACATCCTCGTCACGCTCGACGCGCGTGACCGGCTCGAGAAGCTCAGCATCCAGCTGGCGAAGGAACTCGACGTCCTGGAGCTGCAGACGAAGATCCACTCACGCGTGCAGGAAGAAGTCGACAAGTCGCAGCGCGAGTACTTCCTGCGGGAGCAGATCAAGGCGATCCAGCGCGAGCTCGGCGAGACGGACCCGGCGGCGCGCGACGCGTTCAACATGCGCGAGCGCATCGAGGCGGCCGGGATGCCGGAGGCGGTGCAGCAGAAGGCCGAGGAAGAGCTGCGGCGCATGGAGCAGATCCCGTCGGCTTCGCCGGAAGTGGGGATCATCCGCACGTACCTCGAATGGCTCGTCGCGGTGCCGTGGCGCGAGGCGACGACGGACAAGCTCGACATCCGCGAGGCGGCGAAGGTGCTCGACCGGCACCACTACGGCCTGGGGAAGGTGAAGGAACGCATCCTCGAGTACATCGCGGTGCGGCAGCTGGCGAAGGGGTCGTCGCGCAGCCCGATCCTGTGCTTCGTCGGGCCACCGGGCGTCGGCAAGACGAGCCTCGGCCGCGCCATCGCCGAGGCGCTGGGCAGGCGCTTCGTCCGCGTGAGCCTCGGCGGCATCCGCGACGAGGCGGAGATCCGCGGGCACCGGCGCACGTACGTCGGGGCGCTGCCCGGCCGGATCATCCACGGCATGCGGCAGGCGAACACGGTGAACCCCGTGTTCATGCTCGACGAGGTCGACAAGGTCGGCACCGACTTCCGGGGCGACCCGTCATCGGCGCTGCTCGAAGTGCTGGACCCGGAGCAGAACTGCGCGTTCAGCGACCACTACCTCGACGTCGACTACGACCTGTCGAAGGTGATGTTCATCGCGACGGCGAACATCATCGACCCGGTGATCCCGGCGTTGCGCGACCGCATGGAGGTGATCGAGATCCCGGGCTACATCGAGGACGAGAAGCTGCACATCGCGCAGCAGTTCCTGGTGCCGAAGCAGCTCGAGGAGCACGGCATCTCGCGCCTGCAGTTGTCGTTCTCGCCGCCGGCGCTGAAGAAGATCGTGCGGGAGTACACGCACGAGGCGGGCGTGCGCAACCTGGAGCGCGAGATCGGCAGCATCTGCCGCAAGGTCGCGCGCCAGTTCGCCGAGGACGCGGCGACGAAGGCGACGATCAGCGCCGCGAACATCGAGCGGTACCTCGGCCCGCAACGCTACTTCTGGGGCGCGGCGGAGGCGAAGGACCAGGTCGGCGTCGCGACGGGCGTGGCGCGCACGGAGCTCGGCGGCGACGTGCTGGGCGTGGAGGTGACGCTGATGCCCGGCAAGGGCGGCCTCACGCTCACCGGCCAGCTCGGCGAGGTGATGCGCGAGTCGGCGCAGGCCGCGCTGTCGTACGCGCGGTCACGGGCGCCGGAGTTCGGCATCCCGCCGGAGGTGTTCGAGAAGAACGACATCCACGTCCACGTGCCGGCTGGCGCGGTCCCGAAGGAAGGCCCGTCCGCCGGGATCACCATCGCCACGGCGATGATCTCGGCGCTGACGCGCCGTCCGATCGACCGGCGGGTGGCGATGACGGGGGAAATCACGCTGCGAGGCAGGGTTTTGCCTGTCGGGGGGCTGAAAGAAAAGGTGCTGGCGGCCCACCGCGCCGGTATCAAGACGTTCGTTTTGCCGAAACATAATGAGAAGGACCTGGGCGAGGTGCCCCCGTCGGTCTTGCGCGACCTGCGATTTGTCTTCGCCGGCGACATGGCCGATGTCCTGGATGTGGCCCTGCACGCCGGCAGAAGTGGCCGGCCCACGGGGAGGTAACGCGTATGTCCTGGCTCGATGCGGCGATCGTGATCGTCTTTCTCTTCTTCATCGTCACGGCATTCCAGAACGGGTTCGTGCGTGAGACGGTGAGCATGGTCTCGGCGATCGCCGGGGTGGTGCTCGCGGGGTTCTTCTACGACAACGTCGCCGACTCGCTGCTCAGCAGCATCGACAACGTGACGACGAAGAACGTCATCGCCTTCCTCATCATCTTCGGCGGGATCTCCGTCGCCGGGCAGCTCGTGGCGATGCTCGTGCACCCGGCGGTCGTGATCATGCAGCTCGGCATCGCCGACCAGCTGC
This sequence comes from Dehalococcoidia bacterium, assembly GCA_021462855.1. Taxonomy (GTDB): domain Bacteria; phylum Chloroflexota; class Dehalococcoidia; order DSTF01; family JACRBR01; genus DTUCFX13. Next base: position 65,535 of record JAJTXQ010000021.1, on the reverse strand, counting down.
TGGGTGCGGCGTTCGGCGCGGCGAAGGCCTTCGTGATCATCGAGGTGCTGCTGGTGCTGATGATCACGTACCCGCGCTATGACATGGACAAGCGCATCAACGACTCGGACTTCGCGGGCATGATGCTCGATGCGGCGGAGCCGGTGTTGAAGATACTGCCGGCGGAGTTCGACTCGCGCGTCGACCAGTTCAACGACCTGGGGCTCCCCGGCCTGTACGAGTAGCGGCCCGCGCTACGCCCAGGTGACGTCGCCGCAGAGGCCGGCGGGGTGCTCGCGTGCGGCGAAGATGGCGTGCTCGGCGCGGGCGGCGGCGATCGTGGTGTTGGCGCCGTGGCCCGGGAAGACCGCTGTGTCATCGGGCAGGGTGAGCAGGCGGGTGGCGATCGAGTCGACCATCTGGCGCAGGGCCTCGGGCGAGTCGCTGCGGCCCGGCCCGCCCGGGAACAGCGTGTCGCCCGAGATCAGCACCGGGCCACCGTTTGACTCGACGAACAGGCAGATGCTGCCGGGCGTGTGGCCGGGCGTGTGGATGACGCGCACGCGCGTGTCGCCGATGGCGATCTCGTCGCCGTCGGCGGCGGCGCCGTCGACCTTCGCGGCGTAGGGCGCGCGGTCGTCCTCGTGGCAATGCACGGGTGCGCCGGTCGCCTTCTTGACGTCGTCGATGTTCGCCCAGTGGTCGCCATGCCGGTGCGTGACGACGACGAGCCGCACGTCGTACCCCCGCGCGGCGTCGATCGCCTTCGCGCTGTCGAGCGGCGCGTCGACGAAGATCGCCTGCTTCGTGGCATCGTCGGCGATGATGTAGGCGTTGTTCTCGTACGGCCCGAGCGGGCCGACCTTGATCACGGTTGCGGGCATGGTGCGTGTCTCCTTGCGATCGTGCGGGTCAGACGCCGGTTGCGGGCGCCGGCTCGTGCGTGGCCTGCGGCGCGGCGCTGGCGCCGTTGCCGTGCTGCGCGTACGTCATGCGGTACAGGTTCGCATAACGGCCGCCGGACGCCAGCAGCTCGTCGTGCGTGCCTTGCTCGGCGATGCGCCCGTGCTCGAGCACGATGATGCGGTCGGCGTTGCGCACGGTGGACAGCCGGTGGGCGATCACGAACGATGTGCGCCCTTCGAGCAGCGTCTTGAGCGCGCGCTGGATGATCACCTCGGTCTGCGTGTCGACGTTCGCCGTCGCTTCATCGAGGATGAGGATGCGCGGGCGGGCGATGATCGCGCGCGCGAACGACAGCAGCTGGCGCTGGCCGACGGACAGGTTCATGCCGCGTTCGTGCAGGAAGGTGTCGTACCCGCCCTCGAGCCGCATGATGAAGTCGTGCGCGCCGACGGTGCGCGCTGCGTGCTCCACCTCGTCGCCGGTCGCCCCCGGCCGGCCGTAGCGGATGTTGTCGGCGACGGTGCCGGAGAAGAGAAACGGGTCCTGCAGCACCACGCCCATGTGCGAGGCGAGGCTCTCGTGCGTGACGTCGCGGACGTCGTGGCCGTCGACGGCGATCGCGCCGTCGGTCACATCGTAGAAGCGCAGGACGAGCGCGGTCAGCGTCGTCTTGCCGGCGCCTGTCTCGCCGACGAGCGCGACCGTCTCGCCCGGCCGGATGTGCAGGTCGATGTCCTCGAGCACGGGCACATCCTCGACGTAGCGGAACGTGACGTGATTGAAGTCGACGCGGCCGGTCACATCCTCGAGCACGGTGGCGTCGGGCTTGTCCTCGAACTCCGGTTTCGTATCGAGCACCTCGAGCACGCGCTCGCCGCCGGCCATCGCCCGCTGGAGTTGCGTGTACTGGAGCACCAGGTCGCGCACGGGGTCGAAGAACAGCTGGATCTGGAGCGTGAAGGCGATGAGCGACGCTACCTGCATCTGGTCATTGAGCACGCGGTAGCCGCCGTAGGCGACGACCAGCGCCATCGCCATCGCGACGATCACCTCGACCAGCGGCATGACGGCGGCGGTGAGCCTGCCAGCATCGACGTTGGCGTTGAGGTTCTGGCGGTTGATCTGGTCGAAGCGCCGCGCGTTCTCATCCTCGCGCGAGAGCGACTGGATGACGCGCACGCCGGAGACGTTTTCCTGCAGGTTCGCGTTGACGACGGCGATCGCCTGGCGGACGCGGATGAACGCCTTGCGCGAGTAGCTCTGCCAGACGGCCATGGTGATGACGAGCACCGGCACGACGGTGAAGGTGACGAGCGAGAGGTGGACGTCGAAGTACAGGAGGAAGGCGACGGACAGGGCGATGCCGGCGATGTCGCCGAAGATCGTGAGAAAGCCGCTCGTCATCAGGTCCTGAAGGGATGTGACGTCGCTGGTGACGCGCGACATGACGCGGCCGACCTCGTTGTTGTCGTAGAAGCGCAGCGACAGGCGCTGCAGGTGCGCGAACATCTCGCGGCGCAGCTTGAGCAGCAGCCGGTGGCCGACCCAGCCGGACATGGTCAGTTGCAGGTACGAGAACCCCGCCGCCAGCGCGGCGAGGACGATGTACACCCAGCCCCATTTCGTGATGTCGCTGAAGTTGTTCACGATCGCCGCGGCGACGAGCCCGCGCACGGCAAGCGGCATCGAGCGCGTCATGATCGCCGTGCCGAGCGTGCCGGCGAGCGCGAGCAACAGCCGCCCGCGGTACGGCATCACGTACTTCGACAGGCGCACGACGACGCGGTGGTTGTAGACCGAGCCGAGCTCGTCGTCGTTCCAGCCGTCGGTCGAGCGCGTGAGCGAGTTCGGCCGCAGTTGCTGGTTCCACTGCCCGCCGCTCCATCCGCCCGCCTGACCGGCGCCCCAGTACGCCACGACTAGCCTCCGCCCCCGGCGACCGCGACGCCCTCACCCGGGACGAGCGCGTCCACGCGCCGGCGCTCGCGCTCGTAGGCCTCTTCCTGGTCGCGCAGCTCGAGGTCGTAGATCTGCCGGTAGGGGCCGGCCTGCTCGATCAGCTCCTCGTGGCGGCCGCGCTGGACGATCTGGCCATCCTTGAGCACGAGGATCTGGTCGGCGGAACGCACCGTGCGCAGCCGCTGGGCGATGACGAACGTCGTGCGGCCCTTCATCAGCTCCGCCATCGCGCGCTGGATGTCGTACTCGGTCTGCGTGTCGACGCTCGAGGTCGAGTCGTCGAACACGAGGATCTTCGGGTCGAGCAGCAGCGTGCGGGCGATCGAGATGCGCTGTTTCTGCCCGCCGGAGAGCGTGATGCCGCGCTCGCCGACCCACGTGTCGTAGCCGTCGGGCAGCGTTTCGATGAAGTCGTGGATGCGCGCGAGCCTCGCGACCCGCACCACGTCGTCGCGCGAGGCCTCGTGGGCGCCGTAGGCGATGTTCTCGCCGATGGTGGCCGAGAAGAGGAACACGTCCTGCTGCACGATGCCGAAGGCGCGCCGCAGCGACGCCAGCGTCGCGTCGCGGATGTCGATGCCGTCGATGGTGATCGCGCCGCCGGTGACGTCGTAGAACCGTGGCATGAGGTTGACGACGGTGGTCTTGCCGGAGCCCGTCTGCCCGAGCAGCGCGACGACCTCGCCGGGGTGCGCTTCGATGTCGACGTGGCGGAGCACGGGGCTGATCGCATCGTAGCCGAACGACACATCCTCGAACCGAACGTGGCCGGCGACGCGCGCGAGCTCGGCGGCGCCGGGCTTCTCCTTCACCGCCGACTCGGCGTCGAGGATGTCGTAGATGCGCTGGCCCGACGACTGCGCGCGCGCCCAGAACATGTTGATGAAGCCGATGCTGCGGACGGGCAGCTGCAGCATCGTCAGGTAGAGCATGAACTTCGCGAGCTCGCCGGGTGTGAGCGCGCCCGACGTGATGCGGTGCGCGCCGTACCACGCCGTCGCGACCATGGCGAACGACCAGATGCCGGTCATCAGCGGCGTGTAGCGCGCCATCAGCCGGTTGCCGGCGTACGATGTCTCGAACAGCTTCGTCGCCTCGCGGTCGAACTTGTCGCGCTCGAACAGCTCGCGCCCGAACGCCTTCACGACGCGCATGCCGGTGAGATTTTCCTGCAGCACGACACCGAGCTCGCCCTGCAGTTCCTGCCCGCGGATCATGATCGGGCGCAGCTGCGTCGTGAACCGCACGGCCAGGATCGCCGTCGGCGGGATGAACGCCCACGACAGCAGCGCCAGCCAGAGGTCGGTGCGCACCATCAGCGTCAGCGTGGTGACGAGCAGCACCGCGACGTACACGAGGCGGATGGCGCCCATGCTCACGAACATGCGCACGCCCTCGACGTCCTGCGTCGCCCGCTGCATGATCTGGCCGGTCTGCGCGCGGTCGTGGTAGGCGAAGCTCAGCCGCTGCAGGTGGTTGTAGATGTCGTTGCGGATGTCGTAGGCGGTGTGCTGCGCGAGCCATTCGCCGTTGAACGTCTGCCAGTACTGGAACATGCCGCGGGCCAGCGCGGCGGCGACGATCAGCGCGGCGGCGATGAGCAGTGTGCGGGTGCTGCCGCCGGCCACCTGCACGCCGTCGTCGACACGCACCTTCAGGCCGGTGTCGATGGCGTATGACACGAGCTGCGGGCCGAGCAGCTGGAATGTCACGAGCCCGGTCAGCGACAGCGCGACGGCGAGGACGCGGCCGCGGTACGGCAGCGCGTACTTGAGCAGCCTGATGGGGATTGGCATACGGGACTTCATGGCTTCGGCGATTGTATCAGACGTTTACGTGCACGTAAAGGATCGCGGGCCGCAGACCACTCCCGAAGCCGTGTACCCGGCGCGGCGGAGCTACTTCTTCGCGGCGCGCTTCTTCGCCGGCGGCGGCGCCTGCGAGAGCGGCAGCGTGTTGGCCAGGATCCGCCCCATCTCCATCGCGTCGAAGGCGCGGAGGGGGGTGCTCGTCACGTTGCCGGCGCTGACGACGTTGAGCATGGCGCCCATCATCGCCTCCTCGGACGGCGCGTCGACGAGGGCGACCATGTCGTAGGCGCCCTGCGTCCACAGCACCTCGATCACCTTGAACCCCGCGCGGGCGTTGTCCTGCCGGATCCGCCCCGTCCGCTTGATCGTGTCGCGGATATTCCGCGCACCCTCGGCGGTGAACTTGTAGAGGACGACGTACTTGGCCATAGCTGATCCTCCCTGCTGATGCGTGGGGCCCAGCATACATGGCCCGCGGCGAACCGTGCAGTAGAATCGGGGCATGCCCGACATCGTGACCACGGAGCGGGACGGCGCCGTCGGTGTCGTCCGCATGAACCGCGCCGACAAGCACAACGCGTTCAACCGCGAGTTGACCCGCGGCGTCCTCGACGCCATCGACGCGTTCGACGCCGATGACGCAGTCCACGTCGTCGTGCTGACGGGCACCGACGTCGCGTTCAGCGCCGGCGCCGACATGGCAGAGGCCGTCGAGACGATGGACGCGGCCGGCCGCAGCGAGGGGATGGGCGCCGCGCTCGCCCGCATCGCGCGGTTTCGCAAGCCGCTGATCGCCTGCATCAACGGCATCGCCTACGGCGGCGGCGCGCTGCTGGCGATCACCTGTGACATCCGCGTGGCGTCCGAGACGGCGGCGTTCCGGTTTCCGGGCGCGGCGTACGGGCTCGTCGTGGGCGGCGCGCAACTGCCGCGCATCGTCGGGCCGGCCGTGGCGAAGGAGCTGCTGTTCACCGCGCGCGTCGTCCGCGCCGAGGAGGCGCTGCGTATCGGCCTGGTCAACGCCGTCGCGCCTTCGGCGAGCGTGTTCGATGAGGCGATGGCGATGGCGCGGCTGATCGGGGCGAACTCGCTGCCCGCGCTCATCGCGACGAAGGAGACGGTCGACCGTGCGACGGAAGCCGACGAAGGCCACCGCACGGAGGCCACGCACAACGCCGGCCTGCGCCAGTCGACGGAGCACCACGAGCGGTTCAAAGCGGCGGCGGCGCGCGTCGCGAAGGGCGGCGCCGGGGGCAAGCCGTGACCTCGCGCGACCAGCAGGAGGTGCCGCCGTGGATCGCCGCCGCCACCGCCGGCGACGCGGCTCAGCACGCGTACGACATCGACCAGGCGCAGTCGCTCCGCGGGAGGGCGATGGAGTGGAGCCCGTGGGCGACGCGCCAGATGCCGCCGAGCAAGGTCGCGCCGATCATGCTCACCGGCGGCGTCCCCGATCCCGCCTCGCTGCCGGTCGACGACCTGATCGCCTGTAACGAGCGCGTACTGCGCCGCGAAGGCGAGCTGGCGCTGATGTACGGCGGACCGCAAGGCTACGGCGGCCTGCGCGAGTGGCTGGCGAGCGACATCAACCGGCGCGAGGGCACGGACCTCGGCGCGCAGCACTTCGTGCTGACGTGCGGCTCCGCGGGCGGGATCGAAAACCTCTGCGAGGCGCTGCTCGATCCCGGCGATGTCGCGATCGTTGAGCGGCCGACATTCGCCGGCAGCACGCGCACGATCAAGTCGTGCCTGGCCGACATCGAAGGTGTGGCGATGGACGACGACGGCCTGCTGCCCGATGACCTGGAACGCGCGATCGCCGCGGCGAAGGCCGCCGGCAAGCGCGTGAAGCTCTTGTACACGATCGCCAACTTCCATAACCCGGCGGCGGCGACGCTGACGCTCGAGCGGCGCAAGCGCGTAGTCAACATCTGCCGCCGCGAGGGCGTGCTGATCGTGCAGGACGACGCGTATGGCGCGATCAGCTTCGGCTCGTCGCCGCTGCCGTCGCTGTTCACGCTCGCCGGAGGGGATGGCGCCGTGCTGGTCGGCACGTTCAGCAAGACGCTGGCGACGGGCCTGCGCGTCGGCTGGATCATGGGAGCGAAGCCGGTCATCGACGCCGTGACCCGCATGCGGTTCGACATGGGCGTGTCGCCGTGGACCTCGCGTGTGCTGGCCGAGTACTGCGCGTCGGGCCGCTACGACGCGCACATCCCGCGGGTGATCGAGATCTACCGCCGGAAGCGCGACGCCATGCTCGCCGCGCTCGAGGAACGTTGCGCGTCGCGCGCGCGCTGGAGCGTGCCGCAGGGCGGCTTCTTCATATGGCTCGAACTCGGGGATGGCATCGACCCGAAGGCGCTGGCCGATGCGGCGCACGAGGAGGGTGTGCTCGTCGTCGGCGGGCGCGCGTTCTTCGACAACGGCGCCGGCGCGAACTTCATCCGCATGTGCTACAGCAATGTGGCGGAAGCCGACATCGCCGAGGCGGTGATGCGCTTCGGCCGCGCCCTCGACCGCGCCGCGGGGTGAGGATGAACCCCATCCCCGACCACATCCGCAGGTACATCGGGGAGGCGCGCGTGTGCCGCATCGCGACCGCCGGCGCGGGCGGCGCGCCGCACGTGATCCCGGTGTGCCCGGTGTTCGACGGCGACCGCACGCTGGCCGTCGACCTCGGGCCGGAGTCGGTGACGGCGCGCGCGCTCCGCGCCAACCCGCGCGCCGCCGTGCTGATCGATGACTACGACGACGACTGGTCGAAACTGCGCAAGGTGGTGCTGCACTGCATCGCGACGCCGATCGCGGGCGCGGAGCAGGACGCCGCGTGGGAGCGCATCCGCGCGAAGTACCCGCAGTACGGCAGCGTCAACTGGGCGCCGCGCCTGACGATGGCGCTCCGCATCGAACGGTGGGTGCAGGAAGGAGTCGGCGCATGACGCAGGGCGGAGGCGGGCGGCGGGGGCCCTCATTCGTATCGCGGCAGATCAACCGCGTGGTCTCGTGGCTCGCGACGATGGGGCTCACGCCATCGGACACCGTGACGGTCGAAGCGCGTGGGCGGCGCAGCGGCAAGCCGCGATCGAGCGTTGTGACATGGGTCGAGCACGGCGGCGCGCGGTACATCGTCTCGCTGGCGGGTGAATCGGACTGGGTGCGCAACGTACGCGCGGCGGGCGGACGCGCACATCCGCCGGCGCGGGCGGGCGCGCGGTGACGCTGACCGATGTGCCGCAGTCCGGCCGCGCGCCAGTGCTCAAGGCGTACATGTCGAAGCGCGCGTTCAGCCGCTCGCCAGAGCAATCCGCGCGCCTCTATTTCGGTCTCGCGCCCGACGCGGCGATGGGCGAGATCGAGGCGATCGCCGGCAGGTACCCGGTGTTCCGCGTCGAGTGCGATTGACGCACGGTCGGCGGAGCAGGAGGCTCACGACATGACCACGCTTGCCGACCATGCGCGGTCGATGATCGGGTACAACGCCTGGGCGAACGAACGCATCCTCGCCGCCGCCGGGGGACTCACGCCCGACGCGTACGCGCAGATCGCCGATACGCTGCGCCATACGCTGGCGACGCAGCGCTGGTGGCTCGCCAACTGGACGCACGGCGCATTCGCCGAGCCCGCTGCGTGGCCACTCGCGGAGATGCGCGCGCAGTTTGCGCGCTCCGACGCCGATCTTCTTGCATTCGCGCACGCGCTGACCGACGGGGGCTGGGACCACGCCGAGCCGTGGTGGGCGCAGTGGGGCTACGCCGACACCGGCCGCGTCGGGCAGATGATCTTCCAGGTCGTCTACCACGGCATCCAGCACCGCGCGGAGATCGCCGTGATCCTGACGGAGCGTGGGCACTCGCCCGGCGACCTCGATTACCTGCAGTTCCTCTTCCCGCATCTGGCCTGACGGCCGGGGTAGACGGATCGATCCGGGGAACGTACGATCTGCGTGCATGCCGGGACCTGACTCACCGATTGGCGTCTTCGACTCCGGCGTCGGCGGCCTCGCCGTGCTGGCCGAGGTCGCGAGCCTGCTCCCCGGCGAGGACATCCTCTACTACGCCGACTCCGCGTGGTTCCCGTACGGCGACCGGCCTGTCGAAGAAGTACGCGCGCGCGCCGAGGCGGTCTCGCGGGCGCTGATGGCGCTGGGCGCGAAGATCATCATCGTCGCCTGCAACACAGCGACGAGCGCGGCGATCGCGCACCTGCGCGCGACGCTCGACCTCCCGTTCGTCGGCATGGAGCCGGCGCTGAAGCCGGCCGCGGAGCGCACGGCCACCGGCAAGGTGGCGCTGCTCGTCACCAGGGCGACGGCGAAGGGCGAGAAGCTCGCCGCGCTCATCGACCGGCACGGCGCCGAGGTGTCAGTGCGGGTCGTCGCCGCGCCCGGGCTGGCCGAGCGCGTCGAGGGCGGCGACCTGCGCGGCGAGACGACGCGCGCGCTGGTCCGCGGCTACGTCGGGCCGGCGGTCGCCGCAGGCGTCGATGCGATCGCGCTGGGGTGCACGCACTACGCCTTTCTTCGCGGCGTGATCGAGGAGGAAGCGGGCGCGGGGATCGACGTGCTCGAGCCGTCGGCGGCGGTGGCGCGGCAGGCGGCGCGCGTGCTCGATGAGCGCGGGCTGCGCAACCCGCGCACGGCCGGCGGCGCCGTGCGGTACCTTACCAGCGGCGACAGCGGCGCCTTCGCCGCGATCCGCGACCGCCTGCGCGATGCCGGCGCGCGCGTGCCCGAAGGCGCATCGATGCCGCAGGGGACGGCGACGTGAACTTCAGGACGAAGCTCGAAGCGGCATGGGAGCGCAGCGGCAGCCTCCTTTGCGTCGGCCTTGACCCGGACCCGGCGCAGATGGCGATCGCCGATGTCGCCGCGTTCAACATCGCGATTGTCGAGGCCACCGCGGACCTCGTCTGCGCCTTCAAGCCGAACGTCGCGTTCTACGAGGCGCTCGGCCCCGAGCGCGGCTACGAGGCGCTGCGCCGCATCCTCGCCGCGATGCCGCCGCACGTCATCAAGCTCGCCGATGCCAAGCGCGGCGATGTCGAGCACACGGCGCGCGCGTACGTCCGCGCGTTCTACGACGACCTGGGGTTCGACGCGGTCACCGTGAGCCCGTACCTCGGGCACGACTCGGTGGCGCCGTGGCTCGAGCGGCCGGAGAAGGGCGCGTTCGTCCTCTGCCGCACGTCGAACCCGGGAGCGGGCGACCTGCAGGACCTGGCCGTGCAGACCGAGGGCGGCGCGCGGCCGCTGTACGAAGTCGTCGCCGGGCGCGTGCGAGCGTGGGACCGGCACGGCAACGCCGGCCTCGTCGTCGGCGCGACGTACCCGGAGGAGATGCGCCGGGTGCGCGCGCTGTGTCCGGGGATGCCGTTCCTGGCGCCGGGCGTGGGCGCGCAGCAGGGCTCGCTGGCCGCCACGGTCTCGGCGGGGCTCGACGCCCGCGGCGCGGGGCTGCTGGTCAACGCATCGCGCGGGGGGACGTATGCGTCGAAGGGCGCGGACTTCGCGCAGGCGGCGCGCGCGGCGGCGCAGGCGCTGCGCGACGAGATCAACGCCGTGCGCGACACGGTGGCCGCGCGCGGGGCGCCATGAGCGAGATCGTCGACTTCCGCATGGGCGACCGGCTCCGGCTGCGCAAGCCGCACCCGTGCGGCGGCTACGAGTGGGAGGTCGTGCGCCTCGGCGCGGACATCGGCATCCGCTGCGGCACGTGCGGACACCGCGTGCTGCTGGACCGGCGGACGCTGGAGAAGCGGCTGAAGGCGATCCTCGAGCGCGGGCCGGAGCCCGACCCGGAGCAGGTGCGTATCGCGCTGGAGCGGGATTGATGGCCGATACGCGGACGGCCATGCTGCGGCTGTCCGCTCTTGTCGGCGAGCGCGCGCTGTTCGAGAACGAGGCGTACCGCCGCCTGTGGCTCGCGCGCCTGCTCTCGCACGTCCCGGTGAACGCCGTCATCTACACCATGTTGATCCTCGTGGTGAACGCGACGGGGCGCAGCTTTTCGAGCAGCCTGTTCGTGGTGGCGTACATCGCGCCGAGCGCGCTGCTCGGCACGCTGTCGGGCGCGATCGTTGACCGCGCGCCGAAGGGGCTGGTGCTCGGCGGCACGAACGCGTTGCGCGCGGCGCTCTGCCTGCTGCTGGCGATCTCGACCGACAACGTCGTGATGATCTACCTGATCGCCGTGGGCTTCGCGGTCGCGTCGCAGGTGTCGGGCCCGGCGGAGTCGGCCGCGTTGCCGGCGATCGTCGAGCCGGCGGACTACACGGCGGCGAACTCACTGAACAACCTCGGCGGGCTGATCGCGCAGGTCGCCGGGCTGATGCTGCTGCCGGCGATCTTTCTGAAGACGGTCGGCGCGCCGCCGCTGGCGTTCGTCTGCGCCGCGCTGTTCCTTGCCGCGGCGTTCCAGTTCCTGCTCGTCGAGGGTCTCGGCGGGCCGGTGAGCGACGTGCAGATCACGATCGGCGACACGCGCGAGCGGTTCGCGCAGGCGTGGCAGCGGCTGACGGCGGACTCCGTGTCGTACATCAGCGTGGTGATCGTCGTGCTGGCGAACACGACGGGGCTCGTCGTCGTGACGCTGCTGCCGCGCTACGCGACGCAGGTGCTCGGCATCACCGCGGAGAACGCGATCTTCGTCGTCACGCCGGCGGCGCTTGGCATCTGGCTGGCGCTGCGGTTTGTGCGGGGGTTGTCGGGCCGCGTGTCGCCGTGGTGGAGCGTCGGCGGGTCGTTCGGCGCGCTTGTCGCCGGCGTCATGCTGCTGGCGTTCATCCACCGGTTCGGCGACGCGCTGGCGCGGTGGAACCCGGCGGGCGCGTTCGACCCGGGACCGTTCGGCGAAGGCACCGCCCGCATCGTCATGACGATGGCGATCGCGGCCGCGCTGGCGTTCGCGTTCACGTTCGTGAACGTCGTCGGGCGCACGACCGTCAACGAGCGCATCCCGCGGGAGATGCAGGGGCGCGTGTTCGCGGCGCAGTCGGTGCTGACGAACCTGGCGTCGATCCCGCCCATCCTGCTGACGGGGCTGCTCGCCGACGGGATCGGCGTGACGCCGGTGTTCTTCATCGTCGGCGCGATCTGCGCGCTGCTGGCGGTGTTCTACGCCGCGCGCAACCTGGCGAGCCCGGCAAGGAAGGCGTACTGATGGCGCGCGCACAGAACATCCGCCCGCTGCGCCACCCGCCGAGGCCGAGGCCGCGCTCGGTCTTCGCGAACCGCGGGTTCCTGTTCCTGTGGCCGGCGCACCTCATCTCCCAGTCGGCGCAGAACGCGATCCTGTTCACGCTGCTGGTGCTCGTCACCGACCTGACCGACGGGTCGACGTTCACGTCGCTGCTCGTGCTGTCGTTCGTCGTGCCGTCGGTGGTGTTCGGCGTGTTCTCCGGCGTGCTGGTCGACCTGTGGAGCAAGCGCCAGCTGCTCATCTACACGAACCTCACGCGCGCGGTCCTGGCGATCTGCTTCCTGTTCGCGCGCGAGCACTTTGCGCTGTTGATCGCGATCAGCATCTTCTTCGCGACATCGAGCCAGATCTTCGGGACGACGTCGGCGGTCACCGTGCCGTCGGTGGTGCAGCGCGACCAGCTCATCCAGGCGAATTCGATGTTCAGCCTGTCGGTCACCGGCTCGCAGCTGATCGGCATGATCTTCCTGGCGCCGATCATGCTGCCGACGGCGGGCGCCGTGTGGCTGTTCGTCATCGCCGCGGCGATGTTTGGGATCGCCGTCGCCTGCGCGTACCTGATGCCGCACATGACGGAACACGACGAGACGCCGGACCGATCGCTGCCGCAGGTCAGCGAGTTCCGCGATGCCGCCGGCGACTACGCATCGACGCTGCGCACGCTGGTGCGCGACCCGGTGTCGACGCTCGCGCTCGTGCACTACGCGACGGGGAGCTCGCTCGTGCTGCTGTTCGCGGTGCTCGTGCCGCGCTACATGCAGACGATCCTCGGCGTCGCGCCGGACAAGGCGGTGACGATCTTCGCGCCCGTGGGCGTGGGCGCGGTCGTCGGGCTGCGGGCGCTGCCGTGGATCGCCGGGCGCGTGGGCAACAACCGGGCGGTGATCATCGGCATGTGCGGGCTGGCGTTCTGCGTGCTGCTGCTCGGGCTGATCGAGCCGATCTCGCTGCTGCTCGAGCGGACCGAGATGCTTGACCCGTCCGGCGAGCAACGGGCGGGGGGCCTGTCGATCCTGGTGCTGCTGACGATGGCGTTCGCCGGGCCGCTGGGATTCACCTACGCGCTCGTCAATGCGCCGGCGCAGACCGTCCTGCACGAGCGGGCGCCGGCCGAGATGCGCGGGCGCGTGTTCGCGGCACAGGTCGTGCTGGCGAACGCGGTCGGGATCTTGCCTCTTATCGTTGCGGGGTCGGTGGCCGATATCTTCGGTGTGAGCCCGGTGCTGTTCGCCATCGCCGCGATCATGGCGGGGATCGCGGGCGTCAGCATCTACCTGGAGGCGAAATGGTCGACGGGGACAAGGCCGCCACCGGCCATGGCGCCGCGCGGCGGCGCGCTGTGACGGCGGTGCAGTCCAGATTCGTTGACACCCTTCTGGAGCCGTGGCTAGACTGCATCGGCTGGGGGGCCGGAGGTTGGACGCGTTGATTGAGATGTCGATCGAGAGCATCAGGGTGAGCCTGATGAACTACCAGCGGGTAGTGATCCTTAAAGAGAAGGAGTCCGACCGCTACCTCTGCATCTGGATCGGCCCGGCCGAGGCCGACGCCATCGCCGTGCAGTTGCAGGAAGTCGCCGTCCCGCGCCCGCTGACGCACGACCTGCTGCGGTCGATCATCGACTCGCTGGGCGCGCAGGTGAGCCATATCGTCGTCAATGAGCTCGCGAACGACACGTTCTACGCCCGCATCGTGCTCGATGTGAACGGGTCGGCGCTCGAAATAGACTCGCGTCCGAGCGATGCGATCGCGCTCGCCGTGCGCGTAAAGGTGCCGATCTTCGCCGACGAGGGCGTGCTCGACCGCGCCGGCGTGATGCTCGACAAGGACGGCGAGGCGGTGGATCGCGCCGAACGCGCCGGTGTCGCACCCGAGGAGATCGAGAGGATGTCCGCGTTCAAGGACTTCATCGAAAGCCTCGACCTCGACGACTTCGACAAGCGCAAGAGCTGATCCCGCCGCCGGCAAGACGCCTCGTCCACAGCCGGGGCGGATGTCCAACCCGTCGCTTGTTTGACGCGCGGCGAGCGCCCATACTGCACCGGCCCAGGCGGGGTGCGCTGGCGGCGCTCGTGCAAATTTTCACGTTGATCCGCCCGCAGGCTTGTGATAGGCTTCGCAAAGTCAGGGCAGGGGATCGGAGGCAGGGATGTACCGCCTGACCCCCGCAGTCCGGCTCCTGGGCCTCGGGTCGTACGTGGCGACGTGCATCGCCGGTGGGGCTATCGGCGGGTACGTCCTGGATGACGCCCTCGGCACGGGCAGGATTCTCACGCTCAGCGGGCTCGCTCTCGGACTGGTGGCCGCGTTCTACGGCGGCTATCGCATGCTGATGGAGACCATCGCGGATATCAACCGATGGAACCGCGAGCGGGCCGGGAAGAAGTGACGGGTTGAACTTCAAGACGATCGCGATCGCAGCCGGCGCACTGGTGCTTCTCGCCGTCGGCTTCCTGTTCTTCCAGAGCCCCAAGCCGATCATCGAGATCAAGGGCGAGAAGCTCGCGGACATCGGCTTCTTCCCGCTGCTCAACACCTACGTGACGTCGGTGCTCGTCGTGATCATGCTGTGCGCGGTGACGTACTTCGGGCTGCGCAAGCTGAACATGGTGCCGGGCGGCCTCCAGAACGTCATCGAAGGCGTGGCCGAGGCGCTGTACAACATCTGCATCACGACGGCGGGCGAGAAGAACGCTCGCCGCTTCTTCCCCGTCATCGCGACGATCTTCGTCTACATCTGGATCGCGAACTGGATGGCGCTGCTGCCGGGCTTCCTCTCGATCGGCAAGGTGCAGGAAGTTTCGGCGCACCACTTCCACCACGAGGCGACAGTGCTGCGCGAGACGGCGGGCATCGGCTTCATCATGCCAGGCCAGGGCGAGATCGAGTTCCATGTCGACGAGGCCGCCTGCGCGCCGATCGACGATGAGATCGACGAGGCGAAGGCCGCCGGGCACGACACCGCGGAGCTCAAGGAAGCGAAGAAGGACTGCATCGAGCATGAGCGCGAGCGCGCGATCGACGCGCAGCTCGCGAAGGCCGCCGGCATCAAGGTCGACACGTCGGCGTGCGAGGACCTGCACGACCACGAGAAGGAAGTGTGCGAGACGGACATCAAGCTTGAGCACGCCGAAGAGGCGCGCGCGAAGCTCGACGCGGACGGGAAGAAGATCGGCATCGTCATCCCGTACCTGCGGAGCATGAACACCGACATCAACTCCCCGCTGTCGATCGCGATCATGGCGCTGATCTTCATCGAGTTCTGGGGGATCACGGCGCTGGGGTTCTTCAAGTACGCCGGCAAGTTCCTGAACTTCAGCAGCCCGATCTACTTCTTCGTCGGCATCCTGGAGTTCATCGCCGAGATCGCGCGCATCATCAGCTTCACGTTCCGGCTCTTCGGCAACATGCTGGCGGGCGAGATCCTGCTGCTGGTGATGACGTTCCTGGCGCCATTCCTGGTCGCGCTGCCGTTCTACGGGCTCGAGGTGTTCGTCGGCGCGATCCAGGCGTTCGTGTTTGCCATGCTCACGCTGGTGTTCGCGGTGCTCGCGGTGAGCTCGCACGAGGGCCACGACGACGAGCAGGGGCACGACAACATCCCGGACCTGCCGCTCGAGGGAGCGCACATTCCGGCGACACACTAGGGGTTACGCCTCCGCCCGGCGGGGGTGACACAGGGAGACAAGCGCCCGACGATCGGGCGACGAAGGAGGACGAAGTTGGAGCTCGGATTCATTCTGCCACTGCTCGCGTTCACCGACGCGGGACTCAAGTACATCGGCGCCGGCCTGGCGATCGGCGTCGGCGGACTCGCGCCCGCGCTGGCGATCGGCATGCTCACCGGCAAGGCGATGGAAGCGCTCGGCCGCAACCCGGAAGCGCAGCCGGTCATCCAGACCAACATGATCCTGGGCATCGCGTTCGCCGAGGCCATCGCGATTTACGCGCTGGTCGTGGCGGTGATGATCGGCTTCGTGTTCTAGCAGCGCGGAGCCGTCGTGCATCCGCACCCGCGGGTGCGCCGTCTGGAGTGAACGATGATCATCCTCGGCATAGCTGACCTGGGAATCAACCTGCCCGTGCTCGTCGCGCAGCTGGTGAACTTCACGATCCTGCTCGTCGTGCTGCGCCTGGTCGCCTGGGGGCCGCTGATGAAGATGCTCGACGAGCGCCGCGAGCGCATCGCCGAAGGCATTTCGAGCGCGGACCGCATGAAGGCGCAGGCGGCCGAGAGCGAACGCGTGGTGCAGGAGCAGATCGAAGCGGCCCGGCGCGAGGGGCAGACGCTCGTCGCGCAGGCGCAGGAGATCGCCAACCGCATCACGGCCGATGCGCGCACGCAGGCGCAGACCGACGCCGAGGCGACACTCGCCCGGGCGCGCAACGAGATCCAGCTCGAGCGCGACGCGGCGATCGCCGACCTGCGGCGGGAGTTCGGCGACCTGACGATCGCCGCCGCCGAGAAGGTGATCAACAGCTCGCTCGACCGGCAGTCGCACGCGCGGCTCATCCAGGAAGCGCTGGCGGAGTCCAGCTTCAGGGAGAAGAACTAGATGCCGGCACGCTCGGCTTCGGCGCGGCGCTACGCGGAGGCGGTCTTCAGCATCGCCGACGAGTCGAACACGCTCGACGCGTGGTCGCACGACCTGCGCGCGCTCACCGACCTGGTGGGCGACCGCGAGGCGGGGGCGTTGCTCGGGAGCAACCGCGTCCCGCGCGCCGAGAAGATGCGCCTGCTCACGGCGGCGCTCGAGGGCAACGTCAGCCCGCTGGCGATGAACCTCGTGCGGTTGCTGGAGGACCGGGGCAAGCTCGCGCTCGCGCCGCAGATCCAGCAGGCGTTCCTGGAGATGGCCGACGATCGCCGCGGCCTTGCGCACGCCGTCGTGACGACGGCCGTCGCGCTCAGCGATGACGAACGGCTCGCGGTCGAGCAGCGTCTGTCGCAGGTCACCGGCAAGCGGGTCGACGTCACCGCGGTCGTCGACCCGGCGATCATGGGCGGCCTGGTCGCCCGCATCGGCGACCACCTGATCGATGGCAGCACGCGCTCACGGCTGCTGGCGCTCAAGCGCCGCATCCGCACCGCATAGGCGAGACGCAGACCGGGGACGACCCGGGAGGTAGACATGGCAATTCGCTCGGAAGAGATCGCAAGCATCATCAAGCAGCAGATCCAGCAGTTCGGCGCCGATGTCGCATCGGTGAACGTGGGCACGGTGATCGAAGCCGGCGACGGCATCGCCCGCGTGCACGGGCTGTCGAACGTCGCTTCGAGCGAACTGGTGCAGTTCGCGAACGGCGTCATGGGACTGGCGCTAAACCTCGAAGAGGACAGCGTCGGCGTCATGGTGCTGGGCGCGTACGACGACATCAAGGAAGGCGACGAGGTGCGCGCCACGGGCCGCATCGTCGAGGTGCCTGTCGGCGACGCGATGCTGGGCCGCGTGGTCAACGCGCTCGGCCAGCCGATCGACGGGAAGGGACCGATCTCCACGACGAAGACCCGTCCCGTCGAGCGCATTGCGCCCGACGTCACGACGCGCAAATCCGTCGACACGCCGGTGCAGACCGGCATCAAGGCGATCGATGCGATGATCCCCATCGGCCGCGGGCAGCGGGAGCTGATCATCGGCGACCGCTCGACGGGCAAGACGGCGCTCGCGATCGACGCGATCATCAACCAGCGCGGCGGCGACCTCCTCTGCATCTACGTCGGCATCGGCCAGAAGAACGCGAAGATCGCGCAGACCATGGCGACGCTGGAGAAGTTCGGCGCGCTCGACCACACGGTGATCGTGTCGGCGACGGCGTCGGAGTCGGCGGCGCTGCAGTACCTGGCGCCCTATGCCGGTTGCGCGATCGCCGAGGAGTGGATGGAGCAGGGCAAGGACGTCCTGATCGTGTACGACGACCTGTCGAAGCACGCCTGGGCGTACCGGCAGGTGTCGCTGTTGCTCCGCCGCCCGCCGGGGCGCGAGGCATACCCGGGCGACGTCTTCTACCTGCACTCGCGCCTCCTCGAGCGCGCGGCGAAGGTGACGGAGGAGTATGGCGGCGGCTCGATCACCGCGCTGCCGGTGATCGAGACGCAGGCGAACGACGTATCGGCGTACATCCCGACGAACGTCATCTCGATCACCGACGGCCAGATCTTCCTCGAGAACGACCTGTTCAACGCGGGCATCCGCCCGGCGATCAACGCGGGCATCTCGGTGTCGCGCGTGGGCGGCGCCGCGCAGCGGAAGGCGATCCGCCAGGTGGCGGGCCAGCTGCGCATCGATATGGCGCAGTACCGCGAGCTGGCGGCGTTCGCCCAGTTCGGCACGAGCGACCTCGACCCGGCGACGCGGCGGCAGCTCGAGCGCGGCCAGCGCGCGCAGGAGATCCTGAAGCAGCCGCAGTACGAACCGCTCTCGATGGCGCAGCAGGCGGAGATCTTCTGGGCGCTCAACAACGGCCTGCTCGATGATGTGCCGGTGGAGAAGGTGCAGTCGTTCGAGGCCGCCTTCCACAAGTACATGGAGAGCAACAAGCCCGAGATCGGCGCGAAGATCATGCAGGAGAAGATCTTCACGCCGGAGATCGAGGAGTCGTTGCGGGCCGCGGTGGCGGAGTTCAAGAACACCGTCCCCTACTAGGCGGCGGCGAGAAGCGAGTAAGGCGTGGCAACAGTACGGCAAATCCGGCGGCGCGTGCGCTCCGTCACCTCCATCGCGAAGGTGACGAAGGCGATGGAGCTCGTCGCCGGCTCGAAGATGCGCAAGTCGCAGCAGCGCGCGCTGCAGGGGCGCCCGTACGCCGAGAAGATGCTCGAGGTGCTCGGCGACCTGGCGAAGCAGCAGGGCGATGACGAGCAGAAGCACGCGTTCCTGACGGTGCGGCCCGTGCAGCGCAACCTTGTGCTGTTCCTGAGCCCGAACCGCGGCCTCGCCGGCGGCCTGCCGTCGAACATGAACCGGCGCGCTGCCACGTTCGCGCTCGAGCAGGAAGAGCCCGTGAGCTTCGTGACGGTCGGCCGCAAGGGGCGCGACTTCATCGCCCGCACCAGCCAGCAGCTCGTCGCCGATTTCACCATGCCGGACTACCCGGAGCTGCTCGACACGCTGCCCGTCACGCGCATCGTCCTCGACGAGTACGAGGGCGGACACGTCGACCGCGTGTTCCTGCTGTACCCGCGGTTCATCAATACGGCGGTGCAGCAGCCGAGCGTCAAGCAGATCCTGCCGATCGAGCCGGTGGACATCGAAGACCGCACGGTCGAGGACGTGGACTACATCTACGAGCCGAGCCCGCAGGCGGTGTTCGGCCAGCTGCTGCCGCGATACATCGAGATGACGATCTACCAGGCGATCCTCGAGTCCGAGGCGTGCGAGCTCTCGGCCCGCATGGTCGCCATGCGCAACGCGACCGAGGCGGCGAAGGAGATGATCCAGACGCTGACGCTGGTCTACAACAAGGTGCGGCAGGAACAGATCACCAAGGAACTACTCGACATCGTCGGTGGTGTCGAAGCGATGAAGGCCTGAGCAGGCCGGAGGCTCACATGGCGAACGGGACGGTATCACAGGTCATCGGCACGGTGGTGGACGTCGAATTTCCGACGGGCGACCTGCCGGCGCTGTTCAACGCGCTCGAGATCAAGGCCGCGGACGGCACGATTGTCGCCGAGGTCGAGCAGCACTTGGGCAACAACTGGGTGCGCTGCCTGGCGATGCACTCGACCGACGGCCTGCGCCGCGGGGCCGAGGTGCGCGACACCGGCGCGCCGATCTCGGTGCCCGTCGGACCGCAGACGCTCGGGCGGCTGTTCAACGTGCTCGGCGACCCGCTCGACAAGCGCGGCGACGTGTCGAGCGCCGGCACGGCATCGATCCACCGCAAGCCGCCCTCGTTCGAGGAGCAGGAGACGCAGGTCCAGGTGCTCGAGACGGGCATTAAGGTCGTTGACCTGATCGCGCCGCTGGTCCGCGGCGGCAAGGTGGGCCTGTTCGGCGGCGCCGGTGTCGGGAAGACGGTGCTGATCAAGGAGCTGATCCGCAACATCGCCGCCGAGCACTCGGGCATCTCGGTCTTCACCGGCGTGGGCGAGCGCTCGCGCGAGGGCAACGACCTGTGGGTGGAGATGGAGGAGTCGGGGGTGCTCGACAAGACGGTGCTCGTCTTCGGGCAGATGAACGAGCCCCCGGGCGTGCGCCTGCGCGTCGGCCTCACCGGCCTGACGATGGCGGAGTACTTCCGCGACGAGTCGGGCCAGGACGTGCTGCTGTTCATCGACAACATCTACCGCTACACGCTCGCCGGCCAGGAAGTGTCGGCGTTGCTCGGGCGCATGCCCTCGGCGGTGGGCTACCAGCCGACGCTGGCGACGGAGATGGGCGAGCTCGAGGAGCGGATCACGACGACGAAGAAGGGCTCGATCACGTCGTTCCAGGCCATCTACGTGCCCGCCGACGACTACACCGACCCGGGCGTCGCGACGACGTTCGGCCACCTCGACGCGGTCGTGGCGCTCGAACGCAGCATCTTCGAGAAGGCGATCTACCCGGCGATGGACCCGCTGTCGTCGTACTCGCGCATCCTCGACCCGAACATCGTCGGGCAGGAGCACTTCGATGTCGCGCGCGGCGTGCAGCGGGTGCTGCAGCGCTACAAGGACCTGCAGGACATCATCGCCATTCTCGGCGTCGAGGAGCTGTCCGACGAGGACAAACAGACCGTCGCCCGCGCGCGGCGCATCGAGCGCTTCCTGGGACAGGCGATGTTCATGGGCGAAGTGTTCACGGGCATCCCGGGCCAGTACGTGCCGATCCGCGAGAACGTGCGCTCGTTCAAGGAGATCCTCGACGGCAAGCACGACCACCTGCCGGAGCAGGCGTTCGTCAACGTCGGCACGATCGATGACGCCGTCGCCAAGGCGGCGAAGATGGCCGAGTAGGCGAGGATCGAGGCGCGCACATGCCGCTGACCGTCGAGATCGTGACCATCGAGAAGACGATGCTTACCGAGAGTGGCATCGACGAGGTGATCGCGCCCGGCGCCGAGGGCCAGTTCGCCGTGTTGCCCAGGCACGCGGCGTTCATGACGCTGCTGGAGCCCGGCGAACTGATCCTCAAGAAGGGCGCCGAGGAGCTCCCGTTCGCCATCACCGGCGGCTACTTCGAGGTGCTGAACGACCGTGTGATCGTGCTTGCTGACGCCGCCGAGCGGGCCGACGAGATCGACGTCGCCCGGGCGGAAGCGGCGCGGGAGCGCGCGCGCGTCGCGCTCGAGCGGCGCGAGGGCACCGAGGACCTGGCGCTGGCCGCCGCGGCGCTGCAGCGCGCGCTCATCCGCCTGCGCATCGCCGAGAACCGCCGCCGCCGCGTCAGCAGCATCCGCCGCTAACGCGGTCACCGTGGCATGACCGAAGAAGGACGGCCGCCTGAGGAGCCGTCCTTCTTCTTCGTCCGGATTGCGCGCACTTCCCGGCGCCCTACCGTACGTGCCTCGTGAGTCGCTCGGAGACGGCGGGGGGGCCGCGGACGGGCGCGGGCGCGGGCGTCGCGACGTCGGCGTAACGCTCCAGCTGCTGGTACTGCATCCACGAGACGGCGGCCACGAGCGGCATGGAGGCGGCGTACGCGAACGCGGTGAGCCCGCTCGACATGACGCCGAACCCGAGCAGCGCGGATACGAGGGCGATGAGGTGCGCGGGCGCGAGCGGCAGCAGCCACGCCATCGCCACGCGCAGGCGGGCGCCGGCGATCATCTGCTCGCTTAACGGCGCGGCGGCGCGCGCGCTCGACCCGCGGGCGAATAGCGCCGGGACGAACAACGCGTAGCGGAACGCGGCGGCGGCAGAGACCAGCACGAGCGCGGTACCCCCTGCGAACGCTAGTGCGTCGGGCACGTAGCGGCCGGCGTAGGATGCGGCGACGACCGACGCGAAGGCGATCAGCATGGGCGGGCCGAGCGGCACGAGCATGAACGGCAGCCGCACGACGGCGCCGAGCAGCGCGCGAGAGGCATCCGGCGGCAGGTTCTCGTCGACGCGGCGCAGGGCGGCGGTCGTCGTCGCCAGCGTCAGCAGGGCGACGAGCGCCACGAACGGCACGATCGCCGCGACCACGAGCGGCCCGCCGGCGGTGCGCATGACGAGCGCCATCATCGCCGCGATCACGCCGCCGGTGATGCCGATCAGTCCGTACTCGGCATTGTCCTGGCGCAGCGTCGCCATCGCATCATCGAAGAGTTGCGCGAACGTGCGCGTGTCGCGCACTTCGGCCATGTACGAGCGCATGGATACCCCTGGCCCCTTCTGCTCCCACCTTCGATCTCGGCACGCGGGCGCGGACCTGTTGGAGCCTGGAGGGTGATTCCGGGGTTTGATCCGGTTCCGGCTACAATCAGGGCGTTGGAAGGCGACAGTTCGCTGCTCGTCGACATCAGCATCGCGCTCGCGGTGGCACTCGCCGGCGGGTGGCTGGCGACGCGTCTCGGCTTCTCCTCGATCATCGGGTACATCGCCGCCGGACTGGTGATTTCACCGTTCACGCCGGGCTACAGCGGCGACCTCGACCGCCTGCGCCGCCTGGCCGATGTCGGCGTGGTGCTGCTGCTGTTCGCGGTCGGCGTGCAGTTCTCGGTGTCCGACCTGCTGCGCGCCGGGTGGAAGGTGGCGGCCGCGGCCAGCGCGCAGGTCGGGGCGGTGATCGGCGTCGCGGTGGGTGTGGGCGTCGTCGCGGGGTTCTCGGCGGAGACATCGCTGTACGTCGGCGCGGCGGCGTCGATCTCGAGCAGCGTCGTCATCGTGAAGCTGCTGGAACGCGACGGCGACCTGGCGTCGGCGCATGGGCGCACCGCCGTCGCCTGGGCGATCGTGCAGGACCTGTGGGGCATCCTGCTCATCGTCATGCTCAGCAGCCAGGGCGAGGGCGAGACACTGGCGCTCGACCTGCTGATCGCCGCCGCTGCGACGGTGGCGTTCGTCGTCGGCGCGCTGGCGTTCGGGGTGCGCGTGGTGCCGTTCCTGATGGCGCGCGTCGCCGAGGAGCGCTCGCGGGAGTTGTTCGTCATCGCCATCGCCGCGCTGGCGATCGGAACGGCGCTCGTGTCGGACTGGGCGGGGCTGTCGATCGCCCTCGGCGCGTTTGTCGCGGGGCTCGTCGTCTCCGAATCCGACCTTTCGCACCGCGTCCTCGGCGAACTGCTGCCGACGCGCGACGTGTTTGCCGTGCTGTTCTTCGTCGCCGCCGGCACGCTGATCGACCCCGCCGTGCTGATCGACGAGTGGGCGCTCGTCTTGCTCGGCGTGGTCATGATCGTGGGCGTGAAGACGGCGATCTCGGGCGCGTTGCTCGCGCTGTACACGCGCCCCCACACGGCGGTGCTGGCGGCGGCCGCGCTCGTGCCCGTGGCGGAGTACGCCTTCCTGATCGCCGCGGCAGGACTCGACGCTGGCCGCATCTCGGAGGATGCGTTCAGCGCGATCATCGCCGCCGCGGCGATCTCGATCGTCGTCAGCACGCTGGCGATCGCCGGGGTGCGCTACGCGCTGCTGCGGTCCCGCGGCGAGCACGCGGCGGAGCCGCACCCGCGTCCGGCGTACCTGGGGCACAACGCCGTGGTGTGCGGGTACGGCGAGGTCGGCCAGATCGTCGCCGCGGTCGTCGCGCCGCGCTTCTCGACGGTCATCGTCGAGGACGATGCGCGGGCGGCCCGGACGGCGCGCGAGCGCGGCTTCACGGTGATCGAGGGCAGCCTGGCGAGTCCGGCGACCATCGACCGCATGGAGCTGGAGAACGCGCGCCTGCTCGTGATCGCCGTTGATGACGCGTTCGCGGCGCGGCTGCTCGCCGAGCGAGCGCACGCGCGCAACCCGCACGTCGACATCGTGTGCCGCGCCGCGAACACGGATGAAGCGCGGAAGCTCATGCAGGCCGGGGTTGACCGGCCCGTCATCGCCGAGCGCGAAGCCGCGTTCGAGCTCGCGCGCCATTCGCTCGAGCGCTTCGGCATCGCGTCGCAGCAGTCCCTGCGCATCGTGCAGATGGCGCGAGCGCGCATCACCGAAGGCGGGTAACGCCCGCAGGCTGGCCTGTACGGACGAGACTAGCCGCGGAACCGTGATGCGGCCAGCGCACGCTCGAGCGCGCGCTCGTGATGGCCCGGCTACGCGTTTCCTCGTGGCGCGAGGCCGGACGTCACTCCGCCGGGCGCAGGTCCTCGATCCTCAGTTCGAGCGGGGCGTCGGCGCGGGCGGGGGCGTCGACGGAGTACACGACGTCGATGCGGTCGCCGCCGGCGATCGCCACCTCCGGCATGTCGAAGGCGAGCGCGGTCCAGGTCGCGGCGCCGTCGCGCAGCTTCAGCCGCCGGTGCTTCTCGCCGTCGCCGACCCAGCGCACGTCGGATACGGTGACGCCGCGTGCCAGGAACGACGGCTGCGGGTTGCCGATGCCGAACGGCCCGAGCCGCGCCAGCCAGCGCACTTCCTCGCCGCGCAGGCCGCGCAGCGGCAGGTTGCAGTCGATCTCCAGCACCGGCGCCAGCTCGCGCCCCGCCAGCGCGCGCGCTGCCGCATCGATGAGATGCGCGCGTACGGCGCCGATGTCAGCCGTGCGCGCGGTGAACCCTGCGGCGGCGCGGTGCCCGCCGAACCGCACGAACAGGTCGGCTCGCTCGCGCAGCGCGTCGGTGATGTGGAATTCCTCGATGCTGCGGCAGCTCGCGCGGCTTTCGCTGGCGCCCTGCTCGTACACCACCGCCGGACGCGCGTATGTGTTCACCAGCCGCGACGCGATCAGCCCGACGATCCCGGACGAGAAGTCGGCGTGGCCGATCATGATCAGCGGCGGCGGTTCGGCATCGCCGATCATGTGCTCGGCAAGGCGTACGGCCTCGGCGGTGCGCTGCTGGCGCTCGCGGTTCAGCTCGTCGAGCTGCGTGGCAAGCGCGCGGCCGCGCTCCTCGTCGTCGGTCATCAGCAGCTCGAGCGCGAGCCGCGCGTGGGCGATCCGCCCGGCAGCGTTGAGCCGCGGCCCCAGGCGGTAGCCGATGTCCTCCGCTGACACCGCCGCCGCGTCGACGCGCGACACGTCCATGAGCGCACGCAACCCGGGGCGGCGGGTGCGCGCGAGCGCGGGCAGCCCGGCGCGCATCAGCCGGCGGTTCTCGTCGACCAGCGGCGCCATGTCGCAGACCGTGCCGAGCGCGGCGATGTCGATGTACGCATCGGGGTCGAAGCGGCGGTCCGCCGCTTCGTGCAGCGCCGCCGCGACGTGGAACGCGAGGCCGGCTGTCGCCAGCTCGAGCATGCCGCCTGGCGTGGCGCCGGGCAGCTTCGGGTTGACGAGCGCGGTGGCATCGGGCAGCGCCGGCGGCACGGTGTGGTGGTCGAAGATGATGACGTCCATGCCGAGCGAGCGCGCCCGCGCCACCTCGTCGATGCTGCTCGTCCCGCAGTCCGCGGTGATCAGCAACGTCGCTCCCGCCGCGTGCAGCCGCTCGATGGCGCCGATGTTCAGGCCGTAGCCCTCGGTGAAACGGTCGGGGACGTAGGGCCGCGGCACGCCGCCGAGCGCGGCGATCGCCTGTGACAGCTGCGCGGCCGATGTCACGCCGTCGACGTCGAAGTCGCCGAACACGGCGACGGCCTCGCCGCACGACACCGCCCGCAGCATCCGATCGATGGCGGCGCCGAGGTCCGGCAGCGCGTACGGGTCTGGCCGTTCCCCGGCCGGGGCGATGAACGCGGCGGCGCGCTCCGCGCCGTCGATGCCGCGCAGCGCCATCAGCCGGCCGGCGAGCTCCGGCCACGGTCCTTCGGGGATCGATGCCGGACGGGCACGGCCACGCCAGCGCCGTCTCCGTGCCTGTGGCTCGGCTTCGTCGCGCGCTCCCTGCGTCAACGCCGTCATCGCCGCGAGTCTACCGGCCGCGCGCTCGCTCTGTCGATGCCGCTATTCGAACAGGATGCGGCGGCGCTTCGGCTTCGGGCCGAGTCGCAGGCCGAACTTCTTGACCGCTGCATCCGAGATCAGCGCCGCCGCCTCGGCCGGGGAGTCGGTGACGGTGATCAGTTCGAGGTCGCGCTCGTCGATCGTGCCGTTGCGCAGCAACGTCTCACGCAGGACGCCCACGAGCGGGCCCCAGAACTCGCTGCCCATGAGGATGATCGGGAAGTCGCGGATCTTGCCGGTCTCGATGAGCGTCGCCGCCTCGAACACCTCGTCGAACGTGCCATAGCCACCGGGCATGGCGACGAAGGCGTACGAGTACTTGACCAGCATGACCTTCCGCACGAAGAAGTGGCGAAACGTGACCATCGTGTCGAGGTAGGGGTTCGGCGTCTGCTCGACCGGCAGGACAACGTTGCAGCCGACCGTATGGCCACCGGCCTCGCGCGCGCCGCGGTTCGCCGCCTCCATGATGCCCGGCCCGCCGCCGGTCATCACGGTGAAGCCCGCGCGCGATAACGCGCTCCCCGTCTCCCGCGCGAGCCCGTAGTAGCGGTGCGACTCGGCGAACCGTGCGGAGCCGAACACCGTGACGCATGGCCCGACGAAGTGCAGCGCCCGGAACCCGCGCAACAACTCGAAGAAGATGCGGATCGCCCGCAGCAGCTCGTGCAGCCGCGGCTGCGGGCCGGCGAGGAAGCGCGCCTCCTGCGGGTGCGCAAGGGGGTCTTTCGAGGCAGGATCCGGCGGCGCGCGGTCCGCCGCGGGGTCGATGCGGGGCGGGTCGTCGTCGTGGGAAGGCGACTGGATGTCCATGCGGGCTGTCTCCGTCGCGGGCTGCACGCGCGGCGCGTGCTGTCCGTACGCTATCGGATCGCGCGCGTAGCGGCGATGTCAGTGCGGCGCGGCGGCGGCGGCGTGCTCGGGGACGCCGCCGCCGCCGGTCCGGCGCACCATGGTGCCGGCGGCTTCCCGGTCGCTGATCAGCATCGATGCGAAGACGCCGACGACGCCGAGCAGGCCGGCGACGAAGAACGCCTCGGGGAACGCGAGCAGCGCGCCAGCGCGCGTCGCAGGGTCGTAGAGCTGCGCGTCGTGCACGCCGAGGCGATTGGTCAGCACCGTCGCCAGCAGCGCGACGCCCAGGCTCGCCGACACCTGCCGCAGCGAGTTCGCGATCGCGCTTGCGCGCCCCGTGTCCTCGGACGAGATCGTCGCGAACGTCGCCGTCTGCAGCGGGATGAGCGTCAGCGCGAACGACCAGCCACGGGTCAGCATGATCAGCCGGATCCACCACTGGCTCGTCTCCAGGTCCACGGCGAGCAGCGCGAACGTCGATGCGGAGATGCCGGCCATGCCGGCCATCATCATCTTCTTTGGGCCGACGCGCGCGTAGATGCGGCCGGCGGGCTGCACCATCATGACGACGCCGATCGCCTGCGGGAACGTCGTCAGGCCGGTCTGAAACGGGCTCAGCCCGCGCTCCGCCTGCAGGAAGATGGGCAGCAGGAAGAGCGCGCCCTGCATGCCGCCTTGCCCGATCATGTTGGCGGCGTTGGCCGCGGCGAACAGCTTGTTGCCCAACAGCCGCATGTCGAGCATGGGCTCCGGCGTCCGCAGTTCGACGACGACGAGCAGCAGCGTGAGCGCGAGCCCGGCGAACCCGAATGCCAGCACGCGCGGATCGTCGAATCCGTTCGACCCCGCCTCGGCCAGCGCGTACACGACGAACGCGAGCCCGCCCGCCGAGAGGAACAGACCGGGCAGGTCGAAGCGCCCGGGCGCCTCCTGCACATCCTCCCGCAGGAACAGCGCGCATACGACAAGTCCGGCCAGTCCGATCGGAATGTTGATGAGGAAGATCCAGCGCCAGTCGTGGAACTCGACGAGGTAGCCGCCGAGCACCGGCCCGGATGCGGGCGCGACGACGGCCGGGATGGCGAGCAGCGCCGACGCCTTCGCGCGCTCGGCCGGCGGGAACGCGCGGAAGAGCATCGTCGTGCCCACCGGCGTCAGCATGCCGCCGCCGATGCCCTGCAGCACGCGGAACCCGATCAGTGATTCGATGTTCCACGCGAGCCCGCACGCCAGCGAGCCGGACGTGAACACGGCGAGCGCGAACATGAACACGCGCTTCGTGCCGAAGCGGTCGCCGGCCCATCCGCTCACGGGGATGAACACCGCGAGGCTCACCAGGTAGCCGGTCACCACCCATTCGATCGTCGTCGTCGTCGCGTTGAAGTCGCGCGCCAGCGTTGGCAGCGCGACGTTCACGATCGTAATGTCGAGCAGGTCCATGAACAGGCCGAACACGAACACGATCCCGACGATGTACTTGTATTCGAGCTTCCTCACCGCAACCTCTCCGTCCGCTTCACCTGCGGCGCGGCGATCATGATCGTGATCGCGCGCGCGGCCTCCCGCGCGATGCGCGCGGCGTTGCGCCGGTCCATTTCGAACACCACCTGCAGGAAGAAGCCGGCCTGGTACGAGATGCCGGCCAGGGCCTGCGCCGCCGTTTCGATGTCGACGTCGTCGCGCACGCGGCCGGCGGCGCGGTGGCGTTCGATCCGCTCGGCGAAGACCTGCACGCGGCGCGCGTTGAGCGTGTTGCCGACGAACCGCCCGACCTCCGGGTCGACGAGCGCGCGGCCCGTGACGACGCGCATGAAGTCGCGCTGCTCCCACATGAAGTCGAGCGCCCACATCACGAGCGCCTCGATCTCGGCGCCGAGGTCGTCGCTCTCGTCCACGCTGACCTGCACGACATCGCGGACGTTCGCCGCCTTCTCGCGAAGGATCGCCATGAGCAGGCCGTGCTTGGAGCCGAAGTACCGGTGGATCAGGCCCTCGGAGCAGCGCGCACGTTCGGCGATCTCGCGCGTCGTCGCAACGTCGTACCCTTTTTCGGCAAAGGTCAGCGTGGCCGCGTCGATCAGCGCGCGCTGGCGCGCGTCCTTGTCCTGCTTACCCGGTGTCACCGGCGAGGTGAGCATGAGGCCTGCCTGAGTGAAGAAAAAGTGCGTGCGTACGCACTTTATTTCAGCCTCGGCCCGCTGTCAAGCGCGCCCGCGCCGCCCTATAATCCCCGCCACATACACCGGCCGCACTCGCACAGAAGGAGATACGCATGCCCGGCCCGATGGATGGGATCAAGGTTGTCGAAATGGGTGTCTGGGTCGCCGGCCCCTCCTGCGCTGCCATGCTCGCCGACTGGGGAGCCGACGTCATCAAGCTCGAACCGCCGACCGGCGACCCGTTCCGCGGGCTGTTCGCGAGCGCGCTCGGCGCCGCGGCGCCGATGAACCCCCCGTTCGAGGTCGACAACCGCGGCAAGCGCAGCGTCTCGCTGAACCTCGACCATCCCGACGGCCGGGCGCTCGGCCGCCGGCTCGTGGACGAAGCCGACGTCTTCGTGAGCAACATGCGCCCGCGCGTCCTGGAGCAGTTCGGCCTCGGCTACGACGAGGTGCGGGCGACGAACCCGAAGATCGTCTACTGCCAGGTCACCGGCCACGGCCCCGAGAACCCGGAACGCGACCGCGCGGCCTACGACATCGGAGCGTTCTGGGCGCGCGCCGGCGTCGGCGCATCGCTGACGCCCGAGGGTACGCCATTCCCCCAGCAGCGCGGCGGCATGGGCGACCACATGACGGGCATCTCCGGCGCGGCGGCCGTCAGCGCTGCGCTGTTCGCGCGCGAGCGCACCGGCGAGGGCCAGCGCGTCGCGGTGTCGCTCGTCCGCACCGGCATCTACATGATGGCCTGGGACTACGCGCTGGAGATGCGCATGGGCGTCCGGACGCGCCCGTACGACCGCTTCCACGCCCCGAACCCGATCATCAACTGCTTTCGCACCGCCGACGACCGCTGGATCTGGCTGCTGCTGCTGCAGGGCGACCGCCACTGGCCTGATCTGCTCCGCGCGCTCGGCCGCGAGGACCTGGCGCAGGACGAGCGCTGGAACAACATCACGAAGCGCCGCGACAACGCCCGGGGCATCGTGGACGTGCTGGACGGGGAGTTCGCGAAGCGCCCGCTCGACGAGTGGGGCACGATCCTCGACCAGCACAACGTGTGGTGGGCGCCCGTCAACTCGATCAGCGACGCGCTCAAGGATCCGATCTGCCAGGCGTCCGGCGCGTTCGGCGAGTCCGCCGGCCCGGAGGGCGCGATCCCGATGGTAAACACGCCGGTCGACTTCTACGGCACGCCGAACGCCATCGGCGCGATTGCGCCGGAGCTCGGCCAGCACACCGAGGAGGTGTTGCTGGAGATGGGGCTCGACTGGGACCGCATCATCGCGCTGAAGGAAGCGGGCGCGATCCCGTAGGCGCGCCGTCGTGACCGGCACGACGCTCGCCGTCCGTGTCAAGCGCGCGCTCGTTACATCATGTACCGCTGCGCGGAAGCACGCCGTCAACTCACGCCGTCAATTCGGCATAACCGATCTCCGGCGCAACGCGACGCTGTGTTAGGATGGATTGAAGGGCGCGGGCGCCCCGAGGAGGAACGCTGGACTCTGACTTCCGCATCGATGTTTCTGAAGTGAACAAGAATATCGAAGTCGCCGACGTGGTGGCGCTGTACTTCCCGTTGCTGCGCAAGACGCTGCTGATGGACCTCCGCACGAGCGACGTCGATGGCCCGATGATCCGCGTCGTGCCGATGGCGAACACGCCGGAGGAGCGCTTCCAGTCGCTTCGCAAGATGCGGCCGCGCTTCGGCCGCCCGGACAGCATCACGATCATCCCATGGCCGAAGTACGTGCAGAGCCTGGTTGACCTGGGCATCTGGGAGCGCATCATCCGGCGCTTCAGCGACACCGGCTCGGCGGCGTCGGTCCGGCAGGCCGGCCGCTGCCTGACCGAGCTCGAGCAGCTCGAGCGGGAAGAGGGGCACCGGGCGATCACCGGCGAGAACTACGAGACGATCTGGGGCAAGCGCGGCATCGCCGAGGTCGAGGCCGTCGTCAGCGACGACGATGACGACGACTACGAGGACGAGGACGAAGACGACGACCTGTACGATGACGACGAGCCGTAGCCTGTCGTCGTCCCCGCGACGAACCTGTGGAGGCGGCCCAGCGGGCCGCTTTCGCCGTCCCCCGCGCCGCAGACGCCTCCGAACCTGCTAGAATCGCGGCAGCATGCAGTCCCGCCCGATCGGCCGCCCGAACCCCACCTCGCAGGCGCGGCTCCAGCTTCTCCTCGTGGCGCTCGCCGCGTGGAACATCATCACCTTCCTGCTCGCGCTGACCAACGCGCCGCTCGTCTCGATCGGCGACATCGATGGACTGCTCGGCGCGCGTGCGGTGAACGGCGCGAGCGCCGTGCTCGCGTTCGCGTACCTGTGGGCGGCGCGCAACCCGCTGCGCTATCGCTTCGTGATCTGGATGGCCGCCGTCGAGCAGGTGATGGCGGTCTTCACGGCGGGGGTCCACTGGACGCGCGACGACCTCAGCGCGGGTGAAGCGATCGTGCCGATCGTCGTTGCCTGCGGCATCCTCGCGCTGCTCGCCGCCAACCTGCCGCGCCAGACCGATACACTCTGACCATGGACGACCGCGCAACGGCGCAACCGCATGCACGCGATAGCGCGATGTCGGTCGTCAGCGCGCAGGGCGCCTTCCGCGTGCTCCTGCTGCTGCTCGCGTTGTGGTCGTTCTTCGCCGGGTTCGCGCTTGCGACGCAGGGCATCGGCGCGCTGACGCTCGGAGGCGGAGGCGCGGCCGAGCGCATCGCCGGCGCGCAGATGCTGATCCTGGTGCCGGTGTACGGGCTGATCGCCTGGCGGCGCGAAGAGTACCGGCTGCTGGCGTGGGTGCCGTATGCCGCGCAGCTCGCCGTGATCATCCCGGTATCGTGGGAGCTGTTGCGCGGCCGTGAGTTCGCGGACAGCGCGCTGATGCTCATTGTCTCGATCGTGTTCCTGGTGCTGCTGCTGTACGTGTGGCTCAGCAGCAGCACGCTCGGCGTCGCCGATGAACCGGAGGCGGCGCCGCCTCCACGGCGCGCGCTCGACCACGGCACTCCGGTGGACGACGGCGGCGACGACGACGACGTCCCGCCTTCGCCAGATCGCACCCGTAGATACCGGCGCAACGGCTAACGGCCAGGAATTGGCCGAACGTATCCCGGAAACCGCCGCCGGGCCCTTGACAAGTTCGGACATGCGTTCTATAGTACGCATGTTCGAATCAGGAGGCCCGCCGTGCCATTCGCAGTCGTCCTCGCGCTCGTCGTCCTTATCTCGGCCGCGGTGCTGCTGTACCAGTACTGGACGGGTGAGCTCGCCGGCGACGGGGCCGAAGGCCTGTCCGGCGCGCCCGACCCGGCCCGTCCCCACGGCGGCCAGGCGCGGGCGCACGCTCACTACCGGCGCATCGACCACGCCGCCTGATCTCGGCTCCCCTTAGCCGTGGACGGCCGTCCCCACTGTCCTGCCGGGGACGGCCGTTCGCCATCTCGGCCCGCACCCCCTCGATACAATGGCGACGATGAAGATCCTCGCCATCGACATGGGCACGGGCACGCAGGACATCCTGCTCTTCGACCCGGCGCTCCCCGTGGAGAACAACGTGAAGCTGGTCATGCCGAGCGCGACGCAGATCGCCGCCGGGCGGATCCGCGCGGCGACGGCGGAGCGGCGGGCGGGGGTGCTCACGGGGGGGAACCAGGGCGGCGGGCCGTGCTCGTGGGCGCTGGAGGACCACCTGGGCGCCGGGCTCGCGGCGTACGCGACGCCTGACGCGGCCGCAACATTCGACGACGACCTCGAGGCAGTCGAGCGGATGGGCGTGCGGATCGTATCCGAGGACGAGGCGGCGCGCGCGAACGGCGCCGCCCGCGTCACGCTGCAGGACCTCGATCTCGACGCGATCCGGGCGGCGCTGCGCGCATTTGATGTGCCGGCGCGATTCGACGGCATCGCCGTCGCCTGCCTCGACCACGGCGCATCGCCGCCGGGGTACTCCGACCGCCTGTTCCGCTTCGACCACCTGCGCCGAGTCGTTGGCGAACGCAACGACCTGCGCGCGTTCGCGATGCTGCCGGACGAGCTGCCGGCGTACCTGACGCGCGCCCGCGCGATGGTCGAGAGTGCGCGCCGGCAGGACGGCGAAGCCGACGTCGTATTCCTCGACACCGGGCCGGCGGCGGCGCTCGGCGCGCTGCAAGATCCGCGCGTCGGCGAGGCGGGCGTGCAGGGTGTGCTGAACCTGGGGAACATGCACGCGCTGGCGTTTCACCTGGAGGGCACGCGCATCATCAGCCTGTACGAGCACCATACGGGGGAGATGGCGCCGGAGCGCATCGTCGACTACACGGCGCGGCTCATGGCGGGCGTGCTCCCGCACGAGGAGGTGTTCGAGACGAAGGGCCACGGCGTCTTCTACGCCTCGCGCGGTGCGGCGGCCGCGCCGGAGATCATCGCCGTCACGGGCCCGCAGCGCGGCAAGGTGCGCGGCACGGCGCTGCATCCGTACTTCGCGACGCCGCACGGCGACATGATGATCAGCGGCTGCTTTGGCCTGCTCGTCGCCTACGCAGAGAAGCGCCCGGAGGCGCGCGACGCGATCGAATCGGCGCTCGGCGCCGCCTGACGCGGCTACGCGCGCCCGGCATGGAAGCGGACGAACCGCGCCACCGCCGACGCGGCGCGGTCGACGCTCGGGTACACGGCGAGCCGGGCGTCGGTGAGCCGTTGCTTTCCGCCCTCGACCGCGCGCCACTTCGTCTCGTCGGGCGAATCGGCGGGGCCGAGCACGAATGCCATCGGCTTGTCCGCCTTCACGCCGATCGCGGCGAACCGGTCGACGAGGTGCGCCATCCGCTCGATCGCGTCGGGGCGCCCGAGCACCCAGTCTTCGCCGACGTTGGCGATGAGCGCATCGAACTCCGGCGCATCGAGCATCATCTCCAGCACGCGGGCGCCGGAGACGCCGCTGCCCGCGAGGATCGACTGGTCGACCGGGTTGTCGACCCAGTCCGCGAGGTGCGGCGCCTTCTCGCGCAACATGGCGCGGATGGCGCCGGGAAGGCGCGGCACGCGCAACCCCGCCTCTTCGCAGACATCCGCGGACTGCACGGCGCGCCCGCCGCCGCCGCCGACGACGCCGACGTTCGTCCCGGCGCCCGGGCGCAGGAACGCGAACGCGACGAGCATGTCGATGAGGTCGTCGAACGTCTCGACTTCGACGGCGCCGGCCTGCTTCAGCACGGCGCTCCATACTTGCCGCTGCCCGGCGAGCGCCGCCGTGTGCGAGGCGGCGGTGCGCGAACCGGCGCCGGTGCGCCCGCCCTTCAGCACGACGACCGGCTTCGCCGCCGCGCACGAGCGCAATGCGTCGAGGAGGCGCCGCCCGTCCGTCGCACCCTCGATGTACGCGCCGACCACGCGGGTGGCGTCGTCGGCCGCGAGGAAGTCGAGGAAGTCCGCCTCGCTGAGGTCGAGTGCGTTGCCGTAACTGACGACCTTGCTGAACCGCAGGCCGCGCGCCGCGCCGTGCAGCATCAATTCGACCGAGTTGTTGCCGCTCTGTGAGATGAACGCGACGTCGCCGCCATCGGCCCGGGGCAGGTCGGGCCGGAACGAGAGCCCGCTTCGCGCATCGAACACGCCCATGCAGTTCGGCCCTATGATCCGGATGCCCGCATCGCGCGCGGCCTGCTTCACGCGCTGTTCGAGCGCGGCGGCGTCGCGGTCGCCGGTCTCGCTGAACCGGCCGGTGAACAGGTGCAGCGTCGTCGCGCGTTTCGCGCGCGCTTCCTCGATCAGCGCCAGCACGCCGTCGGCGGGGATGCACGAGATCACGAGGTCGACGTCGCCCGGCGCCGCGGACAACGCGGGGTAGGCTGGCAGCCCCATGATCTCGGGCGCGCGCGGGTTGATCGGGTAGAGCGGGCCGGTGAAGCCGGCTTCGATGATCGCCTTGACGTAGTCGTGGCCCGGGCTATCCGGGTTCGACGATGCGCCGACAACCGCCACGCTGCGAGGCGAGAACACGCTGTCCGGCAGATTCGATGGCATATGGCGATGAGTCTACGGAAGCGCCTCCCGTAGGGGAACCGCCCGGCACGCGCCGCGCGGGCCCCGCACGCCCGCGTGGCGGCGCCCCGATGTTCGATTCGGCGGGCGCATCTCGCGGGTGCGCGCACCTGCCTTTTGCCGGGCGCCGCGCCGACAATGTCAGTGAGCCCGCGCCCCTGCGCCGGGCGGCGCGCTGTCGTATGCGCGCGATCGGGCTGGAGGCCGCGACCATGAGCATTGATCTCGCCGAGCGACGCGTCGTGTCGACCGGCAGCACGGAGATCGACAAGAAGATGGGCGGCGGCATCCCCGAGGGGTCGCTGATCCTCATCGAAGGCTCGTCGAACGCGGGCAAGAGCGTGATCACGCAACAGCTCATCCACGGCGCGCTGAACGGCGGGTTCCGCTGCGTGCTCTACACGACCGAGAACACGTCTCGCAGCCTGTTCCGCCAGATGGCGAGCCTGAGCCTCGACGTGACGGACTTCTTCCTGCTCGGCACGTTCAACGTGTACCCGGTGCCCGCCGCGATGAC
This sequence comes from Dehalococcoidia bacterium, assembly GCA_021462855.1. GTDB lineage: Bacteria > Chloroflexota > Dehalococcoidia > DSTF01 > JACRBR01 > DTUCFX13. The sequence goes on along the minus strand of JAJTXQ010000021.1, from coordinate 30,173 downwards.
GCCGGAGGCGGCCGACACGGCGTTCCACAAGCTGCTCGACCACATCGGCACGCTGGAGGGGCGCTTCGACTGCGTGTTCCTCGACTCGCTGACGTCGTTCGTGTCGCAGGTGCCCGAGTCACAGACGCTGTCGTTCCTCACGTCGGTGAAGGAGTACGTGGACAACAACATGACCGTCTTCTTCACCATGCACTCGCACGCGTTCGAGGAAGCGATGTTCATGCGCATCCGCTCGCTGTGCGACGCGCACCTGCGCCTCCGCACCGAGGAAGTGCGCGACGTGCTGATGAAGGTGCTGGAAGTGGCGAAGGTCCGCGGCGCGGAAAAGACGACCGGCAACATCGTGAACTTCGATGTCGAGCCGGGACTCGGCATGCGCATCATCCCCGTGTCGAGCGCAAAGGCCTGACCGCCGATGCCGCAGCGCCTGCCGTTCGATGCGCCTGCCGAGATCGACGACCACTCGCGTGGCGCCGCGCAGTGCCCGCTGCACAACATCCTCTCGCCCGAGCTGCGGGAGCAGGCCGAGGCGGCGCCGCACCTGATGACGTACCTGCACAAGGTGCCGATGCAGGAGTACGGCGTGCCGGACTATTACCCGGAGGCCAACCGCAAGCTGGGCGACCTCAAGGACCCGAACCTGATCTACCCGGTCGGCAACAACACGTTCATCCACATCTTCCCGGACAACGCCGAGGCGCGGAACTTCTACATCGCCATCGAGCCCGGGTCCGACGCGATGGGCGACTTGCTGGAGCAGATGGAGTTCCTCCTGCTGGACTTCGTCGAGATCCTCGCCGAGGCGACGACGCCGGAGGAGAAGACGCTGGGGCTGCTCCAGGCCATCGACGACAGCTGCGACGTCGTCGACGCGCCGGCTGCGCCGAAGCCGAACGTAAAGGACGGTGAGGCGGGCTTCCTGAAGCTGCCGTTCGGCGGCAGCAAGTCCGGCGCCAGGGGCGGCAAGATCAAGCTCACGCAGTCCGAGCTCGAGGCGCTGAAGTACGCCGTCATCCGCGACAAGGTGGGCATGGGCCCGCTCGAGCCGCTGATCTCCGATAACTGGATCGAGGACATCTCGTGCAGCGGGCTCGGCCCGGTGTACATCGAGCACAAGATCTTCAAGGGGTTGAAGAGCAGCATCACCTTCGACCAGCACGAGGAGCTCGACGACTTCGTCCTGAAGCTCGCCGAGAAGATCAAGAAGCCGGTGACCTTCCGCAACCCGATCGTCGACGCCACGCTGCCCGACGGCTCGCGTATCAACATCGTCTACGGCGGCGATGTGTCGAAGAACGGCTCCAACTTCACCATCCGCAAGTTCATGGGCGTCCCGCTCAGCATCGTCGACATCTGCAACTCGGGCGCGCTGACGTGGCAGATGGCCGGCTACCTGTCGCTGGTCGTCGAGGAGGGGCTCAACTTCTTCGTGTCAGGCGAGACGGCCTCGGGCAAGACGACGCTGATGAACGCGCTGATGACGTTCATCCCGCCGTGGGCGAAGATCGTGAGCATCGAGGACACGCCGGAAGTGCAGGTGCCGCACCCGAACTGGACCCGCGAGGTGATCCGCGGCCAGTCGGCGCAGGGCGGCGGCGTCGACATGTTCAGCCTGCTGAAGGCCGCGCTGCGCCAGCGCCCGAACATGATCATCATCGGTGAGATCCGTGGCGAGGAGGGCAACATCGCGTTCCAGGCGATGATGACCGGCCACGCCGTGTGCGCGACGTTCCACGCCGCGACGGTCGAGAAGCTGATCCAGCGTGTCACCGGCGCGCCGATCAACGTGCCGAAGACGTACGTGGACAACCTGAACGTCGTCGTCATTGCGAGCGCGGTGCGGCTGCCGAACGGCAAGCCCGGCCGCCGCATCCTCAGCATCTCGGAGATCATCGGCTACGATCCCTCGACGAACTCCTTTTCGTTCGTCGAGATCTTCCGCTGGGACCCGGTGAACGACGTGTTCGAGTTCGTCGGGCTGAACAACAGCTACATCCTGGAGCAGCGCATCGCGCCGGCGCGCGGCCTGTCCGAGAAGAAGCGGCGGCAGATCTACAAGGAAGTCGACCGTCGCGGCGCGTTGCTGCAGAAGCTCGGCGACTCCGGCGTCGCCAACTTCTACGAGCTGTTCAAGCTGCTCTCGAAGGCGCAAAAGCAGGGCCTGTTCTAGGCGCCTGCTTGAAGCTTCCTCGTGGCGCCGCCCGATTCGGCCCGCAAACCCCTCACACACCCCTAAGGGAACCCCCGATCGCCGCCGATACTACCCCGAGGCGGCGCGCCGTTTCGCGCGCCCGGGAGGCGGACCATGGCCTTCACAAAGAAGAAGGACGACGAGCCCGCGGCGCCAGCCGGCGAAGCCGATGAAGCCGATGACGCCCTGACGGGCGCCTTCGCGCCGGCCGGGGAGCCCGAGCCAGGGCAGGACAGCGCCGGGCCGGGCACGCCCGACGAAGCGCCGGCAGGGGAGGCCGCGCCCGTGGCGGAAGCTCCCGCGCCCGACGCGCTCGGTGGCGCCGACGCGCTCCTCAGCATGTTCAACAACACCGAGTCGATGGAGGATGACCGCTCGGTGATCCTCGACCTCGCCGGCGAGGTGGACATCGCCGACCTGCTCGACGACCTGCACACCGTCGCCGCCGCGCTCGGCCTCGCGGCCGCAGAAGCGGCAGCGGCAGAGCCGACGCCGCTCGTCGCGGAGGAGCCCGCGCCGCTCGCTGCCGCCGCCTGACCCGCGCCACCGCGCAGGCCGCGCGCCGAACTTCGCCACGATCGCGGCGCCGCGGTCAACCGCTTGCCTGGCCGCCACGTAACGCTGGCGGCGTGTCACGCGCTCCCGTGCGAACGCGCCCGTATGCACATTTGAGCCAGCCCCGGCGTGGTCGTACGATCGGGCCACCGAGGGCGGAGGCTGAACAACGTGGGCGAAGCGAATACCTACAGCGAGACGCAGCGGCAGATCCAGCAGGCGGTGCGCGACTTCGCGCGGCGCGAGGTGGCGCACGGCGCCGAGGAGCGCGACCGCACGTCGCGGTTCGACGGGGCGCTGCTGCGGCGCCTCGGCGACATGGGTGTGCCGGGGATGCTCTTCCCGGAGGAGTTCGGCGGCAGCGGCGCCGACGCGCTGTCGTTCTGCCTGGCTCTCGAGGAGTTGAGCGCCGTCGACATGTCGCTGGCGCTGACGCTCTGGGTCGGCATCCAGGGCGCGCAGTCGATGATCCATGGCGGCGACGACCAGCTGGCGGCATGGAGCGACACGTACATCGCGCCGACGGTGCGCGGCGAGATGGTCGGCGCCGGCGGCATCACCGAGCCGGACGCGGGCTCTGACACCGCCGCGATCAAGACGCGCGCGCGCCTCGACGGCGACGAGTGGGTGATCGACGGCGGAAAGATCTTCATCAGCAACGCCGGGCTCGACATCTGCGGCTTCGCGATGGTGCTGTGCCGCACCGACGACGGCTATGGCATCATCATCGTGCCCAACGGCACGCCGGGGTACACGATGGGACCGCCGCTGCGAAAGATGGGCCTGCGGTCATCGGACACGCGCGAGCTGTTCTTTGACGGCTGCCGCGTGCCGTCGTGGCACCTGCTCGGCGGGTCGGGCAGCGGGCGGCAGGCGATCGTCGGGGGCGGCTTCCACATCACGCGCATCTACCTCGCGTCGCAGGCGATCGGGCTGGCGCGCGAGTGCCTCGATGTCGCGCTGGCGCACGCGAAGCGGCGCGTCGCGTTCAAGCGGCCGCTGGCGCGCTTCCAGCACGTGCAGGCGATGCTCGTCGACATGGCGCTCGAGGGCGAGGCCGCGCGGCTGCTGCGCGACGAGGCGTGCCGCCTGCACGAGGCGCGCCAGCCCTATGCCAAGCATGCCGCGATGGCCAAGCTCTTCGCGACCGAGATGGCGAAGCGGGCCGCCGATGGCGCGGTGCAGATCTTCGGCGGGCTCGGGTACATGGACGAGACGCCGGTCTCCCGCTACTATCGCGACATTCGCGCGACCACGATCGCCGAGGGCACGAGCGAGATCCAGAAGCACATCATCGCGCGCGAGATCGGCTGCTTCGAATAGCGGGAGGCGTGATATGGGCGACATCGACACCGTACGGGCGTTCTGCGCGGCGTTCAGCCGAAGGGACGTCGATGAGCTGATGGGCTTTTTCACGGCGGATGCGGTCTACCACAACATGCCGCTCGCGCCGGTCCAGGGCACGGCCGGCATCCGCGGGCTGCTGGAGATGTTCATGAAGCCGGCGGAATCCGTGGACTTCGCGATGCTGCACATCTCCGAGGGCGACGGTGTCGTGTTCACGGAGCGCGTCGATACGTTCCTGATCGGCGGAAAGAAGGTCGTGCTGCCGGTGGCCGGCGTGTTCGAGGTGCGCGACGGCAAGATCAGCGCCTGGCGCGATTACTTCGACATGGCCACCTGGACGAAGCAGAGCGACGCCGCGTCGTAGCGCACGGTCAGGGCGCGGACTCCTCGTCCATGAACGTCGCCTTCACGACGCCGTCCGCGTCGAGCAGCACGAGCGTCGTGCCCTGGACGCGGTACCGTTCGACGGCGCGCAGCACCGCCAGGAACGACGCTTCCTGCTCGGCGACGGCTCCCTCGCAGCCGATCAGCGTGCTGACGATGCCGCTGAGCATCAGCTTGTCGCCGCTGGTCTTCCACTCGCCGCCGAGCGAGTTGCAGCCGGTGGTCCCGCCGAGCTTGCCGCCGTCTTCGAACCGGAGCCACGGCGGCGCGTTTGTCAGCGCGCCCCGCGCGCCGATGCGCTCGAGGCGCCACGCCGTGCCTTCGAGCCGGCTCGACGCCCCGCCGGGCGAATCCGGCGTGCGATCGGGCGGGATCGAGGGACCGTCGCCGCCGCAGGCGGCCGCGAGCGCCGCCAGCGCGAAGGCGGCCACAGGGAGGAGGATGAGCACGCGAGCCATGCGCTTCGCTCCTTTCACATGTGGGATGACGCCGGACATCGCACGGAGGTTCCGCTCTTTCGCCGGACGGCCGCAACGCCTACTATCGTGCCATTCCGGACACAAGGCAACAGCGAGGCGGCATGCGGTTCACCTACGCGGAGGCGATGACGGATCCGGCGTTCTACCTGCCGCTCGCGCGGGCGGCCGAAGCGGCGGGCTTCGACTCGTTCGCCGTCGGCGACAGCCTGTGCTATCCGCGCGAATCGTCGACGGCGTACCCGTACACCGCTGACGGCACACGCGAGTTCCTCGACGACAAGCCGTTCATCGAGGCGTTCACGCTGATCGCGGCGATGGGCGCCGTGACGACGCGCATACGTTTCACGCCGTTCGTGCTGAAACTGCCGGTGCGGCCGCCCGTGCTCGTCGCGAAGCAGGCGGCGTCGATCGCCGTGCTTACGGGAAACCGCCTGGCGCTCGGCGTCGGCATCAGCCCCTGGCCGGAGGACTTCGCCGCCATGGGCGTGCCGTGGGAGCGGCGCGGGGCGCGCATGGACGAGGCCATCGACATCGTCCGGGGACTGACGCGCGGCGGCTACTTCGAGCACCACGGCGAAGCGTACGACGTGCCTGCGGTCAAGATCGCGCCGGTTCCGTCGCAACCGATCCCGATCCTCGTCGGCGGGCACAGCGAAGCGGCGTTGCGGCGCGCCGCCACACGCGGCGACGGCTGGATGCACGCCGGCGGCACGGACGACCTCGGCGCGCTCCTCACGCGGCTCGCGCAGCTGCGCGAGGGCGCCGGCACGGCCGCGCGCCCGTTCGAAATCCACGTCATCTCCGCCGAGGCGTACACGCCGGACGGCATCCGCCGGCTCGAGGAGCGCGGCGTGACCGACGCGATCGTCGGCTTCCGCAATCCGTACATCGCCGGCCAAGACGCCGAGCCGCTCGCCGCGAAGATCGCGAACCTCGAGCGATACGCCGAGCGCGTGATGGCGAAGGCGCGATGACAGCGGCGCTGCTGCTTGACGGGAAGGTGATCCTGGTCGCGGGCGTCGGGCCGGGGCTGGGCGCGGCGATCGCCACGCGCGCAGCCGCAGCCGGCGCTGACATCGTGCTGTCGGCGCGCACGGAGCGGCGGCTCGAGAACGTCGCCGAGCGCGTCCGCGAAGGCGGGCGCCGCGCGCTCGTCGCGCCGGCCGACCTGACGGACGACGCGGCATGCGAGACGCTCGTCGAGCGGGCGGTGGCGCAGTTCGGCCGCATCGACGGGCTCGTGAACAACGCCTTCGCCATGCCGCCGATGACGCCGCTCACGCAGGTCGACGCGGCCGACATCCGCGCGGCGTTCGAGACGAACGTGCTCGCGGCGCTGCGGATGACGCGGCTGTGCGCGCCGGAGCTCGAACGCGCCGGCGGCGCCGTCGTGATGATCAACTCGGCGGCGCTCCGCCACAGCCGGAAGGAATACGGGCCGTACAAGATGGGCAAGGCGAGCCTGCTGGCGATGGCGCAGAGCCTGGCTTCGGAGCTGGGGCCGCGCGGGATCCGCGTCAACAGCGTCGCGCCGGGGTGGATCTACGCCGGCGCGGTGAAGTGGTATTTCGACCACCTGGCGAAAGAGCGCGGCGTGACGCACGACGACATCTACGCCGAGACGGCGGCGGCCACCGACCTGCGCCGCCTGCCGCTGCCCGAGGAGGTCGCCGATGCGGCCGTCTTCCTGCTATCGGACATGGCGCACGCGATCACGGGCCAGTGCCTCGACGTGAATGCGGGGGAGTTCCACCATTGAGCGAATCCACGGCCTTCGACGCGCGCGGCTACCCGGGCCCGCTCGCCGAGGCGATCGGCGAAGCTGAGCGGATCATCGCGGCAGCGCCGCACATCCAGTCCGAGCAGGATCTGCTGGAGGGCTACGAGTATCTCGCCGGGTGCATCCGCGCGGCGCTGCAGGCGGCGTGGTCGCACGACCGCGACTTCCCGTACTTCATCCGCTCGGCGACGCCGTACACGAAGGTCGGGCTCGACAACCCGGACACGCTGTATTTCAGCGCGCGCATCCGCGACGACGCGGAGTACATCGTCACGGGGCGCCGCGGCACGACCGCGGACCTGAGCTTCCAGGTGATGAATGGCGACTACACGCCGTCGCAGGCGCCGGACAGCCTGACCGCGTTCGACGACCGCGACTTCGCCGTTGGCGGCGACGGCGCATTCGAGCTGCGCTTCGGCCCCGGCAAGCGCGACGCCGCGCGCAACGAGTTCGCGCTCGGACCCGGCGCCGCGATGCTGCTGGTGCGCGAGGTGTACAGCGACTGGGCGAACGAGCTGCCCGGCATGCTCCGCATCCGTCGCGCGGACCGCGCGGGCGCGGCGCCGCCGCGCGCCACCGCCGAATCGACGGCGCGGCGATACGCGGTGGCCGGCAAGATCCTCGTAAGCCAGATCAAGACCTTCCTCCAGTTCCCGAAGTGGTTCTACCTTGACCTGCCGGTGAACACGCTGACGGAGCCGCGCCTGACGCCCGGCGGCCTCGCGACGCAGTACTCGTCCGTCGGACACTACGACCTGCGCGACGATGAGGCGATGATCGTCACGGTGCCGGCGTCCGGGGCGCCGTACCAGGGCATCCAGCTCGGGAGCATGTGGTACATCTCGACCGACTTCATCAACCACCAGACGAGCCTCACCGGCGCGCAGGCGCGCATCGACGGTGATGGAAAGGTGCGGTTCGTGATCAGCGAGCGCGACCCCGGCATCGCGAACTGGCTCGAGTGCACGGGGCATCAGCGCGGCTTCGTGCAACTGCGATGGCAGCGGCTGTCGCGCGCGCTGACCGCCGCCGACGGCCCGACAGCGGAAGTCGTGCCGTTCGATGCACTGCCGGCCAGGCTCCCGCACCACGATGCCGCCCGCGTCACGCCCGGGCAGTGGGCACAGCGCATCGCCGAACGCCAGGCCGCGGTTGCGGCGAGGATGCTCGGGTGACCGGCCAACCGGCGAAGGCGGGACGCGATGACGCCGGCACGGTCGAGGAGCTGGAGGCGGCGGCGCGGAAGATCACCGGCCTCGACGGCTTCGGCGGCAGCGAATACCGCGAGCCGCTTGCCGTGTTGCTCGCGTCGTATCGCGACGAGGCGGGGCTGACGCCGCACGGCAACCGCGTGACGTTCGGCATGCTGCGCGGCGCGCTCGTCGCGCGGCAGCTGAGCGAGGCGGCATGGCGCGCGCACCCCGAGCACGCGGGCGTGGCGATCGAGCGGCCGATCTTCGTGACGGGGCTGCCGCGCACGGGGACGACGGCGCTGCACCGGCTTCTGTGCGCCGACCCGCGGCACCAGGGCCTCGAGATGTGGCTGACGGTCGCGCCGCAGCCGCGGCCGCCGCGCGAGACGTGGGAGCAGAACGCGATCTTCGGGCGCATCCAGGCGGGGTACGAGCGGCACCACGTCGAGGACCCCGAGTTCATGGGGTTGCACTACATGTCGGCCGACATGGTCGAGGAGTGCTGGCAGCTGCTGCAGCAATCGATGATGTCGGTGTCCTTCGAGAGCCTGGCGCACATCCCGGCGTACTCGCGCTGGCTCGCGGCGCAGGACTGGACGCAGGCGTACCGGCGGCACCGGCGAAATCTCCAGGTGATCGGGCTGCACGACGGCGGGCGCCGCTGGGTGCTGAAGAACCCGAGCCACATGTTCGCGCTACCCGCGCTGCTGGCCGCCTACCCGGACGCCATCATCGTGCAGACGCACCGCGAGCCGCGGAGCGTCATCGCCTCGGTCAGCAGCCTGACGACGCGGGCCACCGCCGGGCAATCGGCGATGTTCACGGGCGCCGCCGCCGGCCGCTGGCAGCTCGAGCTGTGGGCGCGAGGCGCCGACCTGTTCATGGAAGACCGCGCGCGGTTCGATGCCGGGCAGTTCATCGATGTGCGGTACGAGGACTTTGTCGCCGACCCCCTGGCGACGGTCGCGCGGATCTACGAGCGCGCCGGCGCCGGGCTTGCGCCCGATGCACGCGCTGCGATGATCACGATGCACGAGGAGAGCGCGTCGGGCGAGCGCCGCCCGGCGCACCGGTACGAGCTGGCGGACTTCGGGCTCACGGACGCGGAAGTGGATGCGCGGTTCGCGCGCTATCGCGCCGCGCACATGAAGGAGTAGGGACAATGGCATACGACGGAGCGCCGTGGCGCATGGGCGCGGGGCAGCTCGCCGCGGCGGTTCGCGCGAGGGCGATCTCGGCGCGCGAGGTGGTCGAGGCGCACCTTGCGCGGATCGCGGAGGTGAACCCGCGCGTCAACGCGGTGACGGTCACGCTGGCAGACGACGCCATCGCGGCGGCCGACGCGGCGGACCGCGCGCTCGCCGCGGGCGGCGACGCCGGCCCGCTGCTGGGCGTGCCGATGACGGTCAAGGAGAACATCGACGTCGCCGGGAGTGCGACGACGAACGGGCTCGTCGTGCTGAAGGACGCCGTGCCGGCGACCGACGCGCCGCACATCGCGAAGCTCAAGGGTGCCGGCGCTATCGTCATCGGCCGTACGAACATGCCTGACGTGGGCCTGCGTTTCCACACCGATAACGCGCTGCGCGGCGCCACGCTCAACCCGTGGGACGCCGCGCGCACGCCCGGAGGATCATCGGGCGGCGATGCCGCCGCGCTCGCCTGCGGCATGTCCGCGCTCGGCATGGGCAACGACTACGGCGGCTCGCTGCGCTGGCCGGCGCAGGCGTGCGGCGTCATGTCGCTGCGGCCGACGCTCGGACGCGTCCCGCGGTTCGCCGCGATCCCGCCCGAGGACGGCACGATGACGGCGCAGCTCTTTTCCGTGCATGGCCCGATGGCGCGGCGTGCGGACGACCTGGCAACGGCGTTCGCGATCATGACCGCGGCCGACGCGCGTGACCCGTGGTGGACGCCGGCGCAGCTCGAAGGCCCGCCGCTCGATGCGCCCGTGCGTGTCGCGGTGTGCGCCGATCCGGCGGGCGAAGGCGTCGACCCGGACGTGGCGGCCGGCGTGCGGCGGGCCGCCGGCGCGCTCGCCGACGCGGGCTACGCCGTCGAGGAGGTCGACTTTCCGATGGTCGCCGAGGCCCGCGACCTCTACTCGACGCTGGTGGTGACCGAGCTGCGGGCGGTGACCTACCCGCTGCTCGAACCGCTCGCGTCGGATGGCGCGAAGGCGTTCCTGCAGCTTGCGTTCGAGACAGTGCCCGCGCTCGACCTTGCCGGTTACGTGCAGGCGTGGGAGACGCGCAACAGCATCGCGCGCGCCTGGAGCGTGTTCGCCGAGCGCTATCCGCTGGCGCTCGGGCCGGTCGGCACGCAACAGCCGTTTCCCGCCGGCTTCGACATCGCCGGGCGCGCCGAGTTCGGCGCGGGGATGAAGTTGCTGCGGCTGACCGTTACGGTGAACCTGCTCGGGCTGCCGTCCGTCGCCATGCCGGCCGGGCTCGCCGGCGGCCTGCCGCAGGGCGTGCAGATCATCGGCCGGCGCTACCGGGAGGACACGTGCCTCGCCGCGGCGCGCGCGATCGAGGAGCGCTTGCCGCCGGTCGCGCCGATCGACCCGCGCTGACCTCAGCCGTGCATGATGTGCACGGCCTCGGGCCGGATCGAGAGCTCGATCTCCTTGTGCCGGTCGAGCCCCAGCCGGAAGTACGTGTAGGCCGGCAGCTCGATCTCCAGGTCGTGCGCGGCGGGCGAGCCATCGATGCGCACGAACAGGCGATAGAACTCGGCGCCCATGATCTCGCTGGCGATCGTGGCGAGGAAGACGTTGCGGCGGCCTTCGTAGGTGTCGCCCTGCCTTCGGATCATGATCTGCGTCGGCCGGATCGAAGCTTCGACGTGCTGGCCTGTCGCGACGGGCGGCGCGTCGTGCGTGGCGTAGATGGCGGCGGCGATCTCGCGGCCGGCCCAGTCGAGCGCGACGACGCCGTCGCCGATGCCGCGCACCGTCATCGGCAGGATGTTGCGCGCGCCGACGAGCTCCGCCACGCGCCGCGTCGCCGGGCGGAAGAAGATGTCCTCGCGCGAGCCCTGCTGCAGCACGCGCCCGGCCTCGAAGACGATCAGCCGGTCGCCGAGGCTGAACGCATCGCCCAGGTCGTGCGTGACGATCAGCACGGGGATGCCGCGTGCGCCCTGCACCGACACGATGAGCTCGCGCAGTTCGCCGTGGAGCGCCGTGTCGAGCGCGCTGAACGGCTCGTCGAGCAGCAGGATGCGCGGGTCGGCCGCCAGCGCGCGGGCGAGCGCGACACGTTGCTGCTGACCGCCGGACAGCTGCCGCGGCCGCCGGTCCTCGAGTCCCGTGAGCCCGGTCTTCTCGAGCAGGTCGGCGACGATGGCGCGGCGGCGGTCGCGGTCCTCCGGGCGCACGGCGAACGCCACGTTCTGCGCCGCGGTCATGTGCGGGAACATCGTCTGTCCCTGCGGCACGTATCCGACGCGACGCGCCTGCACCGGCACATCGATGCCGGCGGCGCGATCGAGGAGCGCGCGCCCGGCGACTTCGATCCGGCCCTCATCGGGGCGCATGATGCCCGCGACCGACTGCAGCGTCAGCGACTTGCCCGAGCCGGAGGGCCCGCACAGGACGATCAGCTCGTCGCCGCCGCTGAAAGTGGGCGCGAGTGTGAAGTCGCCAAGGCGAAGCGTGAAGTCAACGCTAAACATGCGCGTCCCGGGAGACGCCGCCCGTCACCAGCCGCAGCAACACCAGCATCGCCGCCGCGGCGCACACGAGGATCACGGACAGCGCGATCGGCACTTCGACCGACTTGCCGGACTCGAACGCGCCGACGATCGCCAGCGGCATCGTCTGGGTGCGACCCTGGAAGCTGCCAGCGAAGATCAGCGTTGCGCCGAGCTCGCTCAGCGCGCGCGCCCAGCAGAGGATGCCGCCGGCGAGCAACGAAGGCCACGCGAGCGGCAGCGTCACCTCGCGGAACGCGCGCAGCGGTGATGCGCCCAGCGTCCATGCGAGCCGCTCGTGTGACGGGTCCACGCTCTCGAAGCCGGCCTTCGCGGTGCGGATATAGAAGGGCGCCGCGACGAACGTCTGCGCCAGCACCACCGCCGTCGTCGTAAAGGCGATATCGATGCCGGCGGCGTCGAGCTGCTCACCGACGATCCCGCGGCGCCCGAGCGTCACGAGCAGCGCGACGCCGGCAACCGTCGGCGGGAGCACGATCGGCAGGTCGATGAGCACGTCGATGAGCCACTTGCCGGGAAAGCGGTAGCGCGCGAGCAGGTACGCGAGCGGCGTCCCGACGATCACCGCGATCAGCAGCGTGAACGTGCTGGTGATCGCGCTCAGGCGGAGCGCGTCGAGCACGAACGCCGACGTTGCGTGTTCGGCGAGGGCGCCGGTGCGCCCGGCGCGCCATGCGAGCGCGGCGATCGGCAGGCCGAGGAACAGTACGCCGAGCAGCGCGGGCGGGCCGAGCGCCCAGCCCAGCCCGACCACGCGCGCGCGTCCTCGCCGGGACACCGCGCCGGCGCTCATTTACTCCGCTCCGGTGAATCCATGCTCTTCAAGGATGGCCTGACCCGCGGCAGACAACAGGAAGTCGATGAAGGCGGCGGCGATTTCCGGCTCCTTCGCGTCCGACACGACGGAAACAGGATACGTCGCGACCACGTTGAACTCATCCGGAATCGGGATCGCCGTCACCGTGCCCTTGAGGTCTCCGGTGATGTCCGTGGCGTAGACGATGCCGGCGTCGGCCTCGCCGAGCTGGACCTTCGTCACGACCGCCTTGACGTTTGGCTCGTTCGACACGACGTTGGCCAGCACGCGGTCGCGGAAGCCGGCGCCGAACGTGGCATCGGCTTCCATGTTGCCGAGCGACTCGCGGGCGTAGTTGCCCACCGGCACGTCCTCCTGCGCCAGCACCAGCTTCAGTCCGCCGTTGGCGAGGTCGACCGGCGCGGAAATCTCGCCGGGGTTCGCCGACGGGACGGCGATCACGAGCCGGTTGCGCGCGAACGTGCGCCAGGCTTGGGCGACGAGTTTCTTGTCGAGCGCCGCCTGCATGTTCTTGTTGTCGGCCAGCGCCAGGACATCGGCCGGCGCGCCTTCCTCCACCTGCGTGCGCAGCGCGGGGCTGCCGGCGAAGTTGAATGTCACGTCCACGCCGGAGTTCGCGTCCTCGAACGCCGCGCCAACGTCCTTGAACGCCGCCGTGAGCGACGCGGCCGCGAACACCGTCAGCTCGCCGTCGAGCCGGGCCGCGGCTGATGCGGCGGTCGGGGCGGCGGTCGTCGACGTGGGCGACGGCGAGTCGCCGTCGCCGCGGCACGCCGCGGCCAGCGCCATGGCCGCCACCAGGAGCAAGCCGGCCGCGGCGTTGCGAAGCGACCGTACCGATAGATTCATTGCGTGCTCCTTGTCAGTGACATGATTGACGTCTCATACCGCAACCGTGGCGCGCACCGCGCCCGTCTCCGCCGTGCCGTACCCGGGCAGAGCGCCGAGCTCGGCGCGCAGCGCGGCAGCCTGCAAGACCTCGAGCAGCAGGTCGATCGCCGGATGGTCGAGATGTGTCGCCGGGATGACCAGGTCGAACCTGGCATGCATGAGCGGCAGGAAGTCGAGCTCGAGCGCCGACGCGACGGCGCGGATGGCGATGCCCGTGTCGGCGGTCCCGCCGGCCACGGCGCGCGCTACCGCCATGTGGCTGCGCACGACGTGGTCGTAGCCGGCGATGCGCGCAGGGTCGATGCAGGCGGCGCTCAGCATGCTGTCCAGCAGCAGACGGCTCCCGGCGCCCGGCTCGCGGTTCACGATGCGGACGCCGCGCCCGGCGAGGCTGTCCGCGCCGCTGAGCTTGCGGGGATTGCCGCTGCGCAGCACGAACCCCTGTTCCCAGTCCGCGTAGGCGATCAGCATGCCGCCTGACCGCTCGAGCGCCCGCGTCGCCTGCGGGACGTTGAACTCGCCGCTCGCCTCTTCGCGCAGGTGGATTCCGCCGATGTGCGCGGACGCGTTCGCGAGCGCATCGATGGCGTCTTTGCTCGACCCGGGCACCCACAGGAGACGGGCGCTTCCGCGCGCCCGCCGCGTAACGAGCGTCGCCAGCATCTCGAGGCTCGGATCGCACCCCACGAGGAACGCGGTCTTTTCCACCTGCGCGGCGGGCACGAGCAGGCGGATGTTGGCATCATCGACGACGACGCCATCGGCGCTCGCGAAGCCGTCCGACGTGGCCGGCGCGGCGACGGGGTGGGCGACGAGCCGCGCGCCGACGCGCCCCACGACGACGCGGTCGCCGTGTCGCACGCCGTCCGGCAACGCGACGGACGGCGTCACGCCGGTGGGCGCGTCGAGCGTGAAGAGGCGTTCCACCGTCGTGTCGAGGGCGCGGGCGAGCTGGAGTGAAACCGCGGTATTCGGCAGGTAGCGTCCCGCCTCGATCGAGTTCACGGCCTGGCGGGTCAGGCCCGTCCGGTCGGCGAGCTCCTGTTGCGAGAGGCCCGCGTTGAGCCGCGCCTCCTTGACGTGGTTTTCGAGTTTCGGCGCAGTCGTGCGACGGCCCACCAGGTCGCCCTCAATCTGATAGCGGACGTATTGTCCGCTATCGATCTTCAGGCACAAGGGGCCGATCGGCACGAATCGGCGCCGCGTGTCACACCAGCATGCCGATGTGGAATGTGGCGGCGTAGCCGCTGGCCGCCGGGCGCGCGTCGAGCAGCAGCTGGTCGCCGCCACCCTGGTAGATGCCGTCATCGGCGTTACGGACGCGGCCAGCGGCGCCGCGCGGCGCGTAGGCGCCGCCGCTGTTGTGCACGGCGTCGCTCAGCGCGTCATCGAAGAACAGCTGGGACGTGAACTCCGCGCCGGACGCGGCGTCCGGGTCCGTGCGCACCTTGAAATGAATGTGCGTGGCCCGGCCGGGATACCACCCCGGGTAGACCGTCGTGAACCGCACCGTGCCCGATGCGTCGGTCACCTGGTGGCCGCGCAGCCAGCGCTGGCCCTTCGTGCTGCCGCCCGCCGGATCGTCGACGTCGGAGTAGACGCCGTCGGCGTCGCACTGCCAGATGTCGACGACGGCGCGCTCGATCGGCGCGCAGGCGCCGTCGCCGCCGACGCCCGACACGACGAGCACCAGGCCGAGCGGCGCGCCCTCGCGCGTGGCGCCGCCCGATGGGTCGGAGCGGATGTCGGAGCGGAGCAGCTTCTCATCGACGAAGAACGGCCCCTCCATCATCTCGGGGCTGACGATGCACGCGGGTACGGTCGCCTGCGCGGCGGCGGCCGGGCGCGTGGGATCCGCGCTCAGCGCGGCCGTCGCGGCGCTGTCCGCGCGGGTGGGCGGCGCGGCGCCATCGTTGCCGCCGTCGCCGGAGCAGCCGGCGAGCAACGCCAGTCCGGCCGCGCCCATGATTGCCAGCAGTTCGCGGCGGCTGAGCAGGCGGCCGCGCATCACATCGTCATGTTCCATGGTGTCGCTCCTCCCCGAAACGAAACGCTCGTACAGGATACGCGCACAGGCGGGGATGAGGTTCGGCCGGGCGCCGTGCCGCGGTCATCTCCCGGAGGCGACCGGGTGGGCGGGCTGTCGCTATTCGTAGCGGAGCGCGTCGGTCGGGCGGATGGACGCGGCGGCGCGCGCGGGCAACATGCTGCCCACGGCCGCCAGCGCGATCGCGCCCGGCACGATCAGCAGCAGCGATGCCGCGGACGGCATCGTGCCGACGCTCGCGCCGACGTCCACCGCCTTCGACATGCCATCGAAGATCACGGTTGTGACGGCGAGGCCGAGCGGGATCCCCACGATCACCGCCGCAACGCCGAGCAGCGCGCCGCCTGCGAACACGCTCGCCGCGATCTGCCCGGGCGTCAGGCCCAGCGTCTTCATCACGGCATAGTCACGCTGGCTCTCGCGGATACCGAGGAGCAGCGTGGACAGCAGGTTCACCGCCGCGATCGCGAATAACACGCCGTTCAGCGGGAGGATGACGCCGCGCAACTGGCGGCGGAACGCCGCCGTCGTCTCGGACATCACCTCCGGGTCGAAGTTGCCGCCGGACGCTCGCAAGAGCTCACGGCGAAACGCGCCGTTGTCGGTCCCTTGCACGGTGTTGATGTAGTAGTCCGTCGGCAGGTACCGGGCTGGCAGCATCTCGCTCGACACGAGCATCACGTTCTCGTCCAACTCCAGGTAGCGGCCGACGACCTGCAGGCCGAGCGTCGTGTCCGATTCAGGCAGCGTGATCGACACGCGGTCGCCGATGTCGAGTCCGAGATCCGCGGCCATGTTCTGGCCGATGGCGACTTCGCCGGGCGCGGCGATCATGCGGCCGGCGACGAATACCCAGCCCCCGCGCTCGAGGTCGCCCTCCAGTCCGTGCAGGTCGATGTCTTCCTCGCCGTAGGCCGCATCGACGTCGGTGCGGACGATGTAGCTTTCGATCTCCGGGCGCGATTGGAGCAGCGAGACGGCGGCGTCGGGATCGTAGCGGTCGCGGTCGACGACGAGGTCGGCCGGTGCGCCGCCGATGCTCGCCGGGTCGCGCATCGCCGTGCCGAACGTGGCCTCGATGCCGAGCGTGAACGTCGCCGTGATGACGCCGAGCGTGAGCGCCAGCATGGTTGCGACCGCGCGGGCGGGGTGCGACGACAGATCCTTGACGCCGAGGACCACGACGACGGGCAGGCGCAGCCGCGCCGCGAGCGCGCCAATGAGCGACCGGCGCGCGCCACCCTTGCCCGTCCGCGCCAGCGCGCGCACGGCGCTTCCGCGTCCCGCGTTCCACGCGGGGACGGCCGTGAACAGCGCAACAACGCCGAGCACCGCCACGCAGGTGATCGCGATGGGCATGAGTTCAACCACGGGCGCTGACGTGACGCCGAGCAGTTCCGCGGTGCGGTTGAGGAAGAACGGGGCGATCGCGAGCCCGGCGCCGACGCCGGCGATGGACGCGGCGAGCGCGAGCGCGAGCGACTCGGCGAGGAAGACGAGCGTCACTTGCAGGGGCGTGAACCCGAGCGCCTTCAGCAGGCCGATGTCACGCCGCTGCGACAGGATCTGCCCGGCCATCACGTTGGCGATGATGATGCCGGCCGCGAACAGCGCGAAGATGCTGAACACGCCGAGGAAGATCACGTCGAACATGTTCGCGTCCTCGACGTCCGCGGCGATGTCGGCGCGCGTGTCGAGCAACCGGACGCCATCCCGCGCGAGCAGCGGCTCGGCGGCCGCGAGGAACGCGGGGGCGGCGCTGTCGTCCGTGAGCTGGATGCCGATGCGCTCGTGGTAGAACTGCGGCGAGCCGACGCGCCCGCCCGGCACGATCGCTTGCAACGTGTCGCGCAGCACGTATGCGAGTCCCTCCTCGGCAACTGGCACGGGCGCGCGGCCTGTCGGGACGGCGAGCCCTGCGACCACGAGCGGCACCGTGCGTTCGTCCACGAGCAAGTCGACGCGGTCGCCGGCCTCGACGCCCATGCGGAGCGCGGCGCCGCGGTCGATCACGATCTCCGGCTCGCCGCTCGCGCGGAGCCAGCGCCCGTCGGTGATCGCCGGGTGGTCGACCTCGGGCAGTTGCTCATCCATCCCGACGAGGTACAGCTGCTGCTTCTTCTCGCTGTTGCTGATCGAATAGCCTGCCCACAGTTGCGGGTACGGCCCGGATGTCGCTCGTACGCCGGGCAGCGCCGCGAGGGTGTTGAGGTCCACGTCCGGGTTCGAAGACGTGATCCACAGGTGCGCGGAGTTCATCTCGCGGACCGTGCGCTCGAATGGCTCGCTCGCGCTCGAACGCACGGTGAGCGCGAGCATCAGCGTGGCGGCGGCAGCGGAGATGACGAGGAAGAGCAGAAACGCCTGAAGGCGCCGCGCGCGTGCATCGGCCATGGCCTTGCGGACCGCTGCGCGGATCATGGCGCGGGCCCCGGCGTGGCGGCCGCATCTGCCGGGGCGGGGCCGTCGCGTACGGCAGACTCGATCCGGCCGTCGATCATGTGCACGACACGGTCGGCGGCGGCGGCGACGTTCGGGTCATGCGTCACGAGCACGAGCGTCTGGCCGCGCCCGTGGCGCTCGCGAAGCATCGCCAGCACCTCGCGCGTGCTGGCGGAGTCCAGGTTTCCTGTCGGCTCGTCGGCCAGAAGGATCGCCGGCTCGTTCACGAGCGCGCGGGCCAGCGCGATGCGTTGCTGCTGCCCGCCGGAGACCTCGCCCGGCGTGAGCGACGCGGTGCTCGTGATCCCGAGCTGCGCGAGCAACTCGTCGCGGCGGCGTCGCGCCTCCTTCGCGCTCACGCCGGCGACGAGCGCGGGCAACTCGATGTTCTCGGCGGCTGTCATGTTGGCGATGAGGTTGAACGACTGGAACATGTACCCGACCTCGCGCCGCCGGATCACGGCCCACGCGCCCTCGCCAAGACCATCGACCCGCCGGCCGCTGAGCAGGATCTCGCCGCTCGTCGGGCGGTCGAGGCCACCGAGCAGGTGCAGCAGCGTCGACTTGCCGCAGCCGCTCGGGCCCATGATCGCGACGAACGCGCCGCGCTCGACGCCGAGATCGACGCCGCGCAGCACGCGCGCGACGGCGCCGCCCGTGTCGAACGACTTGTGCAGGTTCCGGGTTTCGATGATGAGATCGGCGACCACGCGACACCTCCTGCCCGCTGCGGTTGCGCCCCCAGCATGTACGCGCGGCAACCAGCCGCGCACCGTCCGATCGACACATAGGCGGTCAGACTTTGGTACGAGGCCACTGGCGTCGCGCATACGCGGTCGCTATGGCGGCGGCGCAGGATCTTGTCACAGCGTGCGCCGCTGGTGTAGGATCCGTAACTCCCGGAAGGAAGCATGCTTCCGTCGGCGAATGCCGGCGGCGGCCGAACGGGCGCCCGTGGCGCTCGTTGCATTTCCCGGAGATCCAGCGACCGCCCGGACGCGTGACACCAATTGTGAATTGCGTTACAATTGGCCACCTCCGAGCACCCAGTGGGTATGACCGTGTACGTACCGCATACCAGGCCCGCACAGGACGCCGACGGCAGCGGCCTTCCCGCCAGCCAGCGACCCGCGACGCGCGGCGGCGACGGCATGCCGTTCAGCGCGGTGCCGCGGGCCAGCGGGCTCTACGACCCCCGCTTCGAGCACGATGCGTGCGGCGTCGGGTTCGTGGTCGACGTCACCGGCGCGAAGAGCCGCGACATCGTCGACACGGCGCTCGGCGCGCTCTGCAGCCTCGACCATCGCGGCGCGTCCGGCGCCGAGGTGAACACGGGCGATGGCGCGGGCATCCTCATCCAGGTGCCCGACGCGTTCCTGCGCGAGATCACCGCGTTCGCCCTTCCCGAAGCCGGCGCGTACGGCGTCGGCCTGGCGTTCCTGCCGCGCGACGCCGCGCTCGCCGATGACGCCCGCGGCATCGTGGAGGGCATCGCCGGCGAGGAAGGGCTGCGCGTCATCGGCTGGCGCGCCGTGCCCGCCGACGACTCGATGATCGGGCCGACCGCGCGCGCGGCGATGCCCGGCTTCTGGCACTGCTTTGTGGCGGACACCGCCGGCCGCACCGGCATCGAACTCGACCGGCGGCTGTTCGTGCTGCGCAAGCGCATCGAGCACGAGGCGCCGGAGCAGTTGCCGGTGTACTTCCCCTCGCTGTCGTGCCGCACGCTCGTGTACAAGGGCATGCTCACGACGCCGCAGCTCTCGCAGTTCTTCCCCGACCTCAACGACCCGCGGATCGAGTCGGCGCTCGCGCTGGTGCACAGCCGGTTTTCTACGAACACGTTTCCGTCGTGGCCGCTCGCGCACCCGTACCGCTACATCGCGCACAACGGCGAGATCAATACGCTGCAGGGCAACCGCAACTGGATGCGCGCGCGCCAGGCGCAGATCTCGACGCCGCTGATCCCCGACCTGGAGAAGACGTTCCCGGTGATCACGGAAGGCTCGTCGGACACGATGAGCTTCGACGAGTGCCTGGAGTTGCTGCACCTGACCGGCCGCTCGCTCGCGCACGGCGTGCTGATGATGATCCCGGAGGCGTGGGAGAACCATGCGACGATGTCGCCGGCGAAGCGCGCGTTCTACCGCTACCACGCGTCGCTCATGGAGCCGTGGGACGGCCCCGCATCGATCGCCTTCACCGATGGGACGGTGATCGGCGCGGTGCTCGACCGCAACGGCCTCCGCCCGAGCCGCTACTGGGTGACCGACGACAACCGCGTGATCATGGCCAGCGAGTCGGGCGTCGTCGACATCGACCCGGCGCGCGTGGTGAAGAAGGGGCGCCTGCAGCCGGGCCGCATGTTCCTCGTCGACACCTCGCAGGGGCGGATCGTCGAGGACGAGGAGATCAAGGCGCAACTGGCCGCTGAGCACCCGTACGAGCGGTGGTGCGAGGAGCAGGTGGTGCACCTCACCGACCTGCCCGACCGCGAGCACCGCGTGCCGTCGCACCAGTCGGTCGTGCGGCGCCAGATGACGTTCGGCTACACGCACGAAGAGCTGCGGCTGCTCGTCGCGCCGATGGCGAAGCAGGGCGCGGAGGCGATCGGGTCGATGGGCACGGACACACCGATCGCCGTGCTCTCCGACCGCTCGCGGCTGTTGTTCGACTACTTCCAGGAATTGTTCGCGCAGGTGACGACCCCGCCGCTCGACGCGATCCGCGAGGAGCTCGTGACATCGCTCGCCGCCACGATCGGCGCCGAGGATAACCTGCTCGACACGCGAGCCGAGGCGTGTCACCAGGTCGCGCTGCCGTTCCCGATCCTCGACAACGACGAGCTGGCGAAGCTCATCCACATCAACGACGACGGAGAGCACCCGGAGTTCGCCGCGCGCGTGATCTCCGGCTTTTACCGCGTGGCGGGCGGCGGCGAGGCGCTGCGCGAGGCGCTCGACCGCGTGCGCGCCGAGGCGGTGCAGGCAATCGACGAGGGCGCGCGCATCATCGTGCTGTCGGACCGGATGTCGGGGCCGGAGCTGGCGCCGATCCCGTCGTTGCTGCTGGTATCGGCGGTGCATCATCACCTGATCCGCGAAGGCCGGCGCACGCACGTCGGGCTGCTGCTGGAGACGGGCGATGCGCGCGAGGTGCACCACATGGCGCTGCTCGTCGGCTACGGCGCCGGCGCGATCAACCCGTACCTGGCCTTCGAATCGATCGAGGACCTCGTCACGCAGCGGCTGTATGGCCTCGGCGACATGGACCCGCATGTCGCGATCAAGAACTACGTGAAGGCGGCCGGCAAGGGTGTGCTGAAGGTGATGTCCAAGATGGGCATCTCGACCGTCGCGTCGTACCGCGCGGCGCAGGTGTTCGAGGCGATCGGCCTGCACCAGGAGCTCGTCGACGAGTACTTCACGGGCACGGTGTCGCGCATTGGCGGCGTCGGGCTTGGCCAGATCGCCGAGGAAGTCGCGCGCCGGCACCGCCGGGCATACGCGCCGCGCCCGGCGGAGCTCGCGCACCGCGACCTCGAGCTCGGCGGCGAGTACCAGTGGCGCCGGGAGGGCGAGTACCACCTGTTCAACCCCGACACGGTGTACAAGCTGCAACACGCGACGCGCGCCGGCCGGTACGACATCTACAAGGAGTACACGCAGCTGGTCGATGACCAGTCGAAGCAGCTGGCAACCCTGCGCGGCATGTTCACCTTCCGCGACGGCGCGCGCCCGCCGGTGCCGATCGATGAGGTCGAGCCGGTGACGTCAATCGTCAAGCGGTTCGCCACCGGCGCGATGTCCTACGGCTCCATCTCGAAGGAAGTGCACGAGACGCTGGCCATCGCCATGAACCGTCTGGGCGCGAAGTCGAACACCGGGGAGGGCGGCGAGGACGCCGACCGCTACCAGCGCGACCCCAACGGCGACCTGCGCCGCTCGGCGGTGAAGCAGGTGGCGTCCGGCCGCTTCGGCGTGACTTCGGAGTACCTGGTGAACGCCGACGACCTGCAGATCAAGATGGCGCAGGGCGCGAAGCCGGGCGAGGGCGGGCAGCTGCCGGGTCACAAGGTCTACCCGTGGATCGCCAGGACACGCTACAGCACGCCGGGCGTCGGCCTGATCAGCCCGCCGCCGCATCACGACATCTATTCGATCGAGGACATCAAGCAGCTGATCCACGATCTGAAGAACTCGAACCCGGCGGCGCGGGTGCATGTCAAGCTCGTCGCGCAGGTGGGCGTGGGGACGGTCGCGGCCGGCGTGGCGAAAGCGCACAGCGACGTCGTGCTGATCTCCGGTCACGATGGTGGCACCGGGGCGTCGCCGCTGACCTCGATCAAGCACGCCGGCGCGCCGTGGGAGCTCGGGCTCGCGGAGACGCAGCAGACGCTGCTCCGCAATGGGCTGCGCGACCGCATCGTCGTGCAGGTCGACGGCCAGCTCAAGACCGGGCGCGACGTGATCATCGGCGCGCTGCTCGGGGCCGAGGAGTTCGGCTTCGGGACGGCGCCGCTCGTCGTCAGCGGCTGCGTGATGATGCGCGTGTGCCACCTCGATACGTGCCCGGTCGGCGTCGCAACGCAGAACCCGGAGCTGCGCAAGCGCTTCTCGGGCAAGCCTGAGTACGTCGTCAACTTCTTCGAGTTCGTCGCGCAGGAGGTGCGCGAGTACCTCGCGGCGCTCGGCTTCCGCTCGATCGCCGAGGCGATCGGCCACACCGAGGTGCTCGACACGCGCGCGGCGATCGACCACTGGAAGGCGGACGGCCTCGACCTCACGCCGATCCTCGCCGAGGCGCAGAACCCCTACGAGGGGCAGGCCCGCTACTGCACGCGCGGCCAGGACCACGGCCTTGACCGCGCGCTCGACGTGCACCTGATCGAGAAGGCGGCGCCGGCGCTTCGCGACGGCACCGCGGTCGAGATCGAGACGTGCGTGCGCAACACGAACCGCACCGTCGGGACGATGCTCGGCTCGGAGTTGACGAAGCGGTGGGGCGGCGCGGGCCTGCCGGACAACACGATCAAGGTCCACCTGCGGGGCTCCGCCGGCCAGAGCTTCGGCGCGTTCCTGCCCAGGGGCATCACGCTGCGGCTCGAAGGCGACGCGAACGACTACACGGCGAAGGGGCTGTCGGGCGGCATCGTCGTGATCCACCCGGACCGCGATGCGCTCTTCCCGGCGGAGGAGAACATCATCGCCGGCAACGTTGCGCTGTACGGCGCGACGGGCGGCGAGGCATACCTGCGCGGCACGGTCGGCGAGCGCTTCGCCGTCCGCAATTCCGGCGCCGTCGCCGTCGCCGAGGGAGTCGGCGACCATGGGTGCGAGTACATGACGGGAGGGCGCGTCGTCGTGCTTGGCCCGACGGGACGGAACTTCGCGGCCGGCATGTCGGGCGGCGTCGCCTACGTGTACGACCCGGACAACCGGTTCCCGCAACTCGTGAACTACCAGATGGTCGAGCTCGAGCCCCTGAACGACACGGACCGCGAATGGCTTCGCGCGACCGTCGAGCGGCACCGCGAGCTCACCGGCTCGGATGTCGCCGACCTGCTCCTTTCGCAGTGGGAGAGCGAGGTGCAGTCCTTCCGCAAAGTCATGCCCGAGGACTACAAGCGCGTGCTCAACGTCATGGCGGAAGCGGCGAAGGCCGGCCTGCCGGAGGACGAGACGCTGAAGCGCGTGATGGCGTCGGCTCATGGGTGAGGCGACGGGCTTTCTCAGGTGGAAGCGCATCACGCCAAACCGCCGGCCGGTCGATGTGCGGCTCAACGACTGGCACGAGGTCTACGAGCCGTTCGACCGGCAGACGCTGACGGAGCAAGCGGGCCGCTGCATGGACTGCGGCATTCCGTTCTGCAACAACGGCTGCCCGCTCGGCAACATCATCCCCGACTGGAACGACCTGGTGTACCGCAACCACTGGCGCGAGGCGATCGAGCGGCTGCACGCGACCAACAACTTCCCCGACTTCACGGGAAGGCTCTGTCCCGCGCCCTGCGAGAGCGCATGCGTGCTCGGGATCAACGCCGACCCCGTGACGATCAAGCAGGTCGAGTACGAGATCATCGAGCGCGCGTGGGCCGAGGGCTGGGTCGCGCCGATCCCGCCGACGGTGAAGACGGGCAAGCGCGTGGCCGTCGTCGGCTCCGGCCCGGCAGGTCTCGCGGCGGCGCAGCAACTCACGCGCGCCGGCCACGACGTCGTCGTCTTCGAGCGCGATGACCGCGTTGGCGGGCTGCTCCGCTACGGCATCCCGGAATTCAAGATGGAGAAGCGGTTCCTGGACCGGCGCCTGGATCAGATGCGCGCGGAAGGCACCGAGTTCCGCGTCAACGCGCACGTAGGCGTGAACGTGCCCGTCGCGGAGCTGCGTGAGTTCGATGCGACGGTGCTCGCAGGCGGCGCGACGATGGCGCGCGACCTGCCGATCCCCGGTCGCGAGCTGGGCGGCATCCATCAGGCGATGGAGTACCTGCCGATCGGTAACCGCGTGCAGCAGGGCGACCTCGCCGAGCCGACGATCACGGCCGCTGGCAAGCGCGTGGTGATCATCGGCGGCGGCGATACAGGCGCGGACTGCCTCGGCACGGCGCACCGGCAAGGCGCCCGGTCGGTGCACCAGTTCGAGATCCTGCCGCGCCCGCCGGATGCGCGCGCCGATGCGAATCCGTGGCCGACTTGGCCGAACATCTTCCGCGTGTCGTCCGCGCACGAGGAGGGCGGCGAGCGCCTGTTCAGCGTGAACACGGAGCGCTTCGCGGGCGACGAGCACGGCAACGTGCGCGCGCTCGTCGCGCACCGCGTCGAGATGAAGGCCGGGCGCTTCGAGAAGGTCGAGGGCACCGAGTTCGAGTTGCCGTGCGAGCTCGTGTTCCTGGCGATGGGCTTCGTCGGGCCGGAGCGCGCGGGGATGATCGAGGAGCTCGGCGTGGCGCTCGACCCGCGCGGCAACGTCGCGCGCGACGATGCGTTCATGACGAGCGTGCCGGGCGTGTTCACGTGCGGCGACATGGGCCGTGGCCAGAGCCTGATCGTCTGGGCGATCGCCGAAGGCCGCGCCTGCGCCGCCGGCGTCGACCGCTACCTCGCCGGCGAGACGCAGCTCCCCGTCCCGATCGCACCCACCGCCCGCCCGCTGGTCTAGGGCGGCGCCGGGCGCACGGGCCGGTGCCGGTGCAACAGCCTGGCTCCCTTGCCGCGGCAACGGGTCTTCGTCATGCGGCGCCGAGCCCGCGCTGGCGCGCACCGGCGAAACGAGATGAAGTACGGCCGCAGGGCCAGGCGCAGAAAGAGAAGCCGCGCATGCACACCGAACTGATCCCGGCGGAACCGCAGATCTACTCGTGGATCGAAGAGGTGTTTTCGCACGGCGTGCGGAGGCCCGGCTACGACGCTGACCGCTGGGCAGAGGCGTGGATCGCCCGGCAGTTCCGCGCGTTCGGGCTGGAGCGGGTGCGCACGGAGCCGGTCGAGCTGCCGTACTGGGAGCCCCAGCGCGGCGCGCTGACCGTCGAAGCCGGCGGCGCCGCGCTCGACCTCGACTGCTTCCCGCTGCCGCACACGGCCGATGCCGATGGCATCGAGGCGCCGCTTGCCGTGTACGACGCGAGCGCGCCCGAGCGTGTGCGCGGCGCCATCGCGCTGTGTGACACGCCGCTGATGCGCACGCCGCAGCTGCTGATGCGCGCGCTCGCCACCTCGGTCTACGATCCCGATGCGACGTTCGACCGGACGACGCATATCCTGCCGTTTAGCAACCTGTTCCAGGATGTGACGCGGCCGGCCGTCGACGCGGGCGCGGCGGCGTTCATCGGCGTGCTGAGCGGGTATCCGGGCGACTCGCGCGACTACTACGTGCCGTACGACGGCGAGTACCGGCCGCTGCCGGCAGCGTGGGTGCGCGGCAGCGACGGCGCGCGCATCGCCGGGATGATGCGCGCCGGCGACGCGCGGGCGCGCCTCTCCGTGACATCGCGCCGCGAGCCGATCACGTCGTACAACATCATCGCCGAGCTGCCCGGCGCCGATGACGAGACGGTGATCATCGGGTCGCATCACGACGGCCCGTGGGCGTCGGCCGTGGAAGACGCGTCGGGCATCGCGCTCGTGCTGGCGCAGGCGTCGTACTGGTCGCGCGTGCCGCGCGAAGAGCGCCCGCACCGGCTCGTGTTCCTGCTGAACGCCGGTCACATGGCGGGCGGCGCCGGTGCGCGCGCGTACTGCGCCGGGCACCAGGCGGAACTGGCGCGGGTGGTGCTCGAAGTGCATCTCGAACACACCGCGCGGGAGTTCGGCGATGGCGGCGGCGTCCTCGCGCCGACCGGCGAGCCGGAGACGCGCTGGTGGTTCACGAGCAGGAACCCCGCGCTCGAATCGCACGTCCGCGGCGCCATCGAGGCGGAGGACCTGCGCCGCTCGATGATCATGCCGCCGGACGCTTTCGGTCCGCGGCCGACGACCGATGGCGGCGAGTTCCACCTGCACGGCGTGCCGCTGGTGAACTTCCTGACGGCGCCGTTCTACCTCTTCGACGCGATGGACACGCTCGACAAGATCGATCGCCCAAGCCTGGCGCCGGTGACGCGCGCGGCCGTGCGGATCATCGGCTCGACGGCGGGCGTGTCAGCGGCCGCGATGCGGGCGGGCGTCGTCGCGAAGTAACGCTCAGCGCGCGCCGAGCTCGAGCGCGCACCAGGCGCGCGCCGGATCGCCGGCGACGTAGCACGCAGCGCCGGCGTCGCGGAGGTCTGGAGCGAGGATGTTGGCGCGATGTGTCTCGCTCGCCATCCACGCCGCGACGATCGCCGTCGCGTCGGGCGGGCCAGCGGACGATGACAGGTTCTCGGCGACCACGCGCCAGCCGGCGTAGCCCTGCGCTTCGGCGCGCGCGTCGGGCGTCGTGCCCCCGGCGCCGATGTGGTCGAGCCGATCCGTCGCCGCGATCTCGCGCGCATGGCGCTCCGCCGCGCGCGCGAGCGCTGCGTCATAGGCAAGCGGCGTGAGACCAGCGTCCGCGCGGATGCCGTTTGAGTGCGCGAGGATCGACCGGGCCGCCGCGCGATCGGGCGTGGCTTCCGGAACGCCTTCCGTCGCCGCCATGACCGCGACGCCCGCGGCCGCAATGAGCGCGACGATGAGCCAGGGCCGCATGCGGCCCGCCGCTTTCTGGCGCCGTGTCTCGCCCGCGGTGCGGTGCGCCGCCGCCCATGTCATCATCGCGGCTCCTACGGCACGACCTGCGCGCCGATGACGGCCGCTTTTGCCGGCACTTCAAGCTTGTCCGAACCGCAGCCCGAGGCGTTGAGCGTGAGCTTCCCGAACTCGTGCAGGTATTGCCACACGTAGATGAAGTCGCTCGTGGATACGAGCCCGAGCGGTGACCAGCCGTTCTTGTAGTAGTTCGGCCGGAACGTCATCGGGATATCGTACGACTCGCCGGGGTTGAGCGGCGGCACATGGAGCGCCTTCGTGTTGAAGGGCTTCTCGTCGGCGAAGAAGTTGTACTGGGTCAACTGGCTGAGCGGGTGTGGCAGGTTCTTGATGCTGCCCCACCCGGGGGCCGGGTTGTTGACCTGCTCGCTCGTGAGCGTCACGTGTTCGTTCACGAACAGCGTGCAGCCGGCCTCGCCGCCCGGCGCGCCGGGCTTGCGCGTGACGCGCGCGGTCATCGCCGGCTGCTGGTAGTCGTCCGGGCGCACGGGGATGCCGTCGGGCACGAACGCGACCGCCGCGGCGTAGCCGAGGCCGATGGACTTCGCCGCGTCGCCGAGCTTCGCCTCCATCTCCTTTTGCAGTTCCTCGCGCAGCTTCTCCTCGGCGAGGCTGAGCGCCATGCCCGCGTACGGGCCGCCCTGCTCGACGGCCGCCTTCACGACGTCCGGCGGGATGGCGATCTGCGCGGCGAGCTCCGCCGCCAGGTACTCGATGCCCTGGTCCATCAGCTCGTCGAAGTTCGGTATATCGGGCGGAATGCCGAGCGCGACGAGCGCGCCATCGAGTGCGATGGCGAACGCCGTTTCACACGCGCCGTCCGGGATCGCGCCCGCGTCCTCGACGAGCCCGCATTGCAGCCCGAACGGCGTGTATTTCAGCATCACCTCGACGGCGAAGTCCTTGAGGTCGTCCCACGCCTCGCTGGCCCAGTTAACTGCTGCTTCGGCCCACGACAGGAGCGTCTCGAACAGCGATGGCTCCTTCGGTTTCGGCGGGCAGAACAGGTGGCCCTTCTTCACCGCCAACCCTGCGGAACCGACGGCCTTCGACGGGTCCGTCGTGTAGGTGAATCCGTATATGTCCGCCGGCCATGCGTCCTCGGTGGCGATGTAGCACGAGTCGTTGGGCTTGAGCGGCGGGACGATGCCGTGGTACGAGATGATTTGCACCTCGTAGGGCGACTCCACCGGTACCGCGGTTGGCGTGGACTCGATCTTGAACGGTTCCGGCTTGCCGACGCGTTCGAGCGTCACCGCGTTCGACGGCGGCCCCTTCGCATCGCCCCCGGTCGCGCTCAAGGGCAGCAGGCGGAAGTAGTAGGTCGATGGCATTGCTATGACCGGCGCCGTCGACACCGCATACTCGCCCGGCAGTGTCGCCGCGCCCGTGTCCTTGACCGCTTCGATGACCTTGTCGTCGTCGGTGCCGCCACCGATCCCGATGAGGCCACCGAACCACTGCACGGCGTCGACCGTGAGCGTGACAGGCTTCTTCACGACCTCCCACGTCTTCTCGATGAATGATTCCTTCTTCGGCTCCTTCTTCGGCGCGAGCACGGAGAGGTCAAGGGTGAACTCGCAGTTGACGCATTCGATGTCCCACGTTGCGATGATGCCCGGCGGCTCGGGCCCCGAGCCCTTCGCGAATGGCAGCACCGAGGCCTGGAGTTTCCCGGCCTTCGCCCCCGGGTTGTCGACGATCGAACGGAAGAGGAACTTCCGCTTCGCGAGCTCTTCGTTGTAAAACGTCGTTTCCGTGATCCAGCCGTCGGCGGTGGCCGCGGCAGATTGCGGGATGAACGCCGGCGCGCCGCGATCGGTGCGCGCGCCCTTCACGTCAGGGATCTCGCACGGCGACTTGCTCCCGTACCCGCAGAGCTGCAGTTGAGTCGAGCCGGGGACCTCCATCGGCAGGACGATCTCCATGCCGGCGATCCAGTAGTCGGTCAGGTCGTCCTGCGGGAGGACGCATCCCGCGTCGTCCGCCTTGGGCTTGACCTGGAAGAGACGCCCGGGCTCGGCCGGTGGCGGATTGAACTCGAACGTCGAAGGATCCGCGGCGCTCGGCTCGGCGGGCACCATCATGCCCGGCCCGGTTGGCGCCGGATCAGCGAGCCCGCCGAGAAGGTGCAGCGGGACGAACTCCAGCGTGACGGGGCCGCCGGGCACGCACCCGGGGAACGATACGGTATCCGTGCCGGACGATGGCTGCGGCGCGGGGATCGTCGGGCTTGCGACGGGCGTCTCGGCCGCCGGCGCCGTCGGCGATGCGCCGGGCGGGCGCGTGGCCGTAGCCCGCGGCGGAGTCGGCGTGGCGCGCGGCGGCGTCGCGGTGGGCTGCGGCGCAGCGGTGTTTGTCGGCGGCGGCGTGGGCGATGACGCGGGCGTCGGCGTGCGCGTGCGCGTTGGCGTCGCGGTCGGTTCGGGAGTCGGGTCGTCGAATTCGAACGTGGCGCTCGCCGAGAGGTAGACCGGCGGGCCGATCCCCGGGCATGCCGTGTCGGCGGTCACGGTCACGGTCACGCTGTCGCCGGCATCGCCGGTAACGTCAAAGTCGCCGGTGAGCCCGCCCGCCCGTCCGATGGAGGCGCTGCCGCTGACTCCGCGCCCGCTGACGGTCGCGGAGCCGCCCGGGACGACGCCGGGGCTGCATTCCCACCCGCTGCCGCTCAAGCTGCCGTTCGCGGACGGCGCCGGGCCGGAGTCGGGTGACAATGTGAGCGAAGGCGCGGCTTCGACGACCTGCTCGCAGACGAGGGCCGCCATCGCCGCGATGGCGGCAGCGAGGAAGATCGCGCGCAGCACTCTCGGCGACATGCAGGTACCTACGGCAGCCCGGCGATCGCCTTAGAGCCGATGGCCTTCGCCGCGGCAACCTGATCGCGCCCCTCTTCCGAAGCGACGTCGATGCTGATCTCGTACTTGCCGCTCAGGATCTGCATCGTGTTCAGGATCGAGTCCCAGTACGCCTCGTCGCCGATGCCGTCGACGGGCTGCACTTCGGCGGCGTTGGACTTCGCGAGGTCGTAGACCTCTTTCGCCTCGCCCTCGCGCAGCTCGACGAACACGGCGACGCCGGCGGCGCTGATGTTCGCGAACTCCGG
>JAJTXQ010000020.1 GCA_021462855.1 Dehalococcoidia bacterium | reverse complement strand
GTGGCGGTCGGGTCGGGCGTGTTGGTCGCGGTCGGCGTGCCCGTCGCGGTGGCGGTCGGGTCGGGCGTGTTGGTCGCGGTCGGCGTGTCCGTCGCGGTGGCGGTCGGGTCGGGCGTGTTGGTCGCGGTCGGCGTGCTCGTGGCGGTGTCGGTCGCCACGGGGGTGGCGGTTGGCGTCGGGGTGTCGGCGCCACTCTCGCAGTTGACGAGGACATCGCCGGGGTTGTCCGTGAGGCACGTATCCGTGTCGGGCCCGCCGTCCTCGTGGTCGGCGCCAGTCGAGCCGTCGAGGTAGTCGTCACCAGTCCCGCCGGCGAGGTCATCATCGTTCGGCCCTCCGAACAGCTGGTCGTTGCCGGGGCCGCCGTCGAGCGAGTCGATGCTGTTGTCGGATGTGCCGCCGCCGTGGAGGAAGTCGTCTCCGCCGAGTCCCAGGGCGGTGTCCGCGCCCTTATCGCCGAAGAGTTGATTTGCGTCGGTGCTCCCGGTGAGGTCGTCGTCGAAGCTGGAGCCGGTGACGTTTTCGATGCCTGTCAGCGTGTCGGTCGACGTGACCGCATCGGTCGTGTTCAGGTGTGTGGTCACGGTTCCGTTACCGAGGTCGGCGGTGATGCGCTCGTGCGAGCCGTAGTACGCGGCGGTGTCGGAGCCCGGGCCGCCATCGATCGAGTCGGCGCCGCCCGTGACCGGGCCGAGGAGCGGGAAGATGCGCCCGTTGTCGATGATGGTGTCGTTGCCGGCGCCGGCGACGATGGTGTCGAATCCGTTGTCGAGGTAGCACGAGCGGAAGTCGTCGCGGTCGCTGCAGCCGCCGCCGATGACATCGTGGCCATCGAACGTCTCGATGTAGTCGTCGCCACCGGCGCCGTTGAAGGAGTCCGAAAACGGGCTTCCGAGCAGTGTGTCGTTGAAATTCGAGCCGGTGACCGTTTCGATGTTCACCCAGGAGTCGTTCCCGAGTCCGCCGGTCGACGACCCCTTGTTTGGCACAATCTCGTCGAGATCGACGGTTGCTGCCGATGGAGTGAACGCAAACAACACGTCGTCCCTGCCGGGTCCGCCATCTATCACGGAGTCGTCGCTGCGGCCCGTGCAGATCCGGTCGTCACCTCCATCGCCGTGGAACTCGTCCGGCGCCATATCGATGAATGAACTCGCGGGCGAACACAGGACATCGAAGTCGTCGCCGCCGTGCATCACGTCTGCGCCGATGCCGTCCTGGAATCCATCGACGCCGGGGCCGCCGTTCAGAGCGTCGTCGCCCGCGGCGTGCGCTGCGTTCGCCGTGCAGGAGATCATGGTGAAGTTGTACTCGTCAACGGACACGGAGCAGACGGCGTTCATGCCATCGTTGCCGTCGCCGCCGTTGACCGTGTCGTTCCCGGCGTCGCCGAAGACCTGATCGTCGCCGGCATCGCCATTCACCGTGTCGTTGCCAGCGTTGCCCCCGACGGTGTCGTTGCCGTCGCCGCCGTTCAGGATGTCGTCGCCCGCGTCGCCATCGACGAAGTCGTTACCGCCGAGCCCGTTGACGACATCGGGTCCGTCGCCGCCGTTCAGGTCGTCAACGACGCTCGATCCCGTGATCGTGTCGGCGTAGGGCGAGCCGTTCACGGTCTCGATATTGGTCAGCGTGTCGGCGCCGTCCGCGCCCGAGGCCGTGCCCGCGCCCACATCGACCGTAACGGGGCCACCACCGGCTCCATAGTTCGTGGAGTCGAAGTTGTCCGCGCCGCCGTCGATGTCGTCGGATCCGAGCCCGCCGGTGAGGCGGTCGGTTCCCGCGCCGCCGTCGAGACTGTCGTCGCCGTCGTCGCCGTTGAGCGTGTCGGCGCCGTTGCCGCCGAGCAGTGTGTCGTTGTCCGCCCCGCCGTTGAGCAGATCGATGTCGGGGCCGCCGTCCAGCACGTCGGCGCCGGGGCCGCCGTCGAGTTGGTCCACCAATGTCGTGCCGCTGGCGGCGCCGGAGAGCGTGTCGTTCCCGGCCTCGCCGAACAGCGTGTCGGCGCCGTCATGGCCGTTCAGCGTGTCGTCCCCGTCGCCGCCGCAGATCACGTCGTCGCCGCTGAGGCCGTCGATCGTGTCGTTTCCGCCGAGGCCATCGATGACGTCCCTGCCTGCCGTGCCGGTGATCGTCTCGGGCCCGTCGGTCCCCTCGATCGTGGCGGCCTCGCCGGAGCACTCACCCGGCTCGGCGATGTTCTCGCAGCTGTTGAACGTGCTGCCGCCGGGCGCATCCACACAGGAGTCGATGTCCGGGCCGCCGTTCATGGTGTCGTTGCCGGCGTCGCCGCGGAGCATATCGTTCCCTTCGGCGCCGTTAAGCGTGTCGTTCCCAGCGCCGCCGCGAAGCGTGTTCGGGCCGGTGTCGCCGGTGATCGTATCGGCCTGCGGCGACCCGGTGACGTCCTCGATGGCGACGAGCGTGTCGGTGCCGCCGCCACTCGCCGTGCCGGCGACGAGGTCGACGACGACTGGATTCATGGCGGCACCGAAGTCGGCCGCGTCGTCGCCCGGCCCGCCGTTGTAGATATCGGAACCGGGGAGTTCAGGTATGAAGGAGATGATGGACGCGTCGCCGAACAGGTTGTCGTCGCCGTCGTCGCCGAAGAGATCGTCATGGCCGTTGTCGTCGGTCTGCACGCCCGTCAACTGGTCGCCGTAGACGGCATCGTTCCCTGTGCCGCCGCGCACGACGTCGTCGCCGAATCCGCCGCGGACGTCGTCATTGCCGTCGTCGCCGCGGGCCACGTCATCGTCCGGGCCGCCGTTCAGCAGGTCATCGCCGGCGCCGCCGGAAATATCGTCGTTGCCCGCACCGCCGTTGATGTTATCGAGCCCGTCTCCGCCGGCCAGCGTATCGATGCCGGCGTCGCCGTTGATACTGTCGTTGTCGGCGCCGCCGTCGGCCGTGTCATCTTCGGACCCGCCGTAGATCGCGTCGTTGCCGGGGCCGCCCTCGATCGTATCGATGCCGGCGTCGCCGTGGATGTTGTCGTTGCCGGCATCGCCGTAGACCTGGTCGTCGCCGAGGCCGCCGGCGACCTTGGAGTCGTCGCCCGCCCCGCCACGCACGATGTCGTTGTCGTTGCCGCCCGCGACGTCGGAACCGCCGTCGACACTGTCGATTCCGTCGCCGCCATCGACGTTGTCGGCGCCGTCGCCGCCGGTGATGGTGTCGCTGTTCGGGCCGCCGGTGATCGTATCGTCGCCGTCGTTGCCCTGGATGATGTTGCCGCCGCCGGAATCCGTGATCGTGTCGTTGCCGGCGTTGCCCTGGAGCGTGTCGCCGCCGGGCCCGCCGATGATCGTGTCGTTATCGGCGTCGCCCAGCACGAAGTTGGAACCGGTTGCGTTGCTGTTGCCCGATTCGATGGTGTCGTTGCCGGCTCCGCCGCGAATGAAGTCGTTGCCGTCGTCGCCGCAGATGATGTCGTTGCCGCCCATGCCGTCGATCGTGTCATCGCCGCCGAGGCCCGCGATCACGTCGTCGCCGGGTGTGCCGTTGAGCGATGAATCAGCGCCTTCTGACCCCTCCACCGTCGCGGGCAAGCCCCGGCACATGGCGACTGCGAAGGCCGATCGCTGGGAAGGCTGCAACTGCGCTGTGACCAAGACGGCGAGGACGATGAGGAGCAGGAGGCGGATCGTCTGAGGCATGATCCCTCACGGCCGTGCAGCGCAAGGCAACCGCGGGGGCATGTGAAATGTCCACGCCAGCGTAGTCGTCAAGGTCGCCAAGTTCAATACGCGCGCGTCAAGGTTGAAGCAACGGCGAAGGCCGACGCGTGGCCGCGGTCACGGCAGGCGGTAGAATCGCGCGGCGTTGCCGCCGAACACGTCCCCAACGCCGTGTGGCAGCCGCGTTTCGACGCGCTCGGCCGCGGCGGCGATCACTCGCTCGTACGTGCCGGCCAGTGTGCAGACGGGCCAGTCCGAGCCGATCATCAGGCGCTCCGGGCCGAACGCGTCGATCGCGACATCGATGTACGGTTCGAGCGCCGCCGGAGTCCAGGCGCCCCAGTCCGCCTCGGTCACCATTCCCGAGAGCTTGTAGCACACGTTGTCGTGGCGCGCCAGCGCCGTGATCCCGGTGCGCCAGCTATCGATGGCGCCGGCGCGGATGTCGGGCTTGGCGATATGGTCAACGACGAACCGTTGTCCAGGGAACGCCGCGACGAGGCGTAACGCCTCGGGCAACTGCCGCGCGTAGATGAGGATGTCGTACGCGAGGTCGAACTCCGCGAGCGCGGCGACGCCACGCTGGAAGTCGGCGCGCAGCATGAAGCCGTCCGGTTCGTCCTGCACCACATGGCGGATGCCGCGCAGGCCAGGGTGCGCCGCAAGGCGGGAGAGCCGGTCGCGCACATCCGGCGCGCGGAGATCCACCCAGCCGACGACGCCGCAGATGAACGGGTGCTGTGAGGCGAGGCCGAGCAGCCATTCTGTCTCCGCGACGTCCTGCTGCGCCTGCACGGCGATGCATCCATCGAAGCCGGCGGCGCGCAGCAGCGGCTGGAGGCCCGCCGGCAGGAAGTCGCGGCGAAGGGCAATCATCGAGTCATCGATCCAGGCGTGCGTGTCGGGCCGGTAGCGCCAGAAGTGCTGGTGTGCGTCGATGCGCATGGCGTCAGGCATCGGGCACGGGCGTCCCGCCGCGGGCACTCGATTCGTAGCAGGCCTCGACGACCGTCATGGTGCGGAAGGCGTCCTCGACCGGCGATACCAGGCCGGCGTCCTCGCCGGCGGCGACGCGCTGGAGGTTCGACATCGGGCCCTCGAATGCTTCGAGAAACCACGAGCCGCGCAGGGGCGCCGGAGTCCAGCCGGTGTCTCGCGTGGCGAAGAGCAACTCGTCGGCCTCGCCGCGCGGGTAGTCGAGGTTCACGCCCATCTTCATCACGGCGGCAGCAGCCGTCCCTTCGACCTTGAGCTGCGAGACGGCGAACCGCGGACCGAAGACGTGCGTGTGGTTCATCGTCAGGCTGCAGCGCACGCGGTCGCCGTAGTCGAGGATGATGCTCGTGGCGACGTCGGCATAGCCGCCGAGCGCGGGGTGGCGCGCGCCACGGCAGTACACGCCCGATGGCTCGCCGAGCAGTGCCCGGATCAAGTCGATGTAGTGGATCGAGTGCATCAGCACCTCGAGCCTGGGCACGCCCTTGAGGAACTGCCAGTAGTCCCACGGCGTGTGCAGGTTGATCCGCCCCTCGACGTCTGTGACGTCGCCGAGCGCGCCGCGGGATAGGGCGTCGCGGAGCGCGAGCGCGTTCGGCGCGAAGCGAAGCTGGAAGTTCACGGCCGCGACGAGCTGGCGGCCGCGGGCGAGCGCGAGGATGCGGCGGGCTTCGTCGATGTCGCGCCCCATCGGCTTCTGCATCAGCACGGCGGCGCCGGGCGGCAGCTGCGCGAGGATGCCGGCGATCTCGCCGGGAGGGACGGCGAGGTCGAACACCGCGCCGGGTGTCGCCGCGGCCGCCCCGAGCGAAGTGAAGGCGCGGGTGCCTGCTGACGCCGCGCGCTCGCGCGCAGCCGCTTCGTTAATGTCGAAGATCCCGGCGACGGGGAACCCAAGCCGCTCGTAGACGGGCAGATGCGCATCGCGGACGATGCTGCCGGCGCCAATCACGACGATCGGGCGCGGCGACGAGGGCAATGGCCACGACTGCCGCAGCCCATCGAGCGCCGGAGGAAGTTCACTCAAGTGCTACCCCACGAGGAGCATGCATCCGCCGATACCGCGAGGCGCCGGCTGCACCTACAATCGCCAAGGCACACAACCGGCCGCGGGAGGCAGCCTACCATGAGCGTCACGATCACCGGGTTCAGCGTGCGGGACATCCGCACACCGACGTCGCGCACGCTCGCCGGCTCCGACGCGGTGCACACGGACCCGGACTACTCCGCGGCGTACGTCGTGCTGCACACGGACGCGCCGGGCGGCGTCGCCGGGCACGGCATGACGTTCACGCTGGGCCGCGGGACGGAGATCTGCGTCGCCGGCGTACGCGCGCTGGCGCCGCTGATCGTCGGCCGGACGCTCGAGTCGCTGACGGATGACATGGCGTCGACCTGGCGGCTGCTCACGAGCGAGAGCCAGCTGCGCTGGATCGGCCCCGAGAAGGGCGCGATCCACCTGGCGACGGCGGCGCTCGTGAACGCCGTGTGGGACCTCTGGGCGAAGGTCGCTGGCAAGCCGGTGTGGCGCCTTGTCGGCGGGATGACGCCCGAGCAGATCGTCGGATGCGTGGACTTCCGCTACCTGACGGACGCGATCACGCGCGACGAGGCGCTGACGATGTTGCGGCGGCTGGAGCCGACGCGCGCTGAACGCATCGCGCACATCGAACGCGAAGGCTATCCGGCGTACATCACGTCGGCAGGCTGGATGGGTTACCCGGACGAGCAGGTGCGTGAACTATGCCGGGCGGCGCTCGCCGCGGGCTGGACGAGGTTCAAAATCAAGGTAGGCCGCGATGCCGCGGAAAACGTGCGTCGCTGCGCACTGGTGCGTGAAGAGATCGGGCCGGACGCGTGGCTGATGGTCGACGCGAACCAGGCGTGGGATGTCGGCGAGGCGATCGAACACGTGCGACGCATCGAGCCATTCGGACTCCACTGGGTCGAAGAGCCGACGAGCCCGGACGACATCCTCGGGCACGCGACGATCCGGAACGCGATTGCGCCCGTTCCGGTCGCCACCGGCGAGCACGCGGCGAACCGCGTGATCTTCAAACAGCTGATGCAGGCTGGCGCGATCGACTTCGCGCAGTTCGACAATTGCCGCCTCGGCGGCCTGAATGAGGCGCTCGCCGTCCTTCTGCTCGCCGCCAAGTTCGGCGTGCCGGTGTGCCCGCATGCAGGCGGGCTGGGCCTGTGCGAGTACGTCCAGCACATCTCGCTGATCGACTATGTCTGCATCAGCGGGAGCCTGGAGCGACGAGCGATCGAGTTCGCGGACCACCTGCACGAGCACTTCGTCGATCCGGTGGTGGTGCGCGGGAACAGCTACGTGCCGCCGTCCGCGCCGGGCTTCAGCATCGAGATGCGGCCGGAGTCGCTGGACGAGTTCGAGTTCCCGCACGGCGCGGCCTGGCGGCAGGCGTGATCACTCGAGCGCGTACACCTGTTCCATCTCGGCCCACCACTCGCCCGGTTGCGCTTCGTCCACCGGTTCCTGGAACGAGTCCATGAGCGTCTGCCACGCGAGGACGCGGCCTCCGCGCTCCATGTAACGGGCGAAATCGCGATCCCAGTCGAAGCCGTCTGCGGTCTCGGCGAGCATGAAGAGCCTCCTCCCGAGCCGCCAGATCAGCATCCGTTCGATGCCGACCTGGCGAAGACCCGCCTCGACCTCGGGCCACACGGCGCGGTGGTGCTCGATGTAGCGTTCGATGATCGCCGGGTCGTCCTTGAGATTGATCGTGCGCGCGTATCGCTTCATCGTGCCCTCGCGCTAGAACACCAGCACGCCGCCATCGATGGGGTATGCCTGGCCGGTGATGAACGACGCTTCGTCGGAGCAGAGGTAGAGCGCGAGGGCGGCGACCTCCTCGGGCTCGGCCATGCGGCCGATCGGTTGATACTCGGACAGCTGCCGGAACATCTCCTGCTCCCGGCCGGGGTACGAGTCGCGCAGGTAGCCGTCGACGAACGGCGTATGGACGCGTGCCGGGCAGACGCAGTTGCATCGGATCCCTTGCTTGATGTAGTCGACCGCGATCGAGCGCGTCATCGTCAGCACGGCGCCCTTCGTCATCGAGTAGGCGAAGCGGTCGACGAGCCCGATCAGCGATGCGATCGACGCCAGGTTGAGGATGACGCCGCCGCCGGCCTCGACCATCCCGGGGATGGCGGCCTGCGAGCACAGGTAGACGCCCTTCACGTTGACCGCGTACAGGCGGTCCATGTCGGACTCGCTCGTGCTCGTGGCCGTCCCGACGTGCGAGACGCCCGCGTTGTTCACGAGGATGTCGATGCGGCCGCTGGCCGCGACGCGGCCGAAGGCCGCTGCCACAGACGGCGCGCTCGCAACATCGCACGCGATGACGTCCGCCTGGCCGCCGGCGCCGCGGATCGTATCGGCGGTGGCGGCGCCCGCCTCCTCGTCGCGCTCGAGGACCGAGATGCGTGCGCCCTGCGCGGCGAATGTCCGTGCGATCGCGCGCCCGATGCCGGATCCGGCGCCGGTGATGACCGCGTGCTTGCCATCGAGTCGAAACATCGCAGCTCCTTTGGCTGAAGTCAGATGGGACGCCGCGATGTGATCGCGACGACGTGGGCGACCGGATGCGTCGGCGGCCGCTGGAACGTGAGCGCCACGTCGTCGCCTTCCTGACGCCATGCGACCGGCTCGCCGGTTGCCAGGTCGCGCGCCGTCGCATCGTCCGGCAGCCGGAGGTCCTTGACCTGTACCTGTATCTCTGGCGCGGGGTCAAGCAAGATCGCGCACAGCGTCTCGCCCTCGGGCGACGACCTGCGCGTGAAACGCACCGATCCCCCGCGAGCGGTGCTTCCCTCGGCGCGCCGCCACGGCCGCGTCCCGTAGATCGCCTCGCCGTACGTGCCCAGCCATGCGCCGATGCCGCGCAGGAGGCCCGCTTGCACGGCGGGGATCGTGCCGTCGGGCATCGGCCCCACGTTCAGCAGCAGGTTGCCGTTCTTGCTCACGATGTCGATGAGCATGTGGAGCAACGTGGGCAGCTTGATGTAGTCCTCGTCGCGTTCCTCACGGTTGTAGCCGAAGCCGTGCCCCATACCGCGGCACGTCTCCCACTTCTCGGCGCGGATGTCGTCCATCACCGCGAACTCCGGCGTGCGAAAGTCGGAATGCGGAGGCCTGAGGTTTGCCGCCTGCCCGTTCCTCACGGCGCGCATCGCGAGCGCGTTCACCAGGGCGCGCCCGGGGCGCGTGCGGATGGCGCGGTGCAGCCACGGCGGGAGCTGCCCCCATCGGTCGTTCACGACACCCTCCGGGATGCGGTTGTAGAAGTAGGCGAACAGGGCGAAGAGATTCGTCCGCGGCGGGTAGGAGATATCGCCCCAGAGGATGGACGGCTCGTAGCGGTCGATCAGCTCGTGCCAGTGCGCGAGCTGGTAGCGCGCGTATCGCTCGTCGATCGGTCCGCCTTCGCTGATCAGCCCGACGACGTCGGTCATGGCGGACGTGGTGAGAGACTGGTCGAGGGCGCTCGAGTAGTAGACGCCCATGCGCATGCCGCGCGCCTTCACGGCATCGGTGAGCTCGCCCACGACATCGCGGTCCATCGCGTAGCCGGGGCGCGCGTAGTTCGGCGTCTCGCTCGGCCACATGAGAAAGCCGTCCATGTGCTTCGTCACGAGCACCGCGTAGCGGGCGCCGGACTCGTGAAACAGGTCTGCCCACGGCTCGGCCCGCCAGCCGGCGCTCAGGCGCTTGAACTCGGCGGCGAAGTCAACATACGACGCTCGCTCGCCGTAGGTGCGGAGATGATGCGCATGCGCCGGGCTGCCCTTGATGCGGATCGAGTTGATGTACCACTCGCTGTACGGGATGTTCGCGAAGAGCGAGCGATACCCCTCGTTCCGCAGCAGTTCGTTGATGTCGCCGTGCCCGAGCGGGGCGTAAGCCGGGACGCTGAACGGTCCCCAGTGGATAAAGATCCCGAACTTCGCATCGTGGTACCAGTCCGGGACGGCGTGCTGACGGACGGAGGCGCGTGTGGGTTCGTAGCGCATCAGCGTCCCATTACGCGGCGATCGTGCGAAGCGGCGGAGTCAGGGCGTACGCATGGCCGGGGCATCGAGGGGAGTATACGCGGCGCACGCCGCCGGGGCGCGTGGTGGCGAACGCCGCCGCCGGCGCCCACGCCACAAGGTGCGGTGGCCGCCCCGCTCGCCCGATGCAGCCTGTTGCGGGCGCGGTCAGCGCAGTTGCGGCATGACGCGCGATGCCATGAGCTCCATGCTGCGCAGGACGTTCGGGTGCGCGAGGCCGCCGATGCGCGTCCACGCAAGGTAATGCGTCATGCCGGTGAGCTCGCGGATCTGTGCAATCCGCTCGACGACCTCATCCGGGCTGCCGCAGACGACCGCGCCCGCGCGCACGACCGCCTCCCACTCGACGACTTCGAGGAACTGGCGCGCGCGCTGGTAGAACTCATACGTCGGCACGGCTGGCTGTTCCT
Source organism: Dehalococcoidia bacterium (assembly GCA_021462855.1). Lineage (GTDB taxonomy): Bacteria > Chloroflexota > Dehalococcoidia > DSTF01 > JACRBR01 > DTUCFX13. Next base: position 227,129 of record JAJTXQ010000020.1, on the reverse strand, counting down.
TCGGCGGCGCGATGTACTTGGCGAACGTGCGGTAGTACCACATCACGGCGTCGCGGAACTCCGCCAGCGCCTGCTGCGTGGTGTCGGCGACGTAGGTCATCGTCAGGCCGGCGATCTCGAACTCCCCGGGGCTGCGCCCGTGCGTCCGGAGCGCCTGGCGGTACTGCTCGATCAGCGCGGCGCCGGTGTTGACGTCGAATCCGAAGACCGGCGCGCACATGAGGTTGAAGCCGTAGCGGCCGCACAGGTCGAACGACTCGGGTGAGAGCGAGGCCATCCAGACCGGCGGATGCGGTTGCTGCAGCGGCTTCGGCCGCACCGAGAGGTCGTGGAGCTGGTAGAACTCACCGTCGTAGCTGAACCGCTCTTCGGTCCACGACTTCTGGATGATCTCGACGGATTCGCGGAAGCGTTCCCGCGAGCGAGTCTGGTCGATGTTGTAGCCGGCGAACTCGTGCGGCTGGTAGCCGCGCCCGATGCCCAGATCGACGCGGCCGCCTGACATGAGGTCGAGCAGCGCGAAGTCCTCGGCGACGCGCACGGGGTGGTTCAACGGCAACACGACGACGCCGGTGCCCAGGCGCACGGTCTTGGTGCGTGCGGCGACAGCGGCCAGCGTCACGGCGGGGGATGCGCAATACCCGTACTCGCTGAAGTGGTGCTCGGCGGGCCAGACGGAGTCAAAGCCGAACTCCTCGGCGCGGACCATGACGTCGAACTGCTCGTCGACGATCTCTTTCTCAGTCCGGTTGATCGGGTTCTCGAACAGGTGGAGTTGACCGAACTTCATAGCGTGATCCTGTCGGCTTCAATCGTGGTTGTGACGTGCCCTGAATCTGGCCGCAGCGCGCCATCCAGTCCAGAGCCATCTGGCCCCCGCCGGGCGCGATCGGCAGCGTGGCGCAGGCGCCACGTTGGCGGAATGGTGCACGGCGGTCCCGTCGCCGCGCGCCTGCCGGCGGTGTACGCTGGGCCGGGCAGGAGACCGTGGGCGTGACGAAACCCGGAGCATCGTACTGGCAGCGGGTCCTCGAGCGCGTGCGCGGGGTGAACCCGCACGCGGTTGATGCGGCGCTGGCGCTCGTGTTCGCCGCTTCCGCGCTGTTCACCGCCGCCGCGCGGTTCGGTGACGACGACCGGTACCGCGATGACGACACGCTCGGCATCGTGCTGCTGTTGCTGCAGACGCTGCCGATCGCGATGCGAAGCGTCGCGCCGCTGGGCGCGCTGACGGTGAGCGCCGGCGCGATCTCGGCATACATGGCCATCGGCTACCAGGGCATGCCGGCGGGGACGCTGGCCGCGCTCGTCATCCTGTACAGCGCGGCGTCGCTGACGGACACGCGACGCGCGATCCTCGCCGCCGCGGTCACGGCGGCCGCGATCGCGATTTACTACGCGACCGACCGCGGCGACCCGGGCTTTGCGCAGGCCGTCACGACGTACGCCACGTACGCCGCCGGCTGGGGGCTCGGCATGTACGCGCGAAGCAGGCGCGAATACACGACGGTCGTGGAGGAGCGGGCGAGCCTGCTCGAACGCGAGCGCGAGAATCGCGCGCGAGAGGCGGTGGCGGACGAGCGGGCGCGCATCGCGCGGGAGCTGCACGATATGGTCGGGCACGCGCTCAACGTGATGGTGATCCAGTCGGGCGGCGCGCAGCGCGTGTTCGACAGCAAGCCCGACGCTGCGCGCGAGTCGCTCGCATCGATCGAAACGACCGGGCGGCAGGCGCTCACGGACATGGAACGCATGCTGGGCATCCTGCGGGAGAGCGATGTCACGGATGGGTCGCTCGGCCCGCAGCCGGGGCTCGCCGACGTGGACGCGCTGGCGAAGCGGGTCGCCGGCGCCGGGCTGCCGGTCGACGTGACGGTCGAAGGGACGCCGGTCGCGCTCCCGGCGAGCATTGACCTGTCGGCGTACCGGATCATCCAGGAGGCGCTGACGAATGCGCTGAAGCACGCAGGGCCGGCGCGCGCGAGCGTGCGCATCCGCTTTGCGGCAGACGGCGTAGAGGTCGAGATCACCGACGACGGCTCGGGACCGGCCGCCGGCGCGCCGGGCCAGCGCGGACGCGGCCTGATCGGCATGCAGGAGCGCGTCGCGCTGTTCGGCGGCGACCTCGATGCGGGCCCGCGCGCGGGCGGCGGCTTCCGCGTGCGCGCGCGCTTGCCGTACGGAGGGGGCGCGTGACCGTGCGCATCGTGCTCGCCGACGACGAGCAGTTGGTCCGCGCCGGACTTCGCCTGATCCTGGAATCGGACCCTGACTTCGACGTGATCGGCGAAGCGTCGAACGGCGCCGAGGCGGTCGACGCTGCGGCGCGGCTCGACCCCGACGTGGTGCTCATGGACATCCAGATGCCGGAGATAGACGGGCTGGAAGCGACGCGACGGATCGCCGCGCTCGGCCGCGAGGACACGTGCCGCGTGCTCGTGCTGACGACGTTCGAGGTGGACGAGTACGTCTACGAGGCATTGCGCGCGGGCGCGAGCGGCTTTCTGCTCAAACGCACGCCCGCAGCGGACCTCATCGCCGGCATTCGTGTCGTGGCGGGCGGCGACGCATTGCTGGCGCCGTCGGTGACGCGCCGGCTCATCGACCAGTTCGCGCAGTTGCCAGCGGCGGCGCAGGACGCGCGGTCGCTCGACGAGATCACGGAGCGGGAGCGAGAGGTGCTGGCGCTTGTCGCGCGCGGGATGTCGAACGCCGAAATCGCCGAACAACTCGTGCTGTCCGAAGGCACGGTAAAGACGCACGTGAAGCACATCTTCGGGAAGCTCAACCTGCGCGACCGCGCGCAGGCGGTGATCTTCGCGTACGACGCCGGGCTGGTCGCACCGAAGCGCGGTTAGCCGCATCCGGCGCGTACCACCGTGGGGGTATGCGGGCGCCCTCCGAACTCCTCCATTCGTGCATCGCAAGTTCCTTCTTCCGAGCGACGCCGAGGCGCTGGCGCGGCCCTAGCCTTGCAATGAGGTCAAAAGGGCCACGCGATTGCAGAGGAGGAAGTCCCATGAAGACATACGAAACCAGGCCAGCGAGGAACGGAGTGCAGCACCGGCCGGGCATCACGGGCACGGTGACGCGGGCGGCGGCGCGCCACCCGTGGCGCGTGCTCGGGCTCTGGGCCGCGCTGCTCGTCGTCGCGTATTTCGCGGCGGGCACGATGAAGCTCTCGATGAATGGCGACACCGCGGGCACCGAGGCAACGAAGGCGGCGCAACTCATCGAGCGCCGGCTGCGGACCGAGACGCCGGCGGAGGAGTACGTCGTCGTCGAGTCGGGCAGCATGACGGCGGACGATGCGCGCTACGGCGCGTTCGTCGACGCGCTCGTGCGCGACCTGCGCGCGCTCACGCAGGTGCGCTCGGTCGAGAGCTATCGGGATGGCGCACAGGGACTCGTCTCGCGCGACGGGCGCACGGTGCTCATCCCCGTGATGCTCACCGGTGACCGCGTCGATGCGGTGGACACCGCCGAGCCGCTCGTCAAGGTCGTCGGCGGGATGGATGGGACCGACGGGTTCCGCGTGACGACGGTCGGATTTGGCAGCGTCGAGGGCGAGATGAGCACGTTGCTCGAAGAGACGCTCGCGCAGGGTGAGCTGATCGGCATCGTCGTGGCGCTGGTGATCCTGCTGGTGGTGTTCGGAGCCGTAGTTGCGGCCGGACTGCCGATCGTGCTGGCGCTGCTGTCGATCTTCGTGGCGGCGGGCGCGACGGCCGTCGTAAGCAACGCAATGGATATGTCGAACTTCGTCGTCTTCATCATCACGATGATCGGGCTCGCGGTGGGCATCGACTACTCGCTGTTCATCGTGCAGCGGTTCCGCGAAGAGCGCGCGCACGGGCGCGACAAGGTCGATGCCATCGCGACGGCGGGCGCGACGGCGACGCGCACGGTGTTCTTCTCAGGCATGGCGGTGGCGATCGCGCTCGGCGGGATGTTCATCATGCCCGACGCGACGTTCCGCAGCTTTGCGGTCGGCGCCATCCTGGTCGTCGTCGCGACGGTGGTGGCGTCGATGACGCTGCTGCCGGCGGTGCTGGGGCTGCTCGGCGACCGCGTGAACTGGCTGACACTGCCGTTCATCGGCCGGCGCGGCCCGAAGGAAAGCGCGGGCGGCGTGTGGAAGTGGATCACGGACGTCGTGACGGCGCGCCCGGTGATCAGTGTCGTCGTCTCGGGCGGGCTCCTGGTCGCTGCGGCGCTTCCGGTGCTCGACATCAACCTCGGCAGTGTCGGCATCAGCTCATTGCCGGAGGACAGCGAGTCGCGGCACGCGTTCGATGTCATCAACGAGGAGTTCTCGGACGGCGTACTCACGGCGGACATCGTGATCGACGCGGCGGACGTGGACGACCCGGCGGTGCAGCGGGCGATCGCCGCGTTGCAGGCGGCGCTTGCCGCCGACGGGTTCTTCGGCGATGTGAAGGTCGAGATGAACGATTCCGGCGACCTGGCGCTGCTCGCGGTCGCCATGCCGGGCGACTTCTCGAGCGCCGAGTCGAAGGACGCGCTGGCGCGGCTGCGCGGCGAGTACGTCCCGGCGGCGTTCGGCGGCGCGCCGGCGGATGTGTACGTCGGCGGACCGACGGCGGAGACGGTGGACTCGGTGGAGACGCAGAAGGACTACCTGCCGCTCGTGTTCACGTTCGTCCTCGGCTTCAGCTTCCTGCTGCTGATGGTCGTGTTCCGCTCGATCGTCGTGCCGCTGAAGGCGGTGGCGCTGAACCTGCTTTCGGTGGGCGCCGCGTATGGCCTGCTCGTGGTCGTGTTCCAGAAGGGGGTCGGCGCAAGCATGCTCGGCTTCCGCGAGGCGCCGGTCATCGAATCGTGGCTGCCGCTGTTCCTGTTCGCCATCCTGTTCGGGCTTTCGATGGACTACCACGTGTTCCTGCTCAGCCGGATCAAGGAGCACTACGACGAGACGCGGGACAACGCGGCGTCAGTGGCGCACGGGCTGCGGAGCACGGCGGGGATCATCACGGGCGCTGCGCTGATCATGGTCGCGGTGTTCGCGGGCATGGCGTCGGGCGAGCTGGTGACGTTCCAGCAGGTGGGCTTCGGCCTCGCCGTGGCGGTCATCCTCGACGCGACGATCATCCGCATGGTGCTCGTGCCGGCGAGCATGGAGCTGCTCGGGGACTGGAACTGGTACTTCCCGCGCTGGCTGGAGTGGCTGCCGCGGATCAACATCGAGGGCGCGGTGGAAGCGGACGAAGCGCCGTCGGCGCCGGCGGCGGCCGTCGCCCGCGCATAGCGCGCGCTCCGCGAATCCGAAGCGGCGGCCCCGGCGTCTCGCCGACGCTCGGGGCCGCCGCTTGCGCGTGCGGTATACCGTCGTCGGGTGGTGCAACGTTGGACGACGCAACATCGGCGCGCAACCGCGAGATCCAGGCGATGTTCGGGCGGATCGTCCGGCGTTACGACGCGATCAACCGCCTCATGAGCTTCGGTAGAGACGCAGGTTGGCGGCGTGCCGCGGTGCGGGCGGCAGAGCCGGCAGGGAAGCGCGTCCTCGACCTCGGCACCGGCACGGGGGATCTGGCTCGCGAACTGGCTCGTCGAGGTGCGGCGTCGGTGACCGGCGCGGATTTCACGCAGACGATGCTTGCGGTGGCGGCCCGCAGGCATGGCATGCGGCGGCTGCATGCGTGGGTCACGGCGGACGCCCACCGCCTGCCGTTCCGGGACGGCTCGTTCGACGTCGTGACGAACGCGTTCGTGCTGCGGAACCTCGTCGACCTCCCCGGCGCGCTGCGCGAGATGCGTCGCGTGCTGCGGCCGGGCGGCCTGGCAGTCTGCCTCGACATGACGGCGCCGCCGGGCGGACTGTTTTCGCGGGCGTACCGGCTGTACTTCAGCCGCGTCATGCCGCCGATCGCCGGCGCGCTGGCCGGCGACCGTGCGGCATACCGCTACCTGCCCGCGTCACTCGAGGGCTTCCCGGACGCGGATGCGGTCGCCGCCATGCTGCGTTCGGCGGGCTTCGAGGACGTGGAGTACCGGCGCATGGCGGGCGGCGCGGTGGCGCTGCATGCCGGGCGCGCAGCGTGACGTGGCGCATGCGTCCTGGCGGCGTCCGCGGCCGTGCCGGCGTGCTCCCGTGCTCGCGATGCGCCGGCGCCATCCGGTGGCCGCCGTAGGCAGAGCCCCGATGCCGCGGGCGGCGCCTGCGGCCGAGTCTTCGATATGCAGATGAGCCTGGTGGCCGCCGCGTCGGCTTCCGCCCGCCCGCTCGCGTGGCGCGGCGCGGCGCGCGTGGCGCTGTACGCGGCGGCGCTGTGCGGCGCATTCATCCTGGCGGCGTACGTCGGGCGCGTACCGCCGCTCGATCGCGTGCGCGGCGGCCAGTCCGATGCCGAGCGCGCGCTCGCCGGCGTCCCATTCGACGCGCCGCTGCCATATGACATCACGCTGGTCGGGGCGGGGCGCGGGCGCGAACTCCCGAACCGGGTGGAGTGGGTGTCGGAGCTTCCGCCGAGCGAAGCCGGGGCGCAGGTGCTGGACCATCTGGCGAAGTCGCCCAAGTGGCAGGCGACGCAGTTCGTCGACCTGCGCGGCGAATTCCGGCAGACGTTCGCGCGCACGGGGTCGGACGGATACCTGACGCACTTCGCGGTGATGACGCTGCGCGCCCAGGACGCGCGCACGATCGTCGAATTCGAATTCATGCGGCTCGACCTGCCGGCGTCGATGCAGTAGGCCTCTGCAGCGGGTGGTGGCACCCACGGCGCATCGGGGATTCCCCGATCCGCTGAATCTGCGCGCGCGCCGACGATCCCGTCGGCATGATCGATTCGGCCGCCGTTTCAGCATCCGCTCCGGCCACGCGCGCCTGGACCGCATGGCGCGATGCGCTGGCGTTCGCGTGCTTCGCGGCGATCGGCGTGGAACTGGCGGTGCTGGTGGCGTGGGCGCCCGACACGCTTCGCTACCTGCACGACGGGCCGATCGGCGACTTCCGTAACTTCTACGAGCCGGCACGTGACCTGCGGTTGGTCGGGTTGTACAACCCGGTGCTCGCGCCGGTGCTGTATCCGCTGCACTGGCTCGGCGCGCTGAACGCGTACCGCGCGCTCTTCGTGGCGAACTGGGCCGCCGTGCTGTGGATCGCGTGGACGGCGCAGCGTGGCGTCGCGGCGCCCGAGGCGCGTGTCGCGGTGGCGTTGGCGGTGATCTCGCTGCCGCAGATGCACTGGGCGATCCGGCTCGGTCATTTCACGCCGCTGCTGGCCGCGGTGGCGCTCGGCGGCCTGCTGCTTTCGACGCGACGGCCCCAGGCGGGCGCGCTCGTGCTGTCGCTGCTCTCGTTGAAGCCGCAGTACGCCGCCGCGCCGTTTCTGCACCTTGCGCGGACGCGCCGGCGCGACGCCGTGCTGATGTTGGTCGCGGCGGGCGGGATGGCGCTCATCGGGTTCGCGGTGATCGGCTACGGGTCGATGCGCGAGTACGCGTCGCTGCTGTTCGACTGGGGGCCGCAGAGCGCCGACAACCTGCTGCCCGTGCAGCAATCGTGGCTCTACTCATGGCCCGGCGTGCAGATCTCGCTCGGACGTGAGCCGCTGCCGCCGATCACGTTCGCGCTGATCGCCGTGTCGTTCGCGTTCGTCGTCGTGGCGTGGACGCGGACGGATGCCATCGGCGGCGCTTGCGTGACGGCGTTCGCGATGCTGCTGCTGACGCCGTACTCGCAGTTCTATGACTTCGCGCTGATCGTCGTCGGACTCGCGCTGCTCGTGCGGTGCGACATCCCGGCGGCTGCGCGCGCGGCGATGTTCGCCGGGCTGTACGCGGCCGCGCTGTACACCCAGTCGGTGACCATCTTCCCGGCGGGGGATGCCTTTGGAAACGGCGGTACAGACGGCCCGTACATCGTCACGCCAGCGGTGCTCGGCGCCGTCGCCGCGCTCGCGATCCTCGGCAACCGCCACCGCGAGGGGGCGCGCTGATGGTCATCCGGGCGCCGTACGGGCGCGAGTCTGTCGATGTCGCTGTCGTGTCCTGGAACTCGTGGCACTACTTGCGTCAGAACCTGCCGGCGCTGATCGCGCAAGATTATCCGGCGTATCGCGTGGTCATTGTCGACAATGCGTCGGCCGACGCGACCGCGGACGAGGTCGAGGCGCGATTCCCGGACGTCGAGGTGATCCGCAACGGGCGAAACGACGGCTTCGGCGGGGCGAACAACCTGGCGTTCGAACGGTCGGACAGCGAGTACGTCGCCGTGCTGAACCCGGACGCGCGCCCTGAGGCGGGATGGCTGCGAGCGCTGGTTCAGGCGCTGGAGCGCTCACCGCGCGCCGCGTTCGCGACGTCGAAGGTGCTGCTGGCATCGGACGAGCGTCGCGTGAACGCGTGCGGGACTTCGGTGCACCTGTCCGGGATCGGCTCGTGCCGCGGCATGGGCGACGACCAGCACGAGCACGTGCTGCCGGCATCGGTGCCGTGCATCTCAGGCGCGGCGTTCGTCGCGCGGCGCGAGGCGCTGGAGGAGATCGGCGGCTTCGACGAGCGATTCTTCATGTACATGGAGGACGTTGAGCTGTCGATGCGCGCGCGGCTCGCCGGGTACGACGTCGTGCTGGCGCCGCGCTCGCGCGTCGTGCACGACTACACGCCGAGCCTGCCGGCGTGGAAGTTCTACTACCTGGAGCGCAACCGCTACTTCATGCTCGCGAACATCTTCCGGCTGCGGACGCTTGCGTTGCTGGCGCCGGCGCTGCTGCTTGCCGAGGCGGGCGTGTGGTGGTACGCGCTGCGCGCCGGGCCGGCGATCTCGTGGGCGAAGGCGCGTTCGTACGCGGGCGTGGTGCGCGGCATCCCGTCGACCGTGCGCCGGAGGCGGCGGGTGCAGGCGATCCGTCGCGTGCGCGACCGCGAACTACTCGACGTAATGAGTGCGGCGATCCCGCTGGCGCCGGGTGTTGGACGCGGCGCGGTTGTTCGTCTTGTGGATCGTTGCTTCGGCGCCTACGGCCGGCTGTTACGATGGGCCGTGCGCTGGTAGGACGCCGGGCAACCGAAAGGATTCGGGCCATGACCACATTCACCATCGAGATGGAGCACGCCGCCGGTGACACAGCGGCGCCGCCGCGCGAGCGGTACTGGGAGCGTCTGCGCGAACCGGATGCGCTCGTCGCGCGCGATATCGCGCTCGTGCGGATGCTGCGACGCGCGACGCCGCTGGTCGATGTCGGCTGCGGCAACGGCGGGTTCGTCCGCGCGTGCACGAACGCCGGGATCGATGCGATCGGCGTCGAGGCGTTCGGCGCGTCGGCACGCGTGACGGCGCGCTCCGGCGCGGCGGTGCTGCGCGCGGCGGGTGAGCACCTGCCGCTCGGGACGGGCGCGCTCGACGTCGTGCGGCTCAAGGAGGTCCTGGAGCACGTGCAGGCGCCGCTCGATCTTGCGTCGGAGATGCTGCGGACGCTGCGGCCCGGCGGCACGTTTATCGCCTACGTGCCGACGCAGTGGTCGCAGCTGTACCCGTTCCCGGCGAACTTCTACGACGACTACACGCACGTGCGCGCGTTCAGCCGCGTCGGGCTGCTGCGGCTGCTCGAGGATGCGGGTTTCGAGCGCATCGCTATCGAGGGGTACACGCCGCCGCTGCGCTGGTGGCAGCGGCCGGTCGGCGCCGCGCTCTCGCGGACGTTCCCGTTCCTGTGGCGCGCCGTCGCGGCGAAGGGAGACAGCCATGCGTAAGAACACGCGAGCGCTCGCGGAGATCGTAGCGCGGACGGTCGACCTGCCGGAGCCGGTCGTGGAGTTCGGATCGTACCAGGTGACCGGCGCGCCGATCGAGAACCTGCGGCCGCTGTTCGGTGGCAAGCACTACATCGGCTGCGATGTGCGGCCGGGCCCGGGCGTCGACCGCATCGAAGACCTGGAGCGGCTGACGTTCGGCGATCGCAGCATCGGCACCGTGGTGCTGCTCGACACGCTGGAGCACGTTCGGAACCCGGAGCGCGCGGTTGCGGAGGTGCACCGGGCGCTGCGGCCGGGCGGCGTGGTCATTGCGACGACGGTGATGGACCTGTTCATCCACTGCCGTCCGGATTACTGGCGCTTCACGCCGGAGGCGATGAAGCACATCTTCGGCTGCTTCGACGCGTCGCTGTTCGGCTGGCAGGGCAACGCAGAGAAGCCGCACACCGTGTTCGCCGTCGCTGTGAAGGAAGCGGCGCGCGGCTACGACGCCGACTTCCGCGCGATCGAGCAGGCGTACCGGCAGGCGGTGCGGACGTGGTACTGGCGCGTCGCGCAGCCGTACTACGCGCTGCGCGACGCGTTCGCCGCGCTGCGTCACAACAACGCGACCGGCTTCGAGGTCGTGGCTGCGCCGGCGGACGAGCGCGCGACGGCGCACGAAGAGGCGCTCGCCGCCGTCTGACGGTCGCGCGGCACCGCTACACCGCGAAGCCCGTGCCGAACGCCTCGGTCATCCACTCCGACAGCTGCGTCATGCGCCCGCTGAAGACGAGCACTCCCACGGCCACGACGGACCGACCTGCTACCGGCTCGCCTCCCACGGGTCCCAATCGGGGCCGCCCGATGTCAGGCGGGCCGGGTCGCCAAAGACGGCGCCCGCGCCGACCTCGCCGAACAGGTCGCGTCCCAGGACGGCGGCCGCGCAGCCGACGCCCCCGCGCATGGCGCCCGAGATGCCGTGGCCGTACATCGTGCTCGCGCCGGCGAGGTACAGGCCGGGGATCGCCGTCGCAGGCGACGGGCGGTGCGGCCCGAACTGGTCGGTCGCGATCTCGATGCCGTATGACGTGCCGCCCGTCGAGAGTGTGTACCGCTCCTGCGTCACCGGTGACGCAGCTTCCTTCCAGATGATGTGCTCACGCAGGCCCGGGACGATGCGCTCAGCGCCGTCGATCATCGCTTCGGTGAGGTGGTCCTTGAACGCGCGATAGTCGGGGTTGCGATGGTACTTTTCGCCGTGGGCAGGGCCGTCTTCGACCGCCCAGAGGCGGTAGTCCGGCGGGACGATCGTCATCACCTCCATGCTCGTGCAGCCCTTGGGCGCGATCGCTTCCGTCTCCGGATCCTTCACCGAGGCGACGGTGATGAAGAGCATGAGCTCCTGCGGCACCTTTCCCTCATAGCACTGCGCGTACATGCCCTCGATATCGAACGTGTCGTACAGCAAGTAGTTGGTGTTCGGCATCGTCTCACGCAGGTCGATGTCGAGGCCGAGGTAGACGCAGAACAGCGGCAGCGCCATGCGATACGCGTCGACCTTCTCGACGATCTCGGCGGGGGCGTGCTCGCGCCCGATGAGTTCGAGGAACGTGCGCTTGAGGTCGGCGTTGGAGACGACGACCGGCGCGCGGAACTCCGCGCCGCCCGCGAGGCGCACGCCGCATGCGCGCCCGTCTTCGATGATGATGCGCTCGACCGTTGCGCGGGTGCGCACCTCACCGCCGTTCGCCCGGATGACATCGACGAGGCGGGCGGGGATCACCTGGCCGCCTCCCCGCGGGTAGTACGCGCCTTTCAGGTAGTGGTCCATGAGCGCCGCGTGCAGGAGCACGGGCGCGCGGGACGGCGGTGACGCGTAGTCGCCCGATTCGGCGACGAGGACGGCGCGTGCCTTCTGGCCGAGGCCGCACTCGTCGAACAGGTCGCTGAGCGGGCGCAGTCCCCATTTCAAGAAGTGCGGCGCCTCCCGCGCGAGCCGCGGGACGTCGGCGGGCTCGACGGGCAGGCGCACCCTGACCATCTCGGCGACGACGTTCTCCAGGACATCGAGGCAGCGGTGCAGGGCGGTCTCGTCGTCCGGGAACGTGGCGACGAGACGCTCGCGGTAGCGGTCCCATCCCTTCGGCACCTTGAAGGTGAGTCCGGGGAACAGGACGGTGTCGAATCCGTCGGGGTCCATCTCGATGAACTCGATGGAGTCGACACCGACGCCATGGAGGATGGTCGGGATGCCTCCACCCGGGCCGCAGTCGCCGAGGTAGTGCACGCCGACGTCGAACTCGAACTTCTTCATGCGCCGGAAGACGTGCGAGTTGCCGCCCGCGACATAATGATGCTCGAGCACGAGCACCCGCTTGCCGTTCGTCGCCAGGTACGCGCCCGCGGTGAGTCCGCCCAGCCCCGAGCCGACCACGATGACATCCCAGTTTGTGTCCACGCGCAAGTCCTCCATGGAGAGAAGGTGCGGCCGTCGCACGGTGGCGCGCAAGGGCCGTGTGGCCGCGGCGCGGAGCCCCGCTGTCACGCAGCGTGGGTGCCGCGTATCCTCGCGGTATGGGGCACAGCGCGAGCATGTACGACGAGCGGGAGCTGACCACGCCGGTTGACCTGTGCGGCGGGGGCGGGCGGCTGAACCGTGCGGCCGTCGGCTGGTCGCGGCATCCGCTGCATCGGTGCAACGTCGGCCCGCCGCTGCTGCGCGTCAAGAAGTGGAACTACTGGGCGGTGACGAGCGAGGACCTGCTGTTCTCGGCGACGATCGCGGACGTGGAGCGGCTGCAGCTCGGCGGCGCCTACCTGTTCCACCGCGCCACGAAGCGGCACATCGATGTGGTGGCGGTCGTCGCGCCGGGCACGATCGCGGTCCCGGAGCATGTCGCGGGCGATATGGTCATCGACAACCAGCGCATGCGCGTCGCGCTCACCGACGAAGGCGCGGGTACGCGGATCCGCGTGACGGCGGCGGACTTCGGCGGTGCGCCGCTTGAGGCGGATATCGTCGTGCGGAGGCCCGCCGGGCACGAAACGCTGAACGTGGTCATCCCGTGGTCCGACGACGTGTTCCAGTTCACGTCGAAGCAGAACACGCTCCCGGCATCGGGCTATGTGCGGCTCGGCGACGAGCTGATGGAGCTCGGGTCGCCGGCCTTCGGGTGCCTGGACTACGGGCGCGGCGTGTGGCCGGAGCACACGGTGTGGAACTGGGGCGCGGCCTCGGGCGTGCAGGGTGGACGCACGGTCGGACTGAACCTCGGCGGTCAATGGACCGATGGCACCGGCATGACGGAAAACGGTGTGTGCGTTGACGGCCGGTTGACGAAGATCAGCGAAGACCTGGTCTTTGCCTACGACCGCCCGGCGTGGATGCGCCCGTGGCGCGTGCGCAGCGCCGTGACCGACCGCATCGACCTGACGTTTGAGCCGGAGTACGAGCGGTCCTCGCAGAGCGGACGGCGCGACAGCTTCTTCACCGAGGCGCACCAGATGTTCGGCACGTACTCAGGCCGCATCACCACGGAAGGCGGCGAGACCATCGATCTGCGTGACCTGTTCGGCTGGGCCGAGGAACACGAAGCGCGCTGGTAACGGCGGCGCTCCCCCCACGCGCATCGGGCAGCGCTGGACAGACGCGGCGCGCCGGCGCGTCAATGCTGCGCGCATAGCGGAAGGCGGGATGATGTCCGAACGGATTGACGCGGATGTCGCGGTGGTGGGCAGCGGCGCAGCGGGGCTGGCGGCGGCGATCGCGGCGCATGACGCGGGCGCGCGCGTGCGGCTTATCGAGCGGGCGGGGGTGATCGGCGGGACGACGGCGGTGTCCGGCGGCGTCGCCTGGATCCCGATGAACCACCACATGGCGGCGGCCGGCATCGACGACTCGCGAGATGAGGCGCTGCGCTACTGCACGCGGCTCGCGCTTGGCAAATCGTCTCCGGAGATGCTCGAGACGTTCGTGGACACCGGCCGCGAGGCGCTGGCGTACCTGGAGGAACGGACGCCGCTGCGCATGGTGTCGCTGATGATGCCGGACTACCACGCGAGCCTGCCCGGCGGTAAGCCCGGCGCACGCAGCGTCGAGCCGGCGCTGTTCGACACGAACGAACTCGGCGGGTGGCGCGAGCGGCTGCGTAAGCCATCGCTGTTCGTCGTGCCGCTGACGCTGCAGGAGCTGATCTTCGACTACGCCGTGCAGATCCGGCCATCGGCGCTGCCGGTGGAACTCGTGGGGCAGCGGATGCGCGACGGGCTCGTCGCGGGCGGCGGGGCGATGGTAGGGCAGTTGCTGAAGGGTGTGCTCGACCGCGAGATCCCGATTATGCTCGGCGCTCGCGCGATGCGGCTGGCGATGCGCGACGGCGCAGTCACGGGCATCGAAGCCGAGCAGGATGGCAGCCCGGTGGACATTGCTGCGCGCGGCGGAGTGGTGCTCGCATCCGGCGGGTTCGAGTGGAACGAGGAGTACCAGGCGCGATTCCTGCCGGGGCCGCGCGCATTGCCAATCTCGCCGCCGGGCAACGAGGGCGACGCGTTGCGGATGGCGATGGATGCCGGCGCCGAGCTGTCGAACATGTACGACGTCTGGGGCACGCCGGCGGCGTGCATGCCCGGCGAAACGTACGACAACGCGCCGCTCTCGCGCCTCGTCATCGCCGAGCGCATGTGCCCGCATTCGATCATCGTCAACGCGCGCGGGCGGCGGTTTGCGAACGAGGCGGCGGCGTACAACGACCTGAACAAGGCGTTCTACGAGGTCGACCCGAACACCGCCGGATATCGCAACCAGCCTGCGTGGTCGATCCTCGACGGGCAGTTTCGCGCGGCGTACCCGATCCTGCTCGTGTTGCCGGGAAGCCCCGACCCGGACTGGCTGCTGCGCGGCGACACGCTGGAGGAACTGGCGGAGAAAGCGGGGATCGATCCGGCAGGGCTGCGCGCGACGGTCGATCGCTGGAACGAACACGTGCGCGCGGGCGGCGATCCCGACTTCGGGCGCGACTCGCAGATGGGCGACGTGTACGCTCCTGATCGCACGCTGGGGACCATCGAGCAGCCGCCGTTCTACGCGCTGCCGGTGCACGCCGGCACGCTCGGCACGAAGGGCGGCCCGCGCACCGACGTGCGCGCGCGGGTGATGAGCGCGCGCGGCGAAGCGATCGCCGGACTGTACGCCGCGGGCAACGCGAGCGCTCCGGCCTCGGGCGCGGGCTACTTCGGCGCGGGCTGCACGATCGGTGTTGCCCTGACGTTCGGTTACATCGCCGGGCGCGATGCGGCGGCGCGGGCCGGGGCCTAGCCGGCGACCTTTCGCACGTCGGCGCGCGTGCCGCGGCAGAACGACGCCGGCTGCCACTCCGTGGCCCAGAACTTCAGGTGGCCGTAGCCGCCCGCGAAGTGCAGCCACTTGACCATGCCAGGCTCGATGTCGGATGGGCCGTTCCAGTTCGGGAACTGGTACGGCTCCCAGCCGTTGTACATGATGATCTGCCCGGGCTGCGCCGACGGCGAGATCTTCACCGGCGTGCGGTACGAGCCCATGTCGTTCACGACCTCGACGACTTCCTCGTCGACAATGCCGCGGTTCGTGGCATCGGTCGGGTTCATGATGAGGTGCGGCTGGCCGCGGTGCGTCTCGAGCATGAGCTTGTTGACGATGTTCGCGGAGTGGATGCTCCAGCGGTTGTGGCCGCTCGTGATGAGCAGCGGGTAGTCGCCGCCGGATTTCGGGGCATCCTTGTGCTTCGGCAACTGCTCGTCTGCTTCGAGGAACCACGGATGGTCGATGTAGAACTGCGCGCGGCGCGTCAGCGTGGGATACGGGTACTTCTTCTCGGTGTGGTTGCGGTACGGCGCAAAGGTGCTGTCCGGCTCGATGTCGGTCGCCTGGCCGCGCGCCCTGGCGGTGATGCCGAGTCCGGTGAAGCGGATGATGCCGCGTTCGCGGATCGTGTCGAGCGTCGAGCCTTCGGGCAGCGCGCCGGTGACGACCGTGTCGCGGATCATCTCGTCGGCGAATTCATCCTCCGTCGTGAGCGCGCCGTTGAGCGTGTAACGCTGGTAGAGGTCATCGAGCCGCCGTTCGAGGCCGTTCTCGTCGGTGTAGGTGATGAACTCGCGTGCCTTCGCGCGGCGCGTGACCGCCTGGCTCAGCATCCCGAAGATCTCGAGCTCCGACCTGGCCTCCTCGATCGGCGGCACGACGCGATCGCAGAACGTGAGATTGAGCGTGTGCGTGCTCGGGAACCCGAAGCTGATTTTCTCGTACTGGGCGGCGATGGGCAGCACGTAGTCCGATTCGAGCGCGGTCGCGCTCATGCGGTAGTCCATCGTCACGATCGTCTTGAGCCGCGGCCAGAGGTTCTCCAGCAGCATCTTGCGGCCGCCGCGGGTGCGGCGCAGCGCGTTGCCGCCGCACTCGATGAAGACGCGAGGCTCCGTTTCGGGCCGCGGCGTGCCGGCCCACCACCCCTTGTCGAGCGCCTCGTTGTAGTAGTCGTCGAAGCGGCGTGGCATGGTCGGGTCGTTCCACGCGGGGTTGTTCCAGTTCTTGTCGTACCCGGCGTGGTTGTACCAGAGGAACGCCGGCGGGATCATGCCGGCCTCGCCGTTGTTCGCCGAGCGCTTCGTGAACTCGATCGTCGCGATCTCCTCGGTCATCGTCGGGTCTTCCGCCTTCACGGCGGCGATGAACGCCTGGTACGAGTCGTGGATGATCTTCATCATCTCGGGGCCGGCGGCGGGCTTGACCGCGCCGATCAGCCAGCCATCGAACAGCGCGACGATCCAGGCCTGCACGCCGGTGCCTTTGCGTCCCCAGTTGGACGTGAGGGCGAGGAGCAGGATCTGCGCCCGCTCGATCAGGTCGCCGTGGTAGTACTTGCCGGCGTTGTTGAGGCTGCCGAGGGTCTTCGTGCGCCCCTTCGCGATGAGGCGGGCGATGGTGCGGATCGTCCGCGCGTCGATGCCGCAGATCGCCTGCGCCTTCTCGGGCGTGTAGTCCTTGAGCCGCTCGACGACGTGCGCGAATACCGGGCGCGCCGTCGTGCGGCGCCCATCGGCCAGCGTCACTTCGACGCTGCCTTCGACCGCGGGGTCGGCCTTGCCGAGCGCCAGCGTGTCGCGCGGCGCGGGCACGACGGCCCCTGTCTTCGCGTCGAGCCAGTAGAACTGCTCGGGGTGGCCATCGGCGGCGAGGGCGTCGCCGCGGAGAAAGTGGCCGGTGTCATCGCGCACGAGCAGCGGAAGGTCGGTCTGCTCCTTCACGAAGTTCCAGTGCACCAGCCCTTCCTCGACGATGGTCGCCGCCATGGCGAGCGCGAGCGCCGCGTCGGTGCCGGGGCGGACCGGCAGATAGTAGTCGGCGTGCATCGCCGAAGGGGAGTAGTCGGGCGCGACGGTGATGACCGTGGCGCCGCGATACCGCGCCTCGTTGATGTAATGCTGGTGCGGGATGCGCGTGTACGCCGGGTTGGAGAACCAGATGAAGAAGACATCGGCGTGGAACCAGTCGTCGATGCTGCTCACCGGGTCGAACTTGCCGTACGTGAGGTAGTGGCCCGGCGAGAAGTCGTTCATCTCGGCGTTGGGGTCGGTGGTGATGCCGCCGATCATATCGTAGAAGCGCGAGCGGCCGGTCGTGCCGAACGTGCTCATGTTGCAGCCTGACAGCGCGATCAGCGACCGCGGCCCGATCTCCTGGATCGCGTCGATGATCCCGTCGGCGATCTCGTCGAGCGCTTCATCCCAGGAGATGCGCTCCCACTGGCCGGACCCGCGCGGCCCGACGCGTCGCTGCGGGAAGCGGATGCGCTCCGGGCTGTCGAGCGTGCGGCTCCAGCCGGAGCCCTTCTGGCAGCCCATCGGGTTCATATCCGGCACGCCCTCCTCGATCACGGGGAGGATGCCGGCCTGCTCCTCGAATGCGATCTTGCCGTCGCGGAGGTACACGCGGTACGGGCAGTTGCCCGGGTAGCAGTCGATGCAGTGACTGCCCCAGGCGACGTTGTCGAACTTGAAGTGCTCGCGGTACGCGCCCTCGGTGCTGTCTCGGCCGGCTGGCTGGGTGCGGGGTGGTCGGGCTGCCATGATTCCTCCGGGTGCGCGCCGGCTACTGCGCCGGCGCGATCTTCTCGATCTCGACCTTCTGCGCGCGCGGTGTGTGACTGGGCTGTGCGGCCAGCGGGCGGAAGCTCAGGTGGCCATAGCCGCTGAGCGCGTGCAGCGGCTTGAACGCGCCGGTGACGGTCGTCTGGCTGCTCTTCCAGTCGGCGAACTGGTACGGCTCCCAGGCGTGGTAGATGATCGCCTGCCCCGGCTGGACGGCGGGCGTCGGCTTGGCGCGCACCTTGTATGCGCCGACGTCGTTGCGGACGAGGACGACCTCGTCGTCGCGCACGTCGCGGGCGAGGGCGTCGGTCGCGCTCATGTACAGCACCGGCTCACCGCGCTGCAGGTTGAGCATCGTGCGGTTGGCGCGGAAGATCGAGTGGATGCTGTGCCGCGTGTGGCCGCCCGTGACTTCGATGGGGTAGTGCCCACCCTGGTCGGGGTTGTCCTTGTGCACTGGCAGCGCTTCGCCCGCTTCCATGTACCACGGATGGTCGAGGTAGAACTGCTGGCGGCCCGTAAGCGTCGGCCACGACTCCTTCTCTTCGACGAACCACTTCAGCGGCGCGAGCGCCTCGCCTTCCTCCATGTCGGAGCAGATGGCGGTGACGGGGCCGTAGGATCCGGGACGCTGCACGCGCACGGCGCCCTTCGTGGAGATCTCGTCCCAGCTGACGCCGCGGAGCGGCTGCGACATGCTGATCGAGATGTCGAGCGACTTCTGGTCGGCGCCTTCGCCGAACTCGCCGTTGAAGCTCCATTCGTCGTAGATCGTGGTCGGGTCGTGGCTGTTGCCGATGGCGTCGGTGTACGTGCCCTCCTCGCGCTGGCGGGCGCGCGTCTGGATGGCCTGCGCGAGCCGCGCCATGATGTCGAATTCCTTCGCCGACTCGAACAGCGGTTCGACGGCGCCGGTCGCGACGCAGATGTAGGGCGCGTACGACTGGCAGAACTTGATGCCCGACTTCTCGTGCCAGCCGGCTGCGGGCAGGATGATGTCGGCCTGCATCGCCGAGCTCGACATGCGGAACTCCCACGTGACGATGAGGTCGAGGCTTTCCCACAGCCCCTCGCGGAGGATGTGGGGGACGGGCCAGCGCCGCAGCGGGTTCATGCCCGTGTAGAGCAGCACGCGCGGCTTCTGGCCGACGGGCATCCACTTGTTGTCGAGCGCTTCCTTCATATAGTCGGCGACGGTGCGGGGGAGCGCCGGGTCGTGGAACGCCATATTGTCGGCAACCTTGCGGAAGCCCTCGTCGTGGGCGTAGAGCCACGGCATCGTCGGCACGAAACCGGCCATCCACGACATCGCCTTCATCACCTGCTCGGTGTCGCGCACCTTCGGGCGCGTTTCCTTCGTGGGGATGTCGCTGAAGAGCGAGAGCGCCGCCTTGTCGTAGCTGAAGGGGATGTTCCACCAGGCGCCGATCCGCGGTCCGCCGCCCTGCTTGCCGGTATGCCCGGCGAGCGCGGAGATGAGCAGGATCGCTCGCTGGAACAGGTCCATGTGATAGTGCTTGCAGGCGCCCCACGAGAGGTAGATGGACGCGGCGCGCGCGTTCGCGTAATCGCGCGCGACCTTGCGGATGGTGTCGACGTGCACACCGGTGATCTCGGCGGCGCGCTCCGGCGTGTAGTCCGCGAGGTGCTCGCGCAGGCGCTCCCACAGCGGCCGGACGGCGATCGTCGTGCCGGCGGCGGTCTTCACCTCGTAGCGCCCTTCGAGCGCGGGGTCGATATCGCCGAGGGCGATGTTCGCGACGGGCTGACCCTGCGTGCCGGGCGCTTCGGCGACACGGCCGGCGCGGGCATCCCACACGTAGAAGATGCCGTCGTTTCCGCCGTCCTGCAGGTCGGACTGGCGCAGGTAATGGCCGTTGTCCTCGCGGACGAGGAACGGCAGGTCGGTCTGCTCCTTCACATAATCGATCTTGTACAGCCGCTCGTTGATGATCACGTTTGCCATGCCGAGCGCGAGGGCGGCGTCGGTGGCGACGCGCACGTTGAGCCAGAGGTCGGAGTGGATCGTCGACGGGCTGAAGTCGGGGGCGATGGTGACCAGCTGCGCGCCGCGATAGCGCGCTTCGAACATGAAGTGCGCGTCGGGAATGCGGGTGTAGGCCGGGTTTCCCAGCCAGATGATGATGTAGTCGGAGTTGCAGTAGTCGTCGGACGTGCCGTCGACGTTGTAGATGCCCCAGGTCTGGATGGCGCCCATCGGCATGTCGCCGACGCTGGCCCACTCATCGAGCGGTGTGGTGCCGATCAGTCCCATCAGGCGTTGCTGGGCGGTCGAGCCGGGGCCGAAGTCGGCGTTGGTCGTGCCCATGTCGTACATGATCGCGTTGGGGCCGTCGGAGGTCGCGACGTCGAGGATCTTGTCGGCGATCTGGGTCAGCGCCTCGTCCCATGAGATGCGCTCCCAGCGGCCGGAGCCGCGGGGGCCAACGCGCCGCATCGGGTACTTGATGCGGGTGGCGTCGTACATCAGGTCGGAATAGACCATGCCCTTCTGGCAGCCGCGCGGGTTGAAGTCGGGGAGGTGCTCGCCCTGCGCGTCGTAGATGGCGTTCTGCTCTTCGCGCCAGACGATGCCATCCTTGATGAAGAGGTTGAGCGTACAGGCGGCGATGCAGTCGGCCTGCACGCAGGAGCCCTTGGCGATGCGATCCCACGACCACTGTTCGCGGTAGAGCGACTCGGCCGAGGCGTACGGGTCACCGTTCGCCGGGGCGGCGGCGGGGACAAGCTTCCGGGTCGCCGGCGCTCCGGCGGTCGTGTCTGTCATGGCACCTCCAAACGATCGTTTGTCTGAAGATTGTAGGCAGGCGCGGCACGCGAAAATAGGGCCGTATGGCCGGTCGCCGCGGGCCATCGCGCACCCCGCGCCCGGCGCGCGAAGCGCGGCCGTCGTCCGGGGCCATGTTTCCTCGATCGGGCTTACCTTGCACATCGCTCGGGCGCTGCCTGACAGACACCCGCGGTGTCCGTGGCGCACGATCCACGGCTGAAACAGGGAAGCACCGCGGTCGCGCGCGCCATCGAAGGAAGTGATGCCATGGCGAACCGTACTCTCACTCGCATCGTCGCCGGCGCGGCGATCTCGCTGCTCCTCGTGTTCGCTGCCGCGTGCAGCGACGACGGCGGGGGCGGCGACGATAACGGCAGCGGCGCGGAAACGCCGCGCGCGACCGTCGAGCGCGGGACGATTGGCGGCGCCGGCATCCCGAGCAACCCGCGGCCGGGGCGCGGGCTCGAGAACGCGCTGACGCTCGACGACGGGATCGCGATGTGGAAGGAGCGGCCAGCGTCGGAGGACCGCACGGGCGTGACCGATGACACGATCAAGTTGGGGCGTTACAGCGGCGCCAGCGGCCCAACGGCCGCGTTCGAGGCGTTTTGGGACCCGACGCTGCAGATGTTGATCAAGCGGGTGAACGAGGCGGGCGGGATCCACGGCCGCAAGCTCGAGCTGATCACGCGCGACGACCAGTTCAACCCGTCGGTAACGGTGCAGGTCGTGCAGCAGCTCGTCGAGCAGGACAAGATCTTCGCCATGTTCATGCCGGTAGGCAACGCGCCGCATCTTGCGGTCGCGGAGTACGAGATCGAGAAGGGCGTGCCGTCGCTGTGGACGTATGACGGGCAGGCGAACTTCATCGAGCCGGAGTCGGCGCGTTCGGAGTACCCGGGGCTGCTCGCTGACCTGCTGAACGGGAAGATCATGGCCGACTACGTGCTGAGCCAGAAGCCGAACGCGAAGGTGGCGGCGATCTACCAGGACGACTCGACCGGGAAACCGGCGTTCGACGGCTTCAAGTACGTGATCGAGCAGGGCGGCGGCAGCATCACCGCCGGCATCGGATACGACGTGACCACGTCGGAGATGACGGCGCAGGCGCGCCAGGCCGTCGACTCGAACCCCGACTGGATCATGTACTACGGCGTGCCGACGAACGCGATGAACATGATCAAGGCGCTCAAGGAGACCATCGGCGATGACACGCCGGTCATCCTGCGCGGGCTGCTGCCCGCCGAGGGCGTGAGCCAGTACATGGACGGCGTAACCTACGTGCAGCAGAGCATCGTCGATCCTATGACGGCGCCGGACAACAAGACGTTCGACCAGCTCAAGGCGGTCGCCGAGGAGGACGGCGTGCCGTTCCAGCTCATCCTGAGTTCGCTCGCGCTGGGGAACTTCGAGCACCTCGTGCGCGTGCTGGAGCTCGCCGGCCCGGACCTGACGCGCGAGGGCGTGCTCGATGCGATGGAACAGGGGTTCGACGGCAGCTGGACGTGCAGCATCTGCGTGGCGCCGACGCTGCTCAGCGAGAACGACCACTGGACGTACGAGTCCGCGCGCGTGCTGAAGTGGCACGAGGACACGAAGACGCCGGAGTTCCGCACCGACGTCCTTGACTACGAGACGAGCCACGGGAAGGGGCTCCGCGGCAACTTCCCGGAGTTCCCGTGCAAGCCGGAAACGTGCCCGTGGAAGGACTAGGGAGGTTGCTGTTACGGTCGCCGCGCATGTGGCATGCTCACGTGTCCCGGGCGAAGGAATGAGGAGAGACTGGCATGGGTGAACCCGTCATCGTCGCAGCGGCGCGCACGCCGATCGGCAAGCGCAACGGACTGCTCGCGGGGTTGCACCCGGCACAGCTGCTCGGCGTGGCGCAGACCGAGGTCGTGCGCCGTGCGGGCATCGATCCGGCGGACGTGGAGCAGATCATCGCCGGCTGCGTGACGCAGGCCGGCGAACAGGCGGGTAACGTCGCGCGGAACGCGTGGCTCGGCGCGAACCAGCCGTTCCAGGTCGCGGCGACGACCGTGGACTGCCAGTGCGGATCGTCGCAACAGGCGAACCACATGATCGCCGGGCTGATCGCCGCAGGCGCGATCGATGTCGGCATCGCCTGCGGGGTCGAGGTGATGAGCCGCGTCGGCCTCGGCGCGAACGTGATGAACGGGCCGGGGTACTATCTGCCGCCAGAGTGGCCGTGGGACTCACCCGAGACGCAGTTCGTCGCAGCCGAGCGCATCGCCAGGAACCGCGGGATCACGCGGAGCGACGTCGATGCGCTGGCGCTGGCATCGCAGCGGAAGGCCGCGCAGGCGTGGACGGAGGACCGGTTTTCGCGCGAGATCGTGCCCGTCGACGCGCCGATCATGAGCGTCGAAGGGCCGACTGACCAGCGACAGACGGTGGCGCGGGACCAGGGGCCGCGCGAGACGACGGCGGAAGGACTCGCCGGGCTCAAGCCGGTGATGGACGGAGGCATCCACACCGCTGGCAACTCGTCGCAGATCTCGGACGGCGCGGCGGCGGTGCTATGGATGTCGGAGGAGCGCGCGAAGTCGCTCGGGCTGAAGCCGCGGGCGCGCATCCGGGCGCAGGTTCTCATTGGCTCTGACCCGTACTACCTGCTCGACGGCCCGGTAGACGCGACGGCGAAGGTGCTGAAGAAGGCCGGCATGTCGATGTCCGATATCGACCTGTTCGAGGTCAACGAGGCGTTTGC
Source organism: Dehalococcoidia bacterium (assembly GCA_021462855.1). Lineage (GTDB taxonomy): Bacteria > Chloroflexota > Dehalococcoidia > DSTF01 > JACRBR01 > DTUCFX13. The sequence continues at coordinate 203,781 of JAJTXQ010000020.1, read as the reverse complement.
ATCGGTCGTGCTGTCGTGGGCGGGCGTGCACAAGGCGGACATGGACAAGCTGAACGTCAACGGAGGCGCGATCGCGCTCGGTCACCCCGTCGGTTCGACCGGGAGCCGGCTGATCACGACGGCGCTGCACGAACTCGAGCGGACCGGCAAGGGCACGGCGCTGATCTCGATGTGCTGCGGCGGCGCGCTCGCGACGGGGACCGTGCTGGAGCGCATCAACTAAGCCAGGTCAGCGCGGCGGCAGCTGGACCGCGAAGCTCGCGCGGACGACGGGACCGTCCTCGGTCACGAGCGTGACGTCGACATCGACCAGGTCGCGGCCGTCGGCCTCGCGGCGTCCCTTCACCACGCCCTCGGCCGTCAGCCGGGTGCCGATGTAGGCCGAGCCGACCATCGCGACATCGAGACGGCGCAGGAATGCGTCGTTGCCGAACCACTCGCACGCCGTGCGGCCGATGAACGCCTGGAAGAACATCGTGTTGAAGAAGATGGTACGGGCGCCGTTCGCCTGCGCCACGTCCTCGTCGTGGTGGACGGGGTAGTAGTCGCGCGTGCCGGCGACCGCCTGCACCGAGCGGCGGCGTGTCAGGGCGAGCGAGATCGAGGGCAACGCCTCGCCCGGTTCCGGTGCGCGCGTCATGGGGCGCCTCCGGCCGGGTGCGGCCGGTAGATGAACAGCGTGAAGGTGTGCGTGCCGACGACGTCGCCGCGCTGGTTGCGGAACGTGTCAACCGTCGACACGAAATGGCCCGTGCCGAGGCGCGTCGTCTTCTCGTCGCTGATCGAGTCGATGCGGGTCGTCGACGCGAGGCGGTCGCCGTAGCGGAGCGGGATCATGTACTCCTGCACGGCGTTGACGGCGACCGTCGCCGGGCAGTCGTCGAGCGCGAGGCGAGAGATCGCGGTCTCGCGCGGGACCTCGGGCCAGACGGGCGCGATCATCCACGTCAGGAGCATCGGCGGCGGCGCAAAGGTGTCGCCGAGCCAGGTCGTGCGCGCGTACGACGGGTCGAAGTAGATCGGGTTTGCGTCTTCGACCATCTCGCACCAGAAGTGCGTCATCGCGTCGTTGATGACGTACGGCGCATCGCGGGGCTCGGACTCCCGGCCGATGAGCGCGCGCTGGCGTTCGGTGATGACGGGCATCGTGCTGCCTCCAGCGTGGACGCGCGGTGACGCGCCCGCGCAACATTGTGTCGGCGAATCGCGCGGGTATCAGTCGGGCAGCCCGCTACAGCCGTCCGGAGGCTGTCGGGTCACGCCGGACTGATGCGCCGCGAGGCGGCGCGAATAATGGATGCGTCGCACTCCGACATTCGATTCGACGTGCCCCGCGCACTCGCAGGGGAAAGGGCGCACCGTGTCCATCCTGTCTGGCCTCCGCGTGATCGAGGTGTCGGGAAACGGCATCGCCGGCATGGCCGCGAAGCACTTTGCCGACTGGGGCGCCGAGGTGCTGATCCTCGAGCCGGCCGTCGGTACGCCGCTGCGCGCCGCCCCGCCGACGTTCGACGGGCCGTCGGGCCGCGAGAGCGCGACGTGGGCGTGGCTGTCGCGTGGCAAGCAGCTCCTGCGGCTCGCCGCCGGCGATGCCGGCCACGCGAAGGCGCGCGAGCTGTGCGCGGCGGCCGACGTGGCGCTGGTCGAACGTGAGATGCTCGGGCCGGCGCTCGGACTCGACGCCGCGGGCCTGCGCGAGCTGATGAACGGCCGGGCGACGTGCGTGCTCGCGCAGCCGTTCGCATCGGACGGGCCGTACGGCGCGTACCAGGCGAGCGACCTCGGCATCAACGCGCTCGGAGGCTGGATGAGCGTGCTCGGCGATCCGGCGCGCGAGCCGCTGCGGCCCGGGGGCGACCTGACCGAGCGGCTGGCCGGGCTCTTCTGCTTCGCGGCGGCGCTCTTCGCGCTGCGCCACGAACGCAACGGCCACGAACCGCAGTTCATCGACGTATCGTCGCAAGCGGTGGCGGCTTCGATGATCGTGGCGCCGTGGCTGGTGAAGGCGCTGATCGGCTTCCAATACGAGCGCCGCGGCACGAGCTGGCCGATGGGCGCGCTGCGATGCGAGGACGGATTCGCGTGCGTGCCGCCGCTCACGCCGGCGCACTGGGACCTGATGTGCCAGCTGATGGGGATCGCCGACGTGCTGGACCACCCGCAGGGGCGCGACATCGTCTGGCGCATGCAGCACGAGAAGGAACTGCGCGCGCGCGTGGAGCCGTGGTTCGCGTCACGGACGCGCGAGCAGGTCATGTCCGAGGCGCAGGCGTTCCGCATTCCGGCGTCGCCGGTCCACACCGTCGCGGACCGGCTGCGCGACGCGCAGCTCGCCGCCCGCGGCTTTTGGGTCGACGCCGACGTGAGCGGCCGCACGGTCAAGACGCCGCGCGTGGCGCCGCAGATCGAGGGCATCGCGCCGGTTACGCGCGCGGCGGCCGCGACGGTCGACGCAGCGCCGGCGTGGGCGGCGCGTGAGCGGCGCGGCGCGAATGCGGGCCCGGCGTTGCCGTACGAGGGTTTGCGCGTGCTCGACCTCACGTGGTTCTGGTCCGGGCCGTACTCGATGATGATGCTCGGAGCGCTCGGCGCCGACGTGATCAAGTTCGAGTCGATCCAGCGGCTCGACCCGTATCGCTTCACGTGGGCGCCCGTCGGCCGCGAACGTTGGTGGGAAGCGGGCGCGCTGTGGATCGACAGCAACTGTGACAAACGCAACGTCGCGCTCGACATCTCGTCGCCGGCCGGGAAGGAGATCTTCGAGCGGCTGATCGCGGGCGCCGACGTGCTGATCAGCAACTTCTCCAACCGCGTGCTCCCGAACCTCGGGTTCACGGCGGCGCACGTACGCGCGCTGAACCCGCGCCTGATCAACGTTACGATGCCCGGCTACGGCCCCGGCGGCCCGTGGGAGGACTACGTCGGGTACGGCGTGGCGTTCGAGCAACTCGTGTGCGCTTCCATGACCGGCTACGACGACGGCGTGCCCTCGATGATGGGCGGGTTCTGCGACGTCGTCGCGGCGATGCACACCGTTGCGGCGATCGAGATGGCGTTGCAGCAGCGCGAGCGCACCGGCGCGGGGACGAACATCGAGATCCCCCAGTGCGAGACGCTTGACAGCATGTTCGCGCCGGAGGCGATCGCGGTGCAGCACGGCGCGCCCGTGGCGAAGCCGGAGGGCAACCGCCACCCGTCGATGGCGCCGCATAACGTGTACCGCGTCGCGGGCCAGGATTCGTGGCTCTCGATCGCGGTGGCGTCGGACCAGGAGTTCGGCGCGTTGTGCCGCGCGCTCGGACTCGACGCGCTCGCGGGCGACGCGCGCTTCGCGACGGCAGACGCACGGAAGCGTCACGAAGCGGAGCTCGACTCGGCGCTTGCCCCCGCGCTCGCCGAGCGCGACGGCGAGGAGGCGGAACGCACGCTGCAGGGGGCCGGCGTCATGGCGTGCCGCATCGCGAAGGCGTACGACCTGACGCTCGATCCCGGACTTCAGCACATCGGCTTCTGGCAGCCGATGACGCGCGACATCACCGGCACGCAGCAGCAGAAGCTGTTCCCGTTCCGCTTCAGCGGCATCGACGCCACCCACAAGCGCCCGGCGGCGACGCTCGGACAGCACACGGCCGAAGTGCTGACGCAGCTGGCAGGCGTGGCGGCGGATGAGCTCGATCGACTGCGAGAGCAGCAGGTGATTGGCGAAGTGCCGCTCGGCCTGGCGGGGTGAGGGGCGGCTGATGGACTTCGCGTACCCCGCTGAGCTCGATGAATTCAGGCGCGACTTCTCGGCCTATCTCGACGGCATCGTGACGCCTGAGCTGATCGACGAGATCGTGCGGAGCGGCTTCGAGACGCGCGGTCCGGCGACCGTCGCGTTCTGGAGGCGGCTCGGGATCGATGGCTACTTTGGTCTCGGCTGGCCGGCGGAGTACGGCGGCGGCGGCAAGTCGGTGCTGTACCTGCACGCGTTCAACTACGTGATGGCGTACCGCCGGCTACCGGTGCCCGTCGTGACGCTGAACACCGTCGCGCCGACGCTCATGTGGATCGGGAGCGAGGAGCAGAAGCGCGAGTACCTGCCGAAGATCCTGCGCGCCGAGATCGAGTTCTCGATCGGGTACACCGAGCCGGAGGCGGGCACCGACCTGGCGTCGCTGCAGACGCGCGCGGTGCGCGACGGCGATTGGTACATCATCAACGGCCAGAAGATCTTTACGACGGGCGCGCACCAGGCGGACTACCTGTGGCTCGCCGTCCGCACCGACCCCGAGGCGCCGAAGCACCGCGGGATCTCGATCCTTATCGTCCCGCTCGATGCGAAGGGGATCGAGGTACGCCCGCTCGGGATCATGCACGGCGGGCATACGAACATCACGTATTACGACAACGTGCGCGTGCCGGTATCGGCGCTCGTGGGCGAGGAGAACCGCGGCTGGTACTACATGACGACGCAGCTCGACTTCGAGCGTGTCGCGATCAGCCCGGTGCCGCACCTCGAGCGGCTGTTCGATTCGCTGTGCGCCGCGCTGCGAAGCGAGGGTGCCTCTCCGCCGGACGAGTGGACGCGCGTGACCCTGGCGCAGATGGCGGCGGACATCAATGTGCTCAAGGTGATGGACCTGAAGACGGCGTCGATGGTCGCCAACGGCCAGGTGCCGGTGTACGAGGCGTCGCTGCTAAAGGTGCTGTCCAACGAAGCGCGGGCGCGGATGATCGCGGAGGCGCTGCAGATCGTCGGCGAGCGTGCGCTCGTGCGGGCGGGGTGCGCGGGCGGGTTCACGGACGTCGCGGGCGACACGTTCGAGCGGCAGTTGCGCGAGTCGCCGATCACGCTCTTCGGCGGCGGCAGCAACGACATCCAGCGGGACATCATGGCGGGCCACGGGCTCGGGCTGGCGAGGTAATCGATGCTGTTCGCCGATTCCGAGGAGCAGGCGCTTATCCGCCAGACCGCGCGCGCGTACTTCGCCGACAAGTACCCCGCCGAGCGGCTCTATGCCATCGAGCGGGGCGACAGCGCCGTGGCGGCGTCCGACGTGCGCGAGCTCGCGGACCTCGGCTGGCTCGCGCTGTTCGCGCCGGCCGACGCGGGAGGCGGCGGCATCGCGATGCTCGATGCCGCGGTCGTGATCGATGAGTGCGGCTACGCGGCGGCGCCGGTGCCGCTTGCGGCGAGCAACGTCGCCGCGGACCTGCTGTCGCGCCGGCCAGGCTTTGCCGGTGACGTGACGAAGATCGCTTCCGGCACGACGTTCGTCTCGGTCGCGTCCGGAACGCGGCTGCGCGGCGGCGCGGCGGGCGGCGGACTGGTCGCAGACGGCCGGCGGTTGCGCGGTGAGTTGCGCCAGGTGCCGTTCGGCAACCGGGCGGCCGTCGTGCTGGCGCCGCTGAGGGTCGATGGTGATCGGGCCTTCGCCGCGGTGGCGCTCGATGGTTGCGCGCGCGACGAGGCGCGCACGCTCGACCGCCGCGACTTCGCGCACCTGCGGTTCGATGGCGATGCGTCGCTGGCGCGTGTGATGGCGACAGGCGCCGAGGCGGAGGCGATGCACGAGCGCTGCGACGCCCTTTTCACCGCGTTTGCTGTCGTGGAAACGGCGGGCATGCTGCAGCGCGTGCTGGAGATGACCGTGGAGTACATCTCGCAGCGCGTGCAGTTCGGGCAGCCGATCGCGAAGTTCCAGGCGGCGCGACACCGCGCGGCGGAGCTGCTGATGCAGGCGGAAACGGTGCGCTGGACCGCGTACCACGCGCTCTGGCGCTTCCAGGAGGACGACCGGGACACCCGCGAGATTTGGCTGGCGAAGCACTGGGCGATCCGCGCCGTCGAGCGCACCTTCCAGGTGAGCCATCTGCTGCATGGCGGTGTTGGCGTCGGCACGGACTACCCGCTGCACCTGTACACGCAGGCGATGTCCGCGCTCGCCGTCCGCGCCGGCGGCATGGGCGAGATGGTAGACCGCACGCTGGAGCCGCTCGGCGTGGCGGCCGCGCGCCGATAAGGAGAAGTTGTGAGCATCCGCAACAGGGCGGCGATCGCTGGCGTCGGGCAGACGGAGTTCTCGAAGGACTCCGGGCGCAGCACGCTGCGCATGGCGCTTGAGGCGATCCTCGAAGCGCTCGATGACGCGGGGCTGCGGCCGGAGGACGTCGACTCGATCGTGAAGATGTCGGCGAACGACGACATCTACGAGATTGACCTGCTGCGGAACCTGAACCTGCGTAACCTGCGCTACTTCAACGAGGTTCCGCACGGCGGGGGAGCGGCGTGTGGAACGATCGCCAGCGCCGTGGCGGCGGTGACATCCGGTATGGCGGACGTCGTCGTGACGTTCCGTTCGCTGAACGAACGCTCCGAGCGGCGCTTCGGCGAGACGACGGTAGGCGGCGGCGTCGGGCACTGGCGGCAGTACTACTTCCCGCACGGGCTCGTGACGCCGGCGCAATGGGTGGCGATCCACGGCCAGCGCTACCTGCATGCGTATGGCGCTACGACCGAGGACCTCGGCCGCGTGTCGGTGCTGCTGCGCAAGCACGCCGCGACCAACCCGCACGCGATGATGTACGCCCGCCCGATCACGCTCGAAGATCACCAGAACTCGCGCTGGATCGCCGAGCCACTGCGGCTGCTCGACTGCTGCCTCGATACCGACGGCGCCTGCGCGGTGATCGTGACATCGGCCGAGAAGGCGAAGACGCTGAAAGGCGTGCCCGCCTACATCACCGCCGCGACGCAGGGCACCGGGAGCCGCGCGGAGATGATGACGAGCTACCAGCGCGCCGACCTCGGGCGGCTCGAGGAATCGGAGGCAGCGGCACGCGAGTTGTGGCGCGTCGCAGAAATGCGGCCCGAGGACATGGACGTGATCCAGATCTACGACCCCTTCACACCGATGGTGCTGCTGCAGCTCGAGGCGTACGGCTTCGCGAAGCCTGGCGGCGCGCCCGCGCTGTTCCGCGACGGTTCGCTCGAACTTGGCGGGCGGTGGCCGATGAACACGCACGGTGGCCACCTCGGCGACGGGTACCTGCACGGGTTCAGCCACATCGTGGAGGGCGTGAGACAGCTGCGCGGCACCGCGGTGAACCAGGTGATCAATCCGAAGACGTGCCTCGTCACGAGCGGCGTCGGCGTTCCGACGAGCGCGATCGTGCTTTCGAAGGAGGCGTCGTGAGCGAAGGTGTGCCGCTGCCGTATCCCGCGCGAGACCGCGATACAACGCCGTTCTGGGAGGCGCAGGACCGTCATGAGCTGTGCTTCCAGCGGTGCGCGCAATGCGGCCACGTGCGGTACCCCGTCGGGCCGCTGTGCCCGGAGTGCCGCTCGTTCGACTTCGAGTGGTCGCAGTCGAGCGGGAAGGGCGTCATCTACAGCTATACGGTGGTGCGGCACCAGACGCACCCGGCGTTCCCGGCGCCATACACCGTGCTGCTCGTCGAACTCGAGGAAGGTCCGCGGCTGATCGCCCAGTTACGCGCGCCCGAAGGCGCTGCGTTTGGCGTCGGGACGCGGGTGAGCATCGCGTGGGAGGATCACCCGAAGCAGGCGCTGCCGGTGTTCGCGATCGACGGAGCGGCGCCGTGACAGGCGGGGGCGCAGCGTTGTCGGGCGAGGCCCGACCGGGCGTCTCGGGGCTCCCGACAGACGGCGGCGACGTGGCGCGCCCATCATGCGCGCAGGCGCCTGCCGGACACGATGGCGCGCGGCCATGAGGGACGTGCTCGCTGAGCTCGATCGCTGGCAGGCGGACGGCGAGGAGATCGCGGTGGCGACGCTGGTCAGCGCCTGGGGCTCGGCGCCGCGGGCGCCGGGGGCGCGCTTCGCCGTCACCAGGAGCGGGCGCGTGGCCGGGTCGATCTCGGGCGGATGCGTCGAGGGCGATGTATACGAACGCGCGATGGAGACGCTCGGTGACGGGCGCCCGCGCCTGCTGGAGTACGGCATTAGTGACGAGTTGGCATTCGGCGTGGGGTTGAGTTGCGGAGGGCGGATCGAGGCGTTCGTCGAGCCGTTTCGCGCGGACGACGCGTGGGTGGCCGCGCGCGACGCGATCCGCGAGCGCCGCGCCTGCACGTACGTGACAGCGCTGTCGCCGGAGCGCATCGCCGGGCGTCACCTGGCGCTGCTGCCCGGCCGGCCATCTGCCGGTGACATCGGCGCGGACCTGGGCGTGGACGTCACGTCACATGCAATGACGCTCGCGCGCGACGAACGCGTCGAGACGGCGACAGTCGCATCGCCGGACGGCGAGGCGCGGGTGCTGCTTGAAGGGTTCGCGCCGCCGCCGCGGCTGATCATCGTCGGTGCGACGCACCTCGCGGTGGCGCTGGCGACGCAGGCGAAGGCGCTGGGGTACGCCGTGACCGTGATCGACGCGCGCCGGATCTTTGCGACCGCGGAGCGCTTCCCCGATGCGGATGAAATCATCCCGGGTTGGCCGGACGATGCGATGGCCGGCATGCAGATCGACGCGTTCTCGTACGTCGTCGTGGTGACGCACGACGCGAAGTTCGATGTCCCGGCGCTCGATGCGGCGCTACGGTCGGACGCGCGATACATCGGCCTGCTTGGCAGTCGCGGGACGATCGAAAGCCGCAAGGCACGCCTGCGCGAGCTGGGGTTCGGCGAGCAGGCGCTCGCGCGCATCCACGCGCCGATCGGGCTCGACCTCGGCGGGCGCAGCCCGGAGGAGATCGCGCTGGCGATCGCCGCGGAGATGACGATGGCGCGCTACGGCACGACATCGCGGGGCGTGGGCGCATGAAGCCGCCGCCGTTCGAGTACGGCGTGGCGGAGAGCGTCGGTGAGGCGGTGGCGCTGTTGCAGCGTTACGACGGCGAGGCTCGCGTGCTCGCCGGCGGACAGAGCCTGGTGCCGCTGCTCAACATGCGGCTGGCGCGGCCGGCGGCGCTGATTGACCTGAACCGGGTACGCGAGCTCGATTTCGTGCGAGCGTCCGGCAACACGATCACGATCGGCGCGATGACGAGGCAGCGGTCGGTCGAACGTTCGCCCGACGTCCAGCGCCAGAACGCGCTCCTGCACGCCGCCACGCAGAACATCGGCCATCCGCAGATCCGCAATCGTGGCACGATGGGCGGGTCGCTGGCGCATGCGCACCCGGCATCGGAGTATCAGGCGGCGGCCGTCGCGCTCGATGCGCGCTTCACGCTCGCCGGACCATCGGGCACGCGCAGCGTCGACGCGGCGGAGTTCTTCGTGACGTACCTGACGACGGCGATCGAGCCGGACGAGGTGCTGACGGAGATCGCCTGGCCGGCGCTCTCACCGGGCGCAGGGTGGTCGCTGATCGAGGTGGCGAGGCGTCACGGCGACTTCGCGCTGGCCGGCGTAGCGGCCACGCTGACGCCGGACGCGAGAGGGCGCTGCGCCGAGGCCCGCATCGCGCTGTTCGGCGTCGGGCCGACGGCGTTGCGCGCGCGCGGCGCGGAACGCACGCTCACCGGCGCCGCGCTCGAAGGCGGCGTGTTCGACGAGGCCGCGGTATCGGCGGAGCGCGAGATCGACGAACCACCGTCGGACGTGCACGCGTCCGGCGAGTACCGGCGGCATCTCGTCGGCGTGTTGACCCGTCGCGCGCTGCGCGAGGCGGCGGCGCGCGCAGGCGTGGCCACGAGCACGGGGGTGGCATGAGCGAGGCGATGGCCGCACGGCGGACGGTTAGCGTGACGGTGAACGGCGTCGCGCACGAGCGCGTGATCGACGCGCGGCTCACGCTTGTCGACTTCTTGCGAGGCGAGCTTGGCATGACCGGCACGCACGTCGGCTGCGAGCACGGCCTGTGCGGCGCCTGCACCGTGCTGCTCGACGGCCAGGCCGTGCGCTCCTGCATCTTGCTCGCGGTCCAGGCGGACGGCGCCGCCATCACGACCGTGGAAGGGCTCGCCACCGGCGGGCAGTTGCACCCGATCCAGGAAGCATTCATGGAAGCGCACGGTCTGCAGTGCGGCTTCTGTACGCCCGGGTTCCTCATGGCCGTCACGGAGTTGCTCGAAGGCACGCCCGACCCGACGGAGGACGAGATCCGTGACGTGCTCGGAGGCAACCTCTGCCGGTGCACGGGGTACGAGGCCATCCTCGCATCGGTAAAACTGGCGGCGGCGAAGCTGCGGGCGCTGCGAGGGACGGTGGCGGGCGATGGTTGAGTTCCCGCAGTCGATCGACGACCTGCCGACATCGATGCCGCGCTGGGTCGGGCAGCCGATCCCGCGCGTCGAGGACCGTTCGCTGCTCACCGGCCAGACGGAGTTCGTCGACAACATCACGCTCCCGGGGATGCTCCACTGCGCGATCGTGCGCAGCCCGTACGCGCACGCGCGCATCAAGTCGGTCGACGTGTCGGCGGCGGCGAAGGTGCCCGGCGTCGTCGCGATCGTGACCGGCGAGGACGCGCGGCGGGAGACGCGACCGATCTACACGGCGCCGCCTGGCTGGGGCGGCAACTGCCTGGCGGCCGACAAAGTGCGCTTCGCCGGCGAGCCGGTCGCCGCGCTGGCGGCGACGAGCCGCTACATCGCCGAGGATGCGGCGGAGTTGATCGAGGTGGAATACGAACCGCTGGAGGTCGTCACGGACGCCGAGGCGTCGGTGCGCGAAGGTGCGCCGCTGCTGTTCGAGGAGCGCGGGACGAACGTCATGTACCAACGCAAGTTCGTGTGGGGCGACGTCGATGCCGCGTTCGCGGCGGCGGACCACGTGGTGACGGAGCGATTCCGCTGGCACCGTGTCGGCGCGAATCCGATGGAGACGTTCGGCGTCGTGAGCCAGTGGGATCCAATCGAGGGGACGTTGACCTGCCGCGGCAGTTTCCAGGTGCAGGGATTCAGCGCAACCGGCGCCGCCGCGACGTTCGGCATCCCGCTGAACAAGGTGCGATTCATCGCGCAACCGCACGGCGGGAGTTTCGGCGGCAAGGGCGGCCAGCGCGGCACGACGATCACGACGATGCTGTCCCGGAAGAGCGGCGGCCGTCCGGTCAAGTGGATCGAGGACCGCATCGAGTACCTCTCGGCGGGCGGAGGCCAGGCGTGGGACCGGCACTACGAGGCGTCGCTCGCGCTGACGAAGGACGGCCGCATGACCGGGCTCAGGGTGCGCCTGCTCGACGACCTCGGCGGGTCGGCGGAGGGCTACGGGGCGATCGGCGCGGCCAAGCCGCTCGCGTCGTTCACGGGGTGCTACACGATCGAGGCGGCGGAGTACGACCTGACGATCGCGGCGACGAACAAGCTGCCGTGCAGCGCCTACCGGGGCATGGGCCCGCCGCCGCACAACATGGTGCTGGAGCAGCTCGTCGACATCGCGGCGCGTGAGCTGCGCGTCGACCCGGCGGAGCTGCGGCGCCGGAACTTCATCCCGAAGGACGCGTTCCCGTACGTCATCCCGAGCGGCAATGAGTACGACAGCGGCGACTACGAAGCGACGCTCGACGCGGCGCTCGCACTCGCGGATTACGCCGGACTCCGCGCGCGACAGGATGAAGCGCGGCGCGACGGGAGGCTGTTCGGCATCGGCGTCGTGAGCACGATCGAGCCGGGCGTGTTCAACTCGAACGTGTACTCGCTCGTCGGGTTTCCGGGGGGCACAGCGCAGCCCGAAGGCGTGACGCTGGGGATCGACCTGTTCGGGACGATCACCGCACGGGTCGGGTTCGCGCACGAGGGCCAGGGCCAGCACACGGTAATCAGCCAGATCGTCGCGGACTATTTCGGCGTGGAGCCGGACCGCGTGCGCGTGGTCGTGCAGGACTCGATGAATGCGCCCCCGGGTTACGGGCCCGGCGGCAGCCGGCTCGGCGTCGCGGTGAGCGCGGCGACGCTCGGCGCGGCGGACCGGCTGAAGGACAAGCTCATCCGCGTCGCCGCCAAGCTGATGGAAGCGAACCCGGCCGAAGTCGAGTTGATGGACGGCAAGCTGCGCATCAAGGGCACGACGGGCGCTGAGATGCCGATCGGACAGGTAGCGGCGACGATGCTCACGCGCAGCGACCTGCTGCCGGATGACATGGAGCCGAACCCGCAGGCGACGTACGTCTGGACGGCGCCGGGCAGGACGATGCCCGACGAGAGCGGCCGGGTGAAGAGCTACCTGACCGCAGCCAACGCCTGCCACGTCGTGGCGGTCGAGATCGACCGCCAGACCGGCGAGGTGCGCATCGACAAGTACGCGATCGCCGACGACTGCGGCACGCGGCTCAATCCGGCGATCGTCGCCGGGATGACGCAGGGCGGACTCGCCCAGGGCGTAGCGGCGGCGCTGCTGGAGGAGTACGTGTATGACGAGAACGGCCAGTTGCTCACGTCGACATTCATGGACTACCTTCTCCCCACGATCTACGAGGTGCCGATCCCTGACAAGACGGAGATCGTGACGCCGTCGCCGTTCACGCCGCTCGGCGCGAAGGGCATGGGCGAGGCGGCGATCCACACCGCGCCGGCGGCGATCGTCAGCGCGATCAATGACGCGCTGGCGCCGTTCGGGCTGCGGGCGACGGAGACGCCGGTGACGCCAAACCGGCTGTGGAAGCTGCTGCAACAGGCGAAGGGCTGACGCGGGCGCATCGCGCCGCGAGCAAGGAGGACCGACGTGGCCGCGGAACAGGATTTCTTCGTAGCGCTGACCGAGTGTCACATGATGGGTGACATCAGCGAGCTCGCGTACTACCCGGGGTTCGAGCGCTGGTGGCGCAGCGTCAACGGCGTCGTGGGCGTGTGGTCGGGGCGGAAGATCGGCGAGGGCGACATGCCGGCGCCGAACGCCGCGTCGCTCATCAAGTACATGGACGAGGGCGGCGTTGACATCGCGTTCGCCTTGCGCGAGGGGATGGACGATGTCAGCGGCCACACGGCGCCGTTCTCGACGAACTCCTACATCATCAAGCAGATCAGGCCGTACAAGGACCGCATGTACCTCGAGTGCAACGTCGGGCCGATCATGCGGCGCGGGGTGCAGAACGCGATCTGGGAACTCGAGTACCTGGTGAAGAACCACGGGGCCAAGCTCTGCAAGGTGTACGCGCCCGAGGACGGCCCGCTGAACGACCCGCAGATGTGGCCGTTCTACGAGAAAGCGTGCGAGCTGGACATCCCGCTGACAATCCACATGGGGATGGCATACGTCGTGCCGCAGCCGACGAAGTACACGCTGCCGATCCTGCTCGACGACGTGATGCTCGCGTTCCCGGACCTCAAGGTCATCGCGTACCACATGGCGTGGCCGTACCACGAGGAGTTGTTCGGGCTCGCCGGGAAGCACGCAAACCTGTACATCAGCCTGTCCGGCATCAATGGTTGGTTCGCGCGCGCGCCGTACAAGGGGTACCACCTGATCGGCGAGGCGCTGGAATGGGCGGGCGCGGACAAGATCGTCATGGGGCTTGACCTGCCGTTCAGCGACATCCGCCGGGTGGTGGACTACATGCGGACGTTCGACATCCCGCAGGAACTGCAGGAGCGGTACGGCTACCCCGCGATCACGGACGAGACCCGCGCCAAGATCCTCGGGCTGAACCTCGCGCGGCTGACGAAGATCGAGCCCACCAAGCGTGTCGGCCCCCTCGCCGGTGCGGCCGCCGACGGTCGCGCGGGCGCATAGCGGCGTGAGTTCATCGCTGCGCGACCGCGCATGCATCATCGGCATCGGCGAGACTGCGTACTCGCGCGGCGGCACGCCGGAGTTGAGCCAGCTCGGGCTGCAGCTGCAGGCGTCGGCGCGCGCGATCGAGGACGCGGGGCTCAAGCACACCGACATCGACGGCATTCTGCCGTTCCCGGCGCTGGCAACGGCCGAGGAACTCGCAGCGAACCTCGGCGTCGAAGATCTGCGGTTCGCCGCGACGCTGCACATGGGCGGCGCTGCGCCGGTCGCCGCGCTGCAGGCGGCCGCGATGGCCGTCGCCACCGGTGTTGCCCGGCACGTGCTGATCCCGGCGGGGTGGAACGGCTACTCCGGCCGGCGCACGCGCGAGATCGTGGCATCGGACGAGGGGGCGATCCCGGGCGGCGCGGTCGCGCGCGACTACTACATGCCGTTCGGGCTGACGGCGCCGCTGCAGTGGTACTCGCTGATGGCGCGGCGGCACATGCACGAGTACGGCACCACGCCGGAGCAACTCGGTGCGATCGCCATGACGATGAGGCAGCACGCGCAACTCAACCCGAACGCCGTGATGCGCGGCAAGCCGATGTCGATGGACGAGTACCTGGCGTCGCCGCTGATCGCGGACCCATACCGGCTGTTCGACTGCTGCCTGGAGACCGACGGCGCGGCGGCGGTGGTGGTCACGACGGCGGAGCGCGCGCGCGACCTGCGGCGGCGCGCGGTGTACATCATGGCGGTCGCCGAGGGGCACCCGTATCCGGCCGATGACCTGCTGAACCGGCCGGACCCGTTCAGCGTCGGGCTGACGTACGCCGCGCCGAAGGCGTTCGGCGATGCCGGCGTGCGCCCGGAGGACGCCGACTTCGCGCAGATCTACGACTGCTTCACGTTCGAGGTGCTGCAGCAAATCGAAGAGGCGGGATTCTGCGCGCGCGGCGAGGGTGGCGCATTCGTCGAGGGCGGCCGGATCGCGCTTGGAGGCGCGTTGCCGGTGAACACGCACGGCCGCCTGTTGTCGGAGGCGCACGTGCTGGGACTGGGGCATATCGTCGAGGCCGTGCGGCAGCTGCGCGGGGACGCGCGAGAGCGCCAGGTGGCCGGCGCCGAGATCGGCGTCGTGACGGGCTGGGGGGACTTCGGCGATGGCAGTATCGCGATCCTGCGCAACTAGCGCGGCGGGAGACCGCAGGTGAACGCACGACCGCTGCCACGTCTGCAGGGGCTGACGCGCGAGTTCTATGCCTGGTGCGCGCGCGGGCAACTGCGGTTCCAGCGCTGCGCGGCGTGCGACGCGTGGCGGCACGTGCCGCGGGAGATGTGCGCGCGCTGCGGCTCGCTCGAATGGCGATGGGAGAAGTCCGCCGGGACCGGCCAGGTGTACACGTGGACCACCGTTGAGCGCCCGATGCACCCGGCGTTCGCCGGCGATGCGCCGTATGCCGTCGTTGTCGTCGAGATGGCCGAGGGAGTGCGGTTCGCGAGCACGGTCACGAACTGCCCGCCGGAGCGACTGCGCATCGGCATGCCGGTGCGCGTGGTGTTCGAGCGGAGGACGCGCGAGATCGCGCTGCCGCGCTTCGTGCGTGCGGATGGCGCCCAGCAGCGCGGTCCATGGGGGAGGACGCGCCCGTAGCGTGGCGCGAACGCGCGTCGAAGCTGTGCTGCATCGCCGGACAGCACGTTGGGAGGCACCCCATAGACAGGATCAACGCCGCTTTCTTATGCTTGCGCCCCGGCATCGCGCCCCCGCAGGGGCGCTGAGTAGCGGCGGGCGTGCGATGACATTGCTGTCGGTCACCGACATCTGGAAGCAGTTCGGCGGGATCCGCGCGTTGCAGGGCGTGGGGTTCGAGGTCGAGGAAGGGCAGATCTGCGCCCTCATCGGGCCGAACGGCGCCGGCAAGACGACGATGTTCAACTGCCTGTCGCGGATCTACGACCCGGACCGCGGCGCAATCAGGTTCGCGGGCTCTGATTTGCTTGCGCGCGCGCCGCATGCGGTCGTGTCGGCCGGGATCGCGCGGACGTTCCAGAACGTCAGCCTGTTCTCGACGATGACGGTGATGGAGAACGTGCTCGTCGGGGGCCACAGCACGATCCAGCACAACGCCGTGCTGACCATGCTGCGCTGGCCGTCGGTGACGCGAAGCGAACGCGCGGCCCGCGAGCGGGCGGCGACGCTCATCGACTACTTCGACCTGCGCGATGTCGCCGACCGGCCGGCGGGGGCGCTGCCGTTCCCCACGCGAAAACGCGTCGAACTGGCGCGCGGGCTCATGTCATCACCCAGGCTGCTGCTGCTGGACGAGCCGGCCGGCGGCCTGAACCACGAAGAGGTGCGCGAGCTCGGCGAGCTCATCCGCTCGGTGCGGACGGACCTGGGCGTGACGATCTTGCTCGTGGAGCACCACATGCAGCTGGTGATGACCATCTCGGACAAGGTGTGCGTGATGGACTTCGGCCGGAAGATCGCCGAGGGGTGCCCGGACGAGGTGAAGTCGAACGCCGAGGTGATCCGCGCGTATCTCGGCGACACGCCGGGGGAGCAGCCGGCGTGACGGCCGGGGTGGCGGCGCCAGCCGATACGCTCCTGCGGCTTTGCGATGTGCATGCGTCGTATGGCGCGGTGCGGGCGCTGCACGGCGTCAGCCTCGACGTCGCGCGCGGGACGGTGGTGGCGTTGCTCGGCGCGAACGGCGCCGGCAAGTCGACGACGCTGCGCGTGATCTCCGGGATGCTCGCGCCCGCGGCCGGCACGGTGGAATACGACGGCGAACGCATCGGCGGACGGGCGCCGAGCAACCTCGTGCGGCAGGGACTCGTGCATGTCCCCGAGGGGCGGCGGATCTTCGGAGAGTTCAGCGTCGAGGAGAACCTGCGCCTGGGCGCGTTCACGCAACGGCGCGCGGATACGAAGCGCGCGCTCGCGGAGGTGTATGAGGATTTCCCGATCCTGCACGAGCGCCGGCGCCAGCGCGCGGCGACGCTGTCCGGCGGTGAGCAACAGATGCTGGCGATCGGCCGCGCGCTGCTGGCACAGCCGCGGCTGCTGCTGCTCGATGAGCCATCGCTCGGGCTCGCGCCGCTCGTGGTGCGCGAGATCTACGACATCATCCGCATGATCAGCGGACAGCGCGGCGCGACGATTTTACTGGTCGAGCAGAGCGCCGAGATGGCGCTCGAGGTCGCGCATCGCGCGTATGTGCTGGAGGCAGGGCGGATCGTGGTGTCAGGGACGCCGGCGGAGTTGCGCGGAAACGAGAGCGTGCGGCGGAGCTACCTGGGATAGGTATGGATACGTTCATCGAGCAGGTCGTGTCGGGGGTGATGACGGGGAGCGTCTACGGCATCGTCGCGCTCGCGCTCGTGATGATCTTCCAGAGCACGCGCATGTTCAACTTCGGGCAGGGCGAGATCGCGACGTTCACGACGTTTATCGCCTGGTCGCTGATGCTGCACATGCCGTACGCGCTCGGCTTCGTGCTGGCGGTGGTGATCGCATTCGGCATCGGCGCGGTGCTGGAGCGCGGCGTCATCCGGCTGGTCGAGGACAAGCCGGCGATGAGCGGCGTGATGGTCGGGCTGGGGCTGTTCATTGCGTTCAACTCGATCAGCGCGAGCATCTATGGGCCGGAGCCGCACCACTTCGAGCAGCCGTTCACCGGCGGGCCGATCGACATCGGCGGCGTGACGATCGGCCGGCACAGCGCGTACCTGTTCGGCGTGGCGATGCTGCTCTCGGCGCTGTTCTACGCGTTCTTCCGCTACACCAGCGTGGGCCTGGCGCTGCGCGCGACGGCGGCCGACCGCACGGGCGCGGAACTGATGGGCGTGCCGACCGGGTACATGTTGATGCTCGGGTGGGGCCTGGCGACCGCGGTCGGCGCGGTGGCCGGCATGCTCGTCGCGCCGATGATCGTGCTGACGCCGAACATGATGTTCTTCGTGCTGCTGTTCGGGTTCGCCGCGGCGGTGCTGGGCGGACTCGACAGCGCACCGGGCGCCGTCGTGGGCGGCGTGATCGTCGGCGTGACGCAGAACCTTGTCGGCGTGTACGTCGACGATCTCGTGAGCGCGCTGCATGTGGGAAGCATCCGCGACCCGAACCAGTACCGCGACATCGTCGCGATGGGGTTGATCATCGTCGTGCTGGCGCTGCGGCCGCGCGGGTTGTTCGGGCGCGCGATCGTGGAGCGCGTATGAGCGCCACGCGTGCAGCGCTGCCCGCTCCGACTCCGGCCGAGGTCGGCGCGCTCGCGTTCGCGGGGTATCTGCTCGGGTTCATCGCCGGCGGCAATCAGGGCGCGCTGATCGGCGTAGCGGCCGTCGCCGCCGGGATGCTCGTGACGCGGTTCGCGCGGCGTGTCTCGTGGGCGCAGGAGCGCACGGGCGTGGCCTGGGCCGCCGTCATCCTCGCACTCGCCGTGATCGCGCCATTCGTCGCCGAGGGCGACTTCCGCATCACGCAGATGGCGACGGCCGCGTACATCGCGATCGGCGTGCTCGGGCTAAACCTGCTCACCGGGTACACCGGGCAGGTTTCGATCGGGCACTCCGCGTTCCTCGGGCTCGGCGGGTATACCACGGCCATCGTGGTGAACGAGTGGGACGCGCACTTCCTCGTCGCGCTGGCGATCGGGACGCTGGCGGCGACGCTCGCGGGCGTGATCATCGGCGTGCCGGCGTTGCGGCTCAGCGGGCCGTACCTGGCGATCGCGACGCTCGGGCTGGCGGTGGTGTTCGGCCCGATCGTGAAGCTGCATGAACTCGAGGATTTCACCGGCGGGCGGGCGGGCCTGAACTTGTTCGCGCACGATCTCGGGCCGCCGGTCGACTGGGCGTGGCTCACAGACGCGCGCTGGTACTACTTCATCGCGCTGGCGCTGCTCATCGTCGCGATTGTCCTGGCGCGCCACCTGACCGAATCCGCCGTGGGACGCTCGTTTCGGGCGGTGCGCGATGGCGAGGTGGCTGCCGCGGCCGCCGGCATCAACGTGGCGGCGACGAAGATCACGGCGTTCGCGATCAGCTCGGCCTACGCGGGATGCGCGGGCGGGCTGCTGTTCCTGCTGAGCAACCGCTTCGTGTCGCCGGAAAGCTACACCGTGCTGATCTCGATCGAATACCTGATCGCGATGATCATCGGGGGGATGGCGACGATCGAGGGCTCGCTGATCGGATCGTTCTTCCTGGTGTACCTGTATCGCGAGTCATTCGACGACCTCTCGCGGCGCATGCAGCAGGGCGACGATATGCCGCTGTTCCTGGCCGGCGTGGTGATCGCCGCGGTGGCGCTGTTCGGGAGCACGTTGGTCACCGCCTGGGTGCGGCGGTATGGCGCGCGCGTGCACCCTCGATACGGCGCGCTTGCGCTGAACGCCGCACTGATGCTCTGCTGCCTCGGGCTCGGGGTGGCGTTCACGGCGGTCGTGCGCAAGGCGACGGAAGGGTTCCTGGACCTCGTGACGCTGCGGGGCGCGCTGACGGGCATGTTCCTGATCATCACCGTGGTAGCGTTGCCAGAGGGTGTCGCTGGCATGTTGAGGCGGCTGCGGTCGCTGACGTGGGGGGAGATGGGCTCAGCCGTGCGCGACCGGCTCACCACGCCGGCTACGGGCGGCGATCCCGTCACGCCGGTCGACGAGGAGATGACGCGAGCGGACTTCGGTCCGGTGGAGCACATGGCGAGCGCCGGGCGGCATGGAAAGGGCGGTTGACGCATGGGACGGCTCGACGGCAAGGTAGCGGTCATCACTGGCGCGGCGAGCGGCATCGGCGAGGCGACAGCCCGTCTCTTCGTGGATGAAGGCGCGCGCGTCGTCATTGCGGATATCCAGGACGAGCGCGGTGAAGCGCTGGCGCGTGAGATCGGCGGCGTGTACCAGCACACAAACGTCACCGCCGAGGAGGATGTGCGGGGCGCGATCGGCCGGGCGGTGCGGGAGTACGGGCGGCTCGACTGCATGTACAACAACGCCGGGTTCATCGGCACGTACGGCCCGATCGAAGACATCCCGGCGGACGAATACGACCTGACGATGAGTGTGCTGTTGCGCGGGCCGTTCTTCGGTATGAAACACGCCGCGCCGGTGATGAAGGCGCAGGGCTCGGGGAGCATCATCAGCACGGCGAGCATGGCGGGGTTGCGGCCGGGCGACGGGCCGCACGTCTACGCCACGGCGAAGGCGGCGGTGATTCATCTGACGAAGTGCGTGGCGCTGGAGTTGGCCGAGGAGAAGGTGCGCGTGAACGCCATCTGTCCGGGCGGCATCCTGACGCCGCTGGTGCTGGCAGGAGTGCCGAACACGCCGCAGGTCGAAGCGTTGATACGCGAGGGGCTGGCCGACACGCAGCCGATCCAGCGCGCCGGCGAGCCGGAGGACATCGCGCACGCTGCGCTGTTCCTGGCGAGCGACGAATCGACGTTCGTCACCGGCCACGCGCTTGCCGTCGACGGCGGCGGCTCCGTCGGCATGCCGTGGCGGAAACAGTTTCCGAACTTCCGCGTGCACGAGCCGCTCAAGCGGCCCAGCGGGCGTTAGGGGTAGCGCGCATGTCGTGGACTGCATGGGAACGCGTCGCCGGGCTCGAGTTCGAGGAACTGATTTACGAGAAGAAGTTCCACGAGGAACTGGAGGGCGGCGTCGCGCGCGTGACGATCAACCGCGGCAAGTACAACCCGATGACCACGCACACGGCGGACGAGATGTTCCGCGCGTTCTACGACGCCGGCCACGACCGGATGATCGGCGCGATCGTGCTGCGCGGGGCGAACGGGCACTTTGGCGCGGGCGGCGACATCGAGTGGGAGCAGTGGGGGCTCCGCGAGGCGTTCTACTGGCGCCACCCGGCGAACCGGCTGCCGCGCCTGTCGCCCAAGCCGGTGATCGCCGCCGTCGAAGGCTACTGCATCGGCGGGTCGCACCACCTGGCGTACTGCTGTGACTTCACGATCGCGGCGGATAACGCCGTGTTCGGGCAGGCGGGTCCGCGCGTGGGCAGCCCGGCGGACGGCGCGTTCGTGCCGTACCTGGCGCATGTCGTCGGCGCGAAGCGCGCGAGGGAAATCTGGATGCTGTGCCGCCGCTACACCGCCGAGCAGGCTCTGGCGATGGGCCTCGTCAACACCGTGGTGCCCGCGAGCGAGATCGAAGCGGAGGTCGACCGCTGGTGCGAAGAGTTGCTCGCGGTCAGTCCGGGCGTGCTCGAGATCGTGAAGGCGGCGTTCGACCAGCAGATGGACGCGTATGCCGACATGGGCGTGATCTCGCACCAGATGTACCCGGACTGGTTCGACTCGGCGGAGGCGAAAGAAGGCACCACGGCGTTCATCGAGAAGCGAAAACCGCGCTTCTGGCGGCTCCGCCGTGAGGAAGTCGCGCTTCGTGAGCAACTCAAGCGCGCCGGGGACCAGGCGCCGGGGCCGGGCGCGTAGGTCGCGCACGGCGGATCGCCGGCACGCCGGGCCGGCAGGACGCGAGGACGGATGAAGGTAGAGGCTACGATCACCGCGCCATCGAGCATCGATGATCTGATCGCGCACGGGCGGGAGCTCGACGCGCTGGGATACGACACGATCCTCGTGCCGGAGGCGGGTCACGATCCGTTCTTGCCCGCGGTCATCCTCGCGGAGCACACCAGGCGCGCGACGATCGGGACGGGGATCGCAGTGGCGTTCCCGCGCAGCCCGTTCGTGACGGCGCAACTGGCGTGGGACCTGCAGCGGTTCTCGGGCGGGCGCTTCCAGCTGGGGCTGGGCACGCAGGTCCGAGGACATAACGAACGCCGCTACTCGACGCCGTGGCCGTCGCCGCCGGGCCCGCGGCTGCGCGAGTACATCCTGTGCCTGCAGGCGATCTTCAAGACGTTTCAGAACTCGGAGCAGCCGACGTACTTCCAGGGGAAGCACTACCAGTTCTCGCTGATCACGCCGTTCTTCAACCCCGGCCCGAACGAGCACCCGCACGTGCCGATCTACCTGGCGGCGGTGAACGAGTACAACTGCCGTCTCGTCGGCGAGCTGGCCGACGGCGTGCGGCTGCACCCGCTGAACACGGCGAGCTACATCGCCGAGGTGGTCCGGCCTGCGATCGCGGCGGGCGCGGCGAAGAGCGGGCGGGACATCGCCGACATCAACATCGTCGCGAACCCGTTCGCGATCACCGGCCGGACGGAGGAAGATCTGGAGGCGGCGAAGAAGCTGATCCGGCAACACCTCTCGTACTACGCGGCGACGCGCGCGTACTTCCGCGTGCTCGATCATCACGGCTGGGGCGAGACAGGCGAACAGCTGTACCAGATGTCGACGCAGGGACGCTGGAGCGAGATGGGCGGCATGATCTCCGACGAGATGCTCGACAAGCTGGCGATCGTCGGGACATGGGACGAACTCCCCGCGCGCGTCCGCGAGCGATACGACGGCATCGCGACGACGGTGAACCTGGTGTTTGGGCCGCCGTACCAGGAGCTGCAGGCACGCCAGCGTCAGATGTTCCGTGACTTCGGCGCGGTGCTGGCGCAGCTCAAGCGCGCGTGACGGTCGATGGACCCCTCGCCGGACGCGTCGCGCTCGTCACCGGCGGGAGCCGCGGTATCGGCCGGGCGATCTGCCTGGCGTATGCGCGCGCGGGCGCGGACATCATCGTCGCGGCGCGGTCGACGGACGCGGCGCCCTCGAAGCTCGCGGGCACGGTCGACGGCGTCGCCGCGGAAGTACGGGCGCTCGGGAGCCGCGCGCTCGCGGTGCGCGCCGACGTCGGCGATGACGCTTCCGTCGCGGACCTCGTGCGTGAGGCGGACCATGTGTTCGGCCGCGTCGACGTGCTCGTGAACAACGCCGCGTACATGTTCCGCGCGCCGTTCATCGCGACGCCGTTGGAGAAGTGGGAACGCGTGCTGGACGTGAATCTCGGCGGCGCGGCGCGGTGCATCCGCGCGTTCCTGCCGGGGATGGTCGGGCGCGGGTATGGACGTATCGTCAACGTATCGTCGGGCGCGGTGACGATGGCACTGCCGGATATCGCCTCGTACGCCGCATCGAAGGCGGCGGTGGAGGCGCTGACGTGCGGGCTGGCGGCGGAGGTCGCCGGAAGCGGTGTGACCGTGAATGCGCTTCGCATCGACAGCGCGGTGGCGACGGAGGGCGCCCGGGCGCTGAACCCGGGTGGCGATTACACCGGCTGGGCGACGCCCGAGGCGATCGCGGAGGCGGCGCTGTGGCTCGCGACGCGCGACGCTTCGTTCAGCGGGCGGATCATCGCGAGCAGCGAGGCGGGACGATGACGGACGATGAACGGCGCCTGCGGGCGATGCTCGACCGGGACGAGATCCGCGAGCTGGCGATCCGGTACGCGCACGGCGTGTGGCGGAAAGACGTGACTGCCGTCGCCGCGCTGTTCGCCGCGGACGGCGAGATGGATGCGGGCACGGGAGAAGTGATGCGCGGCCGTGACGCGATCCGCGCGACATACGAGCGTACGTTCGCGGCCGACGACTTCTTCCCGACGGTGCACAACCACGTGGTCGAGCTTGGCGGCGACGAGGCTCGCGGATGGTGCGACCTCGAACTGCGCGCGGTGATGGGTGGCACGCGGATGTCCGGGTTCGGCTCGTACGCCGATCGTTACGTGCGCACGCCAGACGGCTGGAAGTTTCGCTCGCGCGTGCTGAAGATGCACGAGTTGACCAACGCCGACGGGTGACCGCGGACCGGCCCGGGAATCGTAGGGCGTGACCCTACCGCAAATGTCCCAACTCGCCGGACAGTAGGCGGCGGGGGCCGGACGTATCGTATGCCAACGGCCGAAGCTGGTTCCCGTTCCGCATCCGCGCGTCCCGGTGACGCGAGCCGATGCGGATGGTTCGCTGTCGCCCGCGACCTGACGCACCCCTGTACGAAGTAGCGAAGGAAGAGTTCGCGATGAGCCGTTACCTACTCGCCTGCGACGCGGGCGGCACGATGACCGACGTGATCATCGTCGATGATGAAGGGAAGTTCGTCATCGGCAAGGCGCCGACGACGCCGCATGACGAGAGCGTCGGGTACATGGAGTCGTTCAGCGAGGCGCTGACGTACTGGGACAAGACGCTGGACGCGAACGGGCGCGAAGTCTGCCAGCAAACGGAGACGGCGATCTACACCGGCACGTCGATGCTGAACGCGCTCATCAACATGTCGGGGGTGCGCACGGGGTTCATCACCAACCGCGGGTTCGAGGACATGGTGATCCAGGGGCGCGGGTCGCAGACGTTCATCGGCTGCGACTGGTCTGAGATCGTGCACATGCAGTACCGCAAGCACCGCCAGCCGCTCGTCCAGCGGCGCGACTGCCGCGGCGTGACCGAACGCATCGACCTGTTCGGGCAGGTGGTGATCCCGCTTTACGAGCACGAGGTGCGCAACGCCGTCCGCGAGCTGCTGGAGAACGGCGTCGAGTCGATCGTCATCGTCTTCCTGTACTCGTTCGCGAACCCGATGCACGAGCGCCGCGCCGGCGAGATCGCGCGCGAAGTGATGAAGGAGATGGGGCGCGAGGTGCCGCTGCTGCTTTCGGTCGATGTCGCACCGGTGCAGCGCGAGGTGTCGCGCGCGAATGCGACGGTGATCCAGGCGTACGCCGCCGAGCCGGCGCGCAAGCAGCTCCACGGCGTCGAGGAGAAGCTCGCCGCGACGGGCTACGACAAGTCGCTGAAGACGGTGCTCTGCTATGGCGGCGTCACGAACATCCGCTACCCGCGGTTGTTCGAGACGATGATGTCGGGCCCGGTCGGCGGCATCATGGGCGCGTCGTACCTGGGAAACCTGATCGGCGAGAAGAACATCGTCTGCTCGGACATGGGCGGCACGAGCTTCGACGCGGGCGCCATCTCGGCGGGCATCCTGCCGATCAACCGCGAGCCACCATTCATGCAGATGTGGGTGAACGTGCCGATGCTCGACATCCAGTCGATCGGCGCGGGCACCGGCACGTACATCCGGCTCGACCCGGACACGCAGCGGCTGAAGCTGGGGCCCGACAGCGCCGGCGGCACGCCCGGACCGGTGTTCCAGGAGAGCGGCAACGAGATCCCCACGATCGGCGACTGCGACCTGATCCTCGGCATCATCAACCCGGACTACTACCTCGGTGGCCGCGTGAAGGTGAACAAGGACAAGTCGATAGCGAACTTCGAGGAGCAGATCGCGCGGCCGCTCGGCCTCGACGTGTACACGGCGGCCGAGCAGTGCATGAACCTGATCAACGTGGTGATGCGCGAGCACCTGGTGCGCAGCCTGATGCTCGGCTTCGACATCCGCGACTACGTGCTGCTGGGCTACGGCGGCGCGGGGCCGATGCACCTCTGCGGCTACGCGGCCGACGACCCGTGGAAGGGCGTCGCAACCGTGCCGTACGCCGCGGCGTTCTCGGCGTGGGGCGGCGCGTGCATGGACTACGCGCACCGGCGCCACCGCAGCATCTCGGCGATGGTTGCGTACGGCGCCGACGACGCGGCGAAGATGCAGGCCGCCGGCATGATCAGCAGCGCGTGGCAGGAGCTGAGCGCCGAACTGACCGAAGAGCTGCTGAAGGAAGGGTTCAACCGTGAGCAGATCACGCTGCGCCCGGCCGCGTACGTACGGTACTACGGCCAGCTGTACGACATCGAAGTCGAATCGCCGACGCCGCAGCTGACGTCCGTGGCGGACGTCGACAAGTTGATGGCGAAGTTCGAAGCGGACTTCGAGCAGATGTACACGCTGATCGCGAAGCCACCGTACCCGAGTTTCCTCATCACGGAGGTCGCGGTGATCGCGCAGGTCAGCACGCTCAAGCCGCAGATCCGGAAGTCCGACCTCGAAGGCAAGGACCCGCGCAAGAGCGCGTCGAAGGGCACGCGGCCCCTGTACCAGCACGGCCGCTGGGTCGACGCCCAGTTGTTTGAGATGAGCGAATTGCGTCCGGGGAACGAGGTCAACGGCCTCGCGGTGATCGAGGCGCCGAGCACGACGCTGTTCGTGCCGGAGAACTGGCGGGCACGGTTCGATGAGACGGAGACGATCTGGCTCGATCGGAGGTCGAAGTAACCATGACAAGCGTACTGACGCCGGGAACCGGCACGAACGGCGCCTCCGCCGGAGCGGGCAACCTGCAGACCCGCGTCGCGGAGAACGACCGGCTGTTCCAGCAGACCGGGCATCTCTTCGGGCTCGACAAACTCGAACGCAAGGAGACGGACCCGGGCACCTACGAGGCGGTCTGGCACATCCTGCTCAACATCTGCAACACGGGCTGGGCGGTCGGCTGCCAGGTGGCGGCGTCGCCGATCGCCGTCGAAGGCGGCGACGCGATGTGGACGCTGCACCTGCCGACGGGCGAATGCATCTGCACGTCGCGCGGGATCACGGGCCACACGGGCATGCTCGCGGCGTTCATCCGCACGCTCATCGAGCAGGGATACGAGAACGACCCGGGGTTCAACCCGGGCGACATCTTCGAGAACAACGACCCGCACTACGGCGGCATCCACCCGATGGACTTCGACACCGCCGTCCCGATCTTCTACAAGGACGAGCTGATCGGCTGGATTGGCTCAGTGACGCACGTGCAGGACATCGGTTGCATCCTGCCCGGGTCGATCGGCTTCCTGAACCCTGACTGCTTCTCGGACGGGATGCCGGTGACGATGGAGAAGGTCGGGCAGAACGACCGGCTGTTCCCCTGGTATGAAAAGCGCGTGACGTCGCGCACGCGCATGCCCGACTGGGTGATGGCGGACGCGCGGGCGCGGCTCGCCGGATCGTTCACGATTCGCGAACGGATCATCCAGCTCGTGGACAAGTACGGTCTCGACTACTACAAGCAGGTAACAAAAGAGTACGTCGAGGACAGCCGGCGGTACGCGCAGCGGCGGATCAAGACGCAGACCATCCCGGGCCGCCTGCGCAAGTCCAACTTCAAGGACCTGGCGATGAAGGGGAAGCGCGTCATCCTGCCGCACCAGGACGTCGACGTGCTGTTCAACCTGCCGCTCGAGGTGACGGTCGGGCGCGATGCGCGGATGGCGCTGAGCCTCGCCGGCGTGAGTGGCACGGTGCCGTTCGGCGAGAACATCAACCCGACGGCGCTCGCGTCGATCTTGCTCAACGCCTTCTCGCACATCGTCGGATTCGACATGTTCAGCTCGGGAACGGTGGCGACGTACGACCTCGAGTTGCCGCCGCCGGGGTCGTGGGCGAACCCGCACCCCGTTGACTATCACGTCGCGAGCGGCGTGGCGTGGGCGCCGGCAGTGATGTGGCTGAGCTCGGTGTACGAGACGATCACGCGGTCGTACTTCTCGCGCGGTTACCTGGAAGAGGTGGCGGCGGGCGCGGCTTGCACGATGACGGCGGAGTTCTCGGGCATCAGCCAGTTCGGGATGTTCGTGGCCGGCCTGACGCTGGAGCAGGCGTCGAACGGCGGCCCGGCGCGCGCCATCGCCGATGGCGAGAACAGCGCCTGGTGCATCTACACGCCGCAGGCCGACCAGGGCAACGCCGAGGTGACGGAGCTGTACTTCCCGCTGATGTACCTCGGGCGCGGGCTCGAGCCGGACTCGGGCGGCTACGGCAAGTTCCGCGGCGGCCTCGGCCACACGGCGATCTGGATGATCAAAAACTCACCGGGCGTGGAGTACCAGTGCGGCTGCGCGGGCATCCGCAGCAAGCTCGTGGGCAACCACGGGATGTACGGCGCCTACCCCAAGTGGCCGGAACGCGGCAGCTACGCCGCCGGCACCAACGTGAAGCAACTGATCGACGAGCAGAAGCCGCTGCTCCACGAGCGCGGCGACCCCGACAACCCGAACATGGACAAGTACATCGAGGCGAGGGTGCGGGAGACCGACCTGATCACGCCGTTCGTCACGCCCGAGGCGCTGCACGAGTACGACCTCGTCGTGCACCACGTGTCGGGCGCGCAGGCGCTCGGCGACCCGATCGAGCGCGACCCGGAGCTCGTGCGCTCCGACCTGGACGCCGGCTGGACACGCGACTGGGTGGCACGCAACATCAACCGCGTCGTCGCGAAGTACGACGAGAAGGCGCAGGCGTGGGACATCGACGCGGCGGCGACGGAGCGCGAGCGCGCGAAGGAGCGCGAGGCGCGCAAGTCACGCGGCGTGCCGTTCCGCGAGTGGTGGAGCAAGGAGCGCAAGAAGGTCGAGGCGCGCGAGGACATGGACCCCGCCGTGCTCGAGATGTGGCGGAGCTCGATGCGCCTCTCGCCGAAGTATGGCGAGGAGATCCGAGCGTTCTGGCAGCTGCCCGACGACTTCACGTTCTAGCGGCGAAACGAGGAACAAGCGATGCCCGAGTACAACGTCAACGAACTGGAACGCCTGATCGACGGCGATCTGCCGTGGACACGCGTCCAGGAGATCATGAAGTCGCCGAAGGATGGCTCCCGATTCCAGAAGTGGGTGCAGATCCTCCAGAGCCGCGTGCCGTGGGAGGAGCGCATCCTGCTGCCGCTGACGCCGCACCTGTACGTGGTCGAGCGGGCGGGCGGTGAGCGCGTCGTGAAGTGCACGTGCGGGCAGGAGTTCGGCGACTACCGCGTCAACTGGAAACTGTCGGCGCTCATCCACGTGCGCGACAGCGAAAAGGAGCTCGGAAAGATCTATCGCGGGTCAGAGATGCCCGAGGCGGAGTGGGTGCAGGTGCGGGAGTACTACTGCCCCGGCTGCGGCAACCAGCTCGAAGTCGAGGCGGTG
The DNA here is from genome assembly GCA_021462855.1 of Dehalococcoidia bacterium. Taxonomy (GTDB): domain Bacteria; phylum Chloroflexota; class Dehalococcoidia; order DSTF01; family JACRBR01; genus DTUCFX13. Next base: position 175,424 of record JAJTXQ010000020.1, on the reverse strand, counting down.
CCGCGCGGCTGTCCGCCGGACTTCGAGTTCCTGCCGGATCTCGACACGTTCTACAGCGAATGGCTCGGCCAGCCGCTCGATCGCAAGGTCGAGTTCGCGGACAAGACGCTGGACACCGTACGAGGGTGGCAGGCGTAGCAACGGCGATCGGCGCAGCGAGAGTGATATGAGCAGGGCGCTCCAGGACCTCGTGGTGATCGACGCTACCACGACGTTCTGGGCGTCGCTGGGCGTCGCCCTGCTCGCCGACTTCGGCGCCGACGTCATCCGGCTGGAGCTGCTGCCGGGCGCAGGCGACGAGCGCATGACGCGCGGCGGCCAGGGGCGAGGCGACGGCGCCGGCTGGGATTACGAATTCGCGCTCGCGAACCGCAACAAACGCAGTATCGCCATCGACGCGACGTCCGCGGAAGGCGCGGCGATCGTGCGCGGCCTGCTGGAGCGCGCCGACGTGTTCGCCAGCGACCGCCAGCTCGAGGACCTGCGCGCCATCGGCTGCGATGCGGCGACGGCGCGCTCGCAGAACGCGCGGATCATCTACGCGCGGGCCTCGGCGTTCGGGCCGGAGGGGCCGGACGCGGATGCGCCCGTGCTCGACGAGCTGGCAGCGGGACGCACCGGGATGATGCCGATCCTCGGGCAACCGGGCGAGCCGCCGGTGTACGCCGGCGTCGGGCCGATGTATACGGCGGTAATGCTGGCGTACGGCATCGGCGCGGCGCTGGAGCATCGCGCAGACACCGGCGAGGGACAGGACGTCGACGTGTCGTTGTTCGGCGGCAACATCTACGGGGCGAGCCTCGACGTGCAGGCATACCTGGCGATCGGCGGCGAGCGCTTCCTGCAGCCGTTGTCACGCCTCGATGCGGGCAACCCGATGAGCGGGCCGGTGTATCCGACGAAGGACGGCCGCTGGGTGACGCTGACGATGCCGGACACCGGGCGCTACTGGCAGGCGTTCGCGCAGGTCACGGGCCTCGAAGTCGACGACGCGCGCTTCGACACACACGAGAAACGCTGCGAAGAACACCGGCTCGAGATGATGGGCGTCCTCGACGACATCTTCCGCACGCAGGACGCCGACCACTGGCGCGCCGCCTTCCGTGAGCACGGGCTCTCGGGCGACGTGATCGAAGACTACGCGTATCCGGCGAACGACGAGCACGCGCGGCGCAACCGCTACATCGTGGAGCGCGACGATCCCGGCGCAGGCCGCGTCAAGACGATCGGCTTTCCGATCTTCATGAGCGAGACGCCGGCGCGCCTGCGCAGCGCCGCGCCGGCGCTCGGCCAGCACACCGCCGAGATACTGCACGATCTGCTCGGCCGCGACGAGGATGCGATCGCCGCGATGGAGATGCGCCATGTCATCGCCTGACGGCGCACCGGCGGCGGCCGAGGCCGCGCGCGACACGAAGGGCGCGCTCAGCGGGCTGCGAGTCATCGACCTGACGATGTGGTTTCAGGGGCCGGTCGCCGGTCAGCTGCTCGCTGACTTCGGCGCCGAGGTGATCCACGTCGAGCGGCCGCAGGGCGGTGACCTGGGACGCGGCGTGCGCTCGATCAAGGCGCTTCCGGTGGGCGACTGGAACCAGTACTTCCTCGTCATCAACCGCAACAAGAAGAGCCTCGCGCTCGACCTGAACAAACCCGAGGGGCGCGAGGTGATGTACCGCCTTGCCGCCGAGGCGGACGTGTTCCTCTCGAACGTCACCGTGGAGAACCTCGAGAAGTGGGAGGTGACGTACGAGCGGCTCAGCGCGATCAACCCGCGCCTGGTCTACGCCGTGGGCAGCGGGTACGGGCATTTCGGGCAGATCACGCGGCCATCGTTCGACCTGACGGTGCAGGCGCTGACGGGGCTGATGATGCGGCTCGGCGAGCCGGGGCAGCCGCCGATCTACGCCGGCATGGGCTCGGGCGACGCGATGGGCGGGCTGATGGCGGCGCTCGGCATCGTGCTGGCGCTGCAGGCGCGGCGGCGGACCGGGCGCGGGCAGTTCATCGACGCGTCGCTGTACGGCGCGCAGCTGTTCCTGGCGGCGCCTTCGCTGCAGGCGTACCTCGCGACGGGCGACCAGAGGCACGCACGGCAGCAGTCGCGCCGTGCGCGGCGCAACCCGTTGTGGAACGTGTTCCCGGCGCGCGACAAGTGGATCACCGTCTGCGCCCGGAACGATGATGATGTGTGGACGCGGATCTGCGGCGCACTCGACGCCGCGGCGCTGCGCGACGACACGCGCTTCGCGACGGCCGGCGGACGGCGCGAGCACACCGCCGACCTCACGGACGCCATCGACGCGCTGACATCGACGCGCGACGCGGCGGAGTGGCTGGCGCGGCTGGCCGATGCGGGCATCGCGGCGGGTCCGGTGAACAACCTGGCGGAGTTCGCCGAGGACGGGCAGGCGTGGGCAAACGAGTATCTGCTGCGGACGCACTGCGACGAGGTGAACCGCGAGGTGACGGTGCGTGGCCTGCCGATCCGCCTGAGCAAGACGCCGGGCGCGGTACGTTCGCTCGGGCCGGAGCTGGGCCAGCATACCGAAGAACTGCTCGTCGATACGCTCGGGTACTCATGGGAGGACATCGGGCGGATGAAGGAACAGGGTGTGATCCTGTGACGGAAGCGTCCGGCGCGAGCCGGCCGCCGCACGAAGGGACGATGGCGTGACAACGAGCACAACGAGCAGACCGATCGTCGAAGGGGTCTTCACGGACACCGCGGCTGGTCCGCGGCTGATCGGCACGCGGTGCCGCGCATGCGGCACGCCGCATTTCCCGCGCTCGCCGGTGTGCCGCACCCCCGCCTGTAACAGCGCCGATGTCGAGGATGTGCACCTCGGTCCGCATGGCGTGCTGTGGAGCTTCACGATCCAGCACTACAAGCCGCCGGCGCCGATGCGGTTCGACGATCCGTTCGTGCCGTACGGCATCGGCCTGGTCGACCTGCCGGAAGGGCTGCGCGTGCTGACGATGATGAGCGCGCCGGATCCGGCTGCGCTCAAGATCGGCATGCCGATGGAGCTGGTGATCGAACCGCTGTACCACGACGATCACGGGAACGCCGTCACGACGTGGAAGTTCCGTGCGGCGCCGGCGCAGGTGAAACGAGGTTGATGCGATGAGAGACGTGGCCATCGTCGGCGTCGGGATGCACCCGTGGGGCAAGTTCGACGACAAGCCGCTGACGCTGATGTGCCGCGAGGCCGTCGGTGCGGCGCTGAGCGACGCCGGTGTCGCGTGGAACGAGATCGAGGCGATCTCGGCGGGCAGCTCGCGCTTCTCGGGCGGGTTCGGCTGGGGGCTGAACGGCAACGAGATCGCAATGGACATAGGACTGACGGGGGTGCCGGTATACAACCTGTCGGCCGGCTGTGCGACGGGCGGCAGCGCGCTGAGCGTCGGGCACATGCTCGTCGCGAGCGGTCAGGCGGACACAGTGCTCGTCGTCGCCGGCGAGAAGATGCCGCGCGGCTTCCTGCCGACATCCGGCAGCGAGGGTGACGCGACGGACCTGCAGTACCTGCAGTGGGCGTGCGCCGGCATGACCGGCCCGGCGTTCTGGGCGATGCTCACGCACCGGCGGATGGTCGACTACGGCACGACCGAGCAGCAGCTCGCTCGCGTCGCGGTGAAGGCGCACAAGAACGCCGCGCACAACCCGAACGCGCGCTACCGCCAGGAGTTCACGCTTGAAGACGTGCTCAACTCCGCCGTCGTGAGCTACCCGCTGCGCCTGTACGAAGTGTGTCCCGTGAGCGACGGCGCGGCCGCGGTTGTGCTGTGCTCGGCCGAGGAAGCGCGCAAGCGCACGACGAAGCCCGTGTGGATCGCGGCGAGCGTCGTCGCGACCGGGCAGCCCGGCGACGGCATTCCGCGCGGGGTGTCCGCACTCACGACCGACGGCCGCGCCCACCACAGCGAAGTCACGGCGGCGGTACGCAAAGCCTTCGCGACGGCCGGCGTCGCGCCGTCGGACGTCGACCTCGTCGAGCTGCAGGACAACACGGTGTACTACGAGCTCGCGTTCCCGGAGGAGTGGGGGCTGTGCGAGCCGGGCCAGGCCGAATGGCTGCTCGAGCGCGGCGAGACGGAGCCGACCGGGAAGATGCCGATCAACCCGAGCGGGGGCTTCCTGTGCTTCGGCGAGGCGACGACGGCGATGGGCGTGTTCGAGGTGTGTGAGCTGGCTTGGCAGCTGCGCGGCGAAGCAGGCGCGCGCCAGGTGCCGGATGCGAAGGTCGCGCTCGGGCAGACGATCGGGCTCGGCGCGAATGGCACCGCCGTGATCCTCAAGCGATAGGCGAGGCGATGCAACTGCCGGCGACCATCGGTTACGAGAAGCAGGGGCACGTCGCCACGATCACGATCAACCGGCCCGAGGCGATGAACTCGCTGACGCTGGAGATGCTCGCGGCGATCGACGAGGCGGCGATCGACTTCAACGATGACCCCGAGATCTGGGTGGCGATCATCACGGGCGCGGGAGAAAAGGCCTTCTGCGCCGGCGCCGACCTGAAGGAAGCCATACCGAGCTTCGCCGGTGGGGCGGTACTCGGGAACCCGGACATCACCAAGCGGCAGCTTTCCGACGTCTACAAGCCGGTGATCGCGGCGATCAACGGCTTCTGCATCGCCGGTGGGCTGGAGTTGGTGCTCGGCACGGACCTGCGCATCGCCGCGGAACACGCGACGTTCGGGCTCGGCGAAGTGCGCTGGGGTGTGATCCCGGCCGGCGGCTCGCACATCCGGCTGCCGCGGCAGGTGCCGTGGGCGATCGCCATGGAGCTCTTGCTCACGGGGCGGCCCATCGACGCGCACCGCGCGTACGGCGTTGGCCTCGTGAACCGCGTCGTGCCGGCGGCCGACGTCATGCCCGTGGCGCGGGAACTCGCCGAGACGATCTGCAAGAACGGACCGCTCGCCGTCCGTACGGCGAAAGAGATCGCGGTCCGCTCGCTGGAGGTTGAAAAGGGGTTTGTGCTCGAACGGGCGCTCGGGGCGCGCGTGTTCGCTTCCGAGGACGCGCAGGAAGGGCCGCGTGCGTTCGGCGAGAAGCGCCCGCCCAGATTCACGGGACGCTAACCACAACAGCAGGAGGACGCATGAAGCTGGGGCTTGGGCTGTTCTGGGGCGGGCAGGAGCCGACCGACCTCGCGCCGATCGCGAAGCGCGCCGATGAGCTTGGCTACGAGTCGGTGTGGATCTGGGAGCATGTCGTCTACCCGAAGGAGATCCACAGCAAATACCCGTACACGCCGACAGGCGCGGCGCCGTTCGCCGACCACCGCACGCTCGATCCGTGGGTGACGCTGAGCCACATCGCCGCGGTGACGAAGAACATCCGCCTCGGGACGAACATCTACATCCTGCCGTTGCGCAACCCCTTCCTGACCGCGCGCGCCATCACGACGCTCGACGTGCTGTCGGGCGGGCGGGTGATCGTCGGCGCGGGGATGGGCTGGCTGGAAGAGGAGTACGCGCTGCTCGGGCAGGACTTCGCGACGCGCGGCGCGCGGGCGAACGAGATCGCGCAGGTGTTGAAGGCGCTGTGGACGCAAGAGGATCCGGAGTTCCACGGCCAGCACTTCGACTTCCCCGCTGTGAAGTTCGACCCGAAGCCCGTGCAGAAGCCGCACCCGCCGATCCTGTTCGGCGGCGAAACGAACGCGGCGATGCGCCGGGCGGCGCGCTTCGGCGACGGCTGGCTCAGCTCTGGCGTCATCGACACGCCGGAGAGCGCGCGCGCGAAGATCGAGAAGCTGCGGGATCTGCGCCGTGCCGCCGGCCGCGACCACGAGCGATTCGAGACGATGGTCTGCGGCGGCGCGTGGGTGACGCGCGAACAGATCGAGCAGTTCGAGGAAGCGGGCGTCGACCGGCTGCTGCTTGCGCCGTGGTTCAGCCCGGAGGCCCGCCGGGGCATCGCGCCGGGTGCGGAGCGCGCGCCGGAGCCGGGCCAGAGCGCCGCGTGCGCGGGCGTGCTCCACGGCATCGAGCGATACGCCGACGAGGTGGCGTCGAAACTCCCCGCAACGGCACGCTAGCGGTCTGGCGCAGCGTCACCGCCGGCGGCGCGGTACTCGCCGGGCGTGTCGATGTCGGCGGGCGGCGGGCCACCCAGTGCGACGTCCAGCGTCCACTCCGGATGTGCGCGTACGATGGCCCGCAACCCCTCGTCGCCCCGCAGGTCATCGACGAGGCGCCATAGCGCGCGGTCGATGACGACCGGGTGTCCGGGAACGGGCAAACCGTCGCCCGTGCGGTAGACCGCGCGCGCGATCGGCGCCTCGCTCGCCCGCCAGGCGCCGAGCACGGTGTCGATCGTCGTCGCGGCCACCGAGGGTTCGTCGCCCAGGAGAATCGCGGCGGCGCGGGCGCGGTCGGCGGCGGCGCCCAGGCCGCGGCGGAGCGAGGATGCGAGCCCGGTGGCGAATTCGGCGTTGACGACGACCCGCGTACGCTCGGGCAGTCGCAACGACGCGGCGATGTCGCCGGAGCTGTGGCCGAGCACGACGATGATGTCGCTGAGTTCGGCGGCGGCCGCGGCGTCGATCACGTGCTGGAGCAATGGCTTGCCGTGGAACGGGAGCCGCTGCTTGGCGCGGCCCATGCGCGTCGAGGCGCCGGCGGCGAGGATGATGCCGCAGATCGCGGCGTCCGCGCGGTCGTCCGGCATCAGTTGATCACGCCGGCCGCGCGCATGTCCGCGATCTCGCCCGGATCGTAACCGAGTTCGCGCAGCACGTCCTCCGTATGCTCGCCGGGTGCGCTGATCCAGCGCTCGGGCCGGGGCGACTCGCCGTCGAACCGGAGCATCGAGCCGAGCGCGCGCACGGCGCCATGCGCCGGGTGCTGCACGTCGACGATCATGCCGCGGGCGCGCAGCTGCGGGTCGCCCACGGCGCCGGCCGTGCTGTTCACGGGCGCGAAGCACGCGTCGACGCCGTCGAACGCGTCGACCCAAGCGTCGCGTGTGCGCGAGCGGAAGGCGGCGGCGAACTCCGCGCGCGTGCGCTCGCGGCCCGCCGTGTCCCACTGCCGGTCGTGGAGATCGTCGCGGCCCAGCGCGGTGCAGAGCGCACGGTAGAACTGCGGCTCGATCGCCGCCACGGAGACCCAGCCGCCGTCCGCGGTCTCGTACACGTCGTACCACGGCCAGTAGCCCGATGTGAGCGTCTCGCCGCGTCGCGGCTCGATCGACGTCGCCAGGTGCTCGTCGACGACGAGCGCGTTGAGCGCGAACGCCGCGTCGGTCATCGATACGTCGCAGTAGGCGCCGGCGCCGGTCTGCGCGCGCCGCAGCAACGCGCCCAGGATGTGCACAGCCGCGGACATGCCGCCGGCGGCGTAGTCACCGAGCACCGCCGCCGGGACGGTGGGCGGTCCGCCGGCGCGCCCGTTCATCTCGATGATGCCGGCGACGGCGAGGTAGTTGAGGTCGTGCCCGGCGCGGTCGCGGTACGGCCCCGTCTGCCCGTACCCGGTGAGCGACGCGTAGACGATGTCCGGCTTGAGCTCGCGCGCGCGCTCGTAGCCGACGCCGATGCGGTCGGCGGCGCCGGGCCGAAATCCTTCCTGCAGTGCATCGGCGGTGGCGAGCAGGCGCGCGAACACGTCGCGCCCGGCGTCGGACTTCAGGTCGAGTTGCATGCTGCGCGCGTTCGCGTGGCGGTAGCCGGCGTCGATGCGGCTTTGCGGCTCCTGGTGGAAGAGCATCGGCGCCCGGCGAGGCTGCTCGCCGACGGCCGTCACCTTGATGACATCGAACCCGAGGTCGCCGAGGATGCGCGCGCAGAACGGGCCTGGCCCGAACCACGCCATATCGATGAGCCGGAGGCCGCTCAGTAACGCCATCAGCGCATGCTAGAAGATCACCTGCTCGGCGACGAGGCGCTCGTACTCCGCGCCGTCGATGCCGAGCAGATCGCGGAAGACGTGGTCGTTGTCCTGGCCGATGAGCGGTCCGGTGCGGATGTTGGGCTCCGTGCGGCTCATCTTCACGTATCCGCCGTAGATCGTCTCGTCGAAGCCGAGCGGGTGATGCACAGAGATGAACGTGCCGCGCTCGCGGTAGTGCGGGTCGCTGAGCAGGTCGGGGATGTTCAGCACAGGCGCGGCTGCGATGCCGCGCTCCTGCAGTTGGCCAGCGAGCGCGGCTGCGTCTTGGCCGGACGTCCACGCGGCGATGCGCTCGTGCAACGCATCGATATTGGCGAGGCGGTCGGGGGCGGTTGCAAACTCCGCGGCTCGCGTCCATGCGGGCGCGCCGATCGCTTCGGCGAGCGCGCGCCACTCGTCGTCGGTGAGCACGGCGATGCTGATCCAGCGGTCGTCGCCAGCGCAGCGGAAGACGCCGTGGGGCGCGCCCGCGCTCACCGGGTGGCGATTGCCCATCGGCGCGGCGACGCGGCCGTTCATGAAATAGTCCATGAACGCCGGCCCAACCATCTGCATCACGCCTTCCTGCTGCGAGTAGTCGATGTGCTGGCCTTCGCCGGTGCGGTTGCGGTGGTGAAGCGCGACGAGCGTGCCGAACGCGCCGATGACACCGCCGAGCGGGTCGGCGAACGCGTTCTCGAACGGCACCGGCCCGCCTCCAGCGTAGCCTGTCATGCTGTCGAGACCGGTGATGCTGCTCAGGCTCATGCCGTACGTGCGCACGCCCTTTAGCGGTCCGGTGAGCCCCGCCGCCGGCATCGAGATCATGATGATGTCCCGGCGCGCGCCGCGCAGCGCGTCGTAACCCAGGTCGAGCGAGTCCATCACGCCCGGCCCGAAGTTCTCGCCGGCGATGTCGGACACGGCGACCAGGCGAAGCGCGAGGTCGCGCGCCGCGGGGTGCTTGAGGTTCAGCGTGACGCTGCCGTTGCCCGCCCAGCAGGCGTGGTTGGAGAGGCTGCGGTCGGGGCCGGGCACGCCGCCGCCGAACGGCGGCAGGCGCCGGTTGATGTCGACGCGCGCGCTTGACTCGACCTTGTAGACCTCGGCGCCGAGGAAGGCGAGTGTCTGGCCGAACACAGGCCCGAGCCAGCCCGAGCCGAAGTTGCACACGCGGACGCCTGCGAGCGGGAGCGCGCGTGCCATGTCAGATCACCTCCGCTTGCTGCAGACGCCGGACGGCGTCGCCGTCGCGGCCGGGCAGCGCGCCGAAGACTTCGGCGTTGTGCTCACCGAGGAGCGGCGCCGGCCGCGCCGGACCGCCGGGGCTTCCCGGCAGCCGCACGGGCGCGCCGGTGGTGCGCACGTCGCCGAGCGACGCATGCGCGATGTCCCGCATGAACCCGCGCTCTGCGAGGTGCGGGTGATTCGCCACCTCGTCGACGGTGTAGATCGCGGTCGTCGGGCAGCCGTTGGACTGGCACAGGTCCATGATCTCCTGCTTGGTGTGCTGGACCGTCCATTCGGCGATCAGCGGGTTCATCGCATCGACGTTCTGGGCGCGGTTGTACATGTCGAGGAACTGTTCAAGCTGCATCCAGTCGGGGTCGCCCATCGCGCGCGCGAGGCCTTTCCACTGCCCGGGTTCGAGCGCCAGCATCCACACGTAGCCGTCCTTGCACGGAAAGATCGTCGCCGGCGCGCCGAGGCGCATGCCGACGCCGCTGCGCGTCTCGTACACGCCGTCCTGTGCGTACCCGCCGATGTTCTGCGCGCCCGTGAACAGCGCGGCGATCACCTCGGCGGTCGACACGTCGACGTGCTGGCCGCCGCCGATCGCGTCGCGGCCGATAATCGCGGCGAGCCCCCACGCGGCTCCGGCGTACGCGCCGTAGAAGTCGGCGATGAACGTGCCGGGCTCGAGCGGCGCCTCGCCCGGCCGACCGAGGTAGCGCATGCCGGAGGCCGTGAGGTGGAAGGCGTTGATGTCGTAGGCGTTCCAGTCGCTGTACGGCCCGGTCTGGCCGAACGGCGTGATCGAGATCATGACGAGTCGCGGGTTGATGGCCGCCAGCGCGTCGAAGTCGAGACCGAGCGCGCGAAGCTCGCGCGGGCGCATGCCGTGGATGAACGCGTCGGCGTCGCGGAGGAGCGCGAGCAGCAGGTCGCGCCCATCGGGCGTCGTGGCATCGAGCGTGACGCCGCGCTTGTTGGTGTTGAGATAGAAAAACAGGCCGCTACGTTCAGCGTCGCGGGCGTCGCCGGGGAACGGGCCCCATGTGCGCGAGCGGTCACCGCGGCCGCGCGGCTCGACCTTGACGACGTCGGCGCCGTAGTCGGCGAAGAGGCGGGCGCAGAACGGCGCGGCGATCAGCTCGCCCATGTCGATGACGCGGATACCGTCGAGCGCGCCTGCGGCCACGAGCACCTCGGGAACTGCGATTCGTCGCTGCGCCGCGATCGTGCCGGGCGCGCGGGTGGGCGTCTATCGGGCGCCCGTCAGGCGATCTGTACGGTTTTGCCCGACTTTGCGGTCGCGCGCCTGCGGGGACAATCAAACGCCGCGCGGCGGAGCGACGCGGCAGGAGGCGATGATGAGCGGCGCGGACCATGTGCTGACCGAAGTGCGCGATGGCGTCGCGATCGTGACGCTGAACCGGCCGGACCGGCTGAACTCGGTGCACCGGACGATGGCGGGCCGCCTGATCGCGCTGTTCGACGAGTATCGCCGGCGAGACGACGTGCGCGCGATCGTGCTGACCGGCGCCGGGCGCAACTTCTGCGCGGGCGCCGACCTGTCGATGGTCGAGGACGAGTCGGCCGTTGCCATGGGCGACGCGCCGCCAACCGCGGGGCGCGCCGACAAGAAGGCGCCGATGGGTACATTTGCCGGTTTCACGCGCGCGATCGTCGGCGTCGACAAGCCGGTGATCGCTGCGCTCGCCGGGCCGACCGTCGGTGCGGGACTGAGTTATGCGCTCGCCTGCGACCGGCGCATCGCCGACCGCACCGTGCGGATGTCGGCGATCTTCGTGCGGCGCGGGCTGGCGCCGGACTGCGGCCTGTCGTATTTCCTGCCGCGGGTCGTGAGCCTGCCGATGGCGCTGCATATGGTGACGACCGGCGCGATGCTCAAGGCGGACGATGCGTATGCCGCCGGCCTTGTCGATGAGTTGGTCGACGAAGGCGGCGCGCTGGATGCCGCAATGGCGTACGCGACGCAACTCGCGCGCGGCGCGAGCATTGCCGTCGACCTGGCGAGACGCGGGATATACCGGTCGCTGTCGTCGACGCTGGAGGACGTGCTGTCGTACGAGGACTTCTCGGCGGGCGTCGCCGCGGCGAGCGCGGACGCGCGGGAGGGCATCGAAGCGTTCATTGAGAAGCGCGAACCGGACTTCCGCGGAGCGTAGCGTCAGGGCGCGCGCCGCCGGCGGAAGATGCGCCGGAACAGGCCGGTGATCGCCGCCCAGATCGCGCGCAGCACCACGCTGATGATCGAGATCGGCTCGGCCGGCGCGGTGGCGTCGGCGGCCGCGGGCACGCCGTCGCTCGTTGCCTCGAGTCGCTCGCGGGTGCGTTTTACGAAGTCCAGGAACAGCTGGTGCGAGACGCCCTCGATCATGCTCTGCCCGAACTGCATGACGCGGCCGGTGATCTCGGCGGTCGCCTCGGCGGCGACCTCGGTGCCACCGTCGGGCAGCGCGGCGAGGCTGCTGCGCATCGACGCGCGGGCATTCCCGCTGCCGCCGGACTCGCGCCCCTCGGCGACCATCTCGATGCGGTAGCCGGCTGCGTCGACGTCGGTGAACTGCACGCGCCCCTTGTAGCTGGTGACGATCGGCCCAACCTTCACGCGAATCGCCCCGAGGAACGTGCGCTCGTCGACGACCTCGTCGAGCGCGGCGCCAGGCATGCACGTGACGACCTGGTGCGGGTCGAGCATGAACTCCCACACCTGCTGCACGGGCGCCGCGATCCGGAACGTCTCACTCAGCTTGACCGGCATGCGGCTCGAACCTGTCTGTGGGTGTCCGGCCGGGGCGTCCGCCGCCTCCGCGCGCGCCCCACAGCGTGACGCGCGAGCTTGACGGCGTCTGTGGGGTGACCCTGCAGCAGCGTCCGGCGTCACCGCACAATTGTGCTGGATTCGGCGCGCGGGGGCGCTTCCTTGTCAGGCACGGCGGCGGCAAGGTTGACGGATGTGGGGCAATTCTGGTTCGATTCCCTCGCGGTGGGGGAGCGCCGTAAACAATCGTTCGGTTGACGGAACGCGGAGTAGCGTGCCATGGCGAGACGGCAGACAAACCTGGTGGCGATACAGAAGACGGCGCCCGCGCGGATACCCGCGCGCAAACCGAAGCGGCCGGCGCGTGAGACGGCGCCCGATCAGAGCGCGATCGATGAGTCGCTGGAGTCGTTCTACGCGCTCGCGCGGTCGATCGAGGAGCAGCAGCGGCAACTGGTGGCGCTCTCAAACAAGGCGCTGATCGTGCTCGAAGGCGAGCGCGACCGGCTGGCCCGCGGGCTGGACAACGACGTGGCGCAGTCGCTGACGAGCGCGCTGTCGTCGCTGCAGCGCATTGAGCGGATCGCGACGCACGTGGGGTTGCGCAAGGACTTCAACGAGCTCTCGATGAACATCACCGTGGCGCTGCGCGACGTGCAGCGCATTGCGCGGCTGGTGGCGCCGGCGCTCGAAGAGCGGGCGCCCGAGCAGCGGGCAAACGATGAGCTGCCGGCGCTGCCCGATGGACGCGCGCGCGTCAACGGCGCTGCCGCGATCGTGCGCATGGCGCGCGGCACGGCGGGCGATGCCGAGATCGACGGCGCCGCGGACGCGCAGCCGCGGCCGATCCGCGTGCTCCTCGCCGAAGGTCATGTCGTGGTGCGCTCGGGGCTGCGCCAGCTGATGGCGGCCGAGGACGACCTGCACGTCGTCGGAGAGGCGCGCGATTGCCGCGAGGCGATCCGCCTCGTCGGCGAGCTTCAGCCGAACGTCGTCGTCATCGACCTCACGACGCCGACGCCCGACGGCATCGGCGCGATCCGCGAGATCGCGGCCGTGCAGCACGCGCCGGCGATCCTTGCGCTGAGCGGGCACAACGACCAGCACTACCTGCACCACCTGCTCGAGGCAGGCGCCGCCGGGTACGTGGTCAAGAACGCGGCGGACACCGACCTGATGACCGGCATCCGCGCGGTCGCGGCGGGCGGCGTGTTCCTGTCGGCGTCGGCCGCGCGCGCGCTCGTCTCGTCGCAGGACGAGCACGCGCAGGACGGCTCGGGCTTCGGCGCCGACCCGCTCTCGGAGCGCGAGCGGGAGGTGCTGCGCCTGACTGCGGAGGGCTACACGAACCAGGAGATCGGCGCGAAGCTCTACCTGAGCCCGAAGACGGTCGACACGTACCGCGCGCGGATCACGGGCAAGCTGGACCTGCACCACCGGTCGGAACTCATCCGTTACGCGCTGCGGCAGGGGCTGCTGAGCCTGTAGCGAAGCGCGCCGTGGCAGTCTCGCGCAAAACCTTACGCGGCTCGGGGAATGCCCGACAGACTCACCGGAGCGCGTTCGGCAGTGTACGTGTGGCCGGCGCCGCGCATTGCGGGCGGCGCGCTGGCCATCGCGATCACCCGCGGCGACACGCGCGGGCATGCACTCGACAGGCGGACCACTGTGGCGGCGAACTGGAATAGCGAAGTCGACGTGCTCGTCGTCGGTTCGGGCGGGTCAGGGCTGGTGGCCGCGATCCTCGCTGCCGACCGCGGCGCGCGCGTGCTCGTGCTCGAACGCTCGTCGAAGGTCGGCGGGACGACCGCCGTGTCGGGCGGCGGCGCGTGGATCCCGCTGAACCACCACATGGCGCAGTCGGGCGCGCCCGACTCGCGAGAGCGTGCGCTCGCATACTGCACGAAGCTCGCCGCCGGCCGCACACCGCCGGAGCTGATCGAGACGTTCGTGGACACCGCGCACGTGATGGTGAAGTACCTCGAGGAGCGCACGCCCGTCGCGTTCCAGGCGTGCACACTGCCGGATTACCAGTCGGAGTTCGAGGGCGCGGCGCAAGGGGGGCGTTCGCTCGACCCGGGGCTGTTCGACCTGAAGCAGCTCGGCGATTGGGCGGCGCACGTGCGCCCCTCGCCGCTGATGTTCATCCCGATGACGATGGAGGAGGCGCTGAAGGCGCCCGCACAGCCAAAGAGCCTGCCGATGGGGCAAATCGTGGAGCGGATGAAGGCCGGGCTCGTTTCGTCGGGCAACGCGCTCGTCGGCGGCCTGCTGAAGGCGTGCCTCGACCGAGGCATCGAGATCCGGCTCGGGGTGCGGGCGCGCGAACTGGTCCGGGAGGACGGCCGTATCGCCGGACTGCGCGCGGAGCAGGACGGCGCGGACGTCCGCATCCGAGCGCGCGGAGGGGTGGTGCTGGCGTGCGGCGGGTTCGAGTGGAACGAGGAGCTGCGCGACCGGTTCCTGCAGGGGCCGATCACGCATCACTGCTCGCCGGGCCACAACGAGGGCGACGCGCTGCTGATGTCGCAGGAGGCCGGCGCCGACGTCGGTAACATGGCTGAGGCGTGGCTGTACCCCGGCGCCGAGATCCCCGGCGAGGAGCATGATGGCCGTCCGGTCAGCCGCTGGGTCATCGGCGAGCGCACGCTGCCGCACTGCATCGTGGTCAATCGGGCTGGCAAGCGCTTCGTCAACGAGGGCGCGAATTACAACGATATGTCGAAGGCGATGCACCAGTTCGACGCCGCGTCCTACGGCTATCCGAACATTCCGTGCTGGTCGGTGTTCGACAGTCAATTCCGCGCGCGTTACCCCGTGCTGACGGTGATGCCCGCCGACCCTGACCCCGAGTGGCTCGCGAAGAGCGACACGCTCGATGGCCTGGCCGCGGCGATCGGCGTCGACGCGGCGGGGCTGGCGGCAACGGTGGCGCGGTTCAACGCCATGGCGGCGGCCGGGCGCGACGACGACTTCGGCCGTGGCGAGTCACGATACGAGCACTGGCTCGGCGATCCGACGACGCCGCACCCGAACCTGGGCGCGATCGAGCAGGGTCCGTTCTATGCGCTGCGGATCCACGTAGCGTCGTCCGGGACGAAGGGTGGGCCGCGCACGAACGCGCGCGGCGAAGTGCTAAACGTGCGCGGAGAGGTCATCGAAGGGCTCTACGCGGCCGGCAACGCGATGGCGGGGGTCTCCGGGCCCGGCTACTTCGGCGGCGGAGGCACGATCGGACTCGGGATGACGTGGGGATACATCTGCGGCATCAATGCAGCAGCGGCGGCGAAGACGGCGCCCGAGCGCGCGGTGCGATGAGCGGGGCGCGCGGTGCCTGAGATCAGCTACACGACGACGATGGGCGCGCCGCGCCCGCGCGTCTGGGACTTCGTGCGCGACATGAACAACTGGGCGCCGTTCACGCGCGGCTACCAGAGCCACGAGATCCTCAACGAGTTCGAGTCGCTGTGGATCGTGCGCGGTGACCTGGGCCCGATCTCCCGCGTCACGAAGGTGCAGGTGCTGATCACGGAGTGGATCGAGGGCGAGCGCGTGGCGTTCACCGTCAAGGGGATCAACGAGCCGCTGACCGGCGGCGGCGCGATCATGCTCGCCGACTCGCACGGCGGACAGCGCACGGAGATCCGCGGTGACGCGACGATCGAGTTCGGCGGGAGCCTCGGGCCGGTGGTGAACCATCTCATCGCGCCGTTCATCGAGAGCGGGGCGGATGAGCTCGTCGTGCAGATCGTCGAAGCGGTGACGGGCGAGCACGTCGAGCGCGAGAAGCGGAGCCGCATCGGCTTGGCGCTGGCGGGGATCTGGAGCGCGCTCACGGTGCCGCTGGTCGTGCTGCGGCAGCTGTGGCGCGGCATCACGCGCCGGGGCGCATCATCCTGACGGACCGGCGATGAACGACGACCGCGCCGCGGGCGGCCCACTCGCGGGCCTGCGCGTGCTCGATGCCGGCACGATGATCGCCGGCCCGTACGGCGCCACGCTCCTCGGCGACCTCGGCGCGGACGTGATCAAGATCGAACCGGTGTACGGCGACGACCTGCGGCGGCTCGGCGCGGCGCGCGCCGGGGAGACTGGCTCGTACACCGGCATCAACCGCAGCAAGCGCGGCATCGCGCTCGACCTGGCGCAGGCGCGCGCGCAGGAGGTGTTCGCCCGCCTCGCGGCCACGGCAGACGCGCTGATCACGAACACGCGCGAGCCGGCGCTCTCGCGGCTGGGGCTCGACTACGACAGCCTGCGGCGTCACCGCGCCGACGTCATCTGGGTCGGCGTGTCGACGTTTGGAGCCGATGGGCCGTACGCGGGGCGCCCCGGCATCGACGCCGTCGCGCAGGCGCTCGCCGGCGTCATCGCGCTGACGGGCGCGCCCGGATCGGAGCCGGTGCGCACGACCACGCCATTCGCCGACATGCTTACATCGCTGCTCGCCGTCACGGGCGTCCTCGCGGCCCTGCGCGAGCGCGACCGCACCGGACTCGGTCAGCGGATCGATGTGTCATTGCTCGACGCGCTGGTGCACGCCCAGGCGAACGCGCTCGGCAACTTCTTCATCGACGGCTGGACGCTGCCGCGCACCGGGAACCGCAGTCCGTACTTCGCGCCGGCCGGCGCATTCACCTGCGCGGACGGCGGGCTCGTGTACCTCTGCTGCCCGAGCGAGCGGTTCTTTGCAAAGCTGTGCCGTGCGCTCGATTCCGGCTGGGACAGCGACCCCCGCTTCGCGACGCACGACGCACGGATGGCGAACGAGGACGCGCTCGAATCGGCAGTCGCCGCGCGCTGCAGCGCGATGCCGCGGGCGGAGCTGCTGGCTCGCCTTGCCGACGGCGATGTGCCGGCTGCGCCGATCAACGAGCTGGCCGATATCGCGGGCGACCCGCAAATCCGCCACAACGGCATGATCGCGACAACGCAACACGCGACGCTCGGCGCGCTGAAGGTGACGGGCGTGCCCGTGCACTTCGGGCGGACGCCGGGTGCGGTGCGGCGCGCGCCGCCGACGCTCGGGCAGCACACCCGGGAAGTGCTCGAAGAACTGGGATTCGGAGACGCCGCGATCGCGGAGATGGCCGAGGCGAAGGTGATCGCCGGCGCGTAGCGCCGCGCTACGACATCGTCACGCCGCCGCTGACGCTGAGCACCTGTCCCGTGATAAACGACGCCTGTGCCGAGGCGAGGAACGCCACGCCCGCGGCGATGTCTTCGGGCGTCCCGAGGCGGCGCAACGGCACGGTACGGACGATCTTGTCGAGCACCGCCTCCTGGCCGACAGCCCAGCCGCGAAGCATCGGCGTGTCGGTCGGGCCGGGCGACACGCAGTTGACGGTGATGTTGTAACGCGCGAGCTCGCGCGCGAGCGACCGTGTGAGCGCCATCACGCCGCCCTTCGTCGCGGAGTACACCGCCTCGCCCGCGGAGCCAACGCGCGCAGCGTCGGACGCGATGGTGATGATGCGTCCGCCGCCGCGGTCGACGAGGTGCGGGATGACGGCGTCGCACGTATTGACGGTGCCGTAGAGGTTGATGTTGACGATCATGCGCCACATGCCGGGGTCGCCGTGGCCGAGCAGCTCATGGCGCGCGGCCGTGCCGGCAGACGTGACGACGATGTCGACGCCGCCGGCGCGGTTGACCGCATCCTCGATGCCCGAGCGCACTGCCGCGATGTCGGTGACGTCGACGTGCGCGGCGTCGGCCGTGCCGCCGGCGGCCGCGATCTGGCGGCAGGCCGCCGCCGCGGCGGCGTCGTCGATGTCGAAGAGGATCACCGATGCGCCGGACATCGCGAGCTCGGTTGCGATGCCGAGACCGATCCCGCTCGCGCCGCCGGTGATGATCGCCGTCTTGCCGTCGAACCGGATGTCCATTGCGCCGTCCTGTCTCAGCCGCGCGGCAGCCCGAACCCGCGCGTCGCGATGATCGTCCGTTGCACTTCCGAGGTGCCGCCCATGACCGTGCCGATCGTCGATGACACCACCGCTTGTTCGATGCGGCCGCCCAGCGCCGCGAGCGTGTCGTCGTGGCGGAGGATCGAGCGCAGCCCGCCGATCCTGCTCGCCACCGCCGCGAGGCGCTGGTACGCCTCCGTCATGAACAGCTTGGTGACCGATGCCTCGGTGTCGGGCAGCAGACCGCGCGTGTGCATGTCGACGACGCGCAGCGTCAGCAGGCGGCCGACGTTCCACTCGATCTCGCACTCAGCCAGCAGCGCCCGCGCGTTCGAGCGCGCCAGCTCCGTGCGCGTGGCGCCCGCCAGCCCGCGCTCGATATCGTCCAGCAGCCGCCGGTACTGGCCGATGAGCAGCACATCGCCGCGCTCGTACTGGAGGAGCGTGGTGGCGTAGCGCCACCCCTGGTTCTCCTCTCCGATCAACTGCGACGCGGGGATGCGCACGTCGTTGAGGAACACTTCGTTCAGCATGTGCTCGCCGCCGGCATCGTGGATCGCGCGGATCTCGATGCCCGGGGAATCGGTCGGGAGCAGGAACAGGCTCAGTCCGCGTCCGCGCGGGAGCTCCTGCGAGGTGCGGGCGAGGAGGATCATCCATTCGGAGCGATGCGCCATGCTCGTCCAGATCTTCTGGCCGTTGACGACGTACTCGTCGCCCTGCCGCTCGGCGCGGGTGGTGAGCGACGTGAGGTCGGAGCCTGCGCCCGGTTCGCTGAAGCCCTGGCACCAGATCTGCGCGTCGTTGGCGATCGCGGACAGCCAGCGCGAGCGCTGTTCGTCGCTGCCGTAGTGGATCAGCACCGGTCCGACGAGGTCGACGGAAATCGTCGTCATGCGCGGCGCGAGGTGGTAGCCGAGCTCCTCGAACAGCGCGAATTGCTCGTACGGCGTGAAGCCGCGCCCGCCGTATTGCACCGGCCAGGATGGCGCGAGCAGCCGCCGCGCCGCGAGCGCATGGTCGAGCTTGCGTGCGAGGTCGAAGTGCTCGGGGCGGACGTCCATCGGCAGGAAGCCGCTGCCCTGCCAATCGCCGGGCAGCACCGACGCGAGCAGCGCGCGGATCTCCTCGCGGATGTCGTCCATCGCCGGGGTTGGCGCGAAGTCCATGTGTGAGTCCTATCCGTGCGCCGCCGGGTTCATGCGCGCCTGAAGACGACGAGTGTGGTCTCGCCGTCTATGTCTTCGAAGCCGGCCTGCAGCTCCATGCCGATCGCGTACTCCTCGACCGCGATGCCGGCGAGGTTCGTGAACATCCGGGGGCCCTCCGCCAACTGCACGAGCGCGACGGGCCACGGCGCGCGGTCGGCGAAGTACGGCAACAGCGGCGGGGGCGCCGCCGTCCAGCTGTAGAGCGTCGCGCGGCCGCTGACGGGCGTCCACGCCGCCCTGCGTGAGCCGCAGGCGTAACACGCGACCTCCGGCGGGAAGCGGAGCGTGCCGCAGCCGTCGCAACGCTGCACCACGAGCTCGCGCCGGCGTGCGGCGGACCAGAAAGGTTCGGTCATCGGCGTGATCTCGGGCATGGGGCGCTGCGACGTCATCGCCTGTTGCGTCATCGTGTCACCTCCGAAGGATGAGCGCGCTCGTCGGCACGACGGCGGCGGCGGCGACGAGCGCGACGTCCGCGCCTTCGACCTGGCACGTCGATTCGCCGCGCAACTGCCGCACGCCCTCGAGCACGTGGTTGAAGCCATGCACGTACGCTTCGGAGATGCTGCCGCCGTGCGTGTTGACCGGCAGGTCACCGCCGGGCCAGGCGATCCGTCCGTCGCGCACGAAACCTGCCGCCTCGCCGCGCCTGCAGAAGCCGTATGCCTCGAGCTGCCAGAGCACCATCGGGCTGAACACGTCGTAGAGCAGCGCGACATCGATGTCCTGCGGCCCCATGCCGGCTGCGGCGTAGACGTCGCGCGCCGCGTACAGCGGCGGCATGTCGAACGGATCTTCGCGATAGCCGAGGCCGTTCATCATGTAGTGGCGCGGCCCCATGCCCTGGGCGATGCCGCTGATGTATACCGGCGGCCGGCGCAGGTCGCGCGCGCGCTCCGCGCTCGTCACGATGACCGCGCACGCGCCGTCCGTCTCGAGCGAGCAATCGAGCAGGTGAAGCGGGTCGGCGATCATCCGCGAGTTCAGCACGTCGTCAACCGTGATCGGGTCGCGGAAACAGGCGCGCGGATTACGGCCCGCGTGCGCCCGCTGCACGACCGACACGCGCGCGAAATCCTCGGACGTGGCGCCGAATTCGTGCATGTAGCGCCGCGCGAGGATGGCAAGCTGCTGCACGGGCGACACGAGTCCGTACGGGATCTCGAACGCCGCGAGCCCGGGTACGCGCGCGCCGGTGCGCGCCCACGGGCGGCCGCCGGAGCCGCGATTCCGAGCGCGGACAGCCACGGCCACCGAGGCCATGCCCGTCGCCACCGCCATCGTGGCGAGGACGACCGGCGCGCATGCCGCGCCGCCGCCGTACCCTGCGCCGCCCCAGGCGCGCAGATTCGCGACACCCAGGTTCCGCGCGATCTCGAGCTCGCTGTTCGACTCCTCG
This sequence comes from Dehalococcoidia bacterium, assembly GCA_021462855.1. GTDB lineage: Bacteria > Chloroflexota > Dehalococcoidia > DSTF01 > JACRBR01 > DTUCFX13. The sequence goes on along the minus strand of JAJTXQ010000020.1, from coordinate 155,012 downwards.
CCCGGCGTGTCGATCTTAAAGATGCCGTCGACCTCGCGCGCCGTCAGCCCGGCGTCATCGAGCGCGAGGCCGATCGCGTCGAGCGCCGTCTCGAGTTCGCTGCGGCCGATGTTTCGCACGTACTCCGTCGTGCCGATGCCGGCAATGGCCGTGCGGTCGCGCACCATCGATGCGTCGGTCATTCGTTCGCCTCCGGCGCCCATGCCTCGACGATGCCCGCGTCCACCAGCGCATCGATGGCATCGGGCGCGTAGCCGAGCTGCGCGAGGATGGCGCGCGAGTGACCGCCGAGCGGCTCCCACGCGCCGAACGCCTGCGGCGCGCCGCTCCCGAATCGGTAGAGGGCGCCGTGCCGCCAGTACGCGCCGTGCACCGGCGAGTGCGCCTGCACCGCGTGACCCTGCGCCCTCATATCCGGGTCTTCCATGTTGAAGCGGCCGGGGTCGCGGGTCTCGACGGCGGCGACCGGCGCGCCGCGCGGCGCGAGGTCGCGTTCCCATTCCGTGGCGGAGCGCGTGCGGAACACAGATTCCAGCTCCGACGCCACCGCGTCGGACGCGGGCGCCCGGCACACGTCGACCCAGCGCGGCGCGAGGTCGGCGCGGCCGATCCCGTCGCACAACGCGTCCCACTCGGCGCGTCTCATGCAGCAAACGAACAGCCATCCGTCGCGCGTCTCGTAGAGCCGGTACGCCGGGCCGAGGCCCAGTAGTTGCTCGTCGACCTGCGGCGACGGCGGGCGGCCATCGTAGTCGATCGTCTCGTCCGAGTTGGCGTAGAGCGTCGAGCCGATCATCGTCGTGACCAGCGACTGGCCCTCGCCCGACGCGTCGCGCGCGTGGAGCGCGAGCAGCAGCGCCGTGGCGGCGCCAAGGGCGGCGATGGGGTCGGCGTTGCCCTCGGCGGCCTTCAGCAGGCGCCAGGCCTCGGTCTTGAGTTCATCGAGCGTGCCGTGTTCGACGCCGGGGCGCGGGTGTCCGGCGCCAACCTGCCGCGCCTGGTTGCCGCCGAGCGCGGCCGCGACGGCGAAGAACGCCGGCTTGCGGCAGTCGGGGCCGTCGGCGCCGTAGGACGCGGCGTCGAGGTAGATGATGCGCGGGTTCAGCGCGCGGCATGTCGCGTAGTCGATGCCGATGCGCGCGGCAACGCCCGCCCGGTAGTTGTGCACGAGTATGTCGGAGCGTTCGATGAGCTTGCGCGCGATCGCCAGCCCTTCCGGCGACTTGAGGTTGAGGGCGATGCTCTCCTTGCCTTGCGTCATCGGGAACGCGAGGAGGCCGCCTGTCGAGTAGCGGCTCATGTCGCCACCAACCTGCTCGATCTTGATCACGCGCGCGCCGAGGTTCGCGAGCATGGTCGTCGACAGCGGCGCGGCGATCCAGGCCGAGAAGTCGAGGATGGTGATGCCGGCGAGCGGCGCGCCCGCATCGGCTACGGCTGGAGGTCCGCTGTCTGGCACCTGGCGTTGTTCCGCGAGCACGGCGTCGGTGTGCTCGCCGGGGCACGGCGCCGGGCGACCGATCGTTGGCGCGTTCGCCGAAAGGAGCGCGATCGGTCCAGGCTGCAGCGTGGGCTTGCCGTCGAAGCCTGGGACCGCGACGGCCTGGCCGTTGTGCGCGATCTGACGGTGGCGCAGCGAGTCGAGCGGCCCGCGGACGCGCTCGACCGCGAGATCCTCGTGCCGCGCGAAGATCGTGGACCACTCCTCCCACGTCTTCGTCCGCACTCGTTCGAGCACAATGCCCCAGAGGTCGTCTGCGTCGTCCTCGGTGAAGATCGCCGGCAGCTTGGCGAAGCGCTCCTCTCCGTAGAGGTCGAGCAGGTCGAGCGCGGTCATCTGCGCGACGCAGAGATGGTCCATGGTGTTGGCGAACTGGATCCAGACGCCGTCCTTCGTGACGGCGGTCAGGTAGTTTGGCCGCGGAACGCGCACCTTCGGGCGATGGAGCTGTGTCGGGTCGTACGCGCCTTCCTTCGGCGGCGCCTTCTCGATCATCTTCCGCTCGCCCATCAGCTTCTGGAGCAGCATGGGCGCGGAGACGCCCTCGGTCTCGAGGTCCTGGCCACGGAGCTGCCAGCCGATCCACATGATCAAGTCGAACGGCATGAGCGCGGCGAGCAGCGAGACGGCGACGCGGTCGCCGGCGCCCGTCACGCGGCGGCGGTGCAGCGCCGCGAGGACGCCCTGCGCCGTGAGCATGGCTGCCGAGTACGAGGCGCAGGGGAGCGCGGGATACGCCGGGCCGGCGCGCTCCGCGACGCCCTCGAACATCATCATGCGGCCGGAGCGCGCGGTAACGAGCGCGTCATACCCGGCAAGGTCGCGGCGCGCGCCGGCCTCGCCGTAGCCGCTGATCGCGGCGTAGACGGCCCGCGGATTGACCACGCGGATATCGTCGTAGCCGATGCCGAGGCGCTCGGCCACGCCGGGCCGGAAGCTCGTGACGACCACATCGGCCGTGCGTGCGAGGTCGAGCGCAGACGCGCGGCCGTGCGGCGTCTTGAGGTCAATCGTCGCGGCGCGCTTGCCGCGGTTCCACGTCTGGAACGCGGGGAGCGCGCGCGCCGGGTCGCCCGCGGGCGATTCCACCTTGATGACGTCGGCGCCGTTGTCGGCGAGCACCATCGTGGCGAGCGGGCCCGCCATCCATGTGCTGAAGTCGATGACGCGGAGGCCGTCGCAGGCGCCGCTCATGCGGGCACGGCGCCGGCGCGCGCCGGCAGAGCGAGCGTGGCCGAGCACGGCGTGGCAGGGCCGTCGGCCGTCGCGATCATGATGTCGGCATCGACGCGCGGTTCTCCGTCCTCGACGTACTTGGCCGTGATGGCGCCGGTGAGCGTCATCACGTCGCCCGCGCAGACGTTGCCGCGCATCGCCAGCTTCAGGCGGCGCACGGTGCTGCGTGGGCCCGCCCAGTCGGTGAGGAGCCGGCTGACCATGCCCATGTTGAACGGCGTGTTGACGAACACGTCGCGCGTGTTCGAGCGCTGTTGCGCGTAGTCGCGGTTCGAGTGCTGCGGCGAGAAGTCGCGCGTCGCCGATGCGAGGTACACGGCGCGGGTGAACGTGATCGGCATCGACAGCGGCGGCAACGCGTCGCCGACCCGCACGTCATCCCAGTACACGGAAGCTGGCTCTGGCGGCAGGTAGCGGCCATCGCCGCCGATCATCTCCTCGACGGCCGCGCTCCAGCCGCCGGCGCCTGCCGCCTCCTGCTGCGCGCTGCCGCCTCCGTAGGAGAAGATGGTCATCCGCTCGCGCGCGACGACTTCGGCGCGCTGGTTGCGGTACGTGCGGTCGATGGTCCAGAAGTGCCCCTCGCCGACACGCGTGCGTTTCCACGGCGAGATGGACACGAGCCGCTGCGTGGTGTTCAGCCGGTCGCCGGCGTGCACGGCCGCGTGGTACGTGACATCGATGTCCGTGACGATGCCGACGGGCAGGTCGAGCAGTTCCTTCAGGTCGTAATGGATGAACCGGCGGGGCTCGCGGCCATCGGGCGGCCACGGCCAGCGCAGCGGCAGGAGGAACGTCGTCAGCAGCGACGCCGGCGGCGCGACGACACCCGGGTGCGCGTTCGCGCGCGCGTACGCCGCATCGAGGTAGAGCGGGTTGCCGTCCTCCAGCGCCTCGCACCAGTGGCGGATGAGGTACTCGTTCACTTCGAGCGGCGCCGGTTCGGGCTCCGTCTCGTCGGTGAGCGCGAGGATCGTGCGCCGGACGTCATCCGGCACGTCGTCGCGGAGGAACTGCAGCGCGCTCTCGTCGGGCATGGGCGCGTGCTCCTAGGCGCCGAGCAGCTCGGTGGCGAGGACGTCGCCCCAGTAGCCGCTGTCGCCCATCGACATCTGCCACTGCTTCCCGCGACGCAGGAAGAGCGTGGTGTCGACATCCTCGTTGAACCCCATGCCGCCGTAGATCTGCGCGCCGATAGCGGACGCCTGCTTCAGCGTATCGCCGGCGCAGATCTTCGTCTTGGCGACCATCGCGCGCGCTGGCTCGCGCTGGTCGAGCGCCCAGGCGGTGTAGAACGTCATCGTATCGGCGGCGGTGATCTCGGTGATGCTCTGGGCGAGGTAGTGCTGGATGGCCTGGAAGCTGCCGATCGGCTTGTCGAACTGCACGCGCTGCTTGGCGAAGTCGGTCGCCATCGCGTGGATCTTCTCGGCGGCGCCGACCATGTATGCGCAGAACGCGACGACGCCGCGATAGAGCGCCGGCTCGAGCAGCGGCCACGCGCCGCCCGCCGGACCTAGGACGTCGGCCGCATTGACGGACACATCGGCGAAGGTGACGGCGGCCTGGTGGTCGCGCGCCATCGTGCCGCGCGGGCGGACCGAAACGCCCGGAGCTCGCGCGTCGACGAGGAACATCGTCACGCCGTCATTCGAACCGGCGGCGCCCGACGAGCGCGCCAGCACCAGCAGCCGGTCGGCGCCGGCAGCATGTTCGACGTACGGCTTCTGGCCGTTCAACACGAACGAGTCGCCCTCCGCGCGCGCGGTCATCCGCACGCCCGCGCCGTCGTATCGCTTGCCCTCCTGCATCGCCAGCGCGACGACAAGGTCACCCGATGCGATGCGCGGCAGCAACGCGGCTTTCTGCGCGTCGCTGCCCGCAGCAGCGATGGCGCTCGCGGCGATGACGGCAGACGGGATCAGCGGGCTCGGCGTGAGATTGCGGCCAAGCTCCTTGCACAGCACAGCGACATCGATCATGCCGAGGCCGGCGCCACCGTGCTCCTCGGGCGCGAGGAGCCCCGGCCAGCCGAGCGCGGCCATGCGCTCCCACAGGTCGCGGGAGTAGCCGGCGGCCTCACCCTCGATCGCGCGCGCGTACGACAGCGGACACTCACGCTCGACGAAGCGGCGCGCCGCGTCCATGAGTTGGCGCTGTTCTTCGGTTAGCTCGATGTCCATGCCAGTCCCTTCGCGCGCGGACTCAGGAAGGCAGCCCGAGCAGGCGCTTTGCCAGGATGTTCTTGGAGATGTCGACGCCGGCGGCGGCGACGCGCTGGTGCCCGGCCCAGAGGTAGTCGTCGACGACCTCGCCGTCCATCGGCGCGTCTTCGTCCTTCCAGAGGAAGCCGTCGGGGCCGAGCACGTCCAGCGTTTCGTCGGAGAGGATGGTCTCGATGATGCCGCCCCACATCTTGTTCATCGCCGCCTCGTTGTTCGGCACGTAGTCGGGCTTGATCGCCATGCACAGGCAGCGCAGGTCGAGCATCTTGCCCATTTCGACAAGCGTGGCCATACGGGCGACCATGCGGCGCACAACGGGGTCGTTGGCGAGCGGCTCGCCGTCTACCTCCGTCGTGCGAACGTACTCGACGAGGCGATCCAGCTTGCGCACGGTCGGGATGATCGACGTCATCGCGAAGCGTTCGTACGTCAGCGCCTCGGAGATGTAGTACCAGCCCTTGTTGACCTCGCCGACCAGGTACTCCTTCGGCACGCGCACGTCGTCAAAGAACACGTCGTTCGTGCGCTCGCCGATGATCGTCCACGTCGGCGTGACGGTGATGCCGGGCAGTGTCGCGTCGATGATGATCAGGCTGATGCCCTTGTGCTTGGGCTGCGCGTTCGGGTCGGTGCGCACGCCGGTCCACATATAGTCGCCGAAGTGCGCCGACGTGATGAATCGCTTGCTGCCGTTGATCACGTATTCGTCGCCGTCGAGCACGGCGCTCGCGCGCATGTTGGCGAGGTCGGAGCCGGCCTCGGGCTCGCTGTAGGCGATCGCCCACTGGATCTCGTTGCGGAAGATGCGCGGGATGAACTCGCGCTTCATCGGCTCATTGCCGTGCCGGAGGATGGTGTTGACGATGACGCCAAGGTTCTTGCCGACGATCGGCGCCTCGGCGCGGTGCAGCTCCTGGTTCATGATGTACTGGGCAAGCGGCACCGTCTGCCGCGTGCCGCCGTACTCGGCCGGAAAGCCCATGGAGAGCCAGCCGCGGTCGGCCATCTTGGTGACGAAGTCGCGGCGCGCGGGCGTATCGAGCAGGCCGCCGAGCCAGTGCGAGCGGATCTCGTCCGTCATGTTCTCGGCGATGAACTGGCGCACCTCGCCGCGGAACGCCTCTTCCTCTTCGCTGAAACGGAAATCCACGTTCGTCCTCGCGTGGGCCGCGGCGCATGCGGGCGTCCGCGCACGCGCGCGCGAGGACGCGATCGGAGGCGCCGGCCCGGTGGTGTGATTCTAGGGAGCGGCGCTGTGTGCTTCTGTCGTGCAGACGCCGGAATGGGCGGTGGGGTTTCGCCCTACCGGTCCCCGCGGCCTCAGGACGCGGTGGGCCGGCAGGCGACGAGGATCAGCCATTCGCCGTCCTGCACGACGCCGCCATGCTGGTTCAGCACCCGTTGTTCGAGCCGCACGAGCCCGCGGTCGCCCTTCGACGTGAGCTTCTTTTCGCTGATGCGGAGCCGCGCATGCACCGTATCGCCGACGCGCACGACATCGCGGTAGCGGATCGTCAGCTCGAGGAACGCCAGCGCGGTCTCGTGGAACAGCCGCAGCTGGGCGAGCAGGCCGTGGCTGATGGCGGCGGTCATCATCCCCGGCGGGATGCGGGTGCCGAACGGGGAATGCGTCTTCGCGTACTCCTCGTCCACGTGGAGCGATGTCCAGTCGCCTGTCATGTACGACCACATCATCGCATCGGTTTCCGTGATCGTGCGGGCGGGACTCGTCCACTCGTCGCCGACGGCGATATCATCGAAGTACATGCGGTCGCCGGCGCCGGACGACATCGCTAGCTGCGGGGGAGGCCGAGCGAGCGCGTCGCGACGACGCCCCGCACGATCTCGCTGGTGCCGCCGGCGATCGTCGACTGCACGGAGTACAGGTACTGCCCCGGCACGTAGCGCAGCGGCTGGCCCAAGCGCTTCAGGTCGTCGGCGCGGAGGAGGCCATACGCGCCGAGCAGCTTCACGCCGGTGCGGAACACGCGCTGCGTCAGCTCCGTCACGTAGAGCTTCGTCGTCGATGCCTCGTGCTCGATGGGGCGGCGGCTCTTCTGCAGGCTGAAGACGTTGTACGCCATCAGCTTCGCGACATTGATCTCGATGGTGCGGTCGATGACCTCGTTCCGCGCGGCGGTGGCGCGCCCGTTCGCGCACGCGCCATCGCGCAGCGTCGCGACGAGATCCGAAACGTTCCGGTCGAGCCCGACCGCCGCGCCGATGTGCGAACGCTCGAACTCGAGCGTTGTCATGCCGACGTACCACCCGCGGTTCTCCTCGCCGATCCGCATCGATGCCGGCACGCGCACGTTGTCGAAGAACACCTCGTTGAACTCGTGCGTGCCCGCCATGTTCTCGAGCGGCCGGATCGTGATCCCGGGGGTGCGCATGTCGAGGATGAAGCAGGAGATGCCGCGATGCTTCGGCGCTTCACGGTCGGTGCGCGCGAGCATGATCATCCACTGCGCACGGTGCGCGAGCGACGTCCAGATCTTCTGGCCGTTGACGATGTACTCGTCGCCGTCCCGCTCGGCCCGCGTGGCGAGCGACGCCAGGTCGGATCCGGCGCCGGGCTCGGAGAACCCCTGGCACCACTGGTCGCCGTTCAGGATGCCGGGAAGGAACTGCGCCTTCTGTTCATCCGTGCCGTACGTGATGATCGTCGGGCCGACGAAGCCGATCGCAACGCCCGACGGCCGCGGCGCGCGGGGACGCGCCATCTCCTCGTTAAGGATGAACTGCTCGACGATCGACGCGCCGCCGCCGCCGTACTCGCGCGGCCACGCCGGCGCGATCCAGCTCCGTTCGCGCAGCTTGTCGAGCCAGGCATTGAACCGCCCGGTCTCGTCCTCGTCGGAGCTGCCGCCGCGGAGGTCGGGCGGCAGCTCTCGCTCGATGACACCGCGCACGGTGGCGCGGAATGCGGCTTCTTCGGCTGAATCGCGGAAGTCCATGCGTGCTCGCGCGGCTCAGTCGCCGGTCGCGAGGATCTCCTCTCCGATGATGCCATCGCGCCGGAGCGCGGCGATCGATGCGTCATCCATACCAGGCAGGCCGGCGAGCACGTCGTCGTTGTGCTGGCCGAACATCGGCGCGTGCCGGTCGATGGGCTGCGGGAAGTTGCCGCGTTCGAAGAGCGACGCGCTGCGCACCTCGAGTCCGAACGCCGGGTGCGGTATCTCCTGGAACATGCCGCGCGCGTTGAGCTGCGGGTCGCGGCGCAACTGCCGGTAGTTGAGCACCGCGGCGGCCGGCACGCCCGCCTCCTGCAGCGCGATCTCGATGTCGCGCGCGCAGCGCGTCGACGTCCACGCCTCGATCTGCGCGTCGATCTCGTCGTGGCCGCTCCGGCGGCCTTCTGCGGTCGCGAAGGCCGCGCCGGAATGCCACGCCGGGGAGCCGAGCGCCTCGCCGAACGCGCGCCAATCGGCGTCGTCACGCACGCTGATCGCCACCCATTCGTCCTCGCCGAGCGCGCGGTACACGCCCTGCGGCGCATACACCTCGTGCCGGTTGCCCCGGCGCGGGCGCTCGCGCTGGTTCATCGACCAGTCGATGAAGGCGGCGCCGATGCCGAACGCCAGCGCATCACGCAGCGCCACATCGAGGTAGCGGCCCTCGCCCGTGCGCCGCGCCTCGCGGATCGCGAGCAACGTCGCCGAGAGCGCCGTTAGTGCGCCCACCGGGTCGCCGTATGAGAAGCCGGTCTTCGCTGGCGTTGGCTCGTTGAGATAGCCGTTGAGCGAGAACAGCCCGCTGGCGACCTCGACGGGGCTGCCCAGCGCCATCGCGTTGCGGTCGGGCAGCGTCTGCCCGTATCCGGACAACGAGACGTAGACGAGCGACGGGCGCAGCGGCCGCAGGTCGCCCCAGGCGATGTGCAGCTTGTCCTTCACGTGCGGACGGTGGTTCTCGATGAACACGTCGGCGTTCGCGACCAGGTCGAGGAGGATGTGGCGCCCGCGTGGCTCGCGCAGCTCGACCGCCAGGCTCCGCTTACCGCGATTCCACTCGTTGAAGTGCTGGTTGACATTCGAGCGCTCCTGCGGCGTCATCGGGCGGGCCGTGCCGCGCACGCCGCGGTTGACATCGATCACCGTGCGCATCGGGTCCCAGCTCGAAGGCGACTCGATCTTGATGACCTCCGCGCCGAGATCATGGAGCATGAGGCTCAGGTACGGGCCGGCCCAGTACACCGACCAGTCGATGACACGCAGGCCGCGCAACGGCAACCGGTCGCGGCGCCAGTCCATCAGCGCACCGCCCGCGAGAGGGGACCGAGGATGGCGGCGGTGTGTTCGCCGAGGAGCGGCGCGGGGCGGACCGGGGCCGCGTCGCCCCCGACCCACGCCGGCGCGAGCAGCGCGATGTCACCCGCATGCGGATGCGCCACCGTGCGCGCGACGCCGCGCGAGCGCCACTGCTCCGACGCGAGCAGCCGCTCGGGCGTCTCGCTGACGGTGAGGGGGTAGCCCTGCTGCGCGAGGACGCGCAGCTCATCACTCGTGGACGACAGCGTCCACGACATAATGATCGCCTCGAGCTCATCGTTGTTGTCGAGCCGGCCAGCCTGGGTCGAGAAGCGCTGGTCGTCGAGCTCGGGGATGCGGGCGGCGATCTTCAGCTGTTCCCAGAGCGCGGGCGCGAACGCAGAGATGAAGACCCAGCCGTCGGCGCAAGGGTAGACGCCATACACGGCGGAGACGTTCAGGCCGGCGCGCTCGGCCATCACTCCAAGGTTGAAGGTGAGGCTGCGGCCTTCGAGGTTGTTCGCGACGACATCCTGCACCGAGAGGTCGAGGTATTCGCCCTCGCCCGTGGCATCGCGCAGGAGGAGGTTGGCGAGCGTGCCGGCGAACGCGGCGATGCCCGCCTGGTACTGCGCCTGCGCGCCGAAGTTGCACAGCGGCGCGCGGCCAGAATCGCCAGTGATCTTGAGCTGCCCGCCGAGCGCCATGCTGATGATGTTCGTCGCGTCATACGCGCGATACGGGCCGGTGTCGCCGAACGGCGATACGCGCGTCATGAGCAGGGCGGGGTTCGCGGCGCTGAGCGCCGGCCAGGACAGCCCGAGCGGGTCGAGCACGGATGCGCGTGCGTCGGTGACCAGCACATCCGACGTCGCGATCAGCCGGGCGATATCACTCGCGTCGGCGGCGATGTCGGCGACGAGCGAGCGCTTGCCGGCGTTCATGTGCAGATGCGCGGCCGACGTCTCGATGTCGAAGCGGTCGTCGCGAAACGGGCCTTCGTGCCGCAGTGCGTGGCCGGCCGGCGGTTCGACGAGCATGACGTCGGCGCCAGCGTCGGCGAAGAAGCGGCCGGCGAAGGCGCCGGCGGCGGACAGGCTTATCTCAACGACGCGAAGGTCTAACGACATGCTCACGCGCACCAGAAACGGACGTCGTTTGGCTGCGGCAAGTGTCGATGCCCGCGGCGCGTGCGGTCAATCGGGCAGCGATGCGGGGACTGTCGGGTGTGGCCCTACAGTCTGCTCATCACGATGCCGGATAGACCGTCGCGGCGCCGCTGATGAGACTGGGCGAGCGCGAGGAGGAGAACCCCGTGAAGGTGCCGGACTACGATGACCTGCCGCTCAACACGGAGCTTGGCATGCGCAATTCGTGGGGCGTGTTCGGCGAGGGGGACGAACGCGGCACACTGAACCACCTCGATGGCGCGGCGCGGGTCGCGGCGAGCGCGCTCATCAAGCGCGGGCGCGTGTTTAACCTGTCGCTTCCCCTCAACCTGCCCGACCCGCCGCTCTTCCGCCGCAAGAAGTACGAGCACCACATCGTGCCGCTGGGGCGGAACGAGCAGGACGACTACGTCGACCAGTTCTACCTGCAGGTGTCGTCGCAGTGGGATGGCTTCCGGCACGTCGCCGCGCGCGAATTCGGCTACTACGGCGGCACGCAGGCGGAACGGACGGGAGAGGGCGGCGACCGGCTGGGTATCGAGCGGTTTGTCGAACACGGGCTCGTCGGCCGTGCCGTGCTGCTCGACGTCGCCGGGCACCTTGCGGAGCGCGGAACGCCGGTCGAGCCGTTGACATCGCTGGCGATCACCGTTGAGCTTCTCGAAGCGACGCGCTTGGCGCAGGGCGTCGAGATCCGCGCCGGCGACCTGCTGCTCATCCGCACCGGGTGGATGCAGGGGTACCTCGCCGCCGACTCCGAGGGCCGCGTGAAGTTTGCGAAGACGTTCGCCTTCCCGGGGCTGTACGCCGGCGAAGAGACCGCGCGCTACCTCTGGAACCTGCGCATCGCCGCCGTTGCGGCCGACAATCCGGCGCTCGAGGTCGCTCCGGGCGACAAGGCCGCCGGTTCGCTCCATCGCCGCATCCTGCCGATGCTCGGCATCCCGATCGGCGAGTTGTTCACGTTCGAGGAGCTGGCGGCCGATTGCCGCGCCGACGGGCGCTGGGATGCGTTCTTCGCGGCGGTGCCGCTGTACTTGCCGGGCGGCGTCGCCTCGCCCGCGAACGCCGTCGCGCTGAAATGACGGGCGGCATCCGCGGCCTGCGCGTCGTCGACGTCACGTCGGGCGTGGCCGGCCCATACGCCACGCGTATCCTCGCCGGCTTTGGCGCCGACGTCATCAAGGTCGAGCGGCCCGGCGCGGGCGACTGGAGCCGCCGCCTGCCACCGGTCAAGGACGGCACGCAGCACAGCGCGTACTTCGCATGGCTCAACGCCGGCAAGCGTGGCGTGACGCTCGACCTCTCGAGCCAGCGCGGGCGGGATGCACTCCACCGGCTCGTCGCGCGCGCGGATGTCGTGGTGGAGAGCGTGCGGCCGCCGCGCAAGGCGGCGTTCGGCATCGGGCACGATGCACTGGCTGCGGCGAACCCGCGCATCGCCAGCGTCAGCGTCACCAACTTCGGCGAAACCGGCCCGTACCGCGATCGACGCGCGAGCGAGATCACGATGCAGGCGCTTGGCGGCATGATGGCGCGCAACGGCTCGCGCGGCCGCCCGCCGCTGAAGATGTGGGGACACCAGGCGCAACTCATCGCCGGCGCAAACGTGCTGCAGGCGACGATGGCGGCGCTGCTGTGGGCGCGGCGCAGCGGCAGCGCGCATCACGCCGACGTGGCCGTGCTGGAGTGCGTGCTGCAGTTCCTGCACAGCACGCTGATGAAGTGGTCGTTCGAGCGTGTCGAGGTGGGACGCGACGCGGTGGCCGCGGTCGCGAACGGCGTCTACCCGTGCGCCGACGGCTATGCCGGCGTCATCGTGCCCGGGTCGGGGAAGATGTGGCGGCGCATCCCGGAGCTGATGGAGGACGAGCGGCTGGCGGACGACCGCTTCCGCACGCTCGGCGGCCGCGTGAAGTACGGCGACGAAGTCGACGCGCTGATGCTCCCGTGGATAGTCACGCACGATAAGGAGGAGATCTACCACCGCGCGCAGGCGCTCTCGCTGCCCTTCGCCAGCGTGCGCGACGCGAGCGATATCCTCGCGTCGCGGCATTTCGCGGAGCGCGGATATTTCGACCAATGGGAGCAGCCAGGGATCGGGATGATGAAGGCGCCCGGCGCGCCATTTCGCCTCGACGCGTTGCCGTGGGCCATGTCGCCCGCGCCATCGCTCGGCGAGCACAACAGTGCCGTGTTCGGCGGCGAGCTGGACATGTCGCCGGACGAGGTGGCCGCGCTGACGGAGGCGGGCGTTGCCTGAACAAACGGCGTTGCCGCTGCAGGGCCTGCGGGTCCTCGACCTCACGACGTCGTGGGCGGGGCCATGGTGCACCAAGGCGCTCGGCGACCTCGGCGCCGACGTGATCAAGATCGAGGCCGTTCAGGCGTACGACCTGACGCGCGGTCCCACCGGGCGGGAGGACTGGCGCGCCTACGCGCGACGCGGAGCCGAGCGGCCCTACGAGCGCGCAGACACGTTCCTGAAGCCGAACCGCAACAAGCGCGGGATCACGCTGAACCTCAAGGACGCGCGCGGCGTCGAGCTGTTCCGGCGGCTCGCGGCCATCAGCGACGTTGTCGCGGAGAACTACGCGCCCGGCGAGATGGAGCGGTTCGGCATCGGGTTCGACGCGCTCCGGGCGCTGAACCCGCGCCTCGTGCTGCTGCGCATGCCCGCGATCGGCGCCAGCGGCCCCGAGCGCGACTACGTCGGCTTCGGCTCGACGCTGGAGATGCTGTCCGGCATCACCGGGCTCACCGGCTACGCAGGCGGGCCACCGATGAAGTCGGGCTTCTGGTACGGCGACCCGATCTCGGGCACGCACGCGGCCGGCGCGGTGATGATGGCGCTGATCGAGCGCGAGGCAACGGGATCCGGTCAGGTCGTCGAGGTGGCGCAGATCGAGGCCCTGACCGGCTTCGCGGCCGACGCAGTCCTCCAACAGTCCGTGAACGGGCGCCTCTTCGAGCGCACAGGCAATCGCGACCTCGTGCATGCGCCCCAGGGCTGCTACGAGACGGCCGACGAGGACGCATGGATCGCCATCTGCGCGCAGACCGACGCCGAATGGCGCGCGCTCGCGCGCATCATCGGGCGCGCGGAGTGGAGCGATGACCCAGCGCTGGCGACGGCGGACAATCGCCATGCGCGCGCCGGCGAGATCGACGCCGCAATCGCCGTGTGGGCTTGCGAGCGCACACAGGCTGCCGCCGAGCGCGAGCTCGCCGACGCCGGCGTGACGGCCGGGGCGGTGTACCTCAACCGCCAGATCTTCGAAGATGCGCACGTGCGGTCGCGCAGCTTCTTCGAAGAGGTGACGCCCCCCGTCGCGGGCACGCACGAGTACCCGTCGTCGGCGTACGTCCTGGACGGCGCGAGGCTGGCGACGCGGCGTCCGGCGCCAACGCTCGGCGAGCACAACCGGGAGGTGCTCGGCGACCTGCTGGGCCTTGGCGACGACGCGATCGCCGCGCTCGAACGAGATCACGTGATCGGCGCGGAGCCGCTGGTTGACGTGTGGGCGGGATAGCAGGAGGCAGCAATGGCGCGGACGACGATCGACCTGGCGTACGACGGCAGGATCGCGCGGCTGACGTTCAATCGGCCGGACAAGCGCAACGCGTTCGACGCCACGATGCTGCACGAATTCGAGGACGCGGTGCGCGAAGTCGCGGCGCGTGATGAGACGAGCGTGCTCGTTATCCGAGGCTCCGGTGGGTCGTTCTCGGCGGGCTACGATGTTGCGCCGGCGCCCCGCCGCGATCCCGATGCGCCACGTCCGCCGCGGCCGGACATCCTGCACGACCGCGCGCAGCTCGAAGAGACGCTGAAGCGCTGGATGCTCGTGCGCGACATGCCGCAGCCGGTCATCGCGCAGGTGGAAGGGCATTGCATCGGCGGGGCGACGCAGCTCTGCGCGATGTGCGACATCGTCATCGCGGCGGAGGACGCGCGCTTCGCGTGGCCGGGATTGCCGCTCGGCGGAGGATTCATCAGCCCGATCTGGGCGTGGCTTGTCGGGCCGGGGCGGGCGAAGTACATGTCCTTCCGCCCGGGCAGCGCAGTCGACGGGCGCGAGGCCGCCGCATGGGGTTGGGCCACGCTCGCCGTGCCGGCGACGGACATCGATCGCGAAGTCGAGCGCGTGGCGCGCGAAATCTCCCGCGTGCCGCTCGAGATCCTGCGCGTGAAGAAACTCGCCATCAACCGCCAAATGGATGTGATGGGGTTCGCGACGGCGGTGAAGATGGGTGTCGAGTGGGACGCGATCCTGCACGAGTCCGACGCGGTGAAGGCGATGCGGGCGCTCGTGCGCGAGAAGGGCATTCGCGGCGCGATCGACGCGTTCCGCGGCGAGGGTTAGCGCCGAAAAATCTCCTTGATCTCGTACGGCGGCGTGGTCTCGAGCTGGTCGTACGTGCACGCCGCGGGCGGCTTGTCGGGCCGCCAGCGGAGGAACGTCGTCGCGTGGCGGAAACGGTCGCCTTGCAGGTGGTCGAACGACACCTCGCACACGAGCGTCGGGCGCACCCGCACCCAGCTGACGTCGCGGCCGGCGTTCCAGCGGCTCGGGCCGCCGGGCGTGCGCCCTTCGCCGAAGCCGTCGCGCGCGTCGTCGGTGACGAGCGGGCGCAGCATCTCGGCGAGCTCGCGCCGCTGCGCGGCGGTGAAGCTCGACGTGTGCCCGACGTGGTGCAGCCCCCCGCCGTCGTCGTACAGGCCGAGGAGCAACGAGCCGACGGAGGCGCCCTCGGCGTTCTTGCCCCAGCGGAACCCGCCGATGACGCAGTCCGCGCTGCGCAGGTGCTTCACTTTGACCATCGCCCGCACGCCGGGGCGGTACGGGTCGCCCGCCGGCTTGGCGACCACGCCGTCGAGGCCGGCACCCTCGAATTTCTCGAACCACGTCGCGGCGAGCTCGCGGTCGCGCGTCGCCGGCGTGAGGTAGACGGGCGGCGCCACGTCGCCGAGGAGCCGATCGAGGCGCTCGCGGCGCTGGGCGAACGGCGTCGTGCGGAGGTCGTCGTTGCCGTCGGCGAGCAGGTCGAAGGCGACGAACGAAGACGGCGTGTCCGCGGCGAGCATGCGCACGCGCGACGCCGCCGGATGGATTCGCATCAGCAGCGCGCCGAAGTCAAGGCCATCGCGCGTGACGATGACGACCTCGCCATCGAGCACGCACGGGCCGGGCAGCGCCGACTCGATCCCATCCTTGAGTTCCGGGAAGTAGCGGGCGAGCGGCTTCAGGTCGCGACTCTGGAGGTACGCCTCGCTTCCGTCGTAGAAGATGAGGGCGCGGAAGCCGTCCCACTTCGGCTCGTAGATCCAGCCGTCGCCATCGGGGATCGCATCGCGCGCCTGCGCGAGCATCGGCTCGATCGGCGGCTGGAAGGGAAGCGGCATGCGTCAGGCTAGCACAGGCACTGTGGGTGCACTGCCGGCCGCCGTGGTTGGCTGCGCGCCGTGCGGCCACCGTCGCTCTTTACAGAAGCGAACGCCCGGAACTAGTATTCCCGACGAAGTTGAAGTCGGCTCTTCCTCGCACCGGAGGGGGACAGGAGTAACCTCGCGCGGAACGCCGGCGACACCGCATCGCGGCCGAGACCGGCGGTCCGCCCCGCCATGAACAGCGACGACCGAATCGTTGCCAGGATCGGCGACTACGCTGTGGCACTCCAGGCTCTGCACGTCCGATCATGCGGCGTGAAGGGCGGACGCTGATCACGGACAGGAGCACCGGATGAAGTTCGGAATCTTCTACGAGCACCAGCTGCCGCGTCCGTGGGACGACGGGCAGGAGCTGAAACTGTTCCAGGATGCGCTCGACCAGGTGGAGCTCGCCGATCGCATCGGCATCGACCACGCCTGGGAGGTCGAGCACCACTTTCTCGAGGAGTACTCGCACTCGGCGGCGCCGGAGGTGTTCCTTGCGGCGGCATCGCAGCGGACGAAGCAGATCCGCCTGGGCCACGGCATCGTGCTGCTGCCGCCGGCGTACAATCCGCCGGCGCGCGTGGCGGAGCGCATCGCGACGCTCGACTTGGTGTCGAACGGGCGCGTCGACTTCGGCACGGGCGAATCGGCGAGCCGCATGGAGCTGGAGGGCTTCGGCATCAATCCTGCGGAGCGCCGGGCGATGTGGCGCGAGAGCATCGAACAGATCGCGAACATGATGGCGATGGACCCCTACCCGGGGTACCAGGGGAAGTACTTCTCGATGCCGGTGCGCAACGTCGTGCCGAAGCCGGTGCAGAAGCCGCATCCGCCGATGTGGGTGGCCTGCTCGAACCGTGACACGATCCATCTCGCGGCGCAGATGGGGCTCGGCGCGCTGACGTTCGCGTTCGTCGACCCGGCCGAGGCGCGGCACTGGGTGACGGACTACTACGAGACGTTCAAACGCGAGTGCGTGCCGGTCGGGCACGCGGTCAACCCGAACATCGCGATGGTGTCGAGCTTCTCGTGCCACCCGGATGCGCAGGAGGCGATCCGCCGCGGCACCGACGGCTTCCGGTTCTTCCAGTTTGCGCTCGGCCACTTCTACGCGTTCGGCAAGCACATGCCCGGCCGCACGAACATCTGGGAGCGGTACGAGGCCGTGCGCGACGAGATGGGGCTCGAGGTGCTGGGCGAGGGGACGGGCGGAATCGGCACGCCGCGGCAATTGCGCGAGCATCTGCGGACGTTCGCCGACGCGGGCGTCGACCAGGCGGTGTTCATCCAGCAGGGCGGCAAGAACCGGCACGAGCACATCTGCGAGGACCTGGAGCTGTTCGCGCGCGAGGTGATGCCGGAGTTCAAAGCCGAGGAAGAGGCGCGCCTCCGCCGCAAGGAAGAAGAACTCGCGCCGTACGTCGAGGCGGCGATGCAACGCAAGCAGCGCATGGCCGAATTGCGCGACGACCAGATCCCGCAGTTCGAGGCGTACGGCTTCAGCATCGCCGAGATCGACGTGTCGTCGCTGCCGGAGGCGCAGCAGCGGCGCATCGCGCTGATGCGGAGGATGCGCGAGATCGTCGCCCGCTTCGACGAGCGCACGGCGGCGTCACGCCGGTAAGGGCGATGCTTGATCGAGCGCGGAGGTCGGGCGCGTGAGCGTCCGGCCTTCACGATGTACGCTGGCGCATCAAGCGCAAAGGAGTATGGGATGGACGTGCGTGGGAAGGTAGCGATCGTCACAGGCGGCGGCTCCGGCATCGGCCGGGCGACGTGTGAGTTGCTGGCGAAAAACGGCGCGTCGGTCGTCGTCGCCGATTGGAACGAGGCGGGCGCGCAGGAGACCGTCGCGGGCATTGCGGCGGCCGGCGGGGGCGCGGCTGCGGTGAAGGTCGACGTGACGAAGGACGCCGACCTGGAGCGCATGTTCGGCTTCGCGCGCGATACCTACGGCGGCTTCGACATCCTGCATAACAACGCGGGCGTGACGAGCGGCAATCCGCGCTGGCCGGATACGCCGGTCGACCAGTGGATGCGGACGGTCGACATCGACCTGATCGCCGTGATCCGGGGCATGCAGAAGGCGATCCCGCTGCTGAAGGCGCGCGGTGGAGGTGTGATCATCAACACGGCGTCGCTGGCCGGGTTGTTCGGCTTCCAGGCGGACCCCGTGTACTCGGCCGCCAAGCACGGCGTTGTCGGCATCACGCGGGCGAGCGTGAACCTGCTGCCGGAAGCGAACATCCGCGTGAACGCGGTGTGCCCGGCAGTCGTCCGCACGCCACTCGTGACGTCGGGACTCGACGCGCTTGACGGCGCGGCGCGGGCGGAGGCGGAACGGCGCATGAACATGATGCCGATGCTGCCGCCCGAGGAGATCGCCGGCGCGGTGTACGACCTGATCCGTGACGATACGGCGACGGGCATCGCGATGGGTGTGTCGCTCAACGACACGCGGCGCGTCGTCGACCCGCCGATTACGCTGCCGGTGACCTCGGGCGACGCGAACGCGCTGCCGCGGCGGTAGGCCCGGGACTCGTGCGGGCCGGTCTGCAAGCGATAAGGAAGGGGGTGCACGATCGTGCAACCCCTTCGCTGTTCCGGCGCCGGACGCGCGGTCAGTCGCGCGGGAGCCCAAGGCCGCGCTGGGCCATGATGTTGCGCTGGATCTCACTCGTGCCGCCGGCGATCGTCGAGGACACGGAGTTCACGTAGTTATAGCCGAAGCGGCCGCCGGCGCTGTACTGCGCCGAGCCGCCGGCGACCATGCCGTACAGGCCGGTGAGCTTCACGCCGAGCGACGCGATCTTCTGCTGCATCTCCGATGTGAACAGCTTGCACATCGACGCCTCGTGGTTCGGTACGAGGCCGGCGTTCTGCATGCTGATCACGCGGTAGGACATCAGGCGCGCGACGTTCGCTTCGATCCAGCGGTCGGCAAGCGCCATCTGCACTTCGCGCCTGGCGGCGCCGGGCGCCATCGCGCGGTGATCCTTAGCGAACTTGATCAAGCCCTCGATCTGCTTGCGAATGCCGACCGAGGAACCGATCGACGACCGCTCGAAGTCGAGCGTGGTGGCGCCGATGTACCAGCCGCGATTCTCCTCGCCGAGGCGGTTGCGGTTCGGCACGCGCACGTTCTCGAAGAACACCTCATTGAACGTGGCGGAGCCGGCCATCGTGATGAGCGGGCGCACGGTCACGCCGGGCGCCTTCATGTCGAGCAGGAAGTAGCTGATGCCGCGGTGCTTCGGCGCGTCGGGGTCGGTGCGCGCGAGCATGTACATCATGTCGGCGAACTGCGCGCCCGTCGTCCAGATCTTCTGGCCATTGATGACGTAGTCGTCGCCGTCCTTCACCGCGCGCGTCTGGACCGACGCGACATCGGACCCGGCGTTCGGCTCGGACCAGCCCTGGCACCATTGCACCGAGCCGTCGAGGATGCCGGGCAGATGCTCCTTCTTCTGCTCTTCGGTGCCGTGCACGATGAGCGTCGGACCGAGCATCATCACGCCGAACCCGCCGACGTTCATCGCACCGTATTCCGCGAACTCCTCGTTCAGGATGAACTGGCGCTTGATGTCGAGGCCGGCGCCGCCGTACTCCTTCGGCCATGCGGGCGCAACCCAGCCGCGTTCGCGCAGCGCCGTGCGCCACTGCTTCATCGCCGAGCCTTCGTTGGGTCCGCGGAACAGGCCTTCGCCTTCTTCGCCGCGGCCGCCGCGCTTGAGCTCGGCCGGGTACTCCTTACCGAGAAAGTCGTTGACTTCCTTTCGCCATGCGGCCTCTTCGGGGGTATCGTTGAAATCCATGCAATCCTCCGGGCGTCGCTACGCCTTCGATCATACGGGCTGGCGATTGCTGGGTCTAATCTCAGCCGAAGGCGGCGAACATCTCCTCGAACGCCTTCATCTGGCCGCCCGAGGCGCTCGACGGCACGAGGATCGGCGTGCGCCCGCCCGCGGCGAGCCACGCCTCGTACCCCTTCCGGACTTCGTCCGCGCTGCCATACAGCGTGACGTCGCCGAGCCAGCGCTCCGACATGAGCGATGGGATGCGGGCGAGGTCGCCGGCCTGCTGTGCCGCCTCGATGGCGCGCATCTCCTCCTCGTACCCGGCCTCGATCCAGTAGTTGCGGTAGTTCGGGAGCATCACGTAACCGGTGAGCGTGCGCCGCATCACGGCGGCGGCCGCCTCGCGGTCGTCGGAGATACACGTCGGGATCATGTCGCCGATGAAGAACGACGCGTCGTCCCGCCGTCCGGCGGGGAGGTGCGCGAGCGACGCCGCCATGTGCGACCGGGCGCCGTTCGCCCAGACGCAGCCTTCGGCGATCTCGGCCGACAGTTCAACCATCTTTTGCCGCAGCGTCGCGAGGACGATCGGTGGCAGTTCGCCGGCGCGCTCGGCCGACTTGCGCAGCGTCGCGACGAACGTACGGATGTCCGTCAGGGGCTTCCCCGGCGTCACGCGGAGCGCCTGGTGCACCGGCCCGTGGGTGACGCCGATACCGAAGCGGAAGCGCCCGCCGCTCAACTCGTGGATGAACGACGCGGCGGCGGCGAAATCGGACGCGTGGCGCAGATAGATCGGCTGCACGGTCGTGCCGAACCGGATCGACTGCGTCTCGAGCGCGAGCGCGACGCCGAGGCCCATGGCATCGCCAAAGCTCGGCATGTAGATGCCGCTGTAGCCTCGCCGCTCGATGTCCTTTGCGAGCTCGATCGTGGCCCTGCGCCGGCCGGCGACGGCGGCGAGTGAAAGTGCCGGTTTCGGCGTCATGGCGTGCTCCTCTGCGCGTGGTGTTGCTCAAAGGATCGCGCACGGACGCGGCTGGCGAAAGCGGTCAGGCGGCGGGGACGCTCACGCGCGTGAGGATCGTGCACACCTGGCGGATGGCGCTGCTGACGTCGCGGCGGGAGCGCCAGCGGCGGTACATGTTCGACCGCCGGTACCAGAAGTCGCTCCAGAGGTGGAAGCCGCCGAGCGTGGAGCGGGCGGCGGAGCGCGGCGTGAACGCGAGCGTGAACATCGGCACGTCCTCGTACAGGGGGCGCGGCGCGGCGTCGAGGTCGCCATCGAGGATCGCGTGCGCCAGGGCGATGACCATGCGCTCGCGCTCGCGGTCGCTTTTCGGCGGCGCGCCGAGTCCCTCGGTGTACTCCATCTTGGCGTCGAGCGGCGCGTGGAACTCGTCGGCGAGCATGCGGGCGAGCAGCCGGGCGTAGGCGATGGCGCGCTGTTCGTCGTCGAGACGCGCGGCGACCAGCGCCTCGGTGCCGTTCGCCGAGGCGAGCAGCACGGCGTCGAGTTCCTCGAATTCGGCCTTGTCGTCGCAGCTGACGCCAAGCTCCTGCAGGAGCGCGCGCATGCGCTGCGTGCGGATGCGCGCGTCGCCATCGGCGGGGAGCGCGCGCACGCGGTCGCGGAGGGCGCGGCGGGCGTCGTCGCAGAGGCGCACCTCGATCATCGGGGCGCCTCCGATGGAGCGGGCTCGGGGTGCAGGCCGACCAGGTGCCACAACATGCGGCGACGCAGCGCCATCTGGTCCGGGCGGGACAGCGCGCGGTAGCGGTGCAGCAGGTCGTCGAACTGGCGCATGTCGCCGCGCGTCCACGGCAGCGCGTAGCCGCCGAGTTCGAGCAGCTCGCGGAGATGCTCCGAGCCGAGCGCATCGCAGCAGAGCGCCCAGCCGACCATCCGCTCGAGCGTCAGCGGGACTTCGCCCTGTCCCTGCTCGTAGCGGGACACCATGCTCTGACTGATGTGGAAGCCGAGCTCATCCATTTCCCAGGCGAGCTGCGCCTGCGAGCGGCTGCGCCCGCGCATGCCGCGCAGGCGCTCGCCGATGCGGGCGCGGATGGCGTCCCAGCGCGCGACCTGGAGTTCGTCTCGTTCAGGCATCGCTAGCTCATCGTAGCATCGTGCCGGGGCGGGTCAATGCCGGTCGTGCATAGATGTCAGGGGTAGCCGTAACGGCTGACCAGCCACTGCCAGGCGAGGCTGGACACCCGCTGGCCGAGGGCGATGTCGCCGTACTTGGTCGGGACGAACTGCGTGAAGAACGAGATGGCGTAGCCGTAGCGCTCGTCCCCGCGCTGAAACCAGACGATGCCGATGTCGTTGTCGGCCCATCCCTCGGAGTAGAGGAAGCCGTTCTTGTGCGACACCGTCGCGCCGGACCCGACCCCGGCGGGGATAAGGTAGTTCAGGCCCGGCTTTACAAGGGTCATCTTCTGGAGAAAGTAGTCGCGCCATCCCGGCTCAAGCACGCGGCCGTCCCACAGCGCACGCAGGCCGCGGTTCGCGTCGCGCGCGGTGATGCGGTTATCGATGCCGCCATACATCGACTCTTGCGGGTACGCGGGCGGGTGGTCGAGCAGCGTGTCGTTCATGCCCAGCGAGTGCACGAAGTCGTTGACGCGGTTCATGCCGGCGCCCAGGTCGCCGTCCCCGATCCAGTACTTCATGAGCGTGCGCGCCGTGACGGGGTCGGAGCGGTTGATCGTCTGGCCGATGAGGTCGCCGGGCTGCGCTTCCGGGTATCGGCCGTGCTGCAGGTCGACGGTCACGCGCATCAGCGCGAAGAGGTTGATGGTGCAACCGGGAAGCCGCACGTCGTAGCCGTTGACGTCGACCGTCTCGCCGGTGCGCAAGTCGGTGATCGCGATCGCGGTGTTGATGCCGGACGATGCGACGGCGGCGTCGAGGCTGTCGCGCAGCCGCAGCATGTCTGCGGCGGGGGCGGGCTCGTGCGCGCTGCCATCGCACACGGGCGTGTAGAACGCGAGCGTGCCGCTCGACATCCAGCCGTCGCGGGTGAGCGTGTTGATGCGCGCGTAATGCGTCGTGCCCTGTCGCAGGCCGTCCCAGACGAGACCCCAGCGGTCGGGCGCGTAGCCGCCGAGTCCGACGAACGTCGCCGGCGCGAAGCCGTTGTCGAAGATGCTAAGGTCGAGCCACTGCGGCCCCGCGCCGGACGGCGTCCAGAGGAAGATCGCGCGCGCCGAGTTCGCCGTCGTCCCGGCGCACTCGGCGACCATCAGCCCAGGGCCAATCGCGGGCGCCGATGGCGCGAGCGGTGTCGGCGTGGCCGTGGGGACGCCGCCGATCGGCGTGCGCGTGGGCGTGCGGGTGCGTGTCGGTGTGGGCGTACGGGTGGCCGTGCGCGTGCGCGTCGCGGCGGGCGACGATGCGGCGCCGGCTTCGGAGTCAGGAGCGACGGGGACGAGCGAGAGCGTGAGGCCGGCGACGAGCGCACACGCCGCTACGAGCGCAAGAATCCATTTCAAGGGGCGCATACCTCCCTGCACCCGTACCCGGCCGGTATGATTCTCCGCGACCGGCGCGCGTCGGTCAAATCGCTCAGACGGATGCGCACATGACCCGCATCGATCTCCTGGTCCAGAAGCTGCGCGCGGACGCGCGGATGCCCGAGCGTGCAACGCCCGGCGCATCCGGACTCGACCTGCACGCATGCCTCGAAGCCGACGTGGTGCTGGGGCCCGCGCCGCAGCGCGTGCCGACCGGCATCGCGATCGAGCTGCCCGTGGGGTACGACGCGCAGGTGCGTCCGCGCTCAGGCCTCGTGGCGCGAGGCGTCATGGCATCGTTCGGGACGATCGACGCGGACTACCGCGGCGAGGTGCTGGTGACGATGTGGACATTCGGCGACACCGCCACGTACACGCTGCGCGATGGCGACAGGATCGCGCAGCTCGTGATCGCGCGGCTCGCCGATGTGGAGGTCGTGCTGGCGACGAGCCTCTCCGTCACGCAGCGCGGCGAGGGCGGCCACGGCTCGACGGGCCGCTGACGCGGGCGGCGGTCGCGTTCCTTGACCGCCTCAAATGGCGATTGATAGACTTCTTCGATTGCTGAAGCGGGCGCGGTCCGGTTCAGGTCATTCGCGTGGTGGGCGTGGCCTAGCGGTTAAGGCGCCAGGTTGTGGCCCTGGAGATCGAGGGTTCAAATCCCTCCGTCCACCCCATCTCTCCCCCTTCAAGGAGCCCCCGTGAGCGAAGAACGACCGTCAGGCGAGAAGCCAGCGGAGCAGCGCCCCGCGCCCGGTAGCGACGCCGTCACCGTCGGCGGCTACGCGTACAGCGTCGTCCCGGACGGTGTGGCCGCGGCCGATGCGCCACCGCGCGCGCCGCGACGACGCCTGCCGTGGGCATGGATCGGCGCGATCGTGGTGGTGGGCATCGCGGCAGCCGGCGGCGGCTGGCTGGCATCGTCGCTGCTCGATGACGGTGGCGGCGGTCACGCGAACGCGACCGTCAGCAGCGTCATCAACGCGTTCAGCGCGGGCCAGGACGGCACGGTGACCCGCCGGTACGAGGGCGCGCTGCCGCCCGGTCTCCCGGGCGACATCCCGTCGTACCCGGATGCGGATGTGGTCTCGTCGCTGGCGCAGTTCACTGGCGAGGACGTCGCCTACCTCGTCGTGTACCACACGGGCGATGCCGCCGACGACGTGGTGGCGCATTTCGACGAACGGCTCGGCGAGGACCCGTGGCAGGGCGACGCTGGCCGCGACCGCGAGGATGGCGACCTGCGGCAGTTCAGCAAGATCAACGATCCCGACGTGACGGGCGTGCTGCTCGTAGCGGAGTCGCAGGAGCGGGAGTCGACGACCATCGTGCTGAGCGTGCAGGTAATCGCGGGCGCCAACAACGGCGACAAGGGCGAGTTCGAGCCCGGCGTGAGCAAGGCGCTGCCCGACGGGTTCCCCGGCGAGGTGCCTGCGTACCCGGACAGCATCGCAATTGAGTCCGCGTTCCAGCATGAGCCGGCAGGCGACACGTTCGTCGTATCGTTCATCACGAAGGACAACCCGTCGAGCGCTATCGAGTTCTACCGCGACGCGTTCGGCGACAAAGGGTGGGACGTCACTGATGGCGATTCGAGCCAGTCACCGCTGCCGGGCGCCGAGGCGATCACCTTTGCGTCGGACGGCGACAACCTGTCGGGCCGGGTGTTCGCCGGCGAGTTCGACGAGGACGCGAACTACGCGCGGATCGACATCCAGGTGAGCGTCGACAAATAGCAGCGCCGCGCGGACGCACGGCGTGCCGGACCGCATCCGCGCAGCGCGCCGTATCGCGCGCGCACGTGGGCCGCGGCCGAGCGGCGCGCGCTCGGGGCGCCGGCGATGCGTGATAGACTGCGGCGGCTTGCGCGCCCGTAGCTCAGCGGATAGAGCATCGGTCTTCGGAACCGAGGGTCGGGGGTTCGAATCCCTCCGGGCGTGCCACTCCCCAGACCGGAATGCTGGCGATTGTGGCGCTGATGCGCGCAGTTGCGCCCGTCTTGGAGCAACGCTGGCAGTGCCCCGGACCTGCGCCGTCCACGGCGGCGGCACGCGCTGCGCGCGCCGATCTCCGCCGGATGCCGCCGCGTGCGATACACACAACGCGGCCGGGACGGATCCCGGCCGCGCTGTATGCCGTCGCGTGTCAGCCCGCCAGGCGGACGTTCGTGGCTCGCGACTTGCGCGAGTCACGCGGGTCGGCTTCCTTGTCGAACTCGACCGTCTGACCCTCGTTGAGCGAGTCGAACATGCCGGACTGCACCGCGGACGAGTGGAAGAAGATGTCTTCCGACTCTCCTGCCGGCTGGATGAAGCCGAAGCCCCGATCCCGAACGAGTCGCTTGATTTGCCCTGAGGCCATGGAATCTCCTGCCGCCGTGGGTATTGCATCGCTTGCGGACTGGAAAGGCGTCCGTGCGGCCACGACGTTCTACACGTATGCACGGCGCGCGTTCGTCCGCGCCTGACGCCTGTCTGAGTCGTCGAGTGCGTGCGGCGTGAACCGTGTCGTACTGGAGACTGCGACGGGGGATATCCCGGCCAGCATAGCACAAATCGGGCCGGCTGCCGGGACCGGCGGTCAACCACGGGGGCGCGTACGATGGCCGGCGCCATCGCGCGGAAGCTGGACGTGGCCGGCCGTTCGCGGGCGCCGTCAGGCCCGTGACGGGTACGCGTCCGGGCGTTAGCATGCGGGCCGGAGGTTCTAACGCCATGAAGTACGACGTCATCGTGGTCGGCGCCGGCGCCAGCGGCGCGACGATCGCCGCGCGGCTGTCGGAGGACCCGCGCATCTCGGTGCTGCTGATCGAAGCAGGCCCGTACTACCCGACGATGGATGAGACGCCCGAGGGTCTGCTCAACGGCAACAACAACTCCTACTCGCCGCACAACTGGGAGTACATGGCCGAGGCAAACACGCACGGCGTGCTCGCGCCGATGCCGAGCGGGAAGGTCGTCGGCGGGTCGTCGGCGGTGAACACGGCGATCGCGCTGCGCGGGACGCCCGAGGACTACGACGAGTGGGCGTCGTTCGGCAACACCGAGTGGTCGTGGCAAAAGGTGCTGCCGTACTTCCGGCGGCTCGAGAACGACCTGGATCGCGGCGGCGACGACTATCACGGCTCGTCCGGGCCGATCCCCGTCCGTCGTTACAAGGAGGACGGCCTGGCTCCGGTGCAGCTCGCGTTCGTGAAGGCGATGCGCGCGGCGGGCTATCCGGAGACCGACGACAACAACGACCCGGAGTCGCACGGCCTCGGGTTCCACCCGATGAACAAGAGCGGGCGCACGCGGATGAGCGTCGCGATCTGCTACCTGCAGCCGGCGCGGCACCGGCTCAACCTGACGATCCGTGGCGACTGCCTGACGCGGCGCATCATCTTCGACGGCGCGCGGGCGACGGGGGTCGAGGTCGAGTCGGGCGGCGTGGTGCAGGTCGTCGAGGGCGCGCGCGTCGTGCTCGCCTCCGGCGCGATCGGCTCGCCGGCGATCCTCATGCGCTCGGGCGTCGGCCCGGAGGCGCACCTGCGGGAGCTCGGCATCGACGTCGTCGCCGACCTGCCCGGTGTCGGCGCGAACCTCGACGACCATCCCATGCTGGGCGTCGTGTTCTCGGCGCCCGAGGGTTCGCTGGAGATCGACGACCCGGTGGTGCAGGTGACGTACCGCTACACCTCGACGCTCGGCGAGGAGCGGAACGACATGCAGCTCATGCCGGTGTCGCAGCTGCCCACGCGCAGCGGCAACCTCGTGTTCTCCATCGGCTCGGTGATCTACCGCCAGAAGTCGATCGGGCAGCTCACGCTGAAGTCAGCCGATCCCCACGAGTTCCCGCGTATCGAGAACCGCTTCTGCGAGCACCCTGACGACGTCGCGCGGCTCGTCGAAGGCGTGCACATGGCGCTCGAAGTCGGCTCGATGCCGGAGTTCGCGCACCTGGTCGAGGGGATCCGCGGTCCGTCGGCGTCGGTGCTGGAGAATGACGAGGATCTCGGCCGCTGGTGCCAGATGGTCGCTTCGAGCGGGTTCCACCCGAGCTGCACCGGCAAGATGGCGCCGGCATCGGACCCGATGGGCGTGGTCGACCAGTACCTGCGCGTCCGCGGGTTCGACGGCCTCTACCTGGCCGATGCGTCGGTGATGCCGAAATGCCCGCGCGCGAACATCCACCTGACCTCGGTGATGATCGGCGAGCGCGCCGGCGAGTGGCTGCGCGCCGGCGCGATCTAGCGCCCGGGCACGCGTAGCAGTCGCGCGACGGTCCGCGCCGGCCGCGTCTATACTGGCGGCACCGCGAGCGCATCCAGCGGGATGGTCGCCATGGTAGCTATGACCGAACGCGACCCACGGTTGTTGTGGGTGACGCGGCTCGCCGCCCCGGCCGTGCTGGCGCTTGCGCTGCTCACCGCGGGCGATGTGCGCACCGACCCGCCGCGCGCACTCGCGGCTGAGGCGACGCTGCTCGCGGCCGGCGACATCGCGTCGTGCGCTTCGAGCGGCGACGAGGCAACGGCAGACCTGCTCGACACGCTCACCGGCGACGTCGCGGTGCTCGGCGACAACGCGTACGAGAGCGGGACCGTCGCAGAGTTCACCAACTGCTACGACCCGTCGTGGGGCCGCCACAAGGCGCGCACGCGCCCGTCCGCGGGTAACCACGAGTACAACACCGCCGGAGCGACTGGGTACTACGGCTACTTCGGCTCGGCCGCCGGCGACCCGTCGAAGGGATACTACAGCTACGACCTCGGCGACTGGCACGTCATCGTCATCAACAGCAACTGCTCGGCGATCGGCGGATGCGGCGCGGGGTCGCCGCAGGAGCAGTGGCTGCGCGCTGACCTCGCGGCGAATCCCGCCGCCTGCACGCTCGCGTACTGGCACCACCCGCGGTTCAGCTCCGGCCAGCACGGCGACAACGCGTCGATGCAGCCGATCTGGCAGATCCTGTACGACTACCGCGCGGAGGTCGTGCTGGGTGGACACGATCACAACTACGAGCGCTTCGCGCCGCAGACGCCCACCGGCGCGGCCGACCCGTCGTTCGGCATCCGCGAGTTCGTAGTGGGCACGGGCGGGAAGAACCACCGTGCGTTCGGATCGATAAAGCCCAACAGCGAGGTGCGCGACAACACGTCGTACGGCGTGCTGAAGCTGTCGCTGCACGCGACGAGCTACGACTGGGAGTTCGTGCCGGTCGCCGGCGCATCGTTCACGGACACCGGTTCGGGCACGTGCAACGCGGGCAACGCGTACGACAGCGACTACGACGGCGTCGCGGAGACGGGAGACAACTGCCCGGGCATCGCGAACCCGACGCAGCTCAACAGCGACGCGTTCGTGGACCTCGGCCCGTCGAAACCGTTCGACGACCTGACGTGGCCGAACTCCGACGCGCAGGGGGACGCCTGCGACGCCGACGACGACAACGACACGCTGTCCGACGCCACCGAAGGCGGCGGCCCGCCCTGCGCCTCCGCCAGCGCACCGACGGGCGCGGCGAACCGCGACAGCGACGGCGACCGCGCGCTCGATGGCGTGGAGTGCGCCATGGGGTTCGATCCGGCGAACGCAGCGAGCAAGCCACCGATGGCCACGTGCCAGACGACGGGCGACGCCGACGCCGACCGCGTGCCTGACTCGCGCGAGCTGTGCCACTTCGGTACGAGCAACGCAAGCGCGAACACCGACGGCGACGCTTTGCCCGATGGCTGCGAGGTCGCGTCGGTCAACGCCGACCAGCTCGTCAACGTCATCGACCTGCAGCAGGTCGCGCTGAGCGTGCCGCCGTCCGGCGGTGCTGGCTACGTCATCGGGATCGACGTTACGCGCGACGGCTACATCAACGTCATCGACCTGCAGTTCGTGGCGGGACAGAGCGGGCTCTGCCCGTAGCCGGAGCGCGCGGGCGCGCGTGGCGGGGCGCGCCCGGCCGGGCACAGCCCTCGAGCGCGCGAGCCGTGCGCACCGCCGCCGATGCGAGGTTACGGCTGTCGCGCGACAGATCCTGTCGCGGAGGACAGCGACGACGGCGTAACAGACGCCGGCACGATGCTCAGCAGGACGCGCGGCTCACCGGCGCAGTCGGCGAGATACACCGCACCGCGGCGACGCGGCGGGAAATGCCGCCGCGCCATGCCGGTGTTATGATTCCGCGCGATGCCGCCCGAACCCGTGACCGCCACGTTGTTGATCTCGTGCCGCGACCAGAAGGGGCTCGTGGCCGCGGTGTCCGACTTCCTCTACCGGCACGGCGGGAACATCACGCACGCGGACCAGCACACCGACCAGGAGGAGGGCGTGTTCCTCCAGCGCGTCGAGTGGATGCTCGATGGCTTTGCGATCGGGCGCGGTGAAATCGCCGGCGCATTCGAGCCGATCGCCAGGCGGTTCGGCATGGACTGGTCGCTCCGGTTCTCGGACTACGTGCCGCGCGTGGCGCTGATGGTGTCGAAGCTGGCCCACTGCCTGTACGACATCCTCGCGCGCTGGCACATGGGGGAGTTCCGCGCCGAGATCCCGCTCGTCATCAGCAACCACGACGACGCGCGCGCGATCGTGGCCGGATTCGGCGTGCCATACCACCACGTGCCGGTCGACGCCGCGGGCAAAGCGGGCGCCGAGCGCCGCATCCGCGCGCTTCTTGAAGACGCGAACGCCGACCTCGTGGTCATGGCGCGCTACATGCAGATCCTCAGCGACGACCTCATCCGCGCGTACCCGCATCGCATCATCAACATCCACCACTCGTTCCTGCCGGCGTTCGCGGGCGCCCGGCCATACCACCAGGCGCACGAGCGCGGCGTGAAAATCATCGGCGCGACGGCGCATTACGCCACGGCCGAGCTCGACCAGGGGCCGATCATCGAACAGGACGTCGCGCGCGTGAGCCATCGCGATGCGGTGGACGACCTCGTGCGGAAGGGGCGCGACCTGGAGAAGGTCGTGCTGGCGCGGGCGGTCGATCTGCATCTGCGGAACCGGATTGTTGTCTATGGCAACAAGACGGTGGTATTCGACTGAGCCGCAGCTGTAGTGGCTTCGGCGCGGCGGGCGCGCTTGACGCGCGGAGCCGCCATGCTAGGATCGTAGCGGTCGTGCTAAGCGGGGAGCCAGCGGTGCCCTGTACCCGCAAGCCGCTATAGCGGGGCCGAATTCCCACTCGAGGTTGGTGTACCTGGGAACTGGCTGCGCCGGGCAGCGTTGAGGGCCTGGTCCTACGCGGCGGAGCACTGTGAACCCCGTCAGGTCCGGAAGGAAGCAGCGGTAAGCAGCACGTTTCGGGTGCCGTAGGGTCACCGGGCCGGAGCCAGCCAGCGACGTTAAGCCTAAGGGCCC
Organism: Dehalococcoidia bacterium; assembly: GCA_021462855.1. Taxonomy (GTDB): domain Bacteria; phylum Chloroflexota; class Dehalococcoidia; order DSTF01; family JACRBR01; genus DTUCFX13. The sequence continues at coordinate 124,535 of JAJTXQ010000020.1, read as the reverse complement.
GATCGACAGTGGGTGCACGACCATAGCCCGCCCTCCGCGCCGCGCTGTTGGCGGCGCCCGGGGCACACGCAGGGAGGCGCGGGCAAGCACTGGAGACGGCGTGCCGCACAGGGACCGGCGGGGGCCAGCGCCCCCGGCCGGCGACGTGACTGTCGCAGGGAGGCGCGGCCTTCACTTCGACCGCCGCCGCCGCGAGCATCTCGCGGTGCTGTCCGCGATCTTCGTCGTCAGCGCGTTCGGCTACCTGATGCTGCCGCCGCGCACGGTGCAGCTCCAGGTGGACGGCGCTTCGGCAACGCTCCGCACGCACTCCGGAAACGACGTGGCGGTGCTCGAAGCCGCGGGCTACGACTTGCGCCCCGGCGACCGGCTGACGGCGCTCGACGGGGAGGGCCGCGACGTGCTGCGCGTCGAGCGCGCGCACGCCGTGCGCCTCACCGCCGACGGGCAGGCGTTCGAGATCCGGACGCACGCGGCGACGGTCGAGCAGTTGCTCGAGGAGGCCGGCGTCGTGGCCGGCGACCGCGACAGCGTGCTCATCGACGGCGTGCTTGTCTCGCCAGCGGCGCCGCTGCGACAGCCGCGCCTGGTGGCGCGCGGTTTCACCGACGACCCCGACGAGGACGACGGGCTCGACGTCGACGTGCGGCGCGCCGTGCCGTTCACCATCGTCACCGACGCGGGCGAGACGCTGTCGACGTCGAGCCGGCCGAACATCGTGCAGGCGCTGCGCGAGGCGGGTGTGACGGTTGGGCCGGGGGACCGTGTGACGCCCGACCCGGCGGCCCCGCTGGAACCAGACGCACGGATCGAGGTCCGGCGCGCGCTCGCGATCACCGTCGCGTTGCCATCCGAGCACCGCGCCGTGTACACGTTCGCCGGCACCGTTGGCGACGCGCTGGCCGAAGCAGGCATCGTGCTGCCGCCCGACGCGTTCGTCGAGCCGGCGCCGGAGTCGCCGATTTCGCAGGGGATGGCGGTGCGCGTCGTGCAGCTCTCCGCGTCGAGCGACGAGGAGCGCGAGTTCATCGAAAGCAGCACGGTGTACCGCTCCGACCCTTCGCTCGGTCCTGGCCAGACGCGCACTGAGGCTGGCCGCGATGGTGTCCTCGTACGGCGCTACGACATCGGCTACGTCAACGGCGAGGAGGCCACGCGCACACTCGCCGAGGAGTATTACGACCCCGAGCCACAGGACACCGTCATCTACTACCCGGAGCAGCGGGGGGGCGGCGATGCCGCGCCCGCCGACGGCAGCATCGTGCAGACGATGCGGGTCTACGCGACGTGGTACAACCCGGCGAGCGCGGGCCGGCCGGCCAGCGATCCGGCGTACGGCCGCACGGCCACCGGCGTGCAGGTGACCTACGGCGTCGTCGCCGTCGATCCGGATATCATCCCGCTGGGCACGCGCATGTTCATCCCGGGGTACGGATACGCGGTGGCGGCGGACACAGGCGGCGCCGTGCAGGGTTACATCATCGACCTCGGGTATCCGGATGGAGTCGCTGTTGACTGGTCGTCGCGCTGGCTCGACATCTACATCCTCTCGTAGGCGTGGCGCGCCGTTACCCCGCGCGAAGAAGCGCTTCGGGCAGCACTTCCTGTCGGACCGGAACATCCTCGACCGCATCGTCAGCGCGGCGGAGGTGCGCGCCGGTGACAGCGTGCTGGAAGTCGGCCCTGGCCGCGGCGCGCTGACCCAGGCGCTCGCCGATCGCGGCGCGCGCGTCGCGGCGTTCGAGGTGGACCGCGACCTGGTGCCGCTGTTGCGCGCGCAATTCGCGGAGCACGAACGCGTGCACATCGTTGAAGCGGACGTGCTCGACCGCGCGCCATCGGAGCTGCTGGCGCTCGGGCGCATCTCGGCGCCGTACGCCGTGGTGGCGAATCTTCCGTACAATATCGCCGCACCGGTGCTCCGCATGTTCCTCGAGGGCGACGTGCGCCCCGTGCGACTCGTCGTCATGCTGCAACTCGAAGTCGCCGAGGCGATCGTGGCGAAACCCGGGAAGATGGGGCTGCTGAGCGTGGCGACGCAGGTCTACGGCGAGACATCGATGGTGATGCGCGTGCCTGCCGGCGCGTTCTCTCCGCCGCCGAAGGTCGAGTCGGCCGTCGTGCGCATCGACGTCGCGCCGGCGCCCCGCGTCGATGCGCCGGTCGAGACGTTCTTCCGCATCGTCCGCGCCGGGTTCGGCAACCCGCGCAAGCAGCTGCGAAACAGCCTGTCGTTCGGGCTGCACGTGAAGCAGGAGGTCGTCGACGACGTGATGCGCACGGCGGGCGTCGATGTCACGCTGCGGCCGCAGGTGCTGTCGCTCGAAGACTGGGCGGCGATCACGCGCGCATGGATCGCGCGGCCGCAATGACACCGCTTCGTGTCACGGCGCCGGCGAAGATCAACTGGTCGCTGGAAGCGTTGCACATCCGCCCGGACGGCTATCACGAGCTCCGCAGTGTCCTGCAGACGATCGACATCTGTGACACGCTCACGCTCGAACCGGCGGAGGGCATCGATCTCGCGCTCATGGGGCATCCCGGCGTGTTGCGCGACCTGCCGCCGGATCAGAACCTCGCCGTCCGGGCCGCGGTGGCGCTCCGCGAGCATGCGTCGGTCGCCGGAGGTGTCCGGATCACGCTGGAGAAGCGCATCCCGGGGGCGGCGGGGCTTGGCGGAGGCAGCAGCGACGCCGCGGCGGCGCTGCGCGGATGCAACGCGCTCTGGGGCGCGGGCGTAGGCGACAACGAGCTCGGGGCCATCGCTTCGGCGATCGGCTCCGACGTGCCGTTCTTCCTCGCCGGCGGGACGGCGGCGGTGGCCGGCCGCGGCGAAGTCGTAGAGCCGCTGCCCGACGCGCGAGCCGCGCCGCTGCTGCTTGCGCTGCCGGAGGCCGAGGACCGCGGTCGCAAGACCGAGGCGATGTTCGGCGCGCTGACGCCAGACGATTTCGCCGACGGATACGTGACCATCGGCGTGCGCGAGATCGTCGAGGCCGGCCGGGCGGTCGTCGACGGTGACCTGAACAACGTGTTTGAGCGCGTCACGACGCGCATGCAGCCCGGCACCGAGCGCGCGATGGATGCACTGCGCGCACAGGGCCTCGTGCCGCACCTCGCGGGCGCGGGGCCGTCGTTCTTCCTTCTCATCGCTGATCCGGCGAAGGAGGAAGCGATCGCCGCCCGCGTGCGGGAGCTCGGTTTTGAGCCGCGACGCGCACAGCTGCTGCCGCGTGCGGCCGCCGTTCGCATCGAGGATGCGTAGTGGCGGAAGCCTTCGCCGGGTTCGTCGTGGGCTTCGCGATGTCGCTGCTCGTCGCGCCGGCGGCGGCGGTGCTGGTCCTGCGCGCGAACCGCGCGGGGCTCGCCCAGCGCATCGCGCCGCCGGGCACGAACGTCGTCGCGCTGTCGATGGTGCTGCACTTCGGCGCGATGCTGGTGTTCACCGGCGCCGGCATGATCCTCGGGATCGCGCTCCACGGCATCGAATCGCGCCGGCCGGATGGCGGGCTCGGCAGCCCGAACGTCGTCTACACCCTGCTGGTGGTCGCCCTGACGGCCGTCGTGGCGCTGCCAACGGCGGTCGTGCCGGCGGTCCGGCGCTTCACGTTCGCTTTCGCGATCGTGTTCGCCGCCGCGTTCGGGTGGGGCGTGCCGTGGCTGGCGACAGCAGGCTGAGCGTGCGCGTGGCCGTTGCTATACTCCGCCGCGTATGACCGGCACGATCCTGGACATGCATGTGCACACCACGGCCGGCGCGTCCGACAGCGGCCTCAGCCCCGAGGACCTCGCGGCGGAGGCGAAGGCGCGCGGGCTTACCGGCGTGAACATCACCGAGCATGATCGGCTGTGGGACACGTACAAGCTCGCCGCCTACCGCGAGGAACACGCACCGTTGTTCATCAACAACGGGATGGAGGTGTCGACCGACCTTGGTCACATGATCGTCGTCGGACTGACACAGTATGTGCCGGGCATCCGCCGCGCCGAGGAGCTGCGGCGCGTGCTCGACGACATCGGCGGGTTCATGGCCGTGGCGCATCCGTTCCGTCACTGGTTCGACCCGGTGTACTTCCGCAAGCAGGGCAAAGAGCCGTTCACGATGACGCCGGAGCAGGCCGCCGAGCGCATGCCCGTGTTCCAGCTCGTCGACGCCATCGAGGCGCTGAACGGCGCCAACACGCCCCGGGAGAACATCTTCGCGCTGAAGGTGGCGCAGGTCCTCGGAAAGCCGGTCACGGGCGGCAGCGACGCCCACTCGCGTTCGGGCATCGGCTTCTACTGTACGGTGCTCGAGCAGGAAGTCAGCACGCCAGCCGAGTTCCTGGCGGAGCTGAAGGCCGGACGATTCCACGCGCACCACGGGCTGCTGCAGAACAACCTCACGTACTTCACCGAGGACAGCCTGGAAGAGGCAGCGCCGGGCCATGCAACATGACCACCGGGTGGTAGAATAAGAACCCCGCTTTCGCCGCGACTGCGCGACGCTAGACTGGCCGCCACGTGCCGTACGTATCGCTCGATCTCGAGACCACAGGGCTCGACCATGAGTCGGACGAGATCATCGAAGTCGCCGCCATCCGTTTTGACACGGGTGGTGTAATCGACCGCTACCAATCGCTGGTGAACCCAGGCCGCGACCTCGAGTACCGGATCGAGCGGCTCACCGGCATCAACCCGGGCGACCTCTTGACGGCGCCGCACTTCAGCACGCTGCGCGCCGAAGTCGAGGCGTTCATCGGGCTCGACCCGATCGTGGGACAGAATCCGACGTTTGACACGGCGTTCCTCGAGCGCAACGGCGTCGCGGTGTTCGGCCCGACCTTCGACACGTTCGACCTCGCGTCGCTCCTGCTGCCGCAGCTCCCGGAACGGACGCTCGGCGCGATCGCCGACCATCTCGGCATCGTCTTCGAGACGAGGCACCGGGCGATGGCGGACGCGGAGGCGGCGATGATGGTGTTCCTCGCGCTGCGCGCCCGGCTGGCGGAGTCGCCGCGCGCCGTGTTGGCCGAGGCCGAGCGGCTGGCGTCGGCGAGTGACTGGCCGTTGCGGAGGTTGTTCCAGGAGATCGTCGCCGAACGTCCGCGCGCCGCGGGCGATGGCGACCGGCCCGGGTTCGTGCACGGATTCGTGAAGCAGCCTGCGCATATCGCCGACCCGCTCGCGCCGTCGCCGCGAGCGTTGCCCGCGCCGCCGGACGATGTCGCGCGGCTCATCACGTCGCAGGGCGCCCGCGCGGCGTTCGCGGCGTACGAGGAGCGCCCGCAGCAATCGCAGATGGCGCATGCGGTCGCCGAGGCCATCGCCGAAGGCGGCGAACTGATCGTCGAGGCCGGCACGGGTGTCGGGAAGTCTCTGGCCTACCTCGTACCGTCGGCGATACATGCGGCGCGGAACAACGCCCGCACCGTTGTCTCGACGAACACGATCAATTTGCAGGAACAGCTGATGGGCCAGGACATCCCGATCGCGCTGCGGATCCTCGAATCCGCGGGCATCGAAGTCACTGAACTGCGCGTGGCGCAACTGAAGGGGCGCGCGAACTACCTGTGCCTGCTGCGCTGGTCGGGGGCGCGCCGCGCGTCGGCACTGTCGGCCGATGAGGCGCGCGTGCTGGTGCACCTGCTGTTCTGGCTGGCGACGACCGACACAGGGGACCGCGGCGAGTTGCACCTGCGCCGCGAGGATGAAGGAGCGTGGGCGCGCCTCAGCGCGCGCGATGGCGGCTGCCTGCAACTGCAGTGCGAGTTCGTGCGCGACGGGTCGTGCTTCCTGCAGCGCGCGAAGCGGCGCGCCGAGGCCGCACACATCCTCGTCGTGAACCACGCGCTGCTGCTGTCCGATGTCGCCGCCGCCGGCAACGTGCTGCCCGAGTACCAGCACCTGGTCGTCGACGAGGCGCATCACCTCGAGGATGAGGCGACGAGCCAGTTCGGCTTCAGTGCCGGCGAGTCGGAGCTGCTGGACTGGATTGACCGCGTCTACACCCGCAGCGGCCGCGACCGCGAGGGCGGGCTCGTCGGCACGGTCCTGGCGGCGACGCGTGCCGCGCAGCAGGCGATCGGCGCGGCGCCGCAGTTACAGCAGGCGGCTCGCGTAGTGGCGCAGGCGGCTACGCGCGCGCGCGCCGCCGTGCCGCCGTTCTTCGTCTCGCTGCGCGCGTTCGGGCACCAGCACGCGAGCGAGCGCGGCGACTACGACGACCGCGTGATCATCAATCGAGCGATCCGCGTGCAACCCGACTGGTCCGACATCGAAGCCGCGTGGTTCGAGGTGGAGGAGGTACTTGCGGCGATGTGCGGTGCCGTGGAGGCGCTGTACGACATGCTCGGCCAGGCGTCGCCATCGGACCTCCTCGATCGCGACACCGTGATCACAGAGACCGCGGACCTGCTCGCGGCCGGCGAGAAGCTGCGCGAAGGCATCACGCGGGTCATCGGGCACGACGACCGCGAGCGCGTCTGCTGGATGACGATGGGACGGTACGACACGTCGCCGTCGGTCGCCAGCGCGCCGCTCTCCGTCGCAGAGACGCTGCGGGCGTCGCTGTTCGGGCCGCGCGCGAGCTCGGTGCTCACGAGCGCCACGCTCAGCACCGAGGGGCACTTCGACTACATCAAGGGGCGCGTCGGGCTGGAGGACGCGCGCACGCTGCGGCTCGGCTCACCGTTCGACTATCGCGCGTCGACGCTGACGCTGCTGCCATCGGACATGCCGGAGCCGGACCAGCCGGGCTACGCCGCCGCCGTACAGTCGGCGCTGCTCGATGCCGTGAGCGCGAGCGAGGGCCGTGCGCTCGTGCTGTTCACGTCGCATGCGGCGTTGCGGACGGCATACGGTGGCATCAAGCGCCCGCTTGAGGACCAGCAGATCCTGGTGCTCGGCCAGGGGATCGACGGCTCGCCCAAGCAACTGCTCGCGACGCTGCGCGACAGTCCGCGCGTCGTCGTGCTTGGCGCGGCGAGCTTCTGGGAGGGCGTCGACGTCACGGGTGACGCGCTGTCGCTGCTCGTGATCGTGCGGCTGCCGTTCCCGGTGCCCACGGAGCCCGTGTTCCGCGCCCGCTCCGAGTTGTTCGAGATGCCGTTCGAACAGTACGCGCTGCCGCAGGCGGTGCTGCGGTTCAAGCAGGGATTCGGGCGGCTGATCCGGCGCAAGAGCGACCGCGGCGTGATGATCGTGCTCGACCGGCGGCTGCGCAGCCGGCGCTACGGCGAGGCGTTTCTCCGCTCGCTGCCCGACTGCACGATGCGCGATTTGCGGATGCGCGACCTCGCCGGCGACGTGTCGGCGTGGCTGGCGCGCGGGTCCCGCGTGGCGACGTGAACATCGCACTGCGCCGGGCGACGGGAGACGATGTCGCCTGGCTCGAATCCTGGCTGCCGTCGGCGCTCGGCGATGCCGGATTCACCAACGACCTTACGGACAGTGAACGCCGGATCATCGAGCGCGATGGCGAGCGTGCCGGCGTCGTTGCGTTGCGCGTCGATGCGCGGAGGCGGCGGGCAGTGCTGCTCGCCGTCGCGACGGCGCCTGGACAGGCGCGGCGAGGCAGCGGGATGCGGTCGGCAGCGCTGGTCGAGGAAGAACTGCGCGCGCGCGGCGTGCGGCGCATCCTGGCGCCGGCGCCCGAGGCGCATGGCATCTCGGTGTACTTCTGGATACGGCTTGGCTATCGCCCGGCTCGGCGTGGCTCGTGGCCGTGCGACACGCCGGGCATCGCCTGGTTCGAGCGCGCGATGCAGGTCACACGAACGGGAGCCGGTGCCCCAGGTAGGCGAGCAGGATGCCGCGCACGACCTTGCCCGCCGTGACCGAGGGAAGGAACCGCTTCATCGGCATGCGCACGGAACCAGCGGTAATGCCCGCGACCTCGAACACCGGGTTCGGGATGGCGGCGAGGACGAACAACGTCGCCATGCCCCAATGGTCCATCAGCCAGTCGACCCAGCCAACCACGCGCGAGGCGAGTTCGCGGAGGCGGCGCGGGCCGGGCAACTCGCGGCCGCGCGCCAGCTCGGCGCCGAGGAACCCGGCGTAGTACGCCGTCACCTCGCCGACGGCCATTCCTGCGCCGCCGGCGACGCCCACGAGCCACGGCAGCGACGCCCGGTCGCCCTCGCGGATGATCAGCAGTTGCGCGGCGCCGGTGAGCCCGGGCACCGGGATGAACAGCGTCGCGGTGCTCGCGAGGTTCGTGAGGAACACGCCGAAATAGCCGAATCCCTCGAGCCCGTCGGTCAGGTCGGGATTGAACAGCAGGACGATGCCGGGGACGAGCGCGCCGACGAGCAGCAGCGAGACGGCGAACGACCGGATGAGCGTGTGCTCGGCGAGCCAGCCCGACGCGCGGATGACGAACCGGTCGAGCGCTGAGTCGGCGCGGATCGCGACGGTCTCGGCGGCGCGTCCGAGCAGGTCGTCGTTACCCGGGGGGCGGGGCCGCGGTTCGTGCGCCATGCGCGGCAGTGTACACGCGCTCAGCGCGCGTCCGGCTCGTCGTCGGGATAGACCAGGTCGTCCTCAACTCGCGCCCGGCGCCGGCCGCGAGCCGCGAGCGCCGGAAAGCGCGCATGACCGGAGCGGACGATGTTCCGGACGATCATGTGGATGATGCCGTACACCACGCCGAGCAGCGCGGCGATCTGCGTCGCCGCCGCGGCCGTGTTCGACGGCCGCCCGTTGATGATGCTGGCGATGAGCAGCCCCAGGCACAGCGCGAAGAACACCGGGAACGTGCGCCATCGCCAGCCGCCGCCGGGAACGGCGCCGCTCGCGGCAACTGCCGCCGCCGATGGCCGGTGGCGCGGCGCGCGGTTACGCCGTCGCGCGTGCTTCGTCGCCATCAGCGCGGCGCCCTGTCGCGTGATGGCTCATGCACCGGTGGCGCGCACGCGGCGCACAGGTAGACCACGCCTCAGCATCCATTCTCGGACTGCGGGTTCGGGAGGACGGCGCCGCAATCGCGCGGCGTACGCGCCCACGCCGTGCCGAAGCGGTAGCACCGGCCACAGAGCATGCAGCGCAGCCACTCACGCGGCGACGCCGGGTCATCGCACACATCGCAGGTCGCGTGCCGGTCGTTCATTGGATCCTCCGGTAGCGGCGGCGACGCGCCGGGAGCGCCTGCAGGCGAGGCGCGTCATGATGCGCATCGCCTGTTGGAGGGCTCCCACCGCGGGCGACGCAGTCGTTACAGGCAAACTGAAGCGCCAAATATTCCTCGTCGATCCAGACCTGCCCGCAGTCCCTGGCCTCGATGTCGTTGCGCTGGTTGAGGTGGTAGCGGCGGTCGCACCAGTTGCACTCGGCGGATTGCGCGGCGGTCGCGGGCTCGCCGCAGATGGCGCAGGCGAGATCGGCGTCATTCATCGACATAAGGTTGTTCCGATCCGTGTGCCTCGGAATCCCGGATGCTCTTGGCGAAACGCATCGCCAGCGCGCGCTCGTCGTCGATGCCAGACGCCCAGCCATCGAGCCGGGCGGCGCGGATCAGCTGCAGGCCGCGTTGCACGCTCGGGCCGGCGGGTACGCCCATCGCCTGGAGGTCGCGGCCCGAGAGGCGAGTCTTCTCGTGCCGCCACAACTCAAGGTAACGAAGGGCCAGTTGCCCGGCAATCGCGTCGTCCGTCGTGGCGGCGAAGGCGGCGACGGCCGCGGGCGCAAAGCGGTCGAGCAGCACCACGACGCCCGACGGCTTCGCATCGGGCCGGCGCAGCGTGCCGGCAACGCCGGCGACCGCCACGACATCGGCGACGGCGGCGGCCTCGGCGCGCTTGAGGCGGAGCCGCGTGGCGATGTCGACGGCCTGCGCCTGCGTGGCGCGCCGCGCGAGCAGCGCGAATCCGAGTGGCGCGCGTGGCGCGTGGCGCGCGGCGGGGCCGCCCAGCGCATCCGTGCACGCGGCGTCCCAGGTCAGCGCTGGATGTGCCGCCACGAGGGCGCCAGCGGCAGCGGCGGCCTCGAGCGACGCGGACTCTGGTTCGAGGAGCATGAGCTCCAGCTCACGCCGGATGCGCTCGCCACCGATCGTTGCGATGTATGCCGTTGCAGCGTCGAGCAGGCGGCGGGTGTGCGGCTCGATCTGGAAGCGGAGCCGCGCGGCGTAGCGGAACGCGCGGAAGATGCGCGTCGCATCGTCGGCGAACGAGCCGTCGTGGAGCACGCGCAATACGCGCGACTCGATGTCGGCGACGCCGCCGGTTGGATCGAGGACCTGCGCGTCGCCGTCGAGCCGCAAGGCGAGCGCGTTGACCGTGAAGTCGCGCCGCGCCAGGTCGGCCTCAATGTTCGCCGGCTGCACGTCCGGAAGGGCGCCCGGGCAGGCGTACGTCTCGGAGCGGGTCATGGCGACGTCGACGCGCGTGCCATCCGCCTGTACGCTCGCCGTCCCGAAGCGGGCATGCGTGGTCACGCGCGCGCCGCGCAGCGCCTCGCGCACGGCCGCGATGGCGTCGCCTTCGATGGCCAGGTCGATATCCACGAGCGGGCGCCCGAGCAGCAGGTCACGCACGGCGCCGCCGACGGCGTAGACGGGCGCGCCCGCCGCCGCGACGATGATCCGGCCGATGGCCGCGCGCACGGGCTCTGGCAGCGCCTGCCGGAATCTCGTGCGAAGCTCGTCCGCCGCGCCTGCGTCTACACGGTCCATCGCGGCAGTATATGTTCGCGTGTCTTGACACTCCGACCGGGCGGTACCTATGATCACGTCGGCTTGGCGGCTAACGGGTTCATCGGGACGGCGGACGCTTCTGGGACGGAGCCCCGATGGCCGCAACCGTATGGAGCGGGTGGAGCGAATCCGGCTGCAGGCAGCCGGGCGAGGCTCCTGTCGCACTTCCGGCTTGCTACTACGCACGACCGCATCAGGCGGTCGTCCCGCTTTTCAGGACGCCCCGTTACGAGGCCGCCACCTCGAGAGGTGCAGGGTTGCCCGACTGGAAGGATCTCGAGCACGATCTCGCGCTCAAGTTCAAGGATCCGGCGCTCCTGCGGCAGGCGCTGATTCACAGCTCGTTCCTCAACGAGAACCCCGGCATCGGCATGGGATCGAACGAGCGGCTCGAGTTCCTCGGCGACGCGGCGCTCGGCATCGTCGTCGCGCACCAGCTGTACGCCGCGTACCCGGAGGTCGACGAGGGGCGGCTCACGGAGTTGCGCGCGCACCTCGTCCGGCGCGACACGCTGGCGCGTGCCGCCGAGCGGCTCAACCTCGGCGACTACCTGCAACTCGGCCGCGGCGAGGATGCGGCGGGCGGGCGCCCGCGTCCGACGAACCCGGCGCGCGCATACGAAGCGCTCGTCGGCGCGATCTTTCTCGATGGCGGGATCGTGCGCGCGCGGACGTTCATCAAGCGCAGCCTGGGGCACGACTTCGCCGCGCTGCGCGAGCGCGGCATGCCGTCGGATCCGAAGTCGCGTTTGCAGGAAGTGATCCAGTCGCGCTGGCAGACGACGCCCTCGTACAAGTTGCTGAAGACCGAGGGTCCGGACCACGCGCGGCGGTTCACGGTGCAGGTCGTCGTGAGCGGCAAGCCACTCGGCACGGGCGAGGGGCGCAGCAAACAGATGGCGGAGAAGGAAGCGGCGCAACACGCGCTTGAAGCGATCGAGAAGCAGGAGAGCGCCTAGTGTATTTGAAGCGGCTCGACATCCAGGGGTTCAAGAGTTTCGCGAACAAGACGACGCTGGAGTTCGGCTCCGGCGTCACCTGCGTGATCGGGCCGAACGGCACCGGCAAGACGAATGTCGCCGATTCGCTCCGCTGGGTGCTGGGCGAGCACGCCAGCCGCAACCTGCGCGCGCGCAAGACCGAAGACGTGATCTTCGCCGGGAGCGACAAGCGCGCGCCGCTCGGCGCCGCCGAGGTGAGCATCACGCTGGACAACGAGCAGAAGTGGCTGCCAATCGACTTCGACGAGGTCGTGGTGACGCGGCGGGCGTACCGGAACGGCGAGAACGAATACCTGATCAACCACGCAAAGGTGCGCCTGCGCGACGTTGTCGAGCTGTTCATGCGCGCGCAGGTCGGGCAAAACAGCTATGCGTTCATGGGGCAGGGCATGGTCGAGCAGGCGCTGAGCCTGCGGCCGGAAGACCGGCGCGCGCTCATCGAAGAGGCGGCGGACGTGCGGCTCTACCGCACGAAGCTCGAAGATGCGCGGCATAAGCTCAAGGCGACGCGCGAGAACATGGAGCGCGTGTACCTGCTCGTGCGCGAGATTGAGCCGCGCATCACGCAGCTCGAGCGGCAGGCCGGGCGCGCGGTGAAGTACCAGGAGTACACGCGCGAGCTGGCCGCGACGCTGCACGTCTGGTTCGCGCACCAGTGGCGCGAGGTCAACGACCTGCTGCTCGCGTCGTACACGACGCGCGACCAGCTGACGTCAGCGGCGGAGCAGGCGCGGCAGGCATCGCGGGCGTGCGAGGATGGCCTCGCGCAGCTGCGCGCAGCAATCGATGAGCGCCGCCACGACCTCTCGGCGCGCGAGAGCCGCCGCCGCGTGATGCTCGACTATCTTGCCGACCTGCAACGGCGCGCGGCTCTCGACGCCGAGCGCCGGAACATGCTCGCCGAGCGCATCGAGGAACTGGCGGCGGAGATTGCTGCGCTCCAGGCGGACCTTGCGGCGCAGGACGATGTGGCGCCGCCGCCAGATCTGAGCGAGCAGGAGTCGCGGCTTGCGGCGCTGCGGGAGACGCTCGGCGAGCAGCGCCAGCGGCTGTCGACGGTCGAGACGGAGTTGCACGCAGCGCAGCGCGATGCGCTCTCGTCGGAGCAGGCAGCGGCGCGGGCGCGAAACGCCGCGCAAGATCTCGGGCGGCGGATCACGGAAGCCGCCGATACGGTCGCCCGGCTCCGTCGCGAGGCGGACGCGGCGGCCGAAGCCCGCCGCAAGGACATCGTCGATCTGGCGGCGTGGGCAAAGCACTACCTCGCGCTCCACCACGAGCAGCGCGACGCCGCGCGCGACGCGCGGGATGCGAGCGCCGAGCGCGCGCGCACGGTGGACATCCTTGCCGCCGCGCGCCGCACGCACACCGCGCTCGATGACGAGGTGCGCGGCCTGCGCGCCGAACTCGACGCGGCGAACGTCCGGCTCGAGCTGCTGAGCCAGATCGATGTCCAGCCGCCCGCGCCGGACGCCGGCGTCCGCGCCGTGCTGCAGGCCGGCGGCATCCTCAAGCGCGAGCCGGACGCCGAAGGTCCGGAACTCTCGGGCGTGCTCGGCGTGGTCGGCCAGATCGTGCGCGTGCCGGCGGGATTCGACCGCGCGATCGAGGCGGCGCTCGCGGACAATTTGTACGCGATCGTCGTCGAGCGCGAGATCGACATGCGCGCGGCGGTCGACATGCTGCTCGGGGGCGACGCCGGCCGCGCGACCATCTACGCGCTTGACAGCGTCCAGGAGCAGCGCCCGCTGCACCTGATCAAGGAAAGGGGCATCATTGGTGTCGCATCGGGACTGGTGAAGTGCGACGGCCGCTACCGCCGGCTGGTGGACACGCTGCTCGGGCGCACGGTGATCGTCGAGGACCGCGCCGTTGCGCACCGGGTCATCCGTCGCGGGCTGGCACAGGCGGTCGCCACGCTCGATGGCGTACTGCTGCGGCCGGTGGGGTCCGTATCAGCCGGCGTCGCGACGCAGATCGAGGCCACGTTCACCTACGGACGCGAGGTAGGCGACCTGCCCGCGCAGGTCGAGCGCCTGACGCCGCTCGTCGCCGAGCGCGGGGTGGCGCTCGCTGACGCCGCTGCCGCGGCCGAAGCCGCGCAGCGCCGCATGGACCAGCTCGACGCCGAGGCCGACGCCGTGCGCGAGCGCCGCGCCCGCGCGGACAGCGCGATCGCGGCGGCACGCGTGAAGCTTGCGTCGTTCCGCACGCGGATGCACGGCTATGGCCGTGCGCGCGCGGCACGTTCGGAGCAGGAGCAGCGCATCGCGGCATCGCGCGGGAAGATGGAAGCCGAGCGCGATGACGCCACGCGCCAGGCGCTGGCGGCGGACGAGCAGGAGCAGGCGGCGCGCCGAGCGATCGCCGAGCTCGAGACCGCCCGCACGCAGGTCAACGATGCGCTCGCCGAGACGGCGGCGGCGGTGGCGCATGCCGATGGTGAATTGCGCGGCGAACGCGACGCGTACGCCGGCGACCGCGCCGCGCGCGACCGCCTGGCGCGCCAGATCGCGTCAAAGCGCGAGCAGCTGGCACGGTTCGAGGACGAGGGTCGCACCATTGGTTCGCGGCTTGGATCGCTCGAGCAGGAGATCGCGGGCAAGTCGGCCGAGGCGGAGACGCTGACCGCCGACATCGAGCCGGCGAAGCAGGAGCTCGCGCAGTTCGAGTCACGCGAACGCACGCTCTCAGCGGAGCTGGTCGAGGCGAACGGCCGCATGCGCGACGCTGAACGTGCGTTGCTCGACGCGGACAACGACGTGAATGTGCGGCAGGAAGAGCTCGACAACCTGCGCATGAGCCTGGAGGCCGAGGGGTTCGTCGCGACGGATGACGGCGAGGTCGAGCGGGCGCCGCAGCCCGACCCGGCGCCGCAGGACGAGGAGCCAGCGGCCGTCGGCGAGGGTGACCGGCCGGGCGAGCTCCCGCGCTGGATGCGGACCCCCGGTGACCCGGACCTGCCGCCGATCCGCGGCGGCTCGACGATCAACCCCATCGAGGTGCGCGACCGGATCGCCGAGTTGCGCGCGCAGATCCGCGGGCTCGGGCCGGTGAACGAGCAGGCGGCATCGGATTACGCGGACAGCCGCGAACGTTACGAGTTCCTGACGACGCAACTCAACGACCTGAACGAAGCGGAGTCGCAGCTCAACGACGCGATCGACGAGCTGGAGAAGGTCATCCGTGAGCGCTTCCGCGAGACGTTCAAGGTGGTGAACGCGGAGTTCGAACGCTACTTCAGCGCGTTCTTCCGGGGCGGCACGGCACGCCTCGAGCTCGGCGAGACGGACGACGACGGACTGCCGGGCGTGGACATCTACGCGCAGCCGCCGGGCAAGAAGCTCGGTTCGCTGGCGCTGCTGTCGGGCGGTGAGCGCTCGCTCACCGCGGTGGCGCTGCTGTTTGCGCTGCTCCAGGCGAATCCGTCGCCGATCTGCGTGCTCGATGAGGTCGACGCCGCACTCGACGAGGCGAACGTCGGCCGCTTCGCCGATGAGCTGCGCCAGCTCGCCCAGAAGACGCAGTTCGTGATCATCACGCACAACCGGCGCACCATCGAAACGGCCGACGCGATCTACGGCGTGTCGATGGGCGCGGATAACGTCTCGCGCGTCCTGAGCCTGAAGCTCGCTGACGTGCCGCGCGGCGCCGAGTAATCGTCCGCGCTTCACCGGGCCGAGGCTAGCGGATAGAATGCCGCGAACCGAGGAGGGACGCGCTGCTTCGCATTTTCCGCCGCACGAAGGAGACCGACGAGAAGACCGAACAGGCACTCGAACGCACCCGCAAGGGGTGGTTCAGCAACATCTCCGGCCTGTTCGACCGCGGCAAAATCGATGAAGAGGTCTGGGAAGAGCTCGAGGAGCTGCTGATCGGCGCCGACACCGGCGTATCGACGACGCACAAGATCCTCGGCGAGCTGCAGCTGCGCGTCGAGCGTGACCGCATCAAAGAACCGGAGGAGGTGCGCGAGGCGCTGAAAGACGCGCTCGTCGACATCCTGCGCGCCGGCACACAGAAGGGCCGGATCTGGGGCGAGGAGGACTCGCCGCCGGACGACCGGCCTTCCGTCGTGCTGATCGTGGGTGTGAACGGCACGGGCAAGACAACGAGCGTTGCGAAGCTCGCGCAAGCGTACCGCGAGGATGGAGAGAGCGTCGTCGTCGCGGCGGCCGATACGTTTCGCGCTGCGGCGATCGAGCAGCTCAAGAGCTGGGGCGACGTCGTCGGCGCCGACGTGATCGCGCACAAGCAGGGCGCGGATCCGGGCGCGGTGGTGTTCGATGCGATGTCAGCTGCGGAGAGCCGTAACGCCGACGTCGTGCTCATCGACACGGCGGGAAGGCTGCACACAAAGTTCAACCTCATGGAGGAGCTCGGAAAGATCCGCCGCGTCATCGAGCGCAAGTTGCCCGAGGGCCCCGATGAGGTGATGCTCGTGCTCGACGCCACGACGGGCCAAAACGCGCTCGTTCAGGCGAAGGCGTTCGCCGAGGTCGTGCCGATCACGGCCCTCTGCCTCACCAAGCTCGACGGGACGTCGAAGGGCGGCATCGTGTTCGCGGTGTCGGACCAGTTGCAGATCCCGGTGCGATTCATCGGCACGGGCGAACAGCCCGAGGACTTGACACCGTTCGATGCCGGGGAGTTCGTCGATGCGCTGTTCCAGTAGGCTTTCAAGGCGGCGCACGCCGAATCCGCGCCGGATTCCGCCTCGTAGACGTGTTAGGCCCGCTCCCGGTGGCGCGTTGTAGCTAAGGGCGAATGAGCGAAACCCTCCGCTGGTGGCTGGTGCTCCAGGTGGTCAGCCTGATCGTGCTGCCCCTGTGCCTCGCGCTGTTTCGCCGGCTTCCCGAGCGTGGCTACACGCTGTCGAAGACGTTCGCACTGCTGCTGCTCGGGTACATGTTCTGGTTGCTGAACAGCCTGCGCGTGCTGCCGAACTCGCGCGGCGGCATCATCGGCGCGCTGATGGTGCTCGCGGCGCTCTCGGCGCTGTTCGTGTACCGCGAGCGTGCGGACATCGAGGCGTGGGTGCGCGAACGGTGGCGCTTCATCGCTGGTGTCGAGGTGGCGTTCCTCGTCGTGTTTCTCGTCGCCGTGTGGCTGCGGTCGATGGTCGGGCAGATCAGCGGCACCGAGCAGCCGATGGACCTGATGTTCCTCAACGCCGCCACGCGCGCTGACAGCTTCCCGCCCGAGGACCCGTGGCTCTCCGGCTCGACCGTCGCCTACTACTACTTCGGCTATCTCATCGTCGCGATGATGGGGATGCTCGCGGGTGTGCCGACGGAGGTCGGCTACAACGTGGGACTCGGCATGATCGCCGCGCTGTCGATGCTCGGCACGTTCGGCGTCGTCTACAACCTGGTGGCGATGCGCGAGCGGGCGGCGCCGGCGCGCGACGGCGCGTGGCCGGGTCCCGGCGCCGACGCCACGACGCGGCAGGAACGCCGCGAGGCGCAGCGGTCCGGTGCGCGCACCGACGCAGCCGCCGATGCCGCGGCTGCGTGGCGGCCGGGCGTGTTCGCGGCGATCGGCGCCGTGATGCTCGTGATCATGGGCAACCTGGTGTTCGTATTGCACTTCGCGTCTGCGTACGGGCTCGGCAGCGCCGGGTTCTACAAATGGCTCGACGTCGACGGCCTCACCGCCAATGAGTTGCGCGCTTCGTGGTATCCCAGTGAGTTCTTCGCGTTCTTCAACGCGTCGCGCATCTACACGCTGAACGATGAGGGGTCGCGGGTCATCACCGAGTTCCCGATGTTCAGCTTCCTGCTCGGCGACCTCCACCCGCACGTGATGGCGTTGCCGTTCGTGATCGCCGTCGTCGGCGCCGCGCTGACGCTGTACCGAAGTGACGAACCTCTCGATATCGCGTTCTGGGTGCAACGGCCACTCGCGCTCATCGCGGTTGCGCTGCTGATCGGCGGACTCGCGTTCATGAACACGTGGGATATCGCGACGATGGCATTTGTCGTCATCGCGGCCGCGTTCGCGAGCAACTTCATGCGCGTCCGCGCGCTGACCGCCGACCTGTTCGTGCAGGCGGCCTCCTTCGCGGTGCCGCTGGTGCTGCTGGCGATCGTCGCCTATTTGCCGTTCTACACGTCGTTCACGTCGCAGGCCGATGGCATCCTGCCGGTGGTTGCGCGTCTCGGTGTGAGTGAGCCAGGCACACGCCCCGTGCACGCGGTCCTCTTCTGGGGTCCGCTGCTGGCCGTCGTCGTGCCATTCGTGCTGGCGCGGGTGCTGGCCGCCCGCGAGCGCATCACGACGCGTGTCGCCGCTATCGCCGGCGGGGTGCCGCTGGCGATTGTCGCCGGCTGGGTGCTGCTGTACGCGTGGACGCAGGCGCGCGACAACCCAAAGATGCGCGACGCCGACTCGTTCGGCGCCCAGCTCACGGAACGCGGCGCCGGCTGGCTTACGGCGATCGGCTTCGGCGCGCTCGTGGCGTTGGCGCTGCTTGCGCTCTGGCTCGAACTCACCGCCAGCCGCGAGGACGACGACGAGCGCGAGTCGCCAGTCTTTGCGCTGCTGTTAGCCTCGACGGCCTTCCTGTTGATGCTCGGCACGGAGTTCTACTACGTGGGCGACGTGTTCAACTCGCGCATGAACACGGTATTCAAGCTCTACTACCAGGCGTGGATGCTGCTGGCGATCGCGGCGGGCTTCGCGCTCTACTACCTCTCGGCGGCCTGGCGGTTCAGCTTCGACGGCGAGCGCGGGTTTCGGCTCGGTTGGACGGGGCTCGCTGCTATCATGCTTGCCGGCGCCATGCTCTATCCGCTCGGCGGCACGTATAACCGGACGCGTCCGCACGACGCGGATGGCAAGCTCATCGAAACGGGCGGCGAGCTCGATGGCCTCAACTACCTGCCGCCGGGCGAGCGCGATGCGATCCGCTGGCTGAACGCGCGGGCCGATGGCCAGGACTTCGTCATCGTCGAAGCTGTGGGGAACGACTACAGCCGGGCGGGCCGGATCTCGATGGCGACCGGCATCCCGACGGTGCTCGGTTGGGGCGGGCACGAGGACCAGTGGCGCGGTTCGGTCGAGCCGCGCGCCGGCAGGTTCGAGGCGGTGGAAGCGATGTACCGGGGCGATATGGCCGTGGTGCGGCAATTCGTCGACAAATACGACGTGACGTACATATTCGTTGGCGAGCTGGAGCGTAGTACGTATGGCGCCGCGGCGATGGACAAGTTCCAGGCGCTGCCGGTGGCCTTCCAGTCGGGCAGCGTCATCGTATACCTGGCGCGCAGTTAGGCGAGGCGGCGGATGAGCACACAGGATCCAGAACTCCCGTACGGAACGACCGGTGAGCGCCTGAAGGCGCTCACGCTCAACGCCGACGCGCGCGAACGCATCGCCACGCTGGCGACGCGCTACTGGGAGCTCACCGCGTACGCGTTCATCGTCGCTGCCGCCGCGATCCTGCGGTTCTATGACCTCGGCGCGCGCGCGATGCACCACGATGAGAGCCTGCACGGGTTTTACGCGTACGGCTTCAACAAGGGACTCGACCAGTTCTTCACATTCGGCACGGCGAACACCGACACCTACAAGCACGTGCCGTTCATGCATGGGCCGTGGCAGTTCATCGGCAGCGGGTTCCTGCAGTGGATCTTCGGCGACGGTGAGTACCAGGCGCGCCTGCTCGCGGCGATCATGGGGACGGGCATGGTGTTCCTGCCGTTCCTCCTGCGCAAGCAGCTCGGGACGATCGGCGCGCTTGCTGCGTCGGCGTTCATCGCCTTCTCGCCCACGCTGACGTATTACAGCCGGTTCACGCGGGAGGACATCTACACCGGGTTCTGGACGCTCGGTCTCGTCATCTTCATGCTGCGCTACCTGGCGACTAAGGAGGACAAGTTCCTCTTCTTGTCCGCCGGGTTCATGGCGGGCTTCTTCTGCACGAAGGAGACCGCGTTCATGCAGGTGGGCGCGTTCCTGGGCTTCCTCGATGTGATGCTCGCGTACCACCTGGCGGAGAAGATCGCCGACAGGCGGAAGCTGAGCGACGTGGGCTACTGGGCGCTCGTGGTCGGGTTGTCGCCGTTCGCGTGGCTGATCGCAGCAGCGTGGCCGTTCATCGAGCAGTGGCGACAGGACTACGGGCTCGATGAACTGCCCGCCGAGGGCAACCTGCTCATCGTGCTGGGCACGCTCGCCGGGCCGCAGTACGCCGGCGCGATCCAGATGGTGCTCGGCTCGGAGTGGCGCAACCGGCCCGGCGAGTCGAGCGACTTCCACGTCCACCCGGACGAGGCTTCGGTCGCCTACACGACGATCCTGATGCTGATCTTCGCCGCGTCGTTCGTCGGGCTGATGTGGCGGACGAAGACATGGCTCATCGCTGCCGCCGCGTTCTGGGTGCCGTTCGTGCTGCTCTACACGACGTTCTTCTCGAACCTGCCCGGCTTCTGGTCCGGCATGTGGGGTTCGCTCGACTACTGGATGAGCCAGCAGGACGTGGCCCGGGGGAACCAGCCTGACCACTATTACTTCATCACGATCCCGGTGTACGAGTTCCTGACGCTCGGGCTATCGTTCGCGGCGATGTTCTACTACGGGGTCCGCGGGAGCATGACGCGCGCGATGATCGTCGGCGGGCTGGCGATCGGCGTCATCGTGCTGCTGCTGATGCCGGCCGGCCCGCACCTGATGAAGGTGTCGACCGTGCACGTATGGGCGCCGTTCCTGCTGACGCTGCTCGTCGTCATGACGCTGCCGATGGAGACGATCAACCGGTTCCTCATCTTCTGGCTCGTGGTGACGGCGCTCGGGCTCACCGTCGCGAGCGAGAAGATGCCGTGGCTCAACGTGCATATCGCGCTCGCACTGGCGGTGCTCGCCGCCAAGTTCGTCGGCGATGTGCTGAGCAGAAGCGACCTGAAGGAGGACCTGCCGCGGATCGAGCGGCTGGCGCCGTTCGCGTATGCGGCGGCCGCGGCGGCGCTCTCGATCGTCGTGTTCGTGCTCGTGGGGCCGTTCGCGCCGGCATCGTTCGGCGCGTGGGCGCTGGCGGTCATCGCCGGCGTGGCGGTCTGGTGGGCATTCAACGGCTACAGCCGCCAGACCGCGATGCAGGTAGCGCTCGTCGGAGCGATCGCGGCGTTCATGGTGTTCTCGCTGCGTGCCGGGGTGCTCGCGTCGTGGGGGCACCCGGACAACCCGTACGTCGGGCAGCCGGGTGACGTCGCGACGCGCGACTACGGCGAGGTGCCGACGGAGCTGCTGGTGTACACGCAGACATCGGGCGATATCCCCGTGCTGTTCAAGCGGCTCGAGAAGTACGCGAAGGAGACCGGCAAGGGGTACAACCAGCCGATCGTCATCGACGCGACCGACGGCTTCACCTGGCCGTGGGCGTGGTACCTGCGGCGGTATAAGAGCGTCAACTACACGAACGTCGGCTCGGGCTTCCAGCCGGCGCCGGGCGCGGTGCTGTTCATCGCCAACTCCAACAGCGCCAACGTGAAGGTCGGGGACCTGTACGAGCCGGCCATCGCATACCATCACCGGCGCTGGTTCCCCGAGTCCTACCGCGACGTCGACGGGCACTACTCCACGCACGACTTCTTCCGCGACGCCGTCGACATCGACCGGCTGCGGATGTGGCTTGACTTCTGGGTGCGGCGGACGCTGCCGGCGAACGAGCCGGGCACGGTCGACGGCCTGGCGTTCTTCCCGAAGGGCGCCGGCGTGATCCCGACGGAGCCCGCGGCGCCAACGGTGCGCACCGATGGCACGCAGCTCGTGATCGGCGGCGAGGGACCGTCCAACGGCCAGCTCAACACACCCGCGGACGTCGCGCTGGACAGCGCCGGCAATATCTACGTCGCCGACACGAACAACGGGCGCGTGAACAAGTACGACGCGCAGGGCGTGTTCCAGGCGGTCGCCGGCGGCTTCACGTCGCCGGATGTGACGCTGAACCAGCCGTGGTCGGTCGCGGTCGCGCCGGACGGCACGGTGTTCATCGCCGACACGTGGAACCACAAGATCGTCAAGCTCGACAAGGACCTGAAGAAGCTCAAGGAGTGGGGCGCCGGGGGTCAGACGGAGGCTGGTGGCGACCCGATGCGCCTCTTCGGCCCGCGCGAGATCACGCTGACGCCCGACGGCAACGTGCTCGTGACGGACACCGGCAACAACCGGATCATCGAGTACACACAGGAAGGCGAGTTCGTGCGGCAGTTCGGGCAGAAGGGCTCGGGCACGTTGCAATTCAACGAACCCGTCGGCATCGCCGTGAACGGCGACGGCGACATGTACATCGTCGACTACTGGAACAAGCGCATCGTCGTGCTGGGCAAGGACCTGAGCACGAAGCAGACGATCGAGGTGCCGTCGTGGGGCAGCACGGCGACCAGTGACCGCGCGTACGTCGCGCTGCTTCCGGACGGCCGCATCCTGGCGACCGAGCCGGCGAGCGGGCAAATCATCACGTTCGGTGCTGACGGCGCGCGCCTCGGGGTGTACGACGTGCCGAAGGAGGGGCGGATCACGTTCGCGCGGCCCATCGGCATCGCGACGGACGGGACGAGCGTGGTGGTGGCGGAGTCGGGCGGAAGCGTCGTGCGGAAGATCCCGCTGGCGGAGGTTGCGAAGTAGCTCCAAATGACATAATGCTGGCGCTGTGCGGCTGTGCGGCGCCGGCGTTATGATCATCCCGTAGCCGGATGATCGGTGACCGATCCACCAGTCCCCGAACCTATAATGCGCGGGGCTGGCGGCCGAACATACCTTGTAAGCAGCTTCGGCAGACGCCGTAACTCCCGGGAGTTCCCTTGCTCAAGAGCCGCGGATTCTGGATCGGCATCGGCGTCAGCCTGATCTTCATTTTCCTGTTCGTCCGGAGCACCGACTTTGGCGAGGTGCGCGACGCGTTCCGCGAAGCGAACTACGTCTGGGTGGCGGCATCGCTTCCCGTGTACTTCCTGGGACTCTGGATGCGGACGATCCGCTGGCAGTTCCTGCTGCGGCCCGTGAAGAAGGTCAGCACGCTCCGGCTATACCCGGTCGTGATCATCGGGCTGATGGCGAACAACCTCATCCCTGCGCGGGCGGGGGAGATAGCGCGGGCGTACGTGCTGGGACAGCGCGAGCGCATCAGCAAGACGACGTCGCTCGGCACCATCGCGGTCGACCGCCTGTTCGACGGGGTGACGCTGATCCCGATGATGCTCATCGTCGCGGCGTTCGCCGGCAAGGACACGACGTTCCCGGTCGGATTCGGCAAGGACCTGAACTTCGCGGGGCTCGGCGCGGTGATGGCCGTGCTCTTCGGCGCGGCGCTCGCGGTGCTGTTCTACCTGGCGTTCTCGTCCAGCGGCCGCGACTTCCTGTACGGGACGCTGCACCGGTTCCTGCCCGCGAGGTTCGAGGACAAGATCGAGTACCTGCTGGACTCGTTCCTCGATGGCCTGCACGCGCTGCGCAGCCCGGTGGATCTCGCCGTCGCATGGCTCATGTCAGGCATCTCGTGGACGCTCGAGGCGACGATGTACTACATGGTGGCGCGCGGCTTCGGCATCGATGAAGGGTTCCACGTGTTCCTGTTGCTGACCGCCGCGGCCAACCTGGCGATCGCCGTCGTCGCGTCGCAGGGCGGCATCGGGCCGTTCGAGCTCGTGGTGTCGAAGACGGTCGTCGCGTTCGGCGCGGCGGAGCACATCGGCAGCGCATATGCGATTGGCCTGCACGCGATCCTGCTCTTCCCGATCATCGCGATCGGGCTGTACCTGATGTGGTCGATGAAGCTGACGTTCGGCGACATGCTGAAGAGCAGCAAGGACGCCGACGCGACGCCCCCGGGCGAAGAATCGTCGTCGCGCTTTTCGCTCGCCCCGCAGGGCGTTGATGGGGCAGGCCGCAAATGAAGGTGGCGATCGTCGGTGGTGGCGTCGCCGGCATGACGTCGGCGTACCGGCTCATGCAGCAGGGCCACGACGTCGCGCTGTACGAATCGAGCCCGTTCCTCGGCGGCCTCGTGCGGACGTTCGAGGTTGGCGGCAACCGGCTTGAGGCCTACTACCACCACATCTTCACGAGTGACACGGTGATCATCGACCTGCTCAACGAGCTGGGGCTCGGCGACCGCCTCAACTGGATCGAGTCGAAGGTTGGCTGGTTCGACAACGGCAGGATCTACAACTTCGTGACGCCGATCGACCTGCTGAAGTTCGGGCCCGTGAGCTTCGTCGACCGCATCCGCCTCGGGCTGATGGCCGCGAAGCTGCGCGGACGCGACGACTGGGCGGAGTTCGAGCAGATCACGGCGAAAGACTGGATCGAGAAGAACGTGTCCAAGGGCGCGTTCGAGGGCATGTGGGGCCCGCTGCTGCGCGGCAAGTACGGCGATGACTACGACCGCGTCGCGATGGCCTGGCTCTGGAGCAAGATCCACCTGCGTTTCCAGTCCCGCAAGGGCGGGCCGATGCAGAAGGAACAGCTCGGCTACCTGATGGGCAGCTTCCAGGTGTACATCGACGAGATGGAGCGGCAGATGCGCGCGGGCGGCGTCGAGATCCACACGTCGGCGCCCGTGGAGCGGATCACCGCCGAGGCGAACCGCGCGACGGGCATCGTGCTGGCCGATGGCACGGCGGTACGTGCCGACGCGGTGATCGCCGCGGTGCCATCGGTGCTGTTCAAGAAGATCGCGCCACCGCTGACGCCGGACTACGACCGGCGGCTGTCCGCCGTCGGCTGGCAGGGCGCCATCTGCATGGTGCTGACGATGAAGCGGTCGCTGTCGCACATCTACTGGATGAACATTGGCGACCGCAGCATGCCGTTCCTCGCGCTGGTCGAGCACACGAACTTCATCGGGCCGGAGCACTACGACGGCAACCACATCCTGTACATCTCGAACTACCTTCACCAGCAGCACGAGTACTTCGGCAAGACCGACGACGAGATGTGGGCGCTGTTCGAGCCGGCGCTGCGCAAGATCAATCCGGAGTTCTCGGCGGACTGGGTGAAGCAACGGTGGGTGTTCCGCGCGCCGTTCGCGCAGCCGATCATCACGCTCAACTACAGCAACGATAAGCCGGATCACCGTACGCCGGTCGAGGGCCTGTACCTGGAGACGATGACCCAGATCTACCCCGAAGACCGCGGGCAGAACTACAGCATCCGCATGGGCGACCGCGTCGCCGCGATGGCGATCGAGGACGCAGCGAGCCGCGGAGCGGCCTCCGGCGCCGCCTGAGCGCGCGCGCCGCCTCGCTTGTTCGGCCACCGGGCCTCGCCTATAGTGAATCCGCGCACAAAGCGGGGACGATGCTCGAAAACGAAGCCACGCTCGAAATCCAGCACCTGGTCAGCGAGTTCAAACCCGGCGACGGCGACCTGCTCGCCGCGCTCCACAAGGTGCAGCACCACTACGGCTACGTCCCGAAGATCGCGATGCGCGTGGTCGCACGGCAACTGCGGCTGAGCGAAGCGCGCGTCTACGGTGCGGCGACGTTCTACAGCGAGTTCCGGCTCATTCCGCCGCCGCGGACGCTCGTGGGCTGGTGCAGCGGGCCCGCGTGCCGGTTCAAGGGCGGCGAGCACGTGCGCAAGGCGCTCGAGGCGGAACTCGGCATCGGCATGGGCGAGAACACCGGGGACGACAAGCTTGGCCTGCACCTCGCGCAGTGCAACGGCACGTGTGAGCATGCGCCGCAGATCTGGGTCGACGGCAAGGTCGTCGGGCCGCTCGACGCGGCGAAGACGGTGAGGCTGGCGCGCGAGCTCAAGGAGCAGCCGTAGTGCCATCGTACGACGACCTGCGCGCGACCGCGGAGCCGGCGTGGCACGCCGTCGCGATGCCATCGCGACCGCTGTTCGTGGTGTCGTTGAACACGTCGTCGATCGCGTCCGGCGCGGAGGCGACGCTCGCGGCGTTGCGCGAGCTCGGCGCGAGCGGCGGATTTGACGTCACCGCGACCGGCGACACCGGCGTGTCGTGGGCGGAGCCCGTCGTCGAAGTGCGGCGCCCGGGCGGGCCGGCCGTGCTGTACGGCAATGTCACCGCTGAAGCGGCGCCGGCGTTCGCGCGCGCGGCAGTGAGCGGCATCGCCCGGGAACACGCGATCGGCATTATCGACGGCCCGGCGCGGGAAGGCGTCCCCGCGCTCGCTGACCTCGATTGGTACCGGCTGCAGGTGCGCTGGATGATGCGCAATTGCGGCGTCATCGACCCCGAGGATATCGCCCACTACATCGCGCGAGACGGCTATGCGACGTTCCTGCGCTGCGCCGCCATGGACCGCGATGAGTTGATCCAGGTCGTGACGGGCTCGACGCTGCGGGGCCACTCCGGTTCGTTCTTCTCGACGGGCACAAAGTGGAAGTTCCTGAAGGACGCGCGCGCTGAGCCGAAATACCTCGTCTGCAACGCGGACGAGGGCGACCCCGGCGCGTGGGTGAACCGCGTGATCATGGAGAGCGACCCGCACCTCATCCTTGAAGGGATGCTGATTGCGTCGTACGCGTCCGGCGCGACGTACGGGTGGATCTACCTCCGCGACGAGTATCCGCTCGCCAACCGCCGCATGAACATGGCGATCGCGCAGGCGCGCGAGCGCGGCATCCTCGGCGAGAACGCGCTTGGCACCGGCGTGCGGTTCGACGTCGAGGTGGTGCGGGGCGCGGGGGCGTACGTCTGCGGAGACGAGACGGGGCTGATCTCATCGATCAACGACATGCGGGGCATGCCGCGGATCAAGCCGCCGTTCCCGGCGCAGCAGGGCGTGCTTGAGAAGCCGACCAACGTCAACAACGTCGAGACGTACGCTGCGGCGGCGACGCTGCTGCGCATCGGCGCGGACGAGTTCAGCAACGTCGGCACGGAAGCGAACCGCGGCACGAAGATGTTCACCGTGTCCGGCGCCGTCGCCCGCACCGGCTGCCTCGAGGTGCCATTCGGCACGAAGGTGAGCGAACTGCTCGACGCCGCGGGCGGCATCGCCGGCGGCCTCGCGTTCAAGGCGATGCAGCAGGGCGGCCCGCTGTCGGGGCTGCTGCCGGCCCACGTCGCCGCCGGCCTGCCGCTGGAGCCAGAGCCGTTCCGGCCGCTCGGCGCCGGCATGGGAGGCGGTGGCATCGTCTTCGTCGACGAGACGGCCTGCGTGATCGACCTCAACAACATGGTGTCGTGGTTCCTGGAGGACGAGTCGTGCGGGCGTTGCACGACGTGCCGGGGTGGCAACCAGCGGATGTACGAGATCTTCCGGCGCACGGCGCGCGGCGAGGCGCACCCGGCGGACCCGCAACTGCTCGAGTCGCTCTCCGCGACGTTCCAGTACTCGAACTGTTTCCACGGCTCTCTGTCGCCGGTGATCATGAACAACACGATGAAGTACTTCCGCGATGAGTACGACGCGCACGCCGTCGAGCATCGCTGTCCGGCGAAGGCCTGTCCGGGGCTCATTCGCTACGTGGTGGAGCATCAGGCGGCGGCCGTCGCCGACGCGGCGGCGATCTGCCCGGCGCGCGCATTCGTGCAGGATGCCGGCGCGTGGGCGATCGACGACGCGAAGTGCATCCGCTGTCACGCCTGCAAGGATGTGGCGCCGGAGGCCATCGCGATCGTCGACAAGTTCGCCGATGCCGCGCCGCCGCCCGCATCGCCGCTGGCCACGATCGCGCCCGAGACCGTGCGCGTGCAGGCGCGCCCCTAGCCCAGCCGCATCCCCACGATATCGCGGTGCCCGTTGAGGTACTGCGCTGCGCTCATCGCCTTGCCGCCGGGGCCCTGCACCGTCACGACGCCCAGGTCGCTGCCGCGGGTCGCGATGGCGAAGCCCGCGCCGGAAGGCGGCACGCCGGCGACGGCGACGGTCATGATCGTGCCAGGCTCCGCGTCTGAGCGATGCTCCAGCACGGTCGCCTCGATGATGCGCAGCGGCGCGCCACCGAGCAGCGCGTAGGCCATCGGCCACGGGTTGTAGGCGCGGACCTTGCGCTCGATCGCGCGCGCGTCCTCGGTGTCCCAGCGGATGAGGGCGTCGGCCTTCCTGATCTGCGGAGCGTACGTCGCGCGCGCGTCGTCCTGGGGCTCCGGTGTGAGCTCGCCACGCTCCCAGGCCGGCAGGACGCGGAGGAGGAGCTCGGCCCCCGCGACGGCGATGCGCGCGGCCAGCGTCGCCGACGTGTCCTCCCGCTCGATGCCGACGACGGCGCGCGCGAGCATCGGCCCGGCGTCGAGCGCGAGGACCACCTGCATGATCGTTGCGCCGCTCTCTGCGTCGCCGGCGAGGATCGCGGCGGAAACCGGAGCGGCGCCGCGCCAGCGCGGGAGCAGCGACGCGTGCACGTTCAGGAACCCGAGACGCGGCACGTCGAGCACCGGCTGGCGAAGCAGCTGGCCGTACGCGGCAATGATCCCGGCGTCCGGTGCGATGTCGCGGAGGAGTTGCACCGCATCGGGCTTGCTGATGGACGGCGGCTGGTGCACCGGGATGCCGTGATCGAGCGCGAGCGTCTTCACCGGCGGCGGGACGAGCTTGCGGCCACGGCCCGCAGGGCGATCGGGCTGCGTGAACACCGCCGCGACCTCGTGCTCGCTCTCGATGAGGCGCTGCAGCGACGGCAGCGCGAATTCCGGCGAGCCCATGAACACGACGCGCATCGCAGCGAGCATAGCACGCGTGTTTCGCCGCGGCGTATACTTTTCGCGTGATCGTACTGTCGATGGGATGGCGCCGCGTATCAGCCCGGGCGCGCCGCCGATGAGCCAGCAGGGCAGCGGCCGCATGCGCCGCGTCGAGGCGGTCGTCAGCGGGCGCGTGCAGGGCGTGGGCTTCCGCGAATTCGTGCGCCACGAGGCGGCGACGCGCGGCATCGCCGGCTACGTGCGCAACAGCGACGACGGACGCCGCGTCGAGGTGGTCGCAGAGGGGGAGGAGCGGGCGATCGAGGACCTCGTGCAGGCGCTGCACTCCGGGCCGCGGTTCGCACACGTCGAGCGCGTCGACCTCGAATACAGCGAGCCGGGCCTGGGGTTTACGCGCTTCAGCGTCGAGCTCTGATCGAGCCTCAGTCGAGCAGCATCACTTCGACGTCGTCGCCGGCGCGCACCAGTGGCACGTCTTCGGGCACGACAGCCAGTGCGTTTGCCTGCGCCATCGATGTCAGGATCCCCGATCCCTGCGGCCCCGTGAGCGCGGCATGGTGACGCCCGTCGCGCATCGATACGATCGCGCGGGCGAACACGCGCCGTCCGTCGCCGTTCGGGATCGCCTCGTCGGCGATGGCGCGCAGCCGCGGCCGCTGCCAGTCATCGCGCCCGAGCATCTTGTAGATCGCCGGGCGTCCGAACAGCTCGAACGACACCATCGAGCTCACCGGATTGCCAGGCAGGCCGATGTGCGGCACGCGGCGCCCGCCCGATGTGAATGCGCCGAACGCCAGCGGCTTGCCGGGCCGCATGCGCACCGTCCAGAAGTCGATCTCGCCCTCGTTCGCCAGCACGTCCTTCACCACATCGTAGTCGCCGCGCGACACACCGGCGGATGTGACGAGCATGTCGGCGTCGAGCCCCTCGCGCAGCTTCGCCGTGAGCGCCTCGACCGTGTCGCGCGCGATGCCGAGCCGCCTCGGCACGCCGCCGCTCGCCCGCACCATCGCCGCGACGCTGTACGTGTTGCTGTCATACAGCTGGCCGGGACTGAGCGGCTCTCCCGGCGGGACCACCTCGTCGCCCGTCGAAAGGATGGCGACGACGGGGCGCCGGTGCACCCGCACCGTCGCCTTGCCGAGCGATGCCAGCACGCCGATCCGCGCCGGGTGCAGCACGCTGCCGCGCGGGATGATCTCCTGGCCGCGGCGCACATCCTCGGCCGCGTAACGGACATTCGCGCCCGCGTTTGCCGCTTTCAGCACGCCCACCGTGTCGCGCGACTTGGCGAACGACCCGAAGCCTCGTCCCGACGGCTCGTCGGTTTCCTCGAACGGGACGACAGCGTCGCTGCCGCGAGGCATCGGCGCGCCGGTCATGATGCGCACCGCCTCGCCCGCGCGCACCTCGCCGTCGAACACGTAGCCGGCCGCGAGCTCGCCGATGACACGAAGTCCGACCGGCGTCGTCTCGCTTGCCCCGGCCGTGTCCGCGGCACGCACCGCGTAGCCGTCCATCGCCGTGTTGTCGAGCGCCGGGATGTCCATGCCGGAAGCGATATCCTCGGCGGCGACCTGATAGAGCGCGTCGAGGATTGGCTTCTCCTCGACATACATCACGCGAACGTGCGCGAGGATGCGTTCCAGCGCCTCTTCGACCGAGATCATCGTTACTCCTGCTGGACGTCAGATCAGGATGGCACAAAGAAGGCCCCGGCACACGCCGGGACCTTCTTCTTGCGCGTTGCCGCGCCGTTACTCGGTGTTCAACACTACGGTCACTCCGACCTGGTTGTAGCCGGTGACGTCGGACGGCGAGATCGAGACGGTGGCGCCATTGGTCGAGCTGCCGGTGTCATCGGTCGAGTACACCTGCGACACCGTGCCATCCTGCTCCGCCGTATAGCTGTTCGCCCAGCCCTTGCCCGGCATCTGCGCCTTGTAGAAGGACGCGAGGTCGTCGACGCTGTCCTTCGTGTAGTACTCGACGAGGAACGTCTTCACGCCGCCACCCTCGAACGAGCTGCTGCTGGTGATGCGGACGCCATCCGGGAACGGGACGCGGTCCTTGGGGAAGTCGTCGCTCAGGTCGGCCTCCGCGGGGAGATCGCTGCTCCCCGAGTCGCCGTCGCCGGAGTCGCCGTCGCCGGAGTCGCCGTCGCCGGAGTCGCCGTCGCCAGAGTCGCCGTCGCCAGACGCGCCGTCCGGGTTGTCGCCGACGGTAATGATGATCGACGTCTCATCGCCGCCGGTGATGCTGAGGTACGCGGCCTTCTTGCCGTCGTCGTTCTCCAGCGTCCAGTAGCCGGCATCGTTGATCTTTCCGGACGCCGTCACCTTCCAACCGTCGATGTCCTTGAGCTTGTCCTCGTACCAGGCGGTGACGTCCTCGGCGCTGTCGCCGGTCGACCACGTGGCGACGGAGCCCGAGATGCCCTCGGACTCACCGCTGATGCTGCCCTGGAAGTCGGCGTCACCGTAGATCGGGATGCTCTTGGGGAAGTCATCCGGCAGGTCGTCGGAGACGGTGATGTCATCGTCGGTGCCCGGGATGTCGATCTTCTTGTCATCGCCGCCGCACCCTACGGCGATGATCGCTGCCCCGAACAGTGCGAGCAGCCCGTACAACAATTTGATCACTTGCCTACCTCCCTCTGCTTTCCATGCCGGAGCGATAGTACCAGCAAACGGCGCGTACGTCATCCGGGAAGAGCGCGCCTACCAGAGACAGCCGCGACCGGCTGCGCGGGTTTCAGCCTCGATCGCGACGAACTCATCCCGGAGCGCGCCATCGCGTGTCCACGCGAGGGCGAGGCCTTCGGCGATCAGGACGGCGTCGATGCTGAGCCCGGCAGGCGTGTAGACATAACGCAGCAAGCGCCCGTAAGAGTCGCGGTTGCGGTCATCGGCGCGGAGGTGCACGCCGGCGGCCGCGAGCTCGGCGACGCGCTCCGTCGCCTCGCGAGCGCAGGCGTCGCCGCGCTCTGGCGCATCGATGCCGAACAGGCGGACGCGCTCGGGCGCGCCGCCGGCCAGCACGTCGATCGTGTCGCCGTCGATCACGTCCGCGAGTGTGGCGCGTTCGTAACGGCCGGGGTCGGCGCAGAACGCGCGCGGCTCGGCGGTGGGGTAGGGCGGGCTGCAGGCGGGCTGCGGGGGCCCGGCGGGCGTGGGCGGTGGCGCGGGCGTCGTCGTCGCGCCCGGCACCGATGTTGGCGCCCTGGTCCCGGCGCCTGAGACGGTTGGCGCTGGCGTGCGCGGTGTGGCCCCGTTGTCGCCGCACGCAGCTGGAGCGAGCGCCGCAAACAGCAGAGCCGGCGCGACGAGGAGTTTCGTTCGCATGCGCATACCGCGCGCATCGTAGCACGACGATTGACCGGATGCCCCCGTGCCGGTATCTGTGCGTTGCGCCCGGAAGGAGGGACGTTGGACGAACCGCGCTACGACGTCGTGGGCCTGGGGAACGCGCTGGTCGACGTGATCGCCCACGCCGACGACGCCTTCCTCGAGACGCACGGACTCGACAAGGGGACGATGACGCTGATCGACGCCGCGCGGGCGCGCGAGCTGTACGAGGCGATGCCGGCCGGCATCGAGGTCTCCGGCGGGTCGTGCGCGAACACGATGGCAGCCTTCGCCTCGCTTGGCGGTCGCGGCGCCTACGTCGGCAAGGTGAGCGGCGACCAGCTCGGCGACGTCTTCCGGCACGACATCCGCGCCGCCGGGGTGCAGTACGACGTGGCGGTGGGGGACCGCGCGCCCACCGGCCGCTGCCTGGTCCTCGTGACGCCGGACGCGCAACGCACGATGCAGACATACCTCGGCGCGAGCAGCCACCTCGGTCCCGGCGACGTCGACGTCGCGCTCGTGTCGGCGGCGCGCGTGACGTATCTCGAGGGGTATCTCTGGGATCCGCCCGACGCGAAGGAGGCGTTCCGCAAGGCGGCCGCGCACGCGCATCGCGCCGGCCGCAAAGTCGCGCTCACGCTGTCGGACCCGTTCTGCGTCGACCGGCATCGGCCGTCGTTCCTCGAGCTGATCGAAGGCGCGGTCGACATCCTGTTCGCGAACGAGGCCGAGATCCTGTCGTTGTACGAGGTGCGGTCCTTCGAGGACGCGCTGCAGCGCGTGCGTGGCCACTGCGAGGTCGCGGCGCTGACGCGCAGCGAGCGCGGCTCGGTGATCGTCGCGGGCGACGATGTGCACGCGATCGATGCGGAGCCGCACGTCCGCGTCATCGACACCACGGGCGCCGGCGACGCGTACGCCGCAGGGTTCCTCTACGGCTATACGCAGGGACGGCCGCTCGCCGCATGCGGCCGCATCGGCGGGATCGCCGCCGCGGAGGTGATCAGCCACTTCGGCGCGCGCCCGGAGACGTCGCTCGCCGCGCTGGTGCGCGATCGGCTGGGCTGAGCGGACGGAGGCGCAATGGCGCGCGCCGGTGAATCGCACCTGCCCGACGTTATCGGCGCGCTGCGCCATGCATCTGCGTATGCGCACCCGGCAGGCGACATCGAGCTGATCCAGACGCACATCTCCTGCGTGTTGCTGGCGGGCCAGTACGCGTACAAGGTCAAGAAGCCGCTATCGCTCGGCTTCCTCGATTACAGCACGCTGGAACGGCGCAGGGCGATGTGCGAGGAGGAAGTGCGGCTCAATCGCCGCCTGTGCCCGGAGGCGTATCTCGGCGTCGTGCCGATCGTGCGCGCCGGAGCGTCGTACCTCGTCGGCGGCGAGGGCGACGCCGTCGAATACGCGGTGCAGATGCGCCGCATGCCGCACGACCGGATGATGCCCGCGCTGCTCGCCGCGGGGCGCGTTTCAGCGGACGACGTGCGCCGCGTCGCGCGACGTATCGCGGAGTTCCATGGCTCGTCGGAGACGGACGGGCGGATCGCCGCCTTCGGCCGCGCGGAGGCGATCCGACGCAACTGGGAGGAGAACTTCGGACAGGCGGCGCCGTTCGCCGGGGACACGATCGACGCGAGCGCGCTCGGCGAGGTGCGCGCGTACGTCGACGCGCTGTTGCGAACGCAGCGCCCGCTGATCGAGCTGCGCGCCGATGCCGGACGCGTGCGCGATTGTCACGGCGACCTGCGCAGCGATTCGGTGGTGCTGCACGAGGACGGCCGCATCTGCGTGATGGACTGCATCGAGTTCAACGACCGCATTCGTTACGGCGACGTGGCCGGCGATGTCGCGTTCATGGCGATGGACCTCGAGTATCGTGGCCGTCGCGACCTCGCCGACGAGTTCCTCGGCGCCTACATGGGTGCGGCCCTCGACGAGACGATCGGCGTCATGCTGCCGTTCTACACGTGCTATCGCGCCTTCGTCCGCGGCAAGGTCGAGAGCATGGAAAGCGCCGAGGCGGAAGTCCCGGCGTCAGAGCGCGAGGCGGCGGCAGCGCGCGCCCGCGCGTACTTCGCACTGGCGCGGCGCTACGCCGTCGCGCGCCGCGATCCGCTCGCCGTGATGATGGTCGGGCTGTCAGGCTCGGGCAAAAGCCACCTGGCGCGGGCGCTGGCGGCGCGGACTGGCGCGGCGCTCGTCGTGTCCGACGCCGTGCGGAAGGAGTTGTCAGGCGTGGCGGCCGGCAAGCGGCTCGACGCGGCGTACGGCGAAGGTGCGTACACGTCGGCGGAACGCGATCGCGTCTACCTCGAGATGCTTGACCGCGCCACGGCGCACCTCGCGGCCGGGCGGCGCGTGGTGCTCGACGCCACGCATATCGCGCGCGCCGACCGCGACCGCGTGTCGGCAGTGGCGCATGAACGGGGCGTGCCGCTGCTCGCCGTGGTGGTCGAAGCATCGGAGGACGCAGTGCGGCGCCACTTCGCTGCGCGCACGGAAGATGCGGAGCAGCCGTCGGACGCGCGCATCGACGTGTACCGGGCGCAGCGCGCGCGGTACCAGCCGCCCGACGAAGTGGACGCCCGGCGCACCGTGCGCGTCGACGGCGCGGCGCCGCTTGCGACGAATGTGCCTCTGGTGCTCGCCGCGATCAGCTGAGCGCCACCGCCGCCTCGATCCCGATGCCGATCATGCGGTCGACGGCCAGCGCCAGCCGTTCGTCGGGCATGCGTTCGTGCTCTCCCGCGCGGTTTGACGCGACGAGGATGCAGCCTGCCTCCATGCCGCGCAGCGCGGCGACGGTGAAGATCGCGCTCGCTTCCATCTCCTGCGCCAGGACGCCGCGCGCGCGCCATCGCTCATGCCACGCCTCGCGGACAGCGTACAGCGCGTCTTCCGTCGCGATCACGCCGACGTGGTGCGTCGCGGAGGCGGCGCGCGCGGCTTCGACGAGCGCCGTGACCACGCGGAACGTCGCCGCGGGCGCGGTGCGGTCGCCGCCCGTGTACTCGAGGGTCGTGCCGTCGAGCGGGCATGCGGCGGTGGCGATGACGAGGTCACCGGGCGCGACCCGCGGTTGGGCGGCGCCGCACGTCCCCATGCGGATCACCACGCGCGCCCCGAGCATCGCCATCTCCTCGCAGACGATGGCGGCCGACGGGCAGCCCATTCCGGTCGTCTGCACCGACACGCGCACGCCGCGACAGGCGCCGGTGTAGCCGAGCAGCCCGCGGTGCTCGTTGTAGCAGCGCGCCCCGTCGAGGAACTCGGCGGTGCGGGTCGCGCGGCCGGGATCGCCGACCAGCAGCGCCACAGGCGCGACGTCATCCGGCTTCGCGCGGACGTGGAGCGGCGTCACAGCGCGCGCAACCCGGCGGCCGGCGCGGCGCGCATCGCCGCATCGAGCAGCTCGATGACGTGCGAGACGGTCGCATCGCTCGCGCGCTGGGCCACGCCGGCCTCGAGCTGCATCATGCAGCCGGGATTCGCGGTTGCGACGACGCCGGCGCCGGTGGCGGTCACGTCGTCCATCTTGTCATCGAGCAGGCGTTGCGACATATCGCGCTGGACGATGCTGTACAGCCCCGCGCTGCCGCAGCAGCGGTCGGGCGCGGCCATTTCGCGCAGCTCGACGCCCGGGATCGCGCGCAGGATGCGGCGCGGCGCCTCGGCGATGCGCTGCGCGTGCGCCAGGTGGCACGAGTCCTGGTACGTGACGACGGCGCGCACTTCGCCGAGCGCGCCGAGGTCGTGCCCGGCGACGAACTCGAGCACGTCGCGCGTGATCGCCGAGAGGCGCCGCGCACGTGACGCGTACACGCGGTCGCCGGCGAGCAGGTCGCCGTACTCCTTCATCGCCGCGCCGCAACCTGCGGAGTTCACGATCACGGCCTCGACGCCGGCGGCAAGGAACGCATCGGTATTACGCCGCGCAAGGCGGCGTGCGAACGCGCGATCGCCCGCGTGCGCGCTGAGCGCGCCGCAGCATGTCTCGCCCTCCGGGAAGACGACGCGGTATCCGAGCCGGTTGAGGACGCGCACCGTCGCCTCATGCGTGCGCGCGTAGAGGTGCGGCATCACGCATCCGGTGAGCATCGCGACGCTGCGCGCGAGCCCTGGCCGCTGCGGAGGCGGGACGAACGGACGGCCCGGCGCGGGCATCGACGCCTCCGCGCGCGCGAGCGGCGGCGCCACGCGGCGGAGGATGCCGGTGCGCGCGAGCACCCGGCGCAGCGGCGAGCGGCGGTACAGGCGCATCGCCTCGAACAGCGCGGCGAGCCGGCGCGGATAGGGCAGCGCTTCGCGCAGCGCGATCGCGCGGAGCACCCACGACAGTGGCGGGGACCCGTGCTCGACGATGTCCGCCCGCGCCGTCTCCATGATGCGGCCGTAGGCGACCCCGCTCGGGCAGGCCGTCTCGCAGGCCCGGCACTGAAGGCAGGCGTCGAGGTGGCCGAGCAGGGCCGGCGTGGGCTCCGCGCGACCGGTGCGCACAGCATCGATCAGCGCGATGCGGCCGCGGGGCGAATCCGTCTCCATGCCGAGCTGCAGGTACGTCGGGCACGCCTGCAGGCAGAAGCCGCAGTGCACGCACCGCGCGATGTCTTCCGCCATGCTGTGCGTGTGAGGCGCGGCGCCGTGGGCCGAGGCGAGCGGCGCGTCATCGCGCGTGCCCGATGTCATCAGATCCTCCCTGCGAACCGGCCGCGGGACAACGTGCCGCGCGGGTCGAATTCCTGCTTGATGCGCCGCATGATCGCGATGTCCGCGCGCTCCGCGCCGAAGACGTCGTACTGGCGCTTGAGCGACGCTGGCGCGGCGTCGATGGCCACCGTGCCGCCGCGTCGCGCCACAACATCGCGCGCGCTCTCATACAGCGTCCCGCCCCGGATGCCGCGCGTCGGGTCGAGGTTCGCGCGGATCAGCCCGGCCGATACCGTCGCCGACAGCAGCGCCGCGGCGCCGGCGAACCGGCGGTCGAGCACTTCCACGGTTTCGGCGACGCGCGAGGGCAGCACGCTCGCGCGCAGCGCGAGCACGCCCGGCTCCAGCGCGCGCGCCCACGCGGCCCACGTCGCTTCGTCGCACTCGCGCAGCGCGCCGCGCATCGCGCCGGCATATGCGCGCAGCTCGCGAAGCGTGCGCTCGATGGCGCCGGGGCCGCCCGCCGCGCGCGCCAGCACGCACCAGCGCGGCTCGCCGAAGAGCGCGTACGTCGCCGGCGGCGAGAGCAGCTCCGCGGCATCGATCGCGAGTCCCGCGTCGTGCGCTGCCATCGCATACAGGCCTGCCGCCGATGCCGTGTCGAACTGGGCGGCGACCGTCACCCGCACGGGTGGCGCCGGCGCGAGCTTTAGCGTGGCTTCCGTGACCACGCCGAGCGTGCCGAACGATCCGCAGTACAGTTTCGTCATCTCGTAGCCGGTCACGTTCTTCACGACACGCCCGCCGGCTTTCGAGATCGAGCCGTCGGCGTGCACAACGCGCACGCCGAGCAGCCAGTCGCGCACCGTGCCGTACCGGTGCCGCAGCGGACCGTGCGCGTTCGCGGCAATGACGCCGCCGACCGTCGCGCGGTCCGCGGCCGGCGGGTCAAGCGGCAGGAACTGGTTGTGTGCGGCGAGGGTGGCGTTGAGCGCGGTGATCGGTACGCCGGCTTCCAAAGTGACGGTCATATCGGCCGGCTCATGGGCGACGATCCGGTCAAGCCGCGTCATGAGCATCGCCACGTCGTACTCGCGCGGCACATTCGCGCCGCCCATGTGCGCGCCCGCCGCGTACGGGACGACCGACAGACCGCACGCAGACGCTTCGGACAGGATCGCTGAGACGTCGGATTCGATGGACGGCGCGCATGTTACGTCCGGCAGACACTCGTCGACGGCCACGCGTTCCCCGCGGTCCTGGAATACGACTCCAGGCGCGCGGAGGCTAACCGCAGCGCGGAACTCATCGATCGCCGCAGGCGCTGTGGTGCTAGACATAGATGTCAGTCCCCAGCGCAGGTGCGTGGCGCGCGACGACGCGGTCCGTCAACTCCCCGCAGCCCCTGGTCGTCGGGAACGCCTTGCAGGGGTTGTAGCGGCCGTCCGCCTTGAACGCCGCCTTAAGCTTTCCCATCACGGCAAGGTCAATATCATCGAAGATCCAGCCGATGAAGTCGCGCTTCTCGAGCCCGACACCGTGCTCGCCGGTGATGCTGCCTCCGGCGTCGACGCAGCGGCGCATGATCTCGGCGCCCGCGGCGAGCACGCGGTCCGTCGCGCCGGGTACGCGCTCGTCGAACAGCAGGTTCGGGTGCAGGTTTCCATCGCCGGCATGGAACACGTTCGCGACGGCCAGCCCGTGCGTCTCGGCGATCCGATAGACGTCGCGCAGGACTTCGGGCAAGCGGGGGCGCGGCACGACGCCGTCGAGCACGTAGTAGTTCGGGTACAGGCGCCCGAGCGCGCTGATCGAGGTCTTGCGGCCCGCCCAGAGCCGCTCGCGGTCGGCCGACTCGACGGCGAGGCGCACCTCTCGCGCACGTTGGGCATCGCAGATGCCGCGGATCATGGCCGCGTCCTCGGTCGTCGCTTCCTCCAGCCCGTCGACCTCGATCAGTAGCACCGCGTCGGCGTCGAGCGGGAAGCCGGCGTTGATGACGGGCTCCACGGCGGCGATGATATGCCGGTCCATCATCTCGAGCGCGGCGGGCAAGATGCCCGCGGCGATGATAGCCGAGACGGCGTTGCTTGCGTCGTCGACGCTGTCGAACACGGCGAGCAGCGTGCGCGTCGACTCCGGGATCCGCGAGAGTCGCACCGTCACCTTCGTCGCGATGGCGAGGGTGCCCTCGGAGCCGACGAACGCGCCGGTCAGGTCGTAGCCTGGCACGTCGCGCGTGCGGCCGCCGACGTGTACCACCTCGCCGTCGGCGAGGACGAGTTCGAGGCCGAGCACGTGGTTCGTCGTGGCGCCGTAGGCCAGGCAGTGCGGCCCGCCGGCGTTCTCGGCGACGTTGCCGCCGATCGTGCACGCGCGCTGGCTCGAAGGGTCGGGCGCGTAGTACAGCCCGAACGGGGCCACGGCGCGGCTCAGGTCGAGGTTCACCACGCCGGGCTCGACGACGGCGATGCGGTTCACGCGGTCGACCTCGATAATCCGCTTCATGCGCGTGAGGGCGATGACGACGCCGCCGACCGCGGCGATCGCGCCGCCACTCAGCCCGGTGCCGGCGCCGCGCGGTGTGACCGGCACGCCGAACCGGTGGGCGACGGCGACCGCTGCCGACACCTGTTCGGTGGACTCGGGAAAGACGACGGCCTGCGGCGTGCCACGCTCGATCGTGGCGTCGTACTCGTAGGCGAGCAGCTCCTCGGGCGTCGAGAGCACGCGCTCTCGGCCGACGGCGCGGTGCAACGCACGCACAACCTCGCTCGTGACGGGGTTCCATCGGCGTTCGCCGTTCGACGCGGCGGCAGGGGCGTGGTCCATCGTCATCGCGCCTTCCGGGGAGTTGGGTGCGGGCATTATAGGACGGCGCGCGCCCGGCGGATACGGCTACAGCAGCAGCCCGTTCCCGGGGATGTAGCGGTCGAATTGCCCGAAGGGCTGGTTGGCCAGCAGAAAGGTCCAGCTGCGGACGCGCCAGCCCCCGCGAAGCAGCGTGCCGAGCGCCGCCTGGTTCGACGAGATGATGAACGCACGCGCCTCAGCGATGTTGCGCTCCGCGAACCAGTCGCCGGCGGTCCGGAGCAGCTTCAGTTGTGCCGCCGGGTCCGCGGCGGCGAGCGGGCCGATGTGTCCATCGTCGGACGCGTAGACGTAGCCGGCGAGCGCATCGCCATCGATGAGCAGCGACGCGTGCTCCTCGTCGATCCCGTAGGTGCCCGCCAGGTACAGCGCATGCTCCGCGCCGCGCTCGGCGCCGAACACCGCGCGGTCGAGTTCGCCGATGCGGTCGCTCCAGCCACCGACGTCGGCTGCGATACGCTGTGACGCGCCTGGCGCCGGCAGCGCCGTCAACGCCGACACCGGGCCGTTCACCTGGTAGCCGATGCCGATGCCGAACATGCCGGCGCGCATGTACAACGCCTGCGCCCCCGCCGACGTGGACGATACGACGGAGAACACGCGCGCACCATTGCGTCGCCCGTAATCCATGGCGAGGTCCAGCACCGATGCGCCGACGCCGAGGCTGTGGACCTCGGGCAGCACGAACAGCTGCGAGAGGAACCAGATGTCTCCGCGCGTGAAGGCCATGGCGTAACCGACGGCGGTGCCTTCGGCCACGCCGATCCAGGCGCCACCCGGGTCGGTGCGCAGCAGGTGCTCGAAGTGTGGGTAGCGGCGCGGGGACCACGGAGGCAGGGCCTGGTTCTGGCCGCGCGCCAGGCCCTCGAGTGCGGCCTTGCGGATGAACCCTGTCGCGTCGATATCCGCCGCCGTCATGGGCCGGTACTCGACGGCCAGGCGATCAGGCATCGGGCGAGACCAGCACTTTGCACAACTCGTCGCGCCCGGCAGAGAGCCGCGCGAAGGCGTCCGGCGTGCCCTCGACCGGCACAACGTCGGAGATCACCGGCGAAACGTCGACGCCGCGGTTCGCGATCATCATCGCGCTGTCGATGAACTCCTGGCGGCTGTAGCCGAGGACGGCGAGATAGCTGTACTCGTTGATGATCGAGCGCAGGATGTCCATCGGGAACGGCTGTTCGCCAACGCCGGCGATGACGATGCGCCCGCCGCGGACGGTGGCGTCGACGCAGCTGGCGATGCCGGCGGGCAGCCCGGAGCAGTCGACAGAGATCTCCGCGCCTTCGCCGCCCGAGACCTTGCGCGAGACGTCGATCAACTGCGCCGGTTCGATGACATCGCTCGCGCCCGCGCGTTCGGCCGCGGCGCGCCGCCCCGGGAGCGGTTCCGACACGATGATCTTCGATCCGCCCATCTGTCGCGCCGCGATGACGGTGAGCAGCCCGATCGGTCCGGCGCCGATCACGGCGAGCGTTTCGCCGGGCCGGTATCGCCCGGCAATCAGCGCGTGCCGGGCGACGGCGAACGGCTCGGTGAGCGCGGCGGCGCGCAGGTCGGCGCCGGCCGGCAGCGGCACGACGCAGCGCTGGGGCATCGTCACGAACTCGGCGTATGCGCCCGGGATCGCGTAGCCCATGCCGCCGCCGCCGGGCACGCGGCACAGGTTCTCGCGGCCCTGTGCGCAGAACGCGCATGAGCCGCAGCCGGCGCCGGGGTTGCCGACCGCGAGCGTGCCGGTCGCGATGCGCTCGACGCCGTCGCCGACGGCGACGACCGTTCCGGAGAACTCGTGCCCCATCACAGGGTTGAGGAATCCGAGCGCGCGCGGCGGGTTGTCGGCTTCGTACTCGTGCATGTCGGAGCCGCAGATGCCGCAGTACGCGACGCGCAGCTTCACCTGCCCGGGGCCCGGGTCATCGTCCGGCAGTTCGATCATCGCCATCGAGCGTGAGCCCTTGAGCGCGGCGGCTTTCATCGGCACCTCCAGTGAGCGCGATGATAGTGGCGGGCGGCGCCGCGGGCAACTCGGACGGGAGCGTTACGCCAGGTGGTGCGCGATGTGGCGGAAGAGGTCGTTGATGCTGACGACAGCGACCGGCTGAGACTCCTGGAGCAGCGGGATGTGCCGGAAACCACCGACCGACATCTTGTTGATCGCGACGGCGATGTCGTCGCGGTCGCGCAGGAAGACGGGGTCGGCGGTCATCACCTGGCGGCACGAGACGGCGTTCAGGTCCTCGGAGGGGCCGGCGACTTTGTGCAGGATGTCCCATGGCGTGATGATGCCGGCGAGGCGCGTGCCGTCCATGACGAGTACGCAGTTGGTGTCGGTGTGCTGCATCATGCGCACGGCGAGTCCGACGGGATCGGACGCCGAGACCTTGACCGGCCCCTTCGCAGGGACTTCGGAGAGGCTCTGGTGGATGAACTCCAGCCCGCGGTCGGCGCCCGGAGCGCCCGGGCGGTTGAGCCCCGCGAGGTCATGGCCGCAGTTGGCGCAGTAATCGACGCCTTCGATGTTGTCGTAGCGGCACTCGGGGCAGATCATCGCGTCGTCCTTGGCGTTACTCGACGGTCCAGGTGTCGCCTTCGGTGAACAGCTCGCGGAGGTCCCCCGGGCCTTCGGCCCTGGCGATCTCGTCGAGCTGCTGCTGCATCAGCTGGTCGTACGTCGGCCGCTGCACGGCGCGGATCACGCCGACGGGCACAGGGAACGCCGGCCCCTCCATGCGGCTCAGCAGGAACGCGACCGAGGGATCCTCGCGCGTCTCGTCGTGCACCATGATGTCGGCCTCGGTGACGCCGTTCTCGCCGATGGTTACGACTTCGAATGTCATGCCGTTGAGGCGGAGGCCCTTGTTCTGCTCCTTGCCGAAGATCATCGGCTTTCCATGTTCGAGCAGGATTGTGCGGTCGGCGCGCACCTCTTTCGCCGCGAATTCGGCGAAGGCGCCGTCGTTGAAGATGTTGCAGTTCTGGTAGACCTCGACGAACGACGCGCCGCGGTGCCGCGCCGCGCGGTCGAGCGTGGCGGCGAGCTGATGCGCGTCGATATCGATCGCGCGCGCCACGAACGTCGCCTCGGCGCCGATGGCGACGCTGAGCGGGTGCAGCGGCCGGTCGATCGTGCCGTACGGCGACGACTTCGTGCGCTTGCCGAACTCCGACGTAGGGGAGTACTGGCCCTTGGTCAGGCCATAGATCTCGTTGTTGTGCAGGATGATCTGGAGGTCGACGTTCCGGCGCAGCACGTGGAGGATGTGGTTCCCGCCGATGCTGAACGCGTCGCCGTCGCCGGTGACCACCCACACGCTGAGCTCGGGCCGCGAAGCCTTGAGCCCGCTCGCGATCGTCGGCGCGCGGCCGTGGATGCTGTGGAATCCGTACGTGTTCATGTAGTACGGCAGCCGGCTCGAGCAGCCGATGCCCGAGATGAAGACGATGTTCTCGCGC
Source organism: Dehalococcoidia bacterium (assembly GCA_021462855.1). Taxonomy (GTDB): domain Bacteria; phylum Chloroflexota; class Dehalococcoidia; order DSTF01; family JACRBR01; genus DTUCFX13. The sequence continues at coordinate 81,908 of JAJTXQ010000020.1, read as the reverse complement.
GGGATGCCGAGCTCCGGCATCACCCGCTGCGTCTGCGCGAGGATCGAGTAGTCGCCGCACCCGGGGCACCACCGCACTTCCTGGTCGGTGACAAAGTCCTTCCGGGTGAGGCCGCCAACGTTCTCTGGTCTGTCAGTCGTTACCATCGTGCGATCTCTCTAGCCGAGCAACTCGGTGATCTTGTTCTCGATGTCGGCGATCGTGAACGGCCGGCCGGCGACCTTGTTCAGGCCGATCGCATCCACGAGATACTTGCCGCGCACGATGAGCCGCAGCTGGCCCAGGTTCACCTCGGGCATCAGCACGCGGTCGTAGCGGCGCAGCACTTCGCCGAGGTTCTTCGGCAACGGGTTGAGGTGCCGCAGGTGCGCCGATGTCACCTTCTTGCCCTGCGCCTGCGCCCGCATCACGGCGGTCGTGATCGCGCCGTAGGTGCTGCCCCATCCGAGCACGAGGAGCGGGCCGCCCGGTTCACCCATCACCTCGACATCGGGCACATCCTGCACGATGCGCTCGATCTTTTCGGCGCGCAGGTGGACCATGCGGTCGTGGTTGTTCGGGTCGTAGCTCACGTTGCCGGTGATGTCGGCCTTCTCGAGGCCGCCGATGCGGTGCTCCAGGCCGGGTGTGCCGGGGATCGCCCACGGCGGCGCGCCTGTCTGGGGGTCGCGCGCGTACGGCTTGAACGTCGCCGCGTCGCTCGCGAAATCCGGGTCGATCGGCGCCAGGTCGTCGACGTTCGGGACGAGCCACGGCTCGGAGCCCATGCCGAGGTAGCCGTCCGAGAGGAAGATGACCGGCGTACGGTACTTCACCGCAATGCGGAATGCTTCGATGGCGATGTTGAAGCAGTCGGATGGCGTCGCGGGCGCGACGACGGCGACCGGCGACTCGCCGTTGCGCCCGTACAGCGCCTGCAGCAGGTCAGCCTGCTCCGTCTTCGTCGGCATGCCGGTGCTGGGGCCGGCGCGCTGCACGTCCATGATCACCAGCGGCAGCTCGACCATCACGGCGAGGCCGATCGCCTCGCTCTTCAGCGCGAGCCCGGGGCCGCTGGTCCCCGTGAGCGCCAGCGACCCGCCGAACGATGCGCCGATCGTCGCTCCAATCGCGGCGATCTCATCTTCGGCCTGGAACGTGCGGACGCCGAACTTCTTCAGCCGCGCGAGCTCGTGCAGCACATCGCTCGCCGGCGTGATCGGGTAGCTGCCGTAGAACAGCGGTCGCCCGGCGAGCTTCGACGCGGTGATGAACCCCAGCGCCGTCGCCTCGTTGCCGGTGATGTTTCGGTACAGGCCGGGCTTGAGCTTCGCCTTCGGCACGATGTAGTGCGAGGCGAACATCTCGGTGGTCTCGCCAAAGGCGTGGCCGGCCTTTACGGCCATGACGTTCGCGTCGGCGACCGCCTTGTTCTTCCCGAACTTCTCCTGGACCCAGCGGATCGTGGTGTCGAGCGGGCGGCTGTACATCCAGTACGTCAGGCCGAGCGCGAACATGTTCTTGCAACGGTCGATCTGCACTGGCGTCAGGCCGGTGTCCTTGAGCGCGCGCTGCGTGAGCGATGTGATCGGCACCTTGTACAGGCGGTACGCGCTGAGGCTGCCATCCGTCAGCGGATTGTCCTTGTACGCTGCTTTCTTGAGGTTCGTCTCGCTGAATTCGTCCTCGTTGACGATCAGGATGCCGCCACGCGGCAGGTCGCCGATGTTCGTCTTGAGCGCGGCGGGGTTCATCGCGACGAGCACGTCCGGGGCGTCGCCCGGCGTGAAGATGTCGTGGCTCGAGAAGCTGACCTGGAAGCCGCTGACGCCCGGGAGCGAGCCCTGCGGCGCACGGATCTCCGCCGGGATATCCGGGAACGTGCTGATGTCGTTGCCCAGCACGGCCGACGTCTTCGTGAACTGCGTGCCGGCGAGTTGCATGCCGTCGCCGGAATCTCCGACGAAGCGGATCGTCACGCGATCGAGCTCGGTGACCTCGCGTCCCTCCGGCTGCTCCGACGATTTGGTGAGCGTCGTCACGTCAGGCCCCCTCCGGTTCGGGGATCATCTGGTGGGGGCGCGGCGGCAGGTTCAGCACCTGCGTGGGGAATGCCTCCGCCAGGAAGTGGATGATGTCCATCGTCCGCAGCACGCCGACCGCCCGCCCCGCGTCATCGACGATGGGGATGTTGCCTTCGCCACCCTCGTTCATCAACTCGATCGCGCGCGCGATGCACTCGGTCTGGGTCAACGTTCTGGCGACGCTTGTCATGTACGGGCCGACGTTCTCGCCGTACTTGACGTCGCGCGCGACGATCTTCATCAGCACTTCGCGCTCACTCATGATGCCGACGGGGCGGCCGTCATCGACGACGAGCACGTACCCCATGCCGTGGCGCTGCACGGCGGCCAGCGCTTCGCCAACGGTCGAATCACGTCCAATGCAGACAGGAGAGGGAAGCCCGAGGGCGCTGATAGGGTCGGTCTGAAAGATCTCTTCGACCACGATGCCTCGCCCGCTCTGTTGCGCGGGCCTGGTACGCCGGTTGCGTACCCTCGATTCTCATTCTAGCGCACCGCATCACGCGCTGGCGTCCGTCGCTTGCTCCGCATCCGTTGACGATGCAGGCGCGAACCTGTACGTATAGGGCACTTTCATCTATCGATAGGGAGCGCCCATCCACGCGGCACCAGTATCGTGCGCCGCGCGGGCACGGGCAATACGCTCAGACAGATGAGCAGATGCAGGAGGCGACGATGATCAAGGCGTATGTGCTGGTAGTGACGAACCCCGGCGAGACGAAGAACGTCGTCAGCGCGATCGGCGCGATCCAGGGCGTTGTCGAGCTGCACGAGGTGATGGGGCCGTATGACATCGTCGTCGAGATCGAGGTGGAGTCGCTGAGCGACGTGCCGCCGATCCTCAGCGACAAGATCCGCACCGTGCCGGGCATCGAAAGCACGACGTCGCTGGTGACATTCCCGGACTAGAAGGCGAGGCCTTCGGCCTTCATCGCGCGCAGCGTGCGGCGCAGCGCTTCGACGGTCTGTTCGGCGTCATCGGCGGTGTGCGCAGACGACACCATCAGGCCGAACGCCATGAGGTCGACGCCTTCGTTCAGCATGCCGCGGCGTAGCGCCTGCCACGCCTCGCCGGGCACGGGCGCAGGACTCGCGGGCAGGGCATGGAACCCCCACGAGTATCCATCCGGCGGCTGCTCGGCGAGTCCGAGCGCGATGTGCAACATCGATGCGTGGCCATAGACGGCGCCGGTCAGTGATTCCTCGCGGAACGCCGCGTTCATGCCGCGCGCAATCGCGGCGGCCGCGCTGGCGGCGCGCGCCTGGTGCGTGCCATCGGCACAGAGCGAGAGGCAGGCGATGCCGGCCGACGCCGACAGCGGGTTCGCGTTGTAGGTGCCGGGATGCGACACGCGCGCGCCGCCACGCGCGCCCGCGATCTGGTCGAGGATGTCCGCGCGGCCGGCGACCGCGCCGCCGGGCAGCCCGCCGCCGAGGATCTTCGCCATCGTCGTCAGGTCGGGGATGATGCCGTAGGCCTCCTGCGCGCCGCCTGGCGCGACACGGAAGCCCGTGATCACTTCATCGAGGATCAGCACGATGCCGTGCTCGCGGGTGAGCGCGCGCGCTTTCTCGACGTACGACTGCTCAATCGGGATCGTGCCCCAGTGCGCCCCGGTCGCCTCGATCAGCATCGCGGCGACCTGCGCGCCCTCCTCGCGCACCGTTCGATCGAGCGCGTCGACATCGTTCGCCGGCAGCACGATTGACGCTTCGAGGAAACCGCGCGGCAGCCCGGACGAGACGGGGAGCGTGCTCTCGGCCGTTGGCTGGCCGGTGACGCTGTCGTTCCACCCGTGGAAGTGCTCGCGCAAGCGGATGACCTTCTCGCGCCCCGTCGCGGCGCGCGCGAGCCGCACCGCCAGCATCGTCGCTTCCGTGCCCGACGACGTGAACCGCACCTTCTCAGCCGATGGCACGAGTTGCTGCACGAGCTCGCCCCAGCGGATCTCGAGGTCCGTCGATGCGCCGAGGTGCGTGCCGCGCTGCGCCTGCGCGGCGACTGCCTCGACGACGTGCGGATGCTGGTGGCCGAGGAGCAGCGCCCCGTGGCCCATCACGAAGTCGATGAGCTCGTTGCCATCGACGTCCGTCTTGTGCGAACCCGCCGCCCGCTCGACGTACAACGGGAACGGGCCCTGGCGCCGCACGTCGTGCGTCACGCCGTCCGGAAAGACGCCTTCCGCGCGCCGGTACAGCGCAGCCGAGCGCTGGTGCAGGTCGATATAGCGTTCGAGGATCGTCATCGTGCCTCCGCGCCGATCGCCGCCGCCAGTGTACGCGCGCGGCGACACACCGGCGATGCGCGTGGCCGGGCGCCGGCAGGGGCGCTAGCGGGCGGCGCCGGCGCGGTTCCGCGCGACATGCGCGACGACCTCGTCGCAGACGCGGCCGGGCGCCTCTTGTATCAGCCAGTGGCCGTGGTCGAGCTCCACGAAACGGTACGGCCCGCGCATGAACGAAGCGGCGTCGTCGACTGAGACGCGGCCGATCGCCACGTCCTGATTGCCCCAGATCAGGAGCGTCGGTGTCTGCACCGGGCCGAACGTCACGTCCGCGTCCCGCGGATCGATGCCGCGTGAGCCGCGATACCAGTTCAGTGCGCCGGTGAGCGCTCCCGCTTGCGTGAACACCGACAGGTACTCGGCTACCTGGTCCGGCTCACTCGCCTGCCAGACGTTCTTCAGCGCGGCGTAGTCGTTCGCCGCGAACAGCGCCTCGGCGGCGCCGGGCTGCTGGAAGAACGTGACGTACTGGCTCTTCTGCTGCTGGTCGGGGTCGTTGCGGATCGCGCTGCCGAACGCGGCGACATGCGGCACCGAGAGCGCCGTCCAGCTCAGGACGCGCTCCGGCCACAGCGCCACGACGGCCCAACCGCACGCCGCGCCCCAGTCGTGCCCCACCAGGTGGAAGCGCTCAACGCCCCAGGCATCGGCCAGCGCGCGCACGTCCGACGCGATGTCGATGTAGCGATAGTTGTGCGCGCCCTCGGGCCGGGCGCCGGGGCTGTAGCCACGCTGGTCGGGCGCCAGGCACCGATAGCCTTCCGCCCGCAGCCGCTGCATCAGCGGCAGCCACATGTGCGACGTCTCCGGAAAGCCGTGCAGCAGGATGACGGCATCGCCATCGCCGTCCGTCTGGCGGCAACGAAACGTCATGCCGCGCGCGGTGATCTCGGTTGCCGTGATGGTCACGCGTGTTCCTCCGTGCTCATGCGCGCTCAGAGCGACGCAAGCTCGTTGTCCACGTGGTCGAGCAGGTCCTCCGCATCGCCGCGCAGCTTGCCATCGGGGTTGAGCGCGAGGCATGCGCGGAACGCCTCGGCCGCGCGTTCGTACAGCGCGCGCGGGTCAAGCGCGGGCGTGCCGCGCGGGCGGCGTCGCAGTTCGTGCGCCGCGAACTCGTAGCACCAGCCGGCGCCGTACCACAGCCCGGCGTCGTGAGGGTGCGCGGCGACGGCCCGGTCGATGAACGCCAGGCCTTCGCCGTACGCCGCGCGACGCGTCACGAGCAGCGTGCCCAGATGCTCGAGCGCCGCCGCGTACGACGGCGCCATCGAGATCGCCTCGCGCGCGCAAGCGATCGATCGCGCGGTGTCGCGCGAGGCGTGCGCCTGCAGCGACGCTTCAAACAACCGCTTGGCCTCCGCGGGCGGGGCGATCAGTGGACGCCTTCCACCAGCTTGAGCGCCTCGTCCTCGGTGAACACGCGGAACGAGTTGGTGCGCACATTGCCCTGGCCGCTGACGGCGAGCGAGACGCGCGTGATCGTCTCGTCGTCCGGCGCTTCGGCGATGACGACATAGTCGTACGCGCCCATGGCGAAGTAGATGTGCTCGAGCGTCGCGCCGTACTGCTTGAACGTCGTTCGTGCGTTCTCCAGCCGGCGTTGCAGGTCGAGCATTGTCCGCGCGCCCTGGTCGGTGAGGTTTGCGAGTATGCAGTACGTCGCCACGGCACCCTCCTGTCTCCTGCCACCAAGGGGAAGTGCGACAACAATCGGCGTCCGCGGTCATCCTGTCAAGATGGCGGCGCGGCGAGCCCGCTGGGGCCGAACGCGCGAGGACGCCCGATATACGGGCGCATCTCGATGACCTGGCGCACGAGGAAGAGCGCGGCGAACACCAGGTAGGTGTACGTGAAGACGTCGCGCGAGATCACGGAGTGCGGGGTCAAGAACTGCGCCAGGAATAGCACGGCAAGGACGGCCGCTTCCCACAGCGACATGCGGAGATTGACCAGCATGATCACGGCGAGCAGGCTCTGCGCTGCCGTGAGCAGCACCTCCTCGGCCTGGCGCTCGTCGGTCGGCAACGGATTGAGTGTGCCGCCCGAGACGGCGAACGCGATCGGCAGTGTGCCGATCAGCAGCGTCCACTGGTTGACCTTCGATGAGACGAGCGCGCCCAGCGCCGCGTCGGCGCGCATGCGCCACGCCAGCAGCCCGGCGACAAGAAACTCGGGGAACTCCGACGCGAACGGGGCGACCCACTGCACGAGCTGGAACTCGTCGATGCCGAACTGCGTGCCGGTGTGGATCAGTCCCTCGGCGAACGGCTCCGCGCCGATGAGGATAGCCGTGCCGGCGTAGACGAACATGGCGACGAGCACGGCGCGACGCTGCCGCATCGGCAAGTTGGCGATCGTCTCCGCCGGACCGACGAGCGACGACTCCTCCTCGATCTCGCCGCGCGAGGCCATGTACACGTAGACCGCGAAGAGCGAGATGAGGAACGCCGCGTCGAACAGCGTGATGCCGCCGCGCAGCGGGATGATGAACGAGTACACCGTGGCGATGCCGAGGATGCCGACCTCGGTGCGGTGCACCTCGGCGAGTTTGAGCACGTTGCCCTTGGTGCGGAGCACGAAGATGCCGACCACCATCGTCCAGCCGAGGCCGACGAGGAGGCGGTTGCCGCCGGTCATGTTGGCCGTGGCGTAGGCCGCGTACGAGGGGTCGTCGCCGGCCTTCCACGCGAACAACATGTCGACGGCGTACTCCGGCAGCACGGCGATCAGCGCGAGGCCGGCGAGCGCGAGCGTGCGCGGGATGTCGCGCTCAGCCGCCTCCGCCGTCCAAGTGAGCAAGAACGCCGCCGAGACGATCGCCAGCCCGAACATCGCTGTCTCCGCGACGTCCGCGGCGTGCACGACATCGAACCGGACCAGCGCGGCCGGCCACGCAAGCAGCGCCATGAGCAGCGGCCACTGCCAGGTACGGAGGAACTGCACCGAGCCTCCCGCTCACAAAAAAGACCCCTGATGCCGCCATCGGCCCATCAAGGATCGCGCGGGCGCCGGCGAAGCGCGCCCGTATCTTGACGCTACCCGTTGGCTGTTTGCGCGTCAACCCGCGCGTCAGGCCGGGCGCGCCATGCGGTTCGACCGCGTGCAGCTGGCGTGCTGGAGGGAGTCGATGAGCTCGGCATCGCAGTAGTCCTCCCGCGATTCGCTCGGGTCGGGCATGCGCACGCCGAGTTCGATGAAGTCGTCTTCGGAGAGAGGCGCCGAGCAGTAGGAGCAGTGGAACATGATCGTCCCGCGGAAGTCGACCACTGGATTGCCGCTGAAGCCCATGCTTGCACCTCGTACCAATGGAACGCGGTGGGCAGCCGGCCGTAACATCGCCCGGCGAAGCTCGACATAACGATCGATCTCAGCCGGAGGGAGCGGAAGCCGATACTGGATCAGGGGAAGCACCTAGGTGCGTCGCGCGCTCACACGTGCGCGCAGGGCGACGTCGAGGTGCGAGAGGGGACACGAGCCCGGTCGAAGCGGCGCCGCCTCCGGACGTAATTCGCCCGGGTCGGGCGCTGGCACCCGAAACAACGGCTTCGGTCGGCGCGTTACTCAACTAGAGACAAAAAGGAAGCCAGCGATGAGCGACCGCGACTATTACGAGATCCTCGGGCTGACGCCGGGCGCCGACGGGACGATGGTCGACCAGGCGTACTGGCACCTGGCGCGGAAGTACCAGGTGATGGCGACCGAGGACTTCCACGCACGCTATCTGCTCGACGAGCTGAACGAGGCGTACGGGGTGCTGGGCACACCGCGCCTGCGCGAGCAGTACGACGCGTTCCGGGACGACGTACTGATCCGTCGGGGGATGATCCATCCGGTGACGTCGCGGGGACAGCAGCGCGGCGGGGGGCGCGCGGAGCCGCGTCGCCTCCGGTTGCCACGCGTGAGCTTCGAGCAGGTCGGGGCGTATGGCGTCGCGGCGGTGATCATCGCGCTGGCGGTCGCGGGCGCCTGGTATGGCGTCGAGCTCGCGTTCGTCGCGACGGCCGTCGCCGGCGGCCTCGGCTTTGCGCTGATCCCGGTGGTGCGGCGGCGGGCGGCCGAAGTCCAGCTTCGCATGCCATCGCTGCCAGCTCTGCCGCAGATGCCGCAAATGCCGCAAATGCCGCAGGTCACGCCGCCGAAAATCAGCCTGCCGCAGCTCAGCGACGCGCCGCTCCGGGAACTCGGCTTCGGCGGCCAGCGCGACGACGAGGGCATCGACGCCGACACGCTTCGTCAGTCGACCGCCGACACCATCGCGCGGTGGCGGCGCAGCGTGGGTCTGCGCGAACTGCGGGCCGAACCGGCGCCGGACACCACGCTCGTCGACATCGTCGACGATGAGCGGAGCATCGAGGCACAGGAAGACGGCGACCCCCTCGAGTCCGTGCTCGAGATCTTGCGCCGCAACCAGCGAAGGCGTCGCTAGTTTAGTTCCCGGCATGGCAGGGGTGGCCGCTCGACCGGCCTCAGCGCCCGGTTTCACATGATCGCACTATAGATGTTATGTACGGCCGGAATGGCGGTCTGGCCGGGCCAAGCTCAAGTAACCCCGGGGGCTCCCGATACTGGTACTGAAGGAGGAAGCCGGTTCGCGTCACGCGCGAGACCGCCGTCCAGCGGCGCGTCCGCACGACGCACGGGCCGGCTCATGCCGTTCGTGGCGAAATTGCACGACGAAGCCGCCAACCGCGCCGGCATCATGGCCGAGGTCGACCGCGGCCACCCCGGGCGGCGCGACCGCCGGCGCGATACCGTGGCGCGGGCCATCGGCGCCGCGCTCTTCTTTGCCATCGTCGCGCTCATCACGGCGGGCCCCGACGTTATGTCGCGCTGGACGCTCACCGGCTTCCAGTTGGCCTGCGTCGGCATCGGCGGCGCCTACGGCATCTACCTCGTTGCCGCGACACGCCACACGCACGTCACGCTCGAACGCGCGTACTCCACGCATCTCGAAGAACTCAGCCAGCGGCTACGCAACATGGCGTACCGCGACGCCGTCACCGGCCTCTACAACCACCGGTACTTTCGCGAGCAGCTGACGCACGAGATCGAACGGTCGACGCGCTACGGACAGCCGCTGGCGCTGCTCGTCATGGACATGAACGGGTTCAAGCAGATCAACGACCGGTACGGTCACCTCACGGGCGACCGGTTCCTGGGACTCGTCGGCGAGATCATTGACCGCGAGCTCCGGGCGAGCGATATCGGCGCGCGTTACGGCGGTGATGAGTTCGTCGCCATCCTGCCGAACACCACGCTGTCCGAGGCGCGCACCACCGCCGCCAAGCTCAGCATCGCGGTCGCCGGCGCCGCCGCGATCTCGACGGCGGGCGAGACGGTCCAGCTCGGCATTTCGTGCGGCGCCGCCGTCTGTCCTGACGACGCTCGCACGCCTGGCGAACTCATCGAGCGCGCGGACGCCCGGCTTTACGAGCTGAAGGCGCAGCGCAAAGTGCAGCGCGCGGCCGTCGCCTGAGTCGCAAACGCTGTTGAGCGCGATCCACGGGTGATAGACTTCGGGACGCGTTGGATTGCGCGCACCGTGGCGTCGTACCCGGCCAGCGCAAGGAGTACACCCGCATGCTCAACGTCGCTCGCTGGGCCGTTGGCGGCCTGCTCGTCGCCTCGATCCTCATCCTTGCGTTCGCTGTTGGTTATGTCGTGCGCGGCGGCGGAGACGACGACGGCCCGCCGGCCGTCTCCAACGGCGAAACGCCCGAGAACAGCGGCGAGGACATCGACTTCCGCGCCCTCAACCAGATCCTCGGGCTGCTCGAAGACAAGTACGTCGACCCCGACCTGATCGACCAGCAGACGCTCTACGAGGCGGCAATCAGCGGCATGCTGCAGACGCTCAGCGACACGGGCACGTTCTACGTCGACCCCGAGACCGTGCAGACCAGCATCGGGCCTTCGGGTTCGTTCGAGGGCATCGGCGCCACCGTCTCCGAGCAGGACGGCCAGATCGTCATCGTGGCGCCGATCGAGAACACGCCGGCCGAACGTGCCGGCATTCGCGCCGGCGATGCCATCCTCGAGGTCGACGGCGAATCGACCGAGGGCTGGACGCAGGAGAAGGCGGTCATCCGCATCCGTGGCCAGAAAGGCACCACCGTCCGCCTGAAGATCCGGCACGAGGACGGCACCGAAGAGGATTATGAGATCGAGCGCGACGAGATCGAGGTGCAGAGCGTCACGACGCAGCCGCCCGGCGGCGCGCTCGAAGACGGCGCCGGAAACGCGATCGACGACGTCGGCTACATCCACATCCGCGAGTTCTCGCAGCCGACGACGGACCAGTTCGTCACGGCGATCGAGCAGATGGTCGGCGACGGCAAGCGCGGCGTCATCCTCGACCTGCGCAACAACCCCGGCGGCTTGCTCTCGACCACCGTCGACATCGCCGACGAGATGCTCAACGATGGAGTGATCCTCACTGAGCACGAACGCGACGGCGGCGAGAAGTCGTTCGAGGCGCACGATGGCGGCGCCGCGACTTCGATCCCGATCGTGGTCATCCTCAACCGGTTCAGCGCGAGCGGCTCCGAGGTGCTCGCGGCCGCGCTGCAGGAGAACGGCCGCGCGACGGTCGTCGGAGAGAAGTCGTTCGGCAAGGGCACGGTGAACGTGTCGAACAACCTGCGCGATGGCGGTCAGCTCTACGTGACCGTCGCGAAGTGGCTGACGCCGAAGGGCTCGCAGATCGATGGCGTCGGCGTGCGCCCCGACATCCAGGTCGAGCTGTCCGACGAGGACATCGACCTGCGCCGCGACGTGCAGCTGTTCAAGGCGATCGACGTGTTGCGCGGCACCGATACGACGCCGGCGTCGGCGCTGACGCCCTCGGCCGAGGCGACCGCGGAAGCGACCCCGACGACGGCCGGCGGATAGCGCCGTGGCCGAGTTCAAGCAGGTCGCCGCCAATCGCAAGGCGTTCCACGACTACGAGATCGTCGAGAAGATCGAGGCCGGCATCTCCCTGCTCGGCACCGAGATCAAGTCGATCCGCGCCGGCGGCGCGAGCATCCGCGAGGCGTACGCTCGGCCGCAGAACGGCGAGATGTGGCTGTACGGCGCGCACATCGCGCCCTACGGCGCCGGCGGCTACGTGAACCACGAGCCGACGCGCCCGCGCCGCCTGCTGCTGCACCGCGCGCAGATCCGCGAGTGGGCCGCGGCAATGGCCGAGAAAGGCCTGACGATCGTCCCGCTGACGATGTACCTCAAGGACGGCCGCGTCAAGATCGAACTCGGCCTGGCGCGCGGCCGCAAGCAATACGACAAGCGCCAGGCGATCGCGCGCCGCGAGGCCGACCGCGACATGCAGCGCGCGCTCCGCCACAGCGTGCGATAGCCCGGGGAATCTGCCCTGCCCTGCCCGGCCGCCACGAAACCGATCGTGCATTCGCCCGTTGGCGCACGGCGCGCCCGGCCCCCGCCGGTGTCCGTTATGTCATGCAGGTATGCGAGCGAAATGCGCTATACTGGTGACAGCCAGTGCCGCTCTGCGCGCTGCTTTCGGGGACGAAAGGGCTCGACAGGGGTCGGCGGATCTGGGTTGCAGGCGGAGGACGGTCGCAACCTCCTTAATACGCGGCCAAACCATACACGGCGAACGACAACTCGCCCTCGCTGCGTAAGCAGTGACGTTCATCCCCGTCCACTCCCGGCGGGCGGGGCATGAGCGATGCAAAGCCGGGATGCTTCGCGCGCGACGCCGATATCGCGCGACCAAGACCATCGGCTGGCTCCGTCCGGGCGGACCTCAGCGCACGCCGGAGCGAGACCAACCTGCGGGAATAAGCCTGTAGCAGACCCAGGGCGTTGCCCGCCTGGACGGGGAGTTCAATTCTCCCCCGTCTCCACCACCACCAAATCGGCGGCTTGCTGTTCGGCGGGCCGCCTTTCGCACCAAGGAGCGCCATGGCGACCGTTGAGACCGTCACCGGGCCTATCGACACGTCTGAGCTCGGCTTCACACTGATGCACGAGCACGTGTTCGTGTTGACGGAAGGACTCAACGCCAACTTTCCTCGCTTATGGAACCGCGGGGCGCGAGTTGCAGCGGCGATCGCCGCGATGCGGGAAGCCAACGCACACGGCGTGCAGACGATGGTGGATCTCACGGTGATGGGCCTCGGACGAGATGTGGCGACCGTGCGCGATGTAGCGGCGGCGTCTGGCATCCAAATCATCGTCGCGACGGGACTGTTAACCCACGATGACGTGCCATCGTACTTTCAATCGCGCGATGCAGAGGCGATGGCGAAGCAGTTCGTCGCCGATATCGAACAAGGGATTCAGGGGACTGAGAGCCGCGCAGGCATTCTAAAATGCGCCACGGATCACCAAGGTGTGACGCCCGGTGTGGAAAAGGTGCTCCGCGCCGTCGCCCTCGCACACCGTCGGACGGGCGTGCCGATCTCGACGCACACGCACGCCCTCTCCGAGCAGGGCCTCCGTCAGCAGGACATCTTCGCGCTTGAGGGGGTCGATCTCCGACGTACCGTGATTGGGCACAGCGGCGACACGGAGGACATCGTCTATCTCGAGAAGTTAATGGCGCGGGGATCCTACATAGGGATGGATCGCTTCGGCATCGACAACATCCTGCCGATGGAAAAGCGGGTCGCCACGATCGCGAAGCTGTGCGAGCGCGGGCATGCGGATCAGATGGTTCTCTCCCACGATACATGCTGCCACATCGACTGGTTCGAGCCTGGATTGGTCAGCGAGGCGTTGCCGCGCTGGCACTTCCTGCATATCCCGAACGATGTTCTGCCGGCGCTGCGCGCGGCCGGTGTGTCGGAGGAGCAGGTCACGCAGATGACCGTCGACAACCCTCGACGTATCTTCGAGGCGCAAGGTGGATACTGAGTAGCTGCACGAGCAATCTAGAGTTACGGCGCGCTACCCTCGCTAGCCGCGACGGCTGTCCGTTCGGCGCTCTGCACCGCGTGTTGGGAGCGGCTCAGAATCCGTGATGATGGCCGCGAACGGCGGTCGTTCGTAGATACGAAAACCAGGATGGGGGCGGCGAGGCGGGCACTCCCCCGTCTCCACCACGACTCCAACGGGGCCGCGCGGCGTTTCTTGGCGCGGCCCTTTCCGGTGCTCGTACGGGCCGTTGTCCGGGCAATCACTGCTTGCGTTCCACGCCGCGCGCCGGTTGTGCCGGTGCTTGCCTATCGGTACATCGCGCCTGTGCGCAACGGGTGTGGATCGCCGGATCCGGCGGGCGCATCATGAAGTTGTCCCGCAGCAACAGGCGCCGCGGGCGTAAACGGGCGATGGCGCTCGAGAGGCTGGAGGGATCGCCGTGAAGCGAAGAACGCTGGACTTCACATTCGCCGGGGGAGGACTGCTGCTTGTGGCCCTGCTTGTCGTGCTGGGATGCGTGGCGCGCGACCAGTACAACTTCGCGAAGGACTACGTGAAGACGGAACTTGGCGCGCAGCGGATCACGTTCGCCACTGAGCTGACCGAGGAAGAGAAGACGTGGAAGCCGGGCTCGAAGTGCCTTGTCGAAAACGCCGGCAAGCAGATGGAGACGGGCGCGCAGGCGGAGTGTTACGCGAGTTACTTCATCGCCATGCACATGCGTCGATCCGCGGCGGAGGCATACCCGGCAGGGACGTACAACGACGATACGTACGCGACGATGGGCGGGAAGCGCAGCGCACTTCAAAAGTCGTACGACGCAGCGCTCGCCGGCAAGGGAGCCGACGATCCCGCGACGATCGAGGCGAAGAAGCAGCTGGACGCGGCAACCCAGTTGCGCAGCACGTTCCAGACCGGCGAAACGCTGCGTGGCCTGTTGCTCACGACATACGGCTTCAGCATCTTCGGCGACAAGGCAGGCCTCGCTGCGAACGTCTTGTTCATCCTGGCCGGCGTCATGCTGGTGCTCTCCGTGGCTGGACTCGTCCACGCCTTCCTGACGAAGCCGGACGAGGTCGTGTTTGGTTGAAACGCGCGAGTTACGATGGCGGCTCGCGGGAGCCGCCATCGCCGTGTGCGCGCCGCGTCAGCTCTTTGCGTCTGCGTATGCAGAGCATGCCTCATGTGGACCGAGCGGAGACGCAAGACCCGTGAGCCTTCGACCACTCTACGATCGCATCGGCGTTGGATACGGATCGAGGCGAAGGCCGGATCCTCGCTGGGCCGCGCGTATCGGCCAGGCGCTTGGCGACGCCCGAACGATGGTGAACATCGGCGCCGGATCCGGCTCCTACGAGCCCCGCGGGCGGCAGGTCGTTGCTGTCGAGCCCTCGGTCGAGATGATCCGGCAGCGCCCGCCCGGGTCAGCGCCGGCCCTCCGGGGTGTTGCCGGCGCCCTGCCGTTTCCGCGCCACGCGTTCGACGCAGCGATGGCCATCCTGACGGTGCATCACTGGCCCGACATTCGCGCCGGTCTCGCCGAGATGCGCCGCGTCTCAGCCCGACAGGTCGTTGTGAGCTGGGACGTCGACGTGTTCGCCGAGCGATTCTGGTTCACGCGCGACTACCTTCGCGCGGCCGGGAAGGACGAGCACCCTGGCGCCGATGCATCGCGGCTTGCCGCGCAGCTCCGCGACGCGGTTGTGCAGCCGCTGCCTGTGCCGCACGACTGCACCGACGGATTCTTCGCTGCTTACTGGCGTCGCCCGGAAGCGTACCTGGACCCCGCCGTGCGCGCATCGATTTCGGCGTTCGCGCTGCGGGAAGAATCGGAACTCGCGGGACCGCTTGCGCGTCTCGATGCCGACCTGACGAGCGGCGCCTGGCATCGCCGGTACGCCGCGTTGCTCGAGCTGGCCGAGCTGGACGTCGGCTATCGGCTCATCGTGGGGGGCGAGACGTAGCGTACTCCCGCATCAGCGACCGCAGTTCGCCTTGATCAGGAACCCGGTCATCCTGCACCCGCCCTGTGGTCTCTGGAGATCATGGTGTGCGAAACTGGACACCCAGGCACACATGGCATCTGCTGTTGTTAGCCCAGCATTGTCCCCCACGGGCCCATGCCGCGAATCTTGGCCGGCGTGACGCGGATGGTGTAACCAGCAGGCGGGTTCGGCATCGGCGGGAAGTCCGCGCCGGGTGCGATGTACCGCTGGGCGAGCTTGCGCAGGAGTTCCGGCGCGCCGCCTTCGGTGATGCGTGCGGTGCCCTCGACCACCAGGTAGTGCTTCATCCCGAACTGGTCGCCCGATGGCGCCTCGACCGAAAGCGACACGCGCGGGTCACGGCGGATGTTCCGCACCTTCTGGTCCGGCGCCAGCTTGCCGATGACGATATCGTCTCCATCGAGCCCGACCCAGACGATGGTAATGTGCGGCGTGCCGTCACGGTTGATCGTCGCGAGATGCGCGAGCTGGCCGGACTCGATGACCGCGCGCGCGCTGTCGGGGATCTTCATCGCGCCGCCTCCCGCGTCGAGTATAGCGATGTCACGGTCGTGCATCCTCGCTTGACCATGCCCTGCCCGCGCATATACTCGCGGCGATGGCATCCGCCGAGACCATGACATTCGATGACGCGCGCGCGCGTGTGCGCGCCGGCGAAGACGCGGGCGACGTCGCCCGCGCGTTCGTCGCGGGCCTCACGCTCGACGAGAAACTTTGGTGCCTGGACGGCGACGAAGAGTTCTGGCCCGGACTGCTGCGCATGGCCGGCGGCGCCGCCGTGGCGGCCGGCGACGGGTACAGCCGCGAGCCGTGGATCGGCGCGCGCCTCGACCGCACCGGATTTCCGGGCATCGCGTTCTCCGACGGGCCGCGCGGGGTAGCCGTCGGGCCAAACACCTGCTTCCCGGTGTCGATGGCGCGGGGCGCGACATTCGATCCGGCGCTCGAAGAGCGCATCGGCGAAGCGATCGGGCGTGAGTTGCGCGCGCGCGGCGCGAACCTCTTCGGCGGCGTGAACGTGAACGTGCTGCGGCATCCCGGGTGGGGCCGCGCGCAGGAGACGTACGGCGAGGACCCGCACCACGTCGGCGAGATGGGCGCGGCGCTCGCGCGCGGCGTGCAGCGCCACGCGATGGCGTGCGTAAAGCACTACGCGCTGAACTCGATCGAGAACGCTCGCTTCAAGATCGACGTGCAGGCCGACGGGCGCACGCTGCACGAGGTGTACCTGCCGCACTTCAAGCGCGTCGTCGATGAGGGCGTCGCGTGCGTCATGTCGGCGTACAACTCGGTCAACGGCGCGTGGTGCGGCGAGAACCACGCGCTGCTCACGGAGATCCTGCGCGACGAGTGGGGATTCCGCGGATTCGTAATCAGCGACTGGATCTTCGGGCTGCGAGACGCCGTGAAGTCGGTGCGCGCGGGCCTCGACATCGAAATGCCGTTCCGGCAGCAACGGATGCAGCACTTGCCGCCTGCCCTGGCGAGCGGCGAGCTCACCGAGGCAGGCGTCGACGCGCCCGTGACGCGCGTCGTCTCGACGCTGCTGCGGTTCGACGCGGTGCTGTCGCAGCCGGCGCCGGACACTGCGGTCTGCGCATCGGACGAACACCGCGGGCTGGCGCGCGAAGCGGCGGCGAAGTCGATCGTGCTGCTCAAGAACGAGCCGGCGGGCGGCGCCGGTCCGGCGCTGCCGCTCAACGCGGCGTCGTTGAAGCGTGTCGCCGTGCTCGGCCGGCTTGCTTCAGCGCCGAACCTCGGCGACCGCGGGTCGAGCAACGTCGTCCCGCCGTCGGTCGTGACGCCGCTCGACGGGTTGCGCGCCGCGCTGCCCGATGCGGACATCGCTGCCGCGGACGGCGCCGACCTCGACGAAGCCGCGCGCATCGCCCGAAACGCCGACGTCGCGATCGTCGTCGTCGGTTGCACATACGAGGACGAGGGCGAGTACATCGCCGCGCAGCCGGAGCTGTTCATAGCGCTGGCGCCGCCGCGGCCCGGGCGACCGTCCCCGCCGCCCGACGCGCCACCACGGCCGCCACGCGAGCAACCCGCGCAGCGTGCGGGCCAGGGGTTCGCGATGGGAGGCGACCGCGCGTCGCTCGACCTGTCGGCGGCGGACCAGGCGCTGATCCGCGCCGCCGCCTCGGCGAATCCCGCGACAGTCGTCGTGATGATGGGCGGCAGCGCGATCATGGTCGAGGGCTGGCACGACGACGCCGCAGCGATCCTCATGGCGTGGTATCCGGGCATGGAGGGCGGCCACGCGCTCGCCGACGTGCTGCTCGGGCGCGTCGAGCCCGCCGGCCGGCTGCCGTTCGCCGTGCCGCGCGACGCGACGCATCTGCCGCACTTCGACCGCGACGCGACGACGATCACGTACGGCCTGTTCCACGGCCAGTGGCTGCTCGACCGCGACGGCCACGCGCCGCGCTACCCGTTCGGCTACGGCCTGTCGTACGGCGAACCGCCGCGCATCGACGGCGTGACCGTCGATGCGCACGGCGATGCGGTCGTCGTCCGCGCGCGGGTGCGCAACACTGGCTCGGCGCCCCTCACGGAGGTGGTCCAGGTGTACGCCGGCCCGCGCGAACCCGTCCGCGAACGGCCGCGCCGACGGCTCGTGGCGTTCGCGCGCGTGGATGTGCCGCCCTCCGGCTCGGTCGCGGTCGAACTGGCCGCGCCGCTCTCACGCCTCGCGGTACGCGTCGGCGACGCTTGGGTCGTCGACGCGGGCGTGTACGACTTCGCGGTCGCGCGGCACGCCGCCGATGCCGGCGCGGTCGCAGGCGAAGTCGAACTCGCCGCCAGCACGCTCTCAAGCTAGCAGCACCTTCTCGGTCTCCGATCGTTGTTGCGCGCATGCGCATGAGAAACTCTTGACAACGGGTGAAGGTGCGCGTAGTTTCGACGCCAGCCTGGAGTGGAACCAGGCGCGCATCCCCGCAGGAAAGGAGAGCAGGCACTGATGACGATTTGGGGGAGACTGAGGACGCACATTACGTTGCGTCGGGCGCTCATCGCCGTGTTCGCCGCAGCGATGTTGCTGGTGATGGCGGCGCCCACCGAGCGGACGGAAGCAGGCCCGGGATCTCCGACGACCGCGATCGTATCCCTGGGCGACAGCTTCATCTCGGGCGAGGCCGGCCGCTGGAACGGCAACAGCCTCAACATGTTTGGCACGCGCGACGGCACCGACCGCGCCGCGCGCTGCACGCTCGGCATCTTCTGCTCGTACGACGCTACGCGCGTCTACGGCTCGACGCACACCGGCTGCGACCGGTCGGACGTCGCGACGATCAAGAGCGCCGGGATCTCCGTCAACGAGAAGATCAACATCGCCTGCTCGGGCGCGCAGACGGAGAACATCTGGCGAGCGTCGCAGGGCGGCCAGAGCTTTAAGGGCGAAGCGCCACAGGCCGACCAGCTGCTGACGATCGCGCAGCAGAAGAACGTCAAGCTCGTCGTGCTGACGATCCTGGCAAACGACGTCGGGTTCGCGGACCACGTCATCAACTGCACCGTGCGGTTCCTGCTCGGACTGGGCACGTGCAACCAGGACCAGTTCGCGGCGATGCAGTCCGACATGCCGGCCGCGCAGGAAGGCCTCCGCAAGGCGATCGACGAAGTCCGCGCCGTGATGGCGCAGGCTGGCTACAGCCCGTCGCAGTGGAAGTTCGTCATCGCCGGCTACTCGTCGCCGGTGCCGGCCGCCGCCAACGTGCGCTACTCGGGCTCGGCCCGCTGGACGCAGGGCGGGTGCCCGTTCTACGACGCTGACTTCGACTGGGCCAAGAACGTCGCGGCCCCCTACATGATCGACTCCATGCGCGCGGTCGCGGCCGAGAAGGGCGTGCAGTTCCTGGACGTCCGCAACGCGCTCAACGGGCATGAGACCTGCCACGTCAACTCGTCGCTCGTCACCGGGAGCGGCCCGAACCCGATCACCAAGGAGTGGGTGCGCTGGGTGAACACCGGCTGCTGCCAGGGCGATGCGCAGGAGTCAATGCACCCGAACGCGTACGGCCAGCGCGCGCTCGGTAAGTGCGTCCAGTTGATGTACGCCAAGCCCAGCGGCAACTGGACGTGCAACAACACCCCGGGCCAGAGCTATACGGCGATGACATTGTCATCGATCCCGTAGCCTCGCCGCAGGCAATCTGGCGATGCCCCGTGCGAACGTCACGGGGCATCGCTCTTTTTCGGGCGACTGCGCCGAGACCATTGACTGTACGCGCGCGACGGACGAAACTCCGCGCGTGGTAGTAGCGTTGCAACCAAACGGTAGCAAGACGCGCGTCCCGCGGCGCGACGCGATCATCGCCGCCGCGACGGAGTTGTTCGCCGATCGCGGCTTCGGCGGCGCCTCGGTGCAGGATATCGCGGACGCGGCGGGCACGCACAAGACGACGGTGCTGTACCACTTCGCCACGAAGGAGGCGCTGTACGAGGCAGTGCTCGACGAGGCGCTCGGCCGCATCGCGGCGGTGATGCAGGAGTTCCTCGCCGGCGAGCTCAACCGTCCGCGCGTCGCGTACCTGCTCGACCAGATCCACGCGTTCTTCGCCGAGCACCTGGCGCTGCCGCGCCTCCTGCAGCGCGAGCTGCTCGAATCGGCGAACCCGGACGCGTACCTGCAGCGGTTCGTGGAGCCGATCTACATGCCGGCGCTGCGCTCGCTCGAGGAGGCGCGCGCGGCGGGCCGCATGCGCGACGTCGACCCGGCGCTCTTCGTCCACGACCTGCACGTCGAGCTGATCTCGTACTTCTGCCACCGCCCGCTCCTCCAGCGGCTGAAGCCCGGCGACCCGTACTCGATCGAGGGGTTGATCGCGCGCCGCGACCACCTGATGAGCCAGATCTTTCGCCAGCTGGTGCAGGACGAAGAATGACGACCGCAGACGCTGATCCGCGCCAGGCCACGCCGCTCACCGCGCCGCATATGCTGGAGTACGAGTACACGCGGAGCGTCGGGCCGGTGATCGGCCGCTTCTTCGGCGCGCTGCAGGAGCGGCGCGTTGTCGGCGTACGGACGGCGGGCGGCCGGGGGCTCGTGCCGCCGCAGGAGTACGACCCGGAGTCCGGCGAGCCCGTCGGCGACTTCGTCGACGTCGCTTCGGCGGGGGTCGTGACCACGTGGGCGTGGGTGCACGCGCCGCGGCCCAAGCATCCGCTGCAGCGGCCCTTCGCCTGGGCGCTCGTGCAACTCGACGGCGCCGACACGGCGATGCTGCACGCCGTCGACGCGGGCGACGAGTCGCGCATGTCCACCGGCATGCGCGTCCGCATCCGCTGGTCCGCGGAGACGCACGGCGACATCCACGATATCGCCTGCTTCGAGCCGGAGGACGCGCGATGAGCGAGCAGGTGTACGGGATCAAGGTGCCGATCCGCCTCGACTACACGTACGTCGTCGGGACGGCGCCCGCGCGCTTCCTGCGCGGCCTCGCGCAGGGCAAGATCGTCGGCCAGCGCTGCCCGTCGTGCGCGAAGGTGTACGTGCCGCCGCGCGGCTCGTGCCCGACCTGCGGCGTGCCGACGCGCGATGACGTGGCGCTGTCGGACAAGGGCATCGTCACGACGTTTTGCGTCGTCAACATCCCGTTCGCCGGATCAGCCGTGAAGGCGCCGTACGTCTCGGCGTCGGTGTTGCTCGACGGCGCGGACATCCCGCTATTCCACCTGCTGCAGGAGGTCGCGACGGAGGACGTGCGCATGGGCATGCGCGTCGAGGCGGTGTGGGTGCCGAACGACGAGCTCCAGCCAAGCATGAACAGCATCCGCTACTTCCGCCCGACCGGCGAGCCCGACGCCCCGTTCGAATCATTCAAGGAGCACCTGTAATGCGCGACGTGGCCGTCGTCTCGTTCGCGCAGGCGCCTTCGGTGCGCGCCGATCAGCTCCGGAACGAGGTCGAGATCCTTATGCCGGTCGTCGCCGAGGCGCTCGGCCGTTCGGGCATCTCCAAGCACGAGATCGGGTTCACGTGCTCGGGTTCGTCGGACTACCTCGCCGGCCAGCCGTTCTCGTTCGTGATGGCGCTCGACGCGGTCGGCGCGTGGCCGCCGATGGCCGAATCACACGTCGAGATGGACGGCGCGTGGGCGCTGTACGAAGCGTGGGCGCGGCTTCAGCACGGCGACATCGATTCCGCCCTCGTGTACGCCTTCGGAAAATCGTCGATGGGTGACATCGCCGAACTGCTGACATTGCAACTCGACCCATACTCCGTCGTCCCGCTGTGGCCCGACGCCGTGAGCGTCGCCGCCCTGCAGGCGCGCGCCATGCTCGATGGCGGCCATCACAGCGAGCGTGACATGGCTGCGGTCGCCGCGCGCAGCCGCCGCGACGCCGCCTCGAACCCGAACGCGCAGGTGCGCACGCCCCTCGATGAGGCGGCAGCTCTCGCCGAACCGTGCATCGTCTCGCCGCTGCGCGAGCACGACTGCCCGCCCGTCTCCGACGGGGCAGCCGCCATCGTGCTGGCGGCCGGCGAGCGCGCGCGGCAGGCGTGCGCGCGTCCGGCGTGGATCCGTGGCATCGACCACCGGATCGAACCGGCGTCGCTCGGCGCGCGTGACCTCGCGACCTCGCAGTCGGCCGCCCTTGCGGCGCGGCACGCGGGCGCGCTCGGCGGCGCGTTCGATGTCGCCGAGATCCACGCGCCGTTTACGCACCAGGAGCTCATCCTGCGTGACGCGCTGGGCCTCGGCGACCGCGCCACCGCGATGAACCCGTCGGGCGGCGCGCTCGTCGCGAATCCGGTGATGGTCGCCGGCCTGATCCGCATCGGCGAGGCGGCGCAGCGGATCATCGACGGCAGGGCGCGGCGCGCGCTCGCGCACGCCACGTCGGGCCCGTGCCTGCAACAGAACCTCGTCTGCGTGCTGGAGGCGGACTGATGGCGAACCCGTGCGCGATCGCCGGCATCGGCCAGACGCGGCACGCGTCGCAGCGCGCCGACGTGTCGATCGCCGGCCTCGTCCGCGAGGCGGCGCTGCGCGCGCTCGAAGACGCGGCGCTGACGTTCGCCGACATTGATGCTGTCGTCATCGGCAAGGCGCCGGACATGTTCGAAGGCGTGATGATGCCGGAGCTGATGCTCGCCGATGCGCTCGGCGCCGCCGGCAAGCCGATGCTGCGCGTGCACACCGCCGGCAGCGTCGGCGGGTCGACGGCGCTCGTCGCGGCGAGCCTCGTGCAGGCGGGCATCCACGAGCGCGTCCTGACCGTCGCGTTCGAGAAGCAGTCGGAGAGCGACGCGATGTGGGCGCTTGCGCCGAAGATCCCGTTCCAGCCGACGGTCGTCGCCGGCGCCGGCGGCTATTTCGCGCCGCACATCCGCGCATACATCCGCCGCTCGGGCGCGCCGCTGGACATCGGCATGCGCGTTGCGCTGAAGGACCGGCTGAACGCGCTGCGTAACCCGTACGCGCACCTGCACCAGGAGGACATCACACTGGAGCAGATCGCGCAGTCACCGATGCTGTGGGATCCGATCCGCTACGCCGAGACGTGTCCGTCATCCGATGGCGCGTGCGCGATGGTGCTGGTGAGCGAGCAGGCCGCGCGCTCGGCGCCGCATCGCCCGGCGTGGGTGCACGCCTCGGCCATGCGCAGCGAGCCGACGATGTTCGCCGGACGCGACCAGGTGAACCCGCGCGCCGGGCAGGAGTGCGCGGCGGCGGTCTACCACCAGGCCGGCATCACTGACCCACGCCGCGAGATCGATGCCGCCGAGATCTACGTGCCGTTTAGCTGGTATGAGCCGATGTGGATGGAGAACCTGGGGTTCGCGCCCGAGGGCACTGGCTGGCGCATGACACTCGAAGGAGCGACGGCGTTCGACGGTGACCTGCCGGTGAACCCGTCGGGCGGCGTGCTCTCGTCGAACCCCATCGGCGCTTCGGGCATGCTGCGATTCGCCGAGGCGGCGATGCAGGTGCGCGGGCAGGCGGGCGAGCACCAGGTCGATGGGGCGAAGCGCGCGCTCGGCCACGCCTACGGCGGCGGCTCGCAGTTCTTCGCGATGTGGATCGTCGGCAGCGAGAAGCCGTAGCGGAGGCGGAGATGGAGTTCAACCTGGCCGACCTGTTCGAGTGCGTCGCCGATGCGGTGCCGGAGCGCGAGGCCGTTGTCTGGGGCGACCGGCGCCTGACCTTCGCACAGATGGATGAGCGGGCTACGCGGCTCGCGCATCATCTTTCCGCGCAGGGCGTGAAGCCGGGCGACCACATCGGCGTGTACCTGTACAACTGCCCGGAGTTCCTCGAGGCGTTCCTCGCCGCGTGGAAGATCCGCGCCGTGCCGGTGAACATCAACTTCCGTTATGTCGAGGACGAGTTGCGTTACCTGTTCACCGACGCCGACCTCGTAGGGCTGGTGTTTCACCGCGAGTTCGCTCCGCGCGTCCAGGCCGTGGCGCCGGAACTGCCGTCGCTCCGCACGTTCGTGGTGGTCGATGACGACAGCGGCGCCGCCTACGCGTCGCTCGGCGCAGCGGAGTACGAGGCTGCGGTCGCCGCGGCGTCGCCGGCGCGCGACTTCGCGCCGCGCTCGGGCGACGACCTCTACCTCCTCTACACGGGCGGCACCACCGGCATGCCGAAGGGCGTCATGTGGCGGCACGAGGACGTGTTCTTCGCCGGGCTGCAGGGTGGCAATCCGTACGGACAAGACATCGAGCGGCCCGAACAACAGGCGGAGATCGCGCGCAACAGCGACGTGCGCGTCACGCTTCCCGCCGCGCCGCTGATGCATGGCAGCGGGCACTGGGCGTCGCTCATCGGCCTGCACGCCGGCGGCAAGGTGGCGCTGGCCACCAGCCGCCGCTTCGACGCGGCGGAAATCTGGCGCATCGTCGAGCGCGAGAAGGTGACGATCATCTCGATCGTCGGCGACGCGATGGCGCGGCCGATGGCGGAGGCGCTCGCCGAGCCTGGCGCATCGTACGACACCTCATCGCTGATGGTGCTGACGACGGGCGGCGCCATCTTCTCCGAGTCCGTGCAGGAACAGCTGCGGCAGTACCTGCCGAAGACCGTGTTCATCAACGCGTTCGGCGTGTCGGAGGCCGGTCACCAGGGAATGGGCGTCGGCGGCAGCGGCGCACGCCCGCGCTTCACGGTCGAGGCGAACACCGCCGTGCTCGACGACAACCTGCGGCCCGTGGCGCCCGGCTCCGGCGTCGTCGGCCGGCTTGCGCGCCGCGGGCGCATGCCGCTCGGCTACTACAAGGACGCCGAAAAGACGGCGGCGACGTTCGTCACCGTCGATGGCGTACGCTGGGTGATGCCCGGCGACATGGCGGTGGTCGAGGCCGACGGCAGCGTGACGCTGCTCGGCCGCGGCTCGATCTGCATCAACAGCGGCGGCGAGAAGATCTACCCGGAGGAAGTCGAGGAGGCGCTGAAGTCGCACCCGGCGATCTTCGATGCCGTGGTCGTCGGCGTGCCGGATGAGCGCTGGGGCGAGCGCGTCGCGGCGGTGGTGCAGTTCCGCCCGGGCAAGTCGGCGGCGTTCGATGACGTTCAGGCGCACGTCCGCACGAAGATCTCGGGATACAAGGCGCCGCGTGAGATGCACGTGGCGGAGCAGATCGTCCGCTCCCCGACCGGGAAGCCGGACTACCGCTGGGCGAAGGCGTACGCCACCGGGAGCGCCGTGCCGGCGCCCGCTGCGCGCGAACGCTGATGCTGATCGAAGAAAGGACCGCAGCATGAACCCGGCATTGATCGTCGAGCGCGACGGACCCGTCCTGACGCTCACCATGAACCGCCCGGACGTGAAGAACGCGCTGAACATGGAGATGCTTTGCCGGCTCGCCGATGCGTGGGAGGCGGCGAACGCCGACGATGAGGTGCGTGCCGTCGTCCTCACCGGCGCGGGCGGTGACTTCTGC
This sequence comes from Dehalococcoidia bacterium, assembly GCA_021462855.1. Classification (GTDB taxonomy): domain Bacteria; phylum Chloroflexota; class Dehalococcoidia; order DSTF01; family JACRBR01; genus DTUCFX13. The sequence continues at coordinate 56,770 of JAJTXQ010000020.1, read as the reverse complement.
GCCGGCGCGGACCTCGACAAACTCGTGTCGCGCTCGCTCGCGAAGCTTCCGCCCGAGGATGAGTTCGAGGCCCGCTGCCGTGCGCACCCCGATGTGATCTTCAAAGGATTGCTGCGCGGCTATCGTCTCACCAAACCGCTGATCGCCGCGATCGAAGGCTACTGCGTCGCCGGCGGCACCGAGATCCTCCAGACCACGGACATTCGCGTCGCGGGCGAGGGCTCGATCTTCGGCGTCACCGAGGTCAAGTGGGGCCTCTTCCCGCAGGGCGGCTCCACGGTCCGCCTGCGCCGCCAGATCCCGTTCACCATGGCGATGGAGCTGTTGCTCACGGGCGACACCTTCCCCGCGACCGACGCGCTCCGCTTCGGGCTGATCGGGCGGATCGTCGCGAAGGGCTCGGCGCTCCAGACCGCGCGCGAGATCGCGGCGAAGGTCGCGGCGAACGGCCCGGTGGCGGTGCGCAAGATCAAGCAGTCTGTACTCGACACCGACGGGCTGACGGAGGAAGAAGCGCTCGCCGTCGAGTTCCGCATTGGCATGGAGGTGTACGCGACGGAGGACGCCCGCGAAGGACCGCGCGCGTTCAAAGAGAAGCGCGTCCCGCAGTTCAAGGGGCGCTGAAAGGAACCGCCGGATGACCACGACGGAATTCGCGCTAAGCGACGAGCAGCAACTCGTCCGCACGTCCGTCCGCCAGATGCTCCAGAAGTACGTCCCGCGGCGAGATGAGTTCCGTCGCATGCAGCTCGAGCGGCAATTCCCGCAGGAGCTGTGGGATGACTTCGCACGCATCGGGCTGCTGGGCTGCCTGGTGCCGGAGCAGTACGGCGGCAACGACTCCGGACTGGTCACGCTCACCGTCGCGTTTGAAGAGCTCGTCACGCAGGGGTTCTTCCCCGGACTGATGCTCGTGACGTCGATGGACGCGGCGTGCATCGTCAAGAACGGGTCCGAAGAACTGAAGGCGCGTGTGCTGCCGCAGATCACCAGCGGCAAGATGAAGCTGTGCTTTGCCGTCACCGAGCCGAACGCCGGCACCAACACGTTTCGCATCGAGACCGTGGCGCGACGCGATGGCGACGTGTACCGGCTGAACGGCCAGAAGGTGTTCATTACCGGCGTCGAGCAGGCCGACTACATGCTGCTCGTCTGCCGCACGACGACGGTCGAGGAACTGCAGCGCGAGGGCAAGCCGAAGTCACAGGGCCTCTCGCTGATGCTCGTTGACACGAAGTCGCCCGGACTGACGAAGACGCTGCTGCCCACGCTCACCAGCGATGGCGCCGGCCAGTGGCAGCTGTTCTTTGACGATGTCCAGGTACCGGCCGACAACCTCGTCGGCGCCGAGGGCGGCGGCGCACTGGCGATGTTCAACTCGCTGAACCCCGAGCGCATCCTCGCGGCGGCGATCTGCTCGGGGATGACGCAGCACTGCCTCGACAAGGCGGTCGTGTACGCGCGCGAGCGGCGCGTGTTCAAAGACACGCCGATCGGCGCCTACCAGTCGATCGCGCACCCGCTCGCCGAAGTGAAGATCTGGCACGAAGCCGTGAAGCTGATGATGTACCGCGCCGCAGCGTCGTTCGACGCAGGCATGGATCCCCTGCAGGTCGGCACGCAATCGAACATGGCGAAGTTCCTCGCCGCGGATCTCGTGACGAAGGCGGTCGATGCGGCGATCGAGACGCACGGCGGCAACGGGTTTTCGGAGGAGTACGGGCTCATCAACCTGTGGATCGGCGCGCGCTTGTTCAAGACGGCGCCGGTGAGCCGCGAGATGATCCTCAACTACGTGTCGGAGTGGGACCTCGGCCTGCCGCGGTCGTACTGAGCGAACAACAACACGCCGGAGGTTGCTATGCGCACGCGCGTTTGCGAAGAGTTTGGCATCGAGTTCCCGATTTTCGCGTTCAGCCACTGTCGCGACGTGGTGGCCGCCGTGAGCCGCGCCGGCGGCATGGGCGTGCTCGGCGCGCTCGCATTCTCGCCGGAGCAGCTCGAGATCGAGCTGCGCTGGATCGACGAGCACGTCGATGGCAAGCCGTACGGCGTCGATATCGTCATGCCGCAGTCATCGGTCGCGCCCTCCGAGGGCGCGACGCTCGACGAGGGCGCGTTCCGAAAGATGATCCCGGAAACGCACCGCAAGTACGTCGAAGACACGCTCGCGCGGTTCGACGTGCCGCCGCTGCCGGAGGGCGCGGAGACGCCCGCGGGGCTTCTCGGGTGGACCTACGGCGGCGCGCGCAATCAGGTCGACATCGCCCTCGACCACCCGGCAAGGCTGCTCGTCAACGCGCTCGGCGCGCCGCCGAGGGATGTCGTCGAGAAGGCGCACGCCCACGGCATGAAGGTCGCGGCGCTCGTCGGCACGGCGGAGCAGGCGCAGAAGCAGGTTGCGGCCGGCGTCGACATGATCGTCGCGTCCGGCACCGAGGCCGGCGGCCACACAGGCGAGATCGCCACGATGGTCCTCGTGCCGGATGTCGTCGATGCCGTCAGCCCGGTCCCCGTGCTCGCGGCCGGCGGCATCGGCAGCGGCCGGCAGATGGCGGCGGCGATGGCGCTCGGCGCGGACGGCGTGTGGACGGGCTCGATCTGGCTCACCGTCGCAGAAAGCGACACGCGGCAGGTGATCATCGAAAAGCTGCTTGCGGCGGGGTCGCGCGACACGGTGCGCTCGCGCGCGCTCACGGGCAAGCCGGCGCGGCAGCTGCGCACCGCGTGGACGGAGGCGTGGGACGGCGAGGAGTCGCCCGGCACGCTGCCGATGCCGCTCCAGTTCATGCTCACGTCCGAGGCGGTGAGCCGCATCCACCGCTACGCCGATGACCGGCCCGGCGCCCGTGAGCTGGTTGGTTCGCCCGTCGGCCAGATCGTCGGCCGGATGCGGTCGGTGAAACCGGCGCGCCAGGTGATCTACGACATGGTCGAGGAGTACCTCGCGACGGTGGCGCGCGTCGCCGACCTGACGGCCGGCGCCGACCGCGCGCGGTAGCCGTTACTTCTCGATGTATGCGTGCTCGAAGATGCCGTAGCCCGTGCGGTCGCCGCAGCGGAATCGCGTGAAGCCGTCCTTCACCCACGTGCGGCCGAACTGCGCGGGGGCGATCGCCACCACCTCCTCTGCGACGATGTGGTACGCGTCGCCCTTCACGTCGGTGATGCGCATGTCGCAGCCCGACTGTCGCGTGCCGCCGTCCGCGGCCTCGACACGCATCTCCACCGACGCCAGCGCGCGCAACTCGGCGCCGTTCCACACGCCCCCGAGGTGGATGTCCTGCGGGAAGCCATCGAGCGAGACGGCCACGGCGTTGAACCAGAAGTCCTCACCGAACTCGCCGCTCAGGTAGTCCCAGCGCGGCATCTTCGCCCAGTCGCGTTCGCCGCCCCAGCTGTGGTCGCGATGCCCCAGGCAGTCGATCTCGTGCGCGGCGCCGCCGATCGTGATCGTTCCGCGCCCCCGCCCCGCGTGCTCGATGTGCCGCGGCACCTGCTCGGCCGTGCTCGCCGGCGGGAACGGGTACACGTACACGGGACTCGTCCCTTCCCAGGTCAGGTCGAAGGCCGTTGCGCCGTGCGCATAGCGCAGCCGGAAGCGTTCAAGCGGCGCCTCCCAGTCGATGCTGTAGCCGAGCATCTCGAGCCGGCGCTCCTGCTCGCGCGGCAGTGGCGCGCGATGGTCCAGCAGGCTGTGCACCACGCCGCCGTTGTGCGTGATGATGAGGTAGATGTTCCCCTCGCCCTTCATCGGGTGCATGCCTGCGCGCACGGTCAGGCCGATATCGGCGTGCGGGTCGTACATCGCGAACCAGAAGCTCTCGTTCCACAGCGGCAGCGCGCCGGGACCGGGCACGTGCCGCGCGTCGTCCTCGGCGGTCACCATGTGCGTGGCGCTGGCATGCGCGGACTGCGCGCTCTGCGCCGCTGCGACGCCGGCGCCGGCGTTGCTGAGGCGCGTGATCATGTCGTCGAGCTGCATGAGCAGCGTCATGTCGCCCTGGATCACCAGTTTGCCGCCGAGGTACGCCTGCGTACGGTCGAGATCGCCGCGCTGGATCGCGTCCCAGTCGGCCGCCGTGGCCGTGAGCGTCACGTCGGGATCGGCAACGATGCCGTCGTAGCGCGTCCCGATGCCGCGATCGGCGACCAGGTGCCAGTCGTGCCCGCCACCGCCGGTGAGGTGGAACTGCACGCGCACGGTGGATTCGTTGATGTTCGTGAGTTTACGTTGGGGCGTGCCGGGAGCGGGCAGATCGAGCAGCTGCGCGAGGCGTTGCGTACACGGGTTGTCGTGCTGGAAGTCGTCGGTCGGCGTCGGGATGCCGCTCGCGGTCATGTGCCGCGCGACGCGCACCATGACGACACCAAACCGAAGCGCCGCGAAGACCTCGTGCCACCGCAAGTTCTCGACGGGCGCGCCGGTGAGCTCCTCGTAGCGTCGCACCGTCTCCTCCCACGACGGGAAGCCATCGAGCCGCGGGATGCCGTAGCCCTCGGAGCCCTGCCAGTCCATGAACAGCCACCACGCCAGGTCGGCCACCGGGTCGCAGAGAAACGCCATCTCCCAGTCGAGCACGCCGGCGACCGCGTCGTCGCGGTAGATGAGGTTAGGCAGGCGCGCGTCGCCCCAGCAGAGCGAGATGCGCTTGGGCGCAAAGCGATGCTCGCGCAGCCAGCGAAGCGCCGCCTCGAGGATCGGCTGCGGCTCGCCCTCCGCCGCCCATGCCAGGAAGCGCTCGTAGTAGTCAAGCTGCCGGTCGAGCGCATCGGTGCCGGCACCCGGTGCGCCGAGGAACGACAACCCCCGCGCGCGCCAGTCGAGCTGGTGGATCTTCGCAAGCGTCTCGATGCCGCTCCACCACATCGCCGCGCGGCGCTCGGGCGACGCGTCGAACAGCAGCCCGAAGCTGTGGTACGGCGGCACCTCCGACGGCACGACGCCCTCAATGCGGTCCATGACGTAGAACGGCGAGCCGAGCACGCCTGCGTCGGACTCGACCCAGCGGACGTTCGGCACCGGCACACCGCTGTCCGCGAGCGCCTGCATCACGCGCGCCTGTCCGACGAGGTCGTAGTCGGGAAACACGCGCAGGTTGCTGGGCTCGAGCCGCGCGACGAGCCCGGAGGACCGCGTCGAGCCGTTGTCGCGCCAGGACAGCTCGCACATCCACGTCTCGTTCGAAAGCCCGGCGCCCGGACGCTTGAGCGCGGAGAGTTCGGCCGCCGGGCCGGCCTTGTCGCGCATCCACGCGGCAAGTGCGGCATGCAGCGTCGTGAGATCGCGGTCTTCTGACCTCATGTGTCGGCTCCTTCGTTTTCGGCGGCGCGATGATAGCGCGGCGCTCGCGGACGGTGCTGTGAGGCACCGCCTGACAGTGTGTTGCCTGAAGCCATATGGCACTAACGATCGTTCGAATTTCCTGAGAGATTGACCACGCGAGCGGCTGGCTGCTGACCCCGGCCAAGCACTGCGAGCGGAGCTACATGGCGAAACGTCGAGCCGCGGCGGCGAACGGCGCGGCGGCAACAACGGACCCACCATCGCACCCGGCGGAGGACCGCTACCGCGCGCAGACCGCGTACACCTCCTGGGGATGGGGCAGTCACTGCGTCGACTGCTACCCGGGCAACTGCCCCATGCGCGTCTACCTGCGCGATGGACGGGTCTGGCGCGAAGAGCAGCCCGGCACACTGCCCGTCGTCGAGCGCGGCGTGCCGGATATGAACCCGATGGGCTGCCAGAAGGGCGTCGCCTGGAGCTCGATGCTCGACGCCGGCGAGCGCGTCCTCTACCCGCTCCGGCGCGCCGGTGAGCGCGGCGAGGGGAGGTGGACGCGCATCTCCTGGGACGAGGCGCTCACGGAGATCGCCGACGCGATGGTCGACGGCATCCAGGAGGTCGGGCCCGAGTCGATCCTGCACGTCGGCGGCGCCAACGCAAGCACGCTCGCGCTGCTCGCGCGCGGCAAGATGGCGTCGCTCGTCGGCAGCCTGGCGATGGACGTCAACGGCGAGATCACGGACTTCGCCGCCGGGCAGTACATCACGTTCGGCATGTTCGACCCCGTGAGCTCGGTCGATGACTGGTTCCACTCCGAGCTCGTGCTGATCTGGTTCGCCAACCCGGCGCACACGCGCATCCCCCACCAGCACTACATCAACGAGGCGCGCTATCGCGGCGCCGAGGTCGTGACGATCGCGCCCGACTTCAGCCCTTCGGCGATCCATGCCGACCAGTTCGTTCCGGTGCGTCCGGGCAGCGACGCGGCGCTCGCGCTCGGCATGGCGCGAGTCGTCGTCGATGAACGGATCTACGACGAGCGGTTCATCATCGAGCAGACGGACCTGCCGCTGCTCGTGCGCGAGGACACGCGCGAGTTCCTGCGCCAGCGCGATGTCGCCGAGGGCGGCCGCGACGACCAGTTCTACGTGCTCGACTCCCGCACCGGCGAGATCGCCGAGGCGCCGCGCGGCACGCTCGACTACGGCGACGTGTCGCCCGCGCTCGAAGGTTCGCACGCGGCGACGCTCGCCGGCGGCGCGCGGGTCCGCGTCACGCCGGCGTTCGCGCTGATGCGCGAGCGGCTGCGCGACTACGCGCCGGAACGCGCCGCGGAGCTGTGCGGCGTCGCACCGGCGGTGATCCGCGACCTTGCGCGGAGCGTCGCGTCGAAGAAGACGAACATCATCTGCAGCCTGAGCAACGCGAGCAAGTTCTATCACGGCGACCTGATCGAGCGGTCGGAGCTCCTGCTGCTCGCGCTCACCGGAAACTGGGGCAAGAAGGGCACCGGCATCCGCGCGTGGATGGGCGGCCTGCTCGATGGCATGGGCGTCGCCGGCGCCAAGCGCCGCGGCGGCCCCGAAGAATCGCGCGAAGTGCTGGCGATGATGAACATGATGCTCCAGGGCATCAAGGGCGGCGACCCGACGCTCACCGACGCACTCGCGAATATCGAGATGAACAAGGTGCTGCCGCTGATCCCCGGCACGCCGATGAACATGGTGCCGCCGGTGTTCCTCTGGTACCACCACGCGGGCTACGACGAGGTATGGTCGCGCGACGAGTGGCACGACCCGAGCAAACCGCGACCCTTCCGCGAGTACTGGGACGAGGCGGCGGCCAAGGGCTGGTGGGCCGGCGTCGCGCTTCCCGCCGCGAACCACGAGCCGCGTGTGATGCTCGAATGCGGCGGCAACATGCTGCGCCGCACGCGCGGCGGCCGCAACCAGCTCCTGCGGCACCTCTGGCCGAAACTCAAGATGATCGTCGAGATGGACCCGCGCATGAGCACGACGGCGATGCACGCCGACATCGTCCTCCCCGTCGCGCAGCAATACGAGAAGATCTCGTTTGGGATCCCGAGCGTGCACACCATGAACGTCACGTTCTCGGACCGCCTGGTCGAGCCGCCGGGCGAGGCGCGGAACGAATGGGATATCTACACGGCGCTCTTGCAGCGGTTCGAGGAGCGCGCGCTGGCCCGCGGCCTCGCCGAGTACGGCGATGCGAAGGGCGGCACGCACGCCGTCGCCGGCATGCACCAGGCGCTGATCGCCGCGGGCGCGCACGATACCGAGGAGAAGCTCGCCGACGAGATCGTGCGCGACACCGCGATTACCGGCGCGCTGCCCGAAGGCTCTTCGATGAACACGCTGCGTGAAAAGGGATACGAGCGGTTCAGCGGCGTCGGCATCTCGGTGCGCGCGGTCGCCCAGGCGTCGGACATCAGCCCGAATGAGACGTTCGCGCCGTTCCGCCACCACATCGAACGCAAGGAGCCGTACGCGACGCTGACGCGGCGCGCGCAGTTCTACATCGACCACCCGTGGTTCATCGAGGCCGGCGAGGAGTTGCCGTGCCACAAGGAGCCGCCGGAGATGGGCGGGCGCTACCCGCTCGCCCTCACGAGCGGGCACAGCCGGTCGAGCATCCACTCGCTGAACATCGCCAACCGCGTGATGCTCGAAACGCACCGAGGCGCACCGCATGTGTTCATCAACACACGCGACGCGATCGCGCGCGACATCGCCGACGGTGAGCAGGTGCGCGTGCACAACGACCTCGGCGAGACGGTGCTCGAAGCGAAGGTCACGGAGTCCGTCCAGCCGGGCCAGGTGATCATCTACAACGGCTGGGACGGCTACCAGTTCCCGGCGTGGAGCGACCCCGCGAACATCGAGCCCGGGATGATCAAGTGGCTGCACCTCGCCGGCGGCTACGGGCATTTCAAGTACTGGATGATGGAGTGGCAGCCCTGCCCCACCGACCGCGCGACGCGCGTCGATGTCGCGCCGGTGCGCGCATAGCGCCGCCGCCACAAGGACGAGGAGTACCACGATGACGAAACCCACGCCTCCCGCCAACGGTGCGAAGCACGGCGCCGCCGCCACGGAGGACGCGTACCGAAAGCGCTGGACGTGGGACAAGGTCGTGCACAGCAGTCACGCAGTGGACTGCTACCCGACCGTCGGCTCGTGCCCCTACCGCGTGTACCTGAAGGACGGCCAGATCCAGTTCCAGGAGCAGTCCGGCGTCTTCCCGGTCGTCGAGGAGGGCGTGCCCGACCTCAACCCGATGGGGTGCCAGAAGGGCGCCTGCTGGGACGAGATGCTCACGGCGAAGGAGCGCGTGCTCTATCCGCTCAAGCGCGCCGGGGAGCGTGGCGAGGGCAAATGGCAGCGCGTCTCGTGGGACCAGGCGCTGACCGAGATCGCCGACAGCATCATCGACGCGATCGAGGAGATCGGGCCGGAGGCCGTGTTCTCGCCGTCGGGCGCGAACGCGCTCGCCTGGGGCATGACGGCGCAGCGTCGGTTCAGCAACCTCACCGGCTTTCCGCTCGGCGACTTCGATGCCGACATCGGCGACTGCGTGCCGGCGATGAGTCTCACCTGGGGCAAGTACATCACGCCGAGCGCCGACGACTACGCGCACTCGGAGATGATCGTCATCTGGCACTCAAACCCGTCGTACACGCGCATCCCGATCTTCCATTACCTGATGGAGGCGCGATACAAGGGCGCTGAGCTCGTGATCATCGCCCCGGACTACAGCCCTTCGGCGATGCACGCGGACCTGCACGTGCCGGTGAAGGTCGGCAGCGATGCCGCGCTGTGCCTCTCGATGTGCAAGGTCATCCTCGATGGCGGGCTGTGGGACGAGGAGTTCGTGCGCGAGCAGACGGACCTCGCGCTGCTCGTCCGCGAGGACAACCGCAAGTTTTTGCGCGCCTGCGACGTCGCCGAGGGCGGACGCGACGATCAGTTCTACGTCTACGACCTCCGCGCGAAGGCGATCGCCGAGGCCCCGCGTGGTACGCTCGACCTCGGCCCGGTGGACGCGGCGCTCGACGGCGCGTTTGATGTGCGCCTCGCCGACGGCGCGACGGTGCGCGTGACGCCTGCGTTCGAGCTCATGCGCCGCCGCCTCCAGGCGTATGCGCCGGAGGCCGCGTCGGCGATGTGCGGCGTGCACCCCGATGTCATCCGCGAGCTCGCGCGCAAATTCGCGACGAAGAAGACGCGCGTGCACGAGGGGCTCGGCACCGGAAAGTTCTATCACGGCGACCTCATGGGCAGGTCGATGTACCTGCTGCTCGCGCTCACCGGCAACTGGGGGAAGAAGGGCGCGGGGCCGGACTACTGGAACACCGGGCCATCGACTGGCACGCACCTCTACGAGCCGCGTTCGAAGGGCGGCCTCGACGAGGCGCGCAATCTGCAGACCATGTTCCGCGTCACGCTCGACGGCATGAAGGCGCAGGACCCGACGAAGACCGACGAGATCGCGTCCGTCGAGCTGATGCAGACGATGAGCGCGATGACGGGCGTGTACGTGCCACCCGTGTGGTGGTGGTACCACCACGTCGGCTACCGCGAGATCTGGAACAAGCGCACGTGGCACGACGAGAGCATGCCGCGCGAATTCGACGAGCTGTTCAACGAGGCGCTGGACAAGGGCTGGTGGGCCGGCGTCGCCGTGCCGCCCGCCGACCGCCCGCCGCGCGTGATGCTCGAGGTCGGCGGCAACCTGCTGCGCCGCACGCGCGGCGGCAAGACGATGTTCATCCGCAACCTGTGGCCGCAGATGAAGACCATCGTCAGCATCGACGTGCGCATGAACACAACGGGGATGTACGCCGACTACGTGCTGCCGGCGGCGCAGCAGTACGAGCGCCCGCACGCGCACGGCTTCGCCGCGACGATGTTCTTTTCGCTGCTCGAAAAGGCCGTCGAACCCGCGGGCGAGACGCTGCCCGAGTGGCAGATCTTCCGGCTGCTCGCGCGCAAGCTCGGCGAGCGCGGCAAGGCGCGCGGCGTCGTCGAGTACGCCACGGCGTCGGGCCGCCCGTTCCGCCTGGACACGCTCGAAGATGCATTCACCGGCGGCGGCACCATGGTCGACGAGCAGCAGATGACCGAAGAGGGCGTCGCCGCGACGGCGCTCATGGGCACCGTGCCCGAAGACACCACGTACGAGTCGATGCGCGAGTCGACGGGCATCGTGCGGTTCACGGACTGGGGACTGTTCCCCAACGCGCAGAGCTACCAGAGCCCGGTCGAGCCCGATGAAACGGTGTCGCCGCTGCGCAACCACGTGGAGAAGAAGGTGCCCTACCCGACGCTGACGCGCCGCTCCCAGTTCTACATCGACCACGAGTGGTTCATCGAAGCAGGCGAGGAGCTGCCCGTTCACAAGGACCCGCCGAAGATGGGCGGCGATTATCCGTTGATGCTCACGAGCGGGCACAACCGCTGGAGCGTGCACGGCACGAACATCGTCAACAAGCGCATGCTGCAGACGCACCGCGGCGCGCCGCATCTCGTGATGAGCGTCGCCGACGCGGCGGCGCGCGGCGTCGCCGACGACGAAGAGGTGCGCCTGCACAATGACATGGGCGAAATCCTGGTGCGCGTGAAGACGTCGCCGTCCGTCCGGCCGGGGCAGGTGATCTGCTACGCCGGATGGGATCCCTACCAGTTCCGTAACTGGGACGGCCCGAGCAACATCGAGGGCGCCATGGTGAAGTGGCTGCACTTCGCCGGCGGGTACGGCCACCTGCGCTACTGGCCGTTCATGTGGCAGCCGACCCACGTCGACCGCGCGACGCGCGTCGAAGTGAGCAAGGCCACGTCCGACGGGCCGCAGGCACGCGGCGAGAGGAGCAGGTCATGAGCACGAACCCGGATGGCCGCGCGTACGACGCGATCATCATCGGCGGCGGGCCGGGCGGCGTCGCCTGCGGCGCGCTGCTGGCGAAGAGCGGCGTGCGCACGCTGCTGCTCGAAAAGAACTCGCGCACCGGCGGCAAGGCAATCACCGTCGAGAGCAAGGGCTTCCGGTACGAGCTCGGGCCGAAGCTCCAGGTGCCGATGCGCGGGCCGGCGTTCGCGCCGCTGTTCGCCGAGCTCGGCATCGAAGCGCGCTTCCACCCCATCCCGCTCGAGGCGGCCGCAATGGTCTACCGTGGGCGTTCCGGCGCATACAAGACGAAGATCACCGGCCAGTCGACGGGCATGGACCCGGCGCCGTTCTTCGAGCTCTGGGAGCTGGATGAGAGCGAGCGCGAGCCGGCGGCGCGCGTCCTCGCCGAGATGGTGCTGATGCCGGAGGAGACACTCGCCACGCTCGACAACGTGACACTGCACGACTGGCTGCAGACGCGCGAAGTGCCGTACCCCCTCTACAGCTACCTGGCGATGCACGCCAACGCGTCGCTCGCCGAGCCGATCGACCTGGTCGCGGCGTCGGAGCAGATCCGCATCCTCAAGCAGATCGCGGCGGCGGGTGGCGGCGGCTACTACACCGGCGGCTTCGGCTCGCTGTTCGAGGCGATCACCGACGCGTTCGTCGCCGGCGGCGGGACGCTGCGCACGCGGCAGCGCGTCGAGCGGATCATCGTCGAAGGCGGCCGGGCGACCGGCGTCGCCACGGCCGACGGCGTGTTCACCGCTCCGATCGTCATCAGCAACGCGGGCATTCAGCCGACGGTGCTGAAGCTGGTCGGCGAGGAACGCTTCGACCCGTCATACGCGGCGTACGTGCGGTCGCTCGTGCCAGGATGGGGGTTCACCGGCGTGCGCTACTTCCTCAACCAGCGCGCGATGCAGCACTGCATGTACATGGTCTACGCCGACGACACGTGGTGGAACGTCGAGCGGTTCGAGCGCGCCCGCGCCGGCCAGATCCCCGACGAAGTGATCATGTTCATGACCGTGCCATCGAACTTCGACACGAACATGGCGCCCCCCGGCAAACAGTGCATCATCGCCGGCACGATCTGCTCGCCCGACCCCGAAGCGAAGGAGATCGCGGCGCTCTGGCAGCGGATGGACGAGATGATGGCGCGTCTCTTCCCGGACGCTTGGGCGGCGCTCGATTCCATGGACCGCGAGGGGCCGGCCGACGTGTCATCGCTGTCGCGCGACCACGTGTTGCCCGGGCAGGGCGGCGAGTGCGTCGGCATCGGGCAGATCGCCGGGCAGTGCGGCGCGCTCAAGCCTTCGCCCCGCTCGCCGATCGAAGGGCTGTACCTCGTTGGTGGCGATGCGGGCAGCGGTGGCATGGGCACGCACCAGGCGACCGACTCCGGCATGAAGGTCGCGCGGATGGTCCTCGAAGACCGAGCCGCACGGCAGCTCGCGCCGGCATGACGCGCGGCAACGGAGCGACGCCGCGCCGCCACCCGACCGAGGACTCGTACCGCGGCCAGTGGACCTGGGACAGCACCGTGCGCGGCAGCCACGCCGTGGACTGCTATCCGGCCGTCGGCTCGTGCCCGTACGTCGTCTATATGAAGGACGGCAAGATCGCGTTCCAGGAAGCGGCAGGCATCTTCCCGCCGGTCGAGGAGGGCGTGCCGGACTTCAACCCCATGGGCTGCCAGAAGGGCGCGTGCTGGGATGAGCTGCTCCACGCGCCCGAGCGCCTGCTGCACCCGATGAAGCGGGTCGGCGAGCGCGGCTCCGGCGCATGGGAGCGCATCACGTGGGACCAGGCGCTCACCGAGATCGCCGACAGCATCATCGACGCGATCCAGGAGGTCGGGCCGGAATCCGTGTTCTCGCCAAACGGCGCCAACGCCTGCGCCTGGGGCGTGATGAGCCAGCGCCGGTTCGCGTCGCTGACGGGATTTCCGGTCGCCGACTTCGACACCGACGTCGCCGACTTCAGCCCGGGGATGTACCTGACATACGGCAAGCTCACGGTCCCGAGCGAGGATGACTACGCCCACTCCGGGCTGATCATCATCTGGCACTGCAACCCGGCGTACACGCGCATCCCGTTCTTCCACTTCCTGCTCGAGGCGCGCTACAAGGGCGCCGAGATCGTGCTCATCGCGCCGGACACCAGCCCCTCGGCGATGCACGCGGACTACCACGTGCCACTGAACGTCGGCAGCGACGCCGCGCTGTGCCTGGCGATGTGCCGCGTGATCATCGACGAGGGCCTCGCCGACGTGCCATTCCTGCGCGAGCAGACGGACCTGCCACTGCTCGTCCGGCTCGACAACGAGCGCTTCCTCCGCGCATGCGATCTCGCACCCGACGGCCGCGATGACCAGTTCTACGTCTGGGACGAACGCGCACGGGCGATCGCCGAAGCGCCGCGCGGCACGCTCGACCTCGGCGACGTCTCGCCCGCGCTGGAGGGCGAGCACCACGTCACGCTGGCCGACGGCTCGAAGGTGCGGGTTGCGCCGGCCTTCGCGCGGCTGCGGGGGCACCTGCGGGACTACGCGCCCGAGCAGGCGTCGCAGGCATGCGGCGTGCACCCGGACGTCATCCGCATGCTCGCGCGCAAGGTCGCGGCGAAGCGCACCCATGTGTACGAGGGCCTCGGCACCGGCAAGTATTACCACGGCGACCTCATGGGCCGCGCCATGTACCTGTTGCTGGCCGTCACCGGCAACTGGGGCCGCAAAGGGACAGGGCCGGCGTACTGGAGCGTCGGTCCTTCGACCGCGGGCCTGTTCGACGAGGCGCGCCGCACCGGAGGCAAGCAAGAGCTCGCGAACATCCTTGCGGGCTACCGCGCGATGATTGACCTGTTCAAGGCGCAGGATCCGTCGCGCACCGACGAGATCGCGTCCATCGAGATCATGCGGCAGATGGCGGTGACGCAGGGCCACTACGTGCCGCCGCTCTGGTGGTGGTACTACCACGTAGGCTTCCGCGACGTGTGGAACCGGCGCGACTGGCACGACCCGAGCATGAAGCGCGAGTTCGACGACTACTTCAACGAGGCGATGCAGCGCGGCTGGTGGGACGGCGTCGCCGTGCCGGGAGAGGACAAGCCGCCGCGCGTCATGATCGCCGTCGGCGACAACCTGCTGCGGCGCGGCCGCGGCGGCCAGACGATGTTCCGGCAGCACCTGTGGCCGAAGCTCAACACGATCGTCAGCGTCGATGTGCGCATGAGCACCACCGCGCTGTTTTCGGACTACGTATTGCCGGCGGCGCAGCAGTACGAGCGGCCGAGCGCCATGGGGCTCTCGCACACGCTGTTCTTCACCATGCTGGACAAGGCAGTCGAGCCGGCGGGCGAGGCGCTGCCGGAATGGCAGGTGTTCCGCCTGCTCTCGCGCAAGCTCGGCGAGCGCGGGCGCGAGCGCGGCGTCACGGAGTACCAGGACGCCGCCGGGCGCACGTTCAACCTCGACACGCTCGAGGACGTGTTCACCGCCGGCGGCGCAATGGTCGACGAAGAGCAGATGACCGCCGAAGGCATCGAGGGCAGCACCATGACCGGCACGCTGCCGGCCGGCACCACGATCGAGACGATGCGAAAAAAGGGCATCGAGCGGTTCACCGGCTGGGGGATCATCCCCTACTCACAGAACTACCAGACGCCGATCGAACCGGACTCGACGATGGCGCCCTTCCGCCACCACCTCGAACAGAAGCTGCCCTACCCGACGCTCACACGCCGCGCGCAGTTCTACATCGATCACGACTGGTTCATCGAGGCGCGCGAGCACTTCCCCACGCACAAGGCGCCGCCGAAGATGGGCGGCGACTATCCGTTCACGCTGACCGGCGGCCACAACCGCTGGAGCATCCACGCCAACAACATCACGAACCGGCGCTCGCTGCAGACGCACCGCGGGCACCCGCACATCGTGATGAACACGGCCGACGCCGCGCGCCGCGGCATCGCCGACGACGAAGAGGTGCGCGTCCACAATGACGTCGGGCAATTCACGGTGCAGGTGAAGCTGTCACCGTCCGTCCGGCCGGGACAGGTCATCTGTTACAACGGGTGGGACCACATCCAGTTCCGCGACTGGAGCGGCCCGAGCAACCTCGAAGGCGCGATGGTGAAGTGGCTCGGCTTCGCGGGCGGCTACGGCCACCTGTTTTACTGGCCGTTCATGTGGACGCCGATCCAGGTCGACCGCGCGACGCGCGTCGACGTGAGCAAGATCGGCTAGTCGCTCCCGAGGTCCATCTCCACGCGCACGCCGGCAAGCGACGGCAGCGCCTCGTGCAGGAAGCGCATGGCCATCGCATCGTCACGCACGTACGCGTCGAGGAACGGCGTCGCCGCGATGCGCATCAGCTCGCGCTGGCGCTCGCCGGTGATGAGCGCGTCGCCCGGCGGCGCGCCGCCCTCCTCGCACGCGGAGAGGTCCGCGCCGGTTGCGTCGGCGATCGCATTCGCGTCCTCGGTGAGGTCGCCTCGGGACGCTTCGTCTACGAAGTCGCCGAGTTCTTCATCGGTGATGTCGAAGTCGCCGAACCGCGCGTGGTCCGCGCCGATGACCTCGACGTAGTACTTCGGGACGCCCGCACGTTCGTACGCGTCGTGGATGCTCGACGGGGCAACGATCAACTCGCGCGAGCCGCCGATCACCATCGTCGGAGTTGCGGGCCCTTCAGTGCGGTCGTCGCCGAGCATGCACCCCGGCGGCGAGATTGGCACGATCGCACGCACGCGCGGGTCCGCGGTGGTGCCGTACCCGGTGAGCATCGCCGTCATGCCGCCGAGCGAGTGCCCCGACATGCCGATCCGGTCCGGGTCAATGGCGCCGGCGAGGAGACCGTCCGGCATCTCCCCGCGTGCCAGCAGCTCGTCAATGACGAACGAGACGTCGTCGGGCTGTTCGAGCACCGTCTGGAGGCGCGGGCCGCCCGGCGCAGCGATGTTGCTCTCAGGGAAATCGGGCGACGCGACCACGTATCCATGGCTCGCCAGGTGTTGCGCGAACGTCGCGGACTGGCGGCGGAACGACGAGAAGCCGTGCGCGAACACGACGAGCGGGTACGGGCCGTCGTCAGCGAGGGGCACGTCGCGCGCCTCCGGAGCCGAGACGCCGGGCGCCGCCGGATACCAGACTTCCACCGGCAGCCGCCGCTCGGCGAGCGCGGGCGCCTCGCGGTTTTCCGCCGTGCCGCGAGATGTGTCGACGAGGTCGATCGTGGTCACGCCGGCGCCAAACGGACCCCGCCCGGCGTAGCCGGCTGTCATGCTTGCGGCATCGAGCGCGACCGTCGGCTCGGCCGTCGGCGCCTTCGGCGGGCTGCCGCCGGAGCATGCCATGCCGAACGCCAGCGCGATCGCCGGAAGCGCGAGCCATCGCGAAGTCAATCGCATCATCGGAGTCTACCCGACGCCGTTCATCCGGGGATGGTGCCAACCGGCTCGTCCGCCGGCCGCGCGATTTCCGCGTTTAGCCTGTGCTATGCTCGTGCCCATGCAACAGCGTATCCAGTTCTGCACGACCGCCGACGGCGTCCAGATCGCGTTCTCTTTGCTCGGCTCCGGCTACCCGCTCGTCCTCGTCCCCGGATGGGTGAGCCACCTCGAGATGGACATGGAGCTACCGCACATGAAGGCGAGCATCGAGGACCTGGCACAGGACTTCACGCTCGTGCGGTACGACAAGCGCGGGACTGGACTCTCGGACCGCGGAGTCAGCGATTTCACCCTGGAGCGGCGGCTGCTCGACCTCGAAGCCGTCATCGACAAGCTCGGGCTCGATCGCTACGCCATCCGCGGCATGTCCGAGGGTGGACCTGTCGCCATCGCACATGCTTCGCGACATCCGGATCGCGTATCGCACCTGATCCTGCAGGGGACGTTCGCATACCTTGGTCATTCGGCCGCCGCGGACGCGCTCGTCGCGCTGATCGCGGCGGAGTGGGGGCTGGGTTCCAAGACGATGACCGACATCTTCGTGCCGAGCGCGGACAAGGAGACGCAGGAGCGGTTCGCGACCTATCAGCGGGAGTCCGCGAAGCGCGCCGACGCCGCCGCCATGCTGCAGGCCAACATCGAGACCGACGTGCGCGACCTGCTCGGCGGCATCCAGGCGCCGACGCTCGTGATCCACAGCGAGACCGACCGCGCGGTGCCATTCGAGCATGCGCGCAGGCTTGCCGGCGCCATCCCGAATGCGAGCCTTGCACGATACACGGGCGACCACGTGCCGTTCGACAACCTCGCGGTGTTGATGTCGATGCTCCGCGACTTCGTATTTGGCGGCACCATGCGGGCACGTGAGGCGCCAGCGCCTCAGTCGGGCCTGCTCACATTGATGTTCACGGACATCGAGGCGTCGACGTCCATGACACAACGGCTGGGCGACGCCGCGGCGCAGGACGTGCTCCGGCGCCACAACGAGATCATCCGCGCGGCGCTGCGTGACAACGGCGGCGCCGAGATCAAGCATACGGGCGACGGGATCATGGCGTCCTTCGGCATGGCGTCAGCCGGCCTTGCCTGCGCGGCGGCGATCCAGCGTGCGTTCGCCGAGCGCAACGAGCGCGAGCCCGACGAGCGCGTCCGCGTGCGCATCGGCCTGAACGCCGGCGAGCCCGTCGCCGAGGACGGCGACCTCTTCGGCACGTCGGTGCAGGTGGCGGCACGGATCTGCGCCCGCGCCGAGCCCGGGCAGATCCTCGCGGCGAACGTTGTGCGTGAGCTCGCCGCCGGCAAGCGGTTCCTCTTCGCCGACCACGGCGCCGCCGTCCTGCGCGGCTTCGACGATCCGGTGCACCTGTTCGAAGTCAGCTGGCGGGAGTGAGCCGCCGTGTCGGCTTGCGCCCCACCGTGGGGCCGCCAGCCGGCACCCGCTACTCGCGCTCCATCTGCGTGTACGCCGCGGCCGCACCGATGGCGCCGAGGACGACCAGGGTGAGCAGCGACGCGAAGCTGCCGGGCTTCATCACCATGTTCCATAGGACGCCGATCATCAGCGTGCTGTTCATGCCGATGGCGCCGAACAGGAGCGGGTCGCGCAGCTTCTGGGTGATGCCGGGCGGCACCGGGCCATCGGGCGCCTGTCCGGAGGCGGCGCCGGCGTCCTTCATGCGCGGCGAGATCACGAGCGCCCCGACGAGCGCGGCCACGATGAGCGCGATTGCGGAGAACGCGATCCAGCCATCGTCCCAACCCCAGACCGGGTCGCTCTCCTGCACCAGGTAACCCCCGGACAGCAACAGGACGACCGAGGCGGCCGCCGTGATCGGATACTTGCCGAGGATGCGTCCGAGGTCCGCCCAGACGCGCATCTCCTGCACGCTCTGTGATCGGCGCATCATCACGTACGTCCCGACCGACAGGGCGATCCCTCCGGCCAGCGCGGCCAGGCCGATGAAGTGAAAGAACAGGCCGATTTCCCATCCCTCAGGCATCCAGTGCTCCTCTCGCGTGCGGCGATGCCGCCGTCACCATGTGTCCACCGATCGTACGGCATTCACGCCCGGGCTCAACTGCGCGTGCCGGGATGCCCTCGTTACGTCGAGTTGATTCGCCTTACGGCGTCATCGTCGGGTTGCGCCCCGAAAGCATGTCGTCCATCCGGACGCGCACGCGTTCTTTCGTGATCTCGTGCGTGATGATGTAGAACCGTCCGTCGCGCACCGCGTCGACGACGGCGGCCGCGACCTCGGCGGGCGGCAGGCCGGTCGCCAGCAGGGCGCGGAACGCCTTCTCCATGTTCTGCATCCGCTCGCTGGCCGCCGGGTCGGCATGCTCGTTCCGAAAGCCGTCGGGACGGTTGCGCTCTGACTCGCCGATGCGCGTGTTCACGACCGCCGGGCACAGCACCGACACGCCGATCGTCGCGCCGGACATCGCCAGCTCGTGGTACATCGACTCCGAGAGGGCGACGACCGCGTGCTTTGTCGTCGAGTACATCGCCAGCCCCGGACGCGGGTGCAGCCCCGCGCCGGACGCCGTATTGACGATGTGGCACTCGTCGCCTTGCTCAAGCATGATCGGCACGAACGCGCGGATGCCATGGATGACGCCCCACAGGTTGACGCCGAGCACCCACTCCCAGTCCCGCACCGTCTGCTGCCATGCCATCGTCCCGCCGATGCCGATGCCGGCGTTGTTGCACACCACGTGCACCTTGCCGAACGTATCGAGCGTGAACTTCGCCAATGCGTCGATGTCCTCCCCGCACGAAACGTCCGTGCGCAGCGACGCGACGGCGGCGCCGGCGGCGCGCATCTCCTGTTCGGCGCGAGCCAGCGGCTCGCTCTCGACGTCGGCGAGCACGACCTTCATCCCTTCGGCGGCGAACCGCTCGGCCATCGCCCGGCCGATGCCGCTGGCGCCGCCCGTCACGACCGCGACCTTGTCGCGCAGTTCCTTCACGTCCTCCCCCCTCTGCTAGACGGCTGGCGCCGCCACGAACTGCGGTGGGCGCCCATGGATCAGCGCGAGCACCTCGCCGGCGCGCGTATCGTCGCGGACGAGCGCCAGTACGGCGCCGGCGACCTCGGCCGGCGAGATCATCGGCGTGCGGTCAAGCGCCGCCTGCCATCGTCCGCGTTCGTCGTCGGGCATGTCGCCCAGCCGCCGCCGTGGCAACTCTGTATCGACGAACGCCGGCGCGACGCAATTGACGCGCACGTTCGCCTCGTCTTTCAGGAACGCCAGCGCGCGTGTGAACCCCACAACTCCGTGTTTGGTCGCCGCGTAGATCGGATCGGTCTCGTAACGCACGAGCCCCGCGAGCGACGCCATGTTGACGATCGTCCCGCCACCCGCCGCGCGCATCGCGGGGATCGCCGCCTGCGTACCTGCGATGACGGCCCACAGGTTGATCGCGAGTGTGCGCTGCCAGCGCTCGGCGCTCGCCTCCGGGAAGCGCGGCCACCCGGCGTTGATGCCGGCGTTGTTGTGGAGGATCTGCAGGCCGCCGTACCGCTCCACCGCCGCCGCCACCATGGCGTCGATGTCTTCCTGCCGCGTGACGTCGGTGCGGATGCACGATGCCCGGCCCCCCGCCCGCTCGATCGCGCGCTGCGTCTCGCCGGCGGCGGCGGCGTCAATGTCGGCGACGACCACGGCCGCTCCGGCCGATGCCAGCGCGAGCGCCGTCGCCCGGCCGATGCCGGCGCCACCGCCCGTCACGATCGCGACGGCGCCGTCGATGTTCACTTCGCCGAGCGCGCCGCCGCCCACAGCGCGAGCCCCGGCGGGGTCGTGTTCTCGACGGGATCGACGGCGGCGTGGATCACCGCCGGCCGCTTGCTGTCCACCGCGCGCTGCAGCGCCGGCGCAAGGTCCGCCGCACGGTCGACGTACTCGCCGTGGCACCCCATCGCGATCGCCACCTGGTCGTAACGCACCGGCGCATGCTCGCTGCCGAACCACGGCGCCTCGCGGCCCCAGACGCGCGCCTGCGCGCTCTTCTCCATGCCGTATGCGCCGTCGACGGACACGACGGTGACGATCGGCAGGCCGTAGCGAGCCGCGGTCGCCAGTTCCTGCATGTTGAAGCGGAACGCGCTGTCGCCCGTCACGCAGTACACCGTGCGCTCCGGCGCCGCGATCTTGGCGCCGATCGCGAACGGCAGCCCCGTGCCGAGGTGACCCGCGTTCGACGTCCAGAGCATCGACCGTTCGGCGCGCACGCGGAGGTAGTGGGCCGCCCACACGCAGGTGTTGCCGCCGTCGATCGCGGCGACGGCGTCATCCGGGAAGAAATCGCTGACGACGGTGAAGACCTGGCCGGGCACCATGGGACGGCGCTCCATGTCAGCGACACGCGCGTCCATCTCGTCGCGCCACTTGCGGTCGGCCGCCTGCACGGCGTCGAGGCCGCCGTAGTGCGGGCGCGCGGGCGTGAGTTCGCGCACCGCCTCGAAAATCTGCTCCAGCACCGCCTTCGCGTCGCCGACGAGCCCCACGTCCACGCGCCTGTTCAGGCCGATGTTCCGCGAGTCCGCATCGACCTGGATCGTCGCCTGTTTCGACGGGTCGCCCCACAGTGGCGGCCGGCCCCAGAAGTCGAGCTCGCCAAACCGCGTGCCGACAGCGAGGATGACGTCGGCCATCTGCTTCGCCATCGCGGACGCGGGCGATACGGGCTGCGCGACGAGCGGGTGGCCGTCCGGGACGATGCCGCGAGACCCCGCGCCGGTCGTCACCGGCGCGCCGAGGTACTCGGCGAGCGCCCGCACCTCCGCCCCGGCGCCCGAGCGCTGCGTCCCACCGCCGCAGTGGATGAGCGGCGTCTTCGCGCTGGCGAGCATCTGGGCCGCCTTGCGCACGGCGCGCGCGTCGGCCGTGGGGCGCGCCGCCCACGCCGGTTCCTCCGCGGGCCAGATGGCGGCGGCGTTCGCGTCGTCGCGCTGCATCAGCAGGTCCTCGGGGATCTCGATGTGCACCGGGCCCGGGCGGCCTGCCATCGCCGCGCGGAACGCGTGCCGGACGATGTCGGGGATGCGCTTCCAGTGGTTGACCTGCGCGCTGAACTTCACGGCGGGCTTGTAGTACGCGATCTGGTCCAGCACCTGCATCCCGCCCAGATGCGGGTAGGCGATGTCGGACCGGCGGGTCGTGGTGATGGCGATGACGGGGCTGCCCTCGTCCTGCGCGCAGAGCACGCCCGAGATGAGGTTGGCGGCGCCCGGCCCAGCGCAGGCCATCACGACGGCCGGCGCGCCAGTGACGCGGGTCATGCCGTCGGCCGCGTGCGCCGCCGCCGCCTCGTGCGCCGGCACGATCAGCTCCATGCCCAGCTCCGGCCCGAGCCGCTCCAGCGCCTCCAGGAAGATCATATACGTGCCGTCCGGGATCGCCCAGACGTGCCGCACACCCTCGGCGTGCAGGCTCCGAAGCAACAGTTCGCCGCCGGTCATCTCCGTCATCGCTCTACCTCGCGCATGTTGATGGTGATTCGCCCTGCGAGGGTACATGCTCCCGCGGTGAGCCGATACGTCCCTTCGGCCCTCGCGGCAGGCGTGACGTATACTCGCACGCATGGCCGCTGACAGCGCGATGGCTGGCAAGAACGTCATCATCACCGGCGCCAACTCCGGCATCGGCAGGGCGACGGCGGTCGCGCTCGCGGCGATGGGCGCGCGGATCGTGCTGGTGTGCCGCAGCCGCGAGCGCGGCGAGGCGGCGCTTGCCGACGTGCGCAACGCCGGCGACGGGACGGGCGACCTGCTCGTGGCCGACCTGTCGTCGCAGGCCGACGTGCGCCGCGTCGCGGGCGAGATCCTCGACGCCGCCGGGCGCATCGATGTGCTGCTCAACAACGCCGGCGCGCTGCAGACGTCGTACAGCGCGACGATTGACGGCATCGAGCGCACCTGGGCGACGAACCACCTCAACTACTTCCTGTTAACGCACCTCCTGCGTGAGCGCCTCGTCGCTAGCGCGCCGGCCCGCGTCATCAACGTCAGCTCGCGCGCGCACGAGGGCCAGAGCATCGACTTCGAGCGCCCGCAGCAGGATCAGCGCGGGTACCGCGGCTATCGCGCGTACGGGCAGTCGAAACTGGCGAATGTGCTCTTCACGAACGAGCTGGCGCGGCGGCTCGAAGGCACCGCTGTGACGGCGAACAGCCTGCATCCGGGCGTCGTGCGCACGGGCTTCGGCAAGACGAACACGAGCGTCACCGGGAGGATGTTCGGCATCGTGATGCGCGGTCTCGCGCCGTTCCTGCTCAGCCCGGAACGCGGCGCCGCCACGTCGATCTACCTCGCGTCGTCCCCCGACGTCGAAGGCGTCACCGGACGGTACTTCGTCAACTGCGCGCCGGCGGCGCCGCACCCGGCGGCGCTTGATGACGACGCCGCCCGCCGCCTGTGGGAGATCAGCGAGCGCATGACAGGCATTTCGTCAGCGGAGGCTTCGCCGGCGGCCGGCTAACGGCCCCAGTTGTGGGATTCCGGCGGACGCATCGACTTCGGGATCGGCAGACGCTCGAACCGCTCGGCCAGCAGGTTCACCGTGTTCTCCTTGCGCTGCAACTCGCCGTGCACGACGACAAACGCTTCTCTGCGCACCTCCGCGCGCTGCCGCTCGTGCAGCCACGGCGGCACGATGACGTTCACCATGCCGAACTCATCCTCCAGCAGCAGAAAGATGAATCCCTTCGCCGTCATCGGCTGCTGACGGCAGACGACCATACCCGGCACGCTGATCGACAGCCCGTCGGGCATGCGCTGCAGGTGCAGCAACGACGGCGCGCCTTCTCCGAGCGACGGGCGCAGCATGGCCATCGGGTGGTATCCCGGCGACAGCGATAGCAGGTTGTAGTCCGCGGCCATGCGCTCCCATTCGCTGAGATCGGCGAGCGGCGCGCAGTCCTGCTCGACCGGCAGCGGCAGCGCCATCTGTGTCGACGGCGGGCGGTACAGCAAGCCGGTCTGCCACAGTAGCTCACGCCGGTTCAGCCCGAACGCGTCGAACGCGCCGACCTGCACGAGGTTCTCGATCGCCTGCGCGCGCGGCGCCGCCTCGGCCACGCTCATGCGCCGCATGAAGTCCGCGAGCGACGCGTAGGCGCCGTTCCGCGCGCGCTCCTGCGCGATCGCCTTCGCCGTGTCGCCGCCGATCCCCTGCACATAGCCGAAGCCGATGCGCAGCGCGCCATCCTCGACCGTGCACGTCGCGCCGCTGGCGTTGATATCGGGCGAGAGGACGCGCACGCCGTGGCGCTTCGCGTCGTGCACGAGCACGTGCGGCGGGTAGAAGCCCATCGGCTGCGCGTTGAGCAGCGCGCACGTGAACTCGACGGTGTAGTAGCGCCGCAGCCACGCCGACTGGTACGCCAGGAACGCGAACGCCGCCGCGTGGCTCTTCGGAAAGCCGAACTCGGCGAATGCGATGATCTTCTCGAACACCGTCTTCGCTACCTCTGCCGAAACGCCGCGCGCGACGGCGCCATCGCGAAACAGCTCGTAGAACCGTTCCATGTTCTCGCGCGAACGCTTGCGGCTCATCGCCCGGCGCAGCGCGTCGGCCTGGCCCTCGGTGAACCCGGCGACCGCGACCGACGCCTGCAGCACCTGCTCCTGGTACAGGATCACGCCGAGCGTCTCCCCGAGCGCCGGCTCCAGGCTCGGGTGGTCGAACGGCGGCACGAACGACGGGTCGGCGAGCTGCGCCTGCCGGTGCCGCACGTACGGGTTCACCGCCCCGCCGACGATCGGCCCCGGCCGGATGATCGCCACCTGCACCGTCAGATCCTCGATCGATCGCGGGCGCGTGCGCGGCAGCATCTGCATCTGCGCGCGGCTCTCGATCTGGAAGACGCCGACGGTGTCCGCCTCGCAGATCATGTCGTACACCTCCGGGTCGTTGAAGTCGATCCGGCTCAGGTCCTGGATGCGGCCGTGCTGCTCGGCGATCAGGTCGCAGCACTCTTCGACGAGCGAGAGCATGCCCAGCGCGAGGAAGTCGATCTTGATGAACCGCGCGTCGTCGATCGAATCCTTGTCCCACTGGCAGATGTACCGCCCGTCCATCGCCGCGCGCTCGACCGGCACGAGCTCGACGATCGGCCGCGTTGAGATCACCATGCCGCCGACGTGCTGGCTCAAGTGCCGCGGAAAGCCCGAGATCTGCTGCGACAGATCGATGAGGTCGCGCCAGATCGGCGCACCGGCCCTGCCGGCGTACTCCGGGTACCGCTGCATCTCCTCGCCGACGTCGGCGCCCGTGCCCCACCCGGCGCGCTTCGCCAGCCGGTCGAGCTCGCTGTCGGCGATGCCCAGCGCCTTGCCGACATCGCGGATTGCGCTGCGCAGGCGATACGTCGGGAAGCTGGCGACGAGCGCCGCGTGCTCGCGGCCGAACGTCTCGTACACGCGCAGGATCAGCTGCTCGCGGATCTCCCGCGGAAAGTCGAGGTCGATGTCCGGCACCGACGCGATCTCGTCGTTGAGGAAGCGCCCGAGGTACAGCCCGTGCGCAATCGGGTCGACATGCGACAGCCCGATCAGGTAGCAGATGATGGAGCTCACCGACGACCCGCGCCCGCGCCCGGGCGGCAGGCCTGACTTGCCGCGCGCGCTGTGCTGGCCGCGCACCTCGGCCGCCACCTCGCGGCTCAGGTCGAGCAGGTCCTTGTAGATGAGAAAGAACCCCGAAAGCCCGTGCTTCCGCACGAGGCGCAACTCCTCGCACAGGCGCTCTTCAACGGCGCGCGGGATGCTGCCGCCGATCAGCCCGTAGCGCTCACGCGCCGCCGCCCGGCACACGTCTTCGAGGTGCTGATCCGCGGTCGAGCCGTCGGGCGTCGCGTAGTCCGGGAACTTGTAGTCGAGGTCCGCCGCCAGGTCGAATGTGCACCGCGCCGCGATCCGCGATGTCTCCTCGACTGCCTCCGGCCATTCGGCGAACAGCCCGGCCATCTCCTCGGGAGATTTCAGGTAGTACTCCGAGTTCTCGCGCCGCTCGCGGTGCGTCGACTCGAGCGTGCCGCGATGGCGGATCGCCACCATCACATCCTGCAGGCGGTGGCGGTCGCGCTCGTGGTAGTGCACGTCGTTCGTCGCGACGTACGCCACGCCCTCGTCCCGCGCGAGCGCGACGAGCCGGCGGCAGCGCTCCGTGTCGCCGTGCACCAGGTTCTGCTGCAGTTCGATGTAGAAGTTCTCGCTCCCAAACCACGACGCGTACCGCCGCGCCGCCGCCCGTGCCCCCGCCATGTCGCCGGCCGCGGCGAGCGACGGCACTTCGCCGCGCTTGCATCCCGACAGCGCGATCAGCCCCGCGCTGTGCCGGGCCAGCGCATCGAGCGGCAGGCGGGGCTCCTTGCGCTCGCCGGCGAGGTGCGCCGCCGTCAGCAGGCGGCACAGGTTGCCGTACCCTTCGACATCTCTCGCCAGCAGCGTCAGGTGGTGGCCGTCCTCGAGCGTCACTTCCGCGCCGGTGATCGCGCGCAGGCCGAAAGCCCGCATCGTCTGCGCGAACTCCATCGAGCCGTACAGGCCGTCGTGGTCGGTAAGCGCGAGCGCCTCGTAGCCGAGCGCCCGCGCGCGCATCGCCAGCTCTTCGATGCTCGACGCGCCGTCGAGCATCGACCAGCACGAATGCAGGTGCAGCTCAGCGCGATAGCCGGCCATCGCGCTGCTCCTGTGCTAGTACCGCTGCACGCACCATCCGCCTCCGGTCAGGTCGCGGTACACCGTCACCACGCGCCCTCCTTCGATCTGCAGTTGGTAGTACATGCGCGAGACCGGCGTCTCCCGCCACCATTCGTCGTCGATGCGCCAGCGGTCCTGGACCGCGGCGACCGCGCGCATTGCGCCTTCGTGCAGCAGCGCGCACGGGCAGCCCGCGGCGTCCACCTCCACCCGCAGGCGCTGTGGCGACGCTAGAGGTCGTAGTCGATGAGGGCGTACCTTCGTTCCGGGATCCTTGACCATGGTTCCACCTCCACCACGCGCGCGACCTGGGCCTCACCAAACTGCGCCTTTAACTGCCGCAGTGCCGCCAGCAGCTGCGCTCTGCGCCGCGACTGCTCGGCGAACAGCAGGCTGCGCTGCTTCCCCGTCTCCGATGTCAGGCCGATGAACTCGAGCGACATCTCCTCCACGGGGCCGGCGAGCTGCAGCGGCTCGAGCAGCTTCTTCAGCACGAAGACGATCGCCTCTTCATCGCCGAGCGGTTCGCGAAACGTCGGCGTGCGCTCCCAGCTCCCGCCATCGAGCAGGAGCAGACGCAGACGCAGCTGGCGCACCTGCCGGTAGCGCATCGCCGGCAGCTGCAGCAGACGCCCTGCAAGCTGCCGCGCGGCGATGAGGAGCGCTGCGCTGTTCACCGTCGGCGCGGGCATCGCCAGCGTGCCGGCGACGGGCTCGCGGCGTGCGCGCGGCAAGAACGGCGCCATGTCGATGCCGCGCGCGAGCTCGTGGATGCGCCTGCCTTCGCGTCCAAACTGCGCCTGCGCCGCTGGCAGCGCTAACGCCGCGACGTCGCCAATCGTGCGCAGGCCGTACAGCGCGAACTTGCGCTGCGCCTCGTACGACACCGGCAGAAACGATGTGCTGAGTGGCGCGACGAACGCCGCCTCGCGCCCCGCCGGCACGATCGTCGCCTCGCCCGGCGCGCCCACCGAAGCGGCGCACCAGGCGATGAACTTGCCCTCGGCGAGCCCCGCGCTCGCGGCGACGCCCGCGCCTTCACGCGCTGCCCGCACCAGGCGCGTCGCCGCGGCCCACGCCGTCTCTTCGTCCGCGCGCGGGTCGAGCGCCGCGAACGCCACGCCATCCTCGCCCGGCTCGACGGACGGCTCGGCGCCCTCCAGCGCATCGAGCAGCGCCTCGAATGAGCGAGCGTAGTGCACGGGGTCCGGCGGCAGCAACTGCAGATCGGGCAGCAGCGTGCGCGCGTCGCGCAGCGGCATGCCGGCGCGGATGCCCGCAACCGCCGCCTCCGGCGAGCAATCGAGCACTTCGTTCGCCCCCGGCGGCGGCTCGCCGATGGCGATCGCCCGTCCGGCGAGCCCGCGGTCACGCGCCCGCTCCAGGGCGATGCGGAAGTTGGGGACAGCGATGCATGCCAGGCGCATGGCGGCTCCGGATGGGAGATGAGGCCTGCTTCCCGGCGGGGGACTTCACGGGAAGGAGGCGTTGCCGGTATGATAGAACAAATGTGCTTATCTGTTCAAGCCTTCGCGCCCGCGACCCCTTCCCCACCCGGGCTATCCTGCCCCATGACCCGCATCATCCTGCACGCCGACCTCGACGCGTTCTACGCCTCCGTCGAACAGCTCGATGATCCGGCGCTGCGCGGCCGGCCGGTCGTCGTCGGCGGCCCGCCGGAGGCGCGCGGCGTCGTCGCCGCCGCCTCGTACGAGGCGCGCGCGTTCGGCATCCGTTCCGCCATGCCCATGTCCCGCGCCATGCGCCTCTGCCCCGATGCCGTGCGCGTGCCGCCACGCTTCGACCGCTACGGCGAACTCTCCCGCGCGGTCATGGCGATCTTCCGTGCCCACACGCCGCTCATCGAGCCGCTGTCGTTCGACGAGGCGTACCTCGACGTCAGCGCCATCGCGTCGTCCGCGAAGGATGCCGAGCGCATCGGCCGCGAGATCAAGCGCCGCGTCCGCGACGAGGTTTCGCTCACGGTGTCGATCGGCGGCGGCACGAACAAGAGCATCGCCAAGATCGCGTCCGACATGGGCAAGCCCGACGGCCTGCTCATCGTGCCGTTCGGTGGCGAGGCCGCGTTCCTCGCGCCGCTGCCCATCCGTGCGCTGTGGGGCGTCGGCCCGCGCACCGAGCAGGCGATGGTCCGCTCGGGCATCCGCACGATCGGCGACCTGGCGGCGCGCAGCGAAGGCGAGCTATCGCTGCTGTTCGGCTCGCGCGGCCCGTTCCTGCGCGATATGGCGCGCGGTGTCGACGAGCGGCCGATCGAGACGTCGTACGAGCGCAAATCGGTCGGCGCCGAGACCACGTTCGCCCACGACCTGCCCGACGGCCCGGAGCTGCGCGACGAGCTCGCGCACCTGGCGGCGGAGGTCGAGCGGCGGATGCGGCACGCGGATGTACTGGCGCACACCATCGCCATCAAGCTGCGCTACGCGTGGTTCAAGACGTGCACGCGCCAGTCGAGCCTCAAGGCGCCGGTCGCGAGCGCCGCGACGATCGAGGCCGTCGCGTCGCAGCTGCTCGACGGCGTCGTGCGCGAGGGTGACCGCTTTCGGCTGCTGGGCATCCAGTGTTCGAAGCTCGTCGACGCGTCGGGCAGCGGCCAGGCGCCGCTCTGGACGGCCGACGCCGATTAGCGCGCCGCGTCGATCCGTCGCTGCGCGATCTCCGCGTACTCCGGCACGCTCTCGATGACGAGCCACTCGCGATCGTGGCGCTGCGCCGCGACGGCGAGCGTGCCCGCGCCGCCGAAGGGGTCGAGGACGAGTTCACCGGGCTTCGTCGCCAGCAGCACCGCGCGCTCGATCAGCGCGACCGGCTTCTGCGACGGGTGTCTGCCGGCGGTACGCTCCCTCGCCGGCGTCACGGGGAACTGCCACACGTTGCGCATCTGCTTGCCACCGTTCATCTCCTTCGCGTCCCAGTAGTTGAACGTCCAGCCCGTCGCCTTCGCCGGCGTCTCGTTCACCGCCCAGATGATCTGCTCGGTGCTTTCCGTCAGCGTCCGCGCGGTGATGTTCGGCTGGGCGTTCGGCTTGAACCAGACGACCGAGTTCAGCACCCGCCGGTCGAGGATGTTCTGGAGGATGAACCCCAGCTGATAGATGTTGTGGTATGTCCCGAAGACCAGGATATTCCCGTTCGGCTTGACCACGCGCGACACCTCGCGCAGCCATGCGGCGTTGAACGCGAAGAATTCGTCCTTCGTGAACGTGTCCCACGCCTCTTCCATCGTCACGTGCGACGAGAACGCCCAGCCCAGCCCCGCCTTCCCCTTCCGCCCGCTGCCCGAGCCGATGTTAAACGGCGGGTCGACGATGCAGTGGTCGATGCACCCGTCGGGCCAGCCAGCCATCACCTGCAGGCAGTCGCCCGCGATGACCCGGTTCGTCTCCGGCCGCGCGACGATGCGGAGCGGCGCCGGCGCGGCGGCCGGACGGCGTGCGACGGTGCGGCGTGTTGATGTGACCATGGCGGCATTAGATCAGGGCGCCGATCCGCGCGGAATCAGGGAACTCCCTGACTTCTGGGCCGTTCGCCCGCCACGGTGGTCCTGCCGGTAGAATGCGCGCGATGGCCGACTCGCCGCCCCGCACCATGGCCGAGTTCATCGACGCGATTCGCGCTGGCCTCGTCTGCGACCGGTGCGGACGTTATGTCGGGTCGCTGGCGGCCAAACGCTACCTGCCGCCGCCCTACCCCATCGCACTCGACAAGATCGGCGCCGACGACGAGGTCGCCGCGCTGGTCGGGTTCGAGTGGCATATGCTCGGCCTGCTCCGCGATGGCGGCTTTACGGTCCGCCATCCCCAGCGGCGCGGCGCTTGCGTCTCGATCCGCGACTGGTACGCCGACGAGGACGAAATCGACGACGAACAGGGCGCCGCCGACGCCTGACACCGGTCAGACCTGCGGACTCTGCCATTTCGTCAAGCAAACTCGCATGGCTCTGCAATAGAAGCTGAAGCCGGGCAGGTGTACAATACCCTCGAAAGAGGTGGAATGAACGCCCCTGACGGCAAGGATGACCGCGCGGCGGCACCCGACCGTGCCCGCGAGGTGCGCCTCGGCGAACCGGAATGCCCCCGCTGCCGTAAGAACTTCACAGCCAGCTATTGGAATGGCAGCATCATGGTCCAGGCTCGATGCCTGAGTTGCGACCTCAAGTGGCCGCTGCCAGACGTCGTCTGAGCCGCCCGCAGCGCTGGATGGCCTCCGACCCGGACGGTGGATTCGCTTCGAAACGTTGGTGAGAAATGGTTAGGCAAGTTAAACCAAAAGACGAGATCATCGACATCGTGCCTGAAGAGGAGATGGACGAGATCGCGCCGCCCCGGGCGCCGGCGCCGGTCCCGGCCGTCGTCGTGCGCCCCGAGGCCGAGGAGCCGATGGGCGAGACGCCCGACTCCGTCGAGCTCTACCTTAACGAAATCGCCCGCTACAAGCTGCTCCGCCCCGAGGAGGAGGTGCAGCTCGCCAAGGACATCGAAAACGGCCGCATCTTCGAGGAACTGAGCGACGCCTTCCTGGAGGAGCACGGCAGCATCCCGGCCGACGAGCAGCTCGCTGTGCGCTTCCTGTGCGAACTCAGGGACGGGCTGGCGCTCGTGCGCCGGTCGAAGGCGCTCAAGGGCTTCGCGCGCGGCGCGTTCACCGACCAGTTGTTCTTCCCGGCGCTTGCCGAATCCATCCAGGACCGGCTCGATGAGCCGTTCGAGGAGCAGGTGTCGGCGGCGAGCAAGCGCAACGTCGCGCAGGCGCGCCCGCTGCTCATCACGCTGTCCGTCGCCCAGCGCATCTTCCCGCCTGACGCGCACAAGGCGCTGAACGAGGCCAACGACATCATCGCGCGCGGCGTCACGCGGCCGACCGCCCGCGCGCTCGCCGCCCGGCTGCGCATCCTGATGCCGTACATCAAGGCGGCGCGGGAGCGGGCGCAGAAGGCCGAAGAGCACATGGTCAACGCCAACCTCCGCCTGGTGGTCAGCGTGGCGAAGAAGTACGCCGGCCGAGGCATGCCGCTGATGGACCTCATCCAGGAAGGCAATGGCGGCCTGATGCGCGCCGTCGAGAAGTTCGAGCACCGCCGCGGCTTCCGGTTCAGCACGTACGCGACGTGGTGGATCCGCCAGGCCGTCGGCCGCGCCATCGCCGACAAGGGGCGCACGATCCGGCTGCCGATCCACATCACGGAGCTCATTTCCAAGTACTCGCAGGCGCGCGAGAAGCTGTTCCAGCGCTTCGGCCGCGAGCCGAAGACATCCGAGCTGTCCCGCCAGATGGGCATGCCGCCCGACAAGGTGCGCGAAGCGGCCCGTGCCCTTCGCCAGTCCGTCGTCTCGCTCGAGACGCCCGTCGGCGAGGAGGAGGAAGGCACGCTTGGCAGCGTCCTCGAGGACGTGATGGCGCCTTCGCCGGAAGAAGAGGCATCGCGCCAGCTGCTGCGCGAGCGCGTCCGCTCGGCGCTTGATGTGCTTACTCCTCGCGAGCGGACGGTGATCGAGCTCCGGTTCGGGATCAAGGATGGCCGCCCGCGGACGCTCGACATCGTCGGCAACGAGCTCGGTGTGACGCGCGAGCGCGCCCGCCAGATCGAGGCGCAGGCGCTCGAAAAGCTGCGCCGGAGCAACGGCAACCTGCGCGGCGAGGGCGACTTTTAGCCGGATTCCGTCAAGCGCAATAGTCCGTTCGTACCTCACGGGTTCCCGGGGCGGCCGCTACGATCGAATCAGGATTGCGGCGCATTCGTTGACAGAACGCGAGCACCGCGATTGCCGTGGCGCGGGTATACTTCCGGCACGCGATCTCCCAGGCGCCGACACCTCGCGTCACGGTCGGCATGAGCTTGTAGTGGCCCCCGCAGGCCTGGAGACGCGCTTCACGATGGTACTCGGCATTTCACGGCCAACTCACGACGAAGCCACCGCGGACACCCGGACGCACGACGACCTCTACCCTGCGACCTTTGCGGAGCACCTGGACCACCTGCGCCGCACGTGGAACGACAAGGTGCTGTTCCAGCAGAAGCAGCGCCGCCAGTGGCAGCGGCACACCGGCGCGGACATCTACCGCGACGCGCACAACCTCGCCGCCGGGCTCGTCGCGCGCGGGCTGCAGCCGGGCGAGCGCGTGCTGCTCGTCATGGAGAACGGCTACGACTGGGTGCGCGCGTATTACGCGATCGTCCTCACGGGCGCCGTCGCCGTGCCGATCTACTTCGACCTCAAGCCGCACGAAATCGCGGCCATGTCGCGCCACGCCGACCCGGCGATGGCCATCCTTTCGCCGAAGCCGTACAGCCGTCTGCGTGAGCACCTCGCGCAACTGCGCGCGCTGATCGTCGCCGGCGAACCGGGCGAGGACACGCACGGCGCGCCGTCGCTCGATGAGATCGCCGGCGAGGCGAGCGAGGACGCGCGGCGCACGCTCGCAAGCCGCACTGTCCGGCCCGATGACCTTGCATCGATCGTGTTCACCTCGGGCACATCGGGCGGCGCGAAGGGCGTCATGCTGACGCACCGCAACTTCATGGTGAATAACAGGCAGATGCGCGCGTGCATCCCGTTCAATGAGCGCGACCGCGTCGTCATTGTGCTGCCGATGCACCATGCCTTCCCGTTCCTGGTCGCGGTCGTGATCGCGCCCGTCGCCGGGGCCGAGATCACGTTCGAAAACGACCTGCGCCGCATCCGCGACCGGATGGCCGAGGTGAAGCCCACGATCTTCCTCGGCGTGCCCGCGCTGTTCGAGGTGATGTACCGCAACATCCTCCACAGCATCGAGGTGCAGGGGCGGATGGAGACGTTCGAGAAGGGACTGCGCATCGTCGAGGCGACGAAGAAGCGCACCGGCATCAACATCGGGCGCATCGTCTTCCGCGAGCTGCACAAGCGGCTCGGCGGCAGCCTGCGCTTCATGGTCAGCGGCGGCGCGGCGCTCAACCCGCAGGTCGCGCTTGATTTCTCGCGGCTCGGCATTGCCATCATCCAGGGCTGGGGCCTGAGCGAAGCGTCGCCGGGGCTCTCGATCCAGCGATGGAGCCCGCGGAAGTTCTACATGTCGAACTACTACGAGGAGCGGCTCGGCTCGATCGGCCCGGCGATCGAGGGCGTCGAGGTCGCCCTGATCGACGTGCCCGAGAAGGAGCTCTACGTCAACATCCACGGCGAGGGCGAGCTGATCGCCCGTGGCGACAACATCACGCCCGGCTACTGGCGCGCGCCGGAGGAGTCCGCCGCCATCAAGATGGGTGACTGGCTCCGCACCGGCGACGTCGGCCGCATCGACGACGAAGGCAACATCTGGATCACCGGCCGCAGCAAGTTCGTCATCGTGCTCGACTCCGGCGAGAAAGTGCACCCCGACGAGCTCGAGGAGTGCATCGAGCGCAGCCGGCTCGTCCAGGATGTGCTGGTGTTCGGTCGCAAGGTACGCGGCAAGACGCAGGTCACGGCGCTCATCTATCCGAACCGCGACGAGGCGGTCGCCCTGCTCGGGGGCGGCGACCCGACGCACGACGCCGTTGCCGAACTCGTCGACAGGGACCTCGCGGTGCAGCAGCGCGACCTCGCCCAGTACAAGCGCGTGGCGGAATTCATCCTCACCGACGAGCCGCTGCCGCGCACGCCGATCCGCAAGGTGATGCGCGGCGCCGTCCGCGACGCCTACAGCTTCGACACGGAGCGGTGGGCGGCGTCGTGGCAGGCGCTGCAGGACGCGCTCGCCACGCCGGAGCCGGAGCCCGAAGAGTCGGCAACCGCATAGTCGGCGTCGCAGCGGAATGCAGAAGGGGCATCCAGCCGGATGCCCCTTCTTTTGCGATGCAGCCTGGTCGGCGACTATGGCGCCGCGATGGCCTCCGGCGCCAGTTGCTCGATGCCGGCCGGCTCGGCCGTGCCGCCTTCGTCCTCGACCTTCGACCCGCTGACAATGAAGAGCGGCGCCAGCACGAGCGTGATCGTCGCCAGCAGCTTGATCAGCACGTGCAGTGACGGGCCGGCGGTGTCCTTGAACGGGGCGCCGACGGTGTCACCGACGACCGCCGCCTTGTGCGGGTCGCTGCCCTTTCCGAGCACCTTGCCGTTCTCGTCCTTGAGCCCGCCGGACTCGATGAACTTCTTCGCGTTGTCCCAGGCGCCGCCGCCGTTGTTCAGCACCGTCGCCATCATGATGCCGCCGATGGTGCCGACGATGAGCACGCCCGCCACTGCCAGCCAGCCCGACGCGTCCTCGTACGTGCCCACGCCCGCGACTTCGACGCTGGAGTCGCGCGTGTAGCGGAACAGCAGGCCGACGACGATCGGCAGGCCGACCGCCAGGATGCCCGGCAGGATCATCTCGCGGAGCGCGGCGCGGGCCGTGATGTCGACCGCCGCGGCGTAGTCGGGGCGCGACGTGCCCGCCATGATGCCCGGGTCGTTGCGGAACTGCCGCCGCACTTCCTCGATGATCGCGCCGCCCGCGTTGCCGACGGCGCGGATCGCGAGCGAACTGAACAGGAACACCAGCATGACGCCCAGCAGCCCCCCGACGAACACGTCGACGTTCGCCAGGTCGATCGGCAGCTCCGCGGTCAGCGGGATCTCGAGCCGCTCCTTGACCTTGTCCAGGTACGCCGAGAACAGCAGGAACGCGGCGAGTCCGGCCGAAGCCACGGCGTAGCCCTTCGTGAGCGCCTTCGTGGTGTTGCCGACGGAGTCCAGCTTGTCGGTGATCTCGCGCGCGCTTTCGGGCGCGCCGGACATCTCGGTGATACCGCCCGCGTTGTCGGTGATCGGCCCGAACGTGTCCATGCTCAGGATGTACGCGGCGGACATCAGCATGCCCATCGTCGCGACGGCGGTACCGAAGATACCCGCCGTGAATTCCGGGATCCCGGGCGCGATGTCGGCCTGTGAGCCAAGCACGAACGAGACGACCAGCGCCAGGCCGATCGAGATCGCCGTCATCGCGGTCGTCTCGAAGCCGACGGCCGTGCCGATGATGATGTTCGTCGCCGGTCCGGTGCGTGACGCGTCGGCGATCTCCTGCACCGGGCGCCACGAGCCCGCCGTGTAGTACTGCGTGATGTACACGAACGCGATGCCGGTCAGGATGCCGACGATGCCGCACGCGAAGTACCACGCCCACGCGTCTTCGAGCATGAAGTACGTCGAGATGAACAACCCGACGACGGAGAGCGCGGACACGATGTAGTACCCGTAGTTCAGCGGGGTCATCGGGTCCTGCTTGCTGTGCGGGTCGGAGTCCGTGAAGAACGGCACCGACGAAAGGCCGACGATCGTGGCGATGATGCCGAACGACCGGAGCACCAGCGGGAACATGATCCACTCGATGCGGTCGGTCACGGCGTAGATCGCCACACCCAGGATCATCGCGCCGATGTTCTCGGCGGACATCGATTCGAACAGGTCGGCGCCACGGCCCGCGCAGTCGCCGACGTTGTCGCCCACCAGGTCGGCGACGACCGCGGCGTTGCGCGGATCGTCCTCGGGAATCCCCGCCTCGACCTTGCCGACGAGGTCGGCGCCGACGTCGGCGGCCTTGGTGTAGATGCCGCCTCCGAGCTGCGCAAACAGCGCGACAAAGCTGGCGCCGAAGCCGAAGCCGACGATGAGGAACGGCGCGATTTGCGGCGGGTTGTCGAGGATCCGGCTATAGACCAGGAAGATGCCGGAGACGCCGAGCAGGCTCAGCGCCACGACCAGAAAGCCCGAGACGGCGCCGCCACGAAGCGACACGGTGATCGCATCTTTCAGGCTCTTCTGCGCCGCGGCCGCCGTGCGGATGTTCGACCGCACCGCGATGAACATGCCAATGTACCCCGCGAGTCCGGAGCAGATCGCGCCGACGAGGAACGCGATGCCGGTGAGGATGCCCTCCTCCCAGCGGCCGACGACCTCGTTCTCGCCGAAGGAGACCTGGCCGTTCTCGGAGATGATCGGCTTCACGCCCTCGGAGATCGAACCGACGATCACCGCCACCGCGACCGCCGTCACGATCGCCAGGATGGCGATCGTGCGGTACTGCCGCGAGAGGAACGCCATGGCGCCCTCGAAGATCATGTCGGCGATGTCTTTCATCGCCGCGGTCCCGGTGTCCCTGCGCAGCACGTCGTACGCCAGCCATACGGCGAACAACGCGGCAGCAACGCCGGTGACCGGCACGAGCCAGACGAGTTCCATCGGCCGCTCCCTCCCCCTCGCGCATCCTCCGCAGCGAGGTTTCCGAACACACAAAAGGAGGCGCGGGTGCACCTCCCGTAAAGCGCGGCAGTCTATCGCGGAGGTATCACACGATCAAGGAATTACGGCAGGCGCACCTCCCCGCATGAGCGCGCAGCCGGCGGCGTCTCCCGCGCCGCCCGAGAACGCGCGCGCCGGGCGCCGCGTGCGCCGTTTGCGGCGCCGTCCCGCGCGGTCGGCTTTCACGGTAACGGTCGTTGACACCCGTTGGGGCCGGTGCTATCGTCCGAACGCGAATCCATCTGACGTTTACGTGAGGTTCCCGGGCGCGTGTGCCGCTGAGGCGGACTGAGCGCGAAGCGGACGCATGACGCAGGCACAGAACTCCGTGGTCACCGACGAGATGCGCGCCGCGATCGGCGTCGAAGGGTCGCCGGCCACGCTCGAGGTCGAGAAGACGAACTGCCGCATGTTTGCGCGCGCGGTCGGGCACACAGACCCGATCTACTACGACGAGGCGGCCGCGAAGGCGCGCGGCCACCGATCAATCGTCGCCCCGCCGGGGTTCTTCGGCACACCGATCTTCCGCCCGGGTGCGCCGCCACAGGGCCCGACCGGCGGACGCGGCTTCAACATCCCGTACAAGCGGGTGCTCAACGGCGGCACCGACTACGAATACTTCCCGGACGAGGACAGCGTCTGCGCCGGCGATACGATCACCGCGCGCACAAAGATCACCGCCTTTGAGGAGACGGAAGGCCGCCTCGGCCCGATGCTCATCACGAAGCGGGAGACGACGTACACGAACCAGCGCGGAAAAGTCGTCGCAAAGATGTACGGCACGGTCATCCAGTACTAGGAGCGCCTGCGGCGATGGGACAGGTCTACTTCGAGGACGTGAACACTGGCGACGAGATCCCGCAGCTCAGGAAGAACTGCAGCACGCAGCAACTCGTGCTCTGGGCCGCCGGCTCCGGGGACTTCTACCAGATCCATTACGACAAGGACTTTGCGCAGTCGACCGGGCTGAAAGGCCTGATCGTGCACGGCGCGCTCAAGAACGCCTTCCTCGGCCAGCTGCTGCACGACTGGGCGGGCGAAGCCGGCAGTCTCCGCAAGTTCGGCTGCGCCTACCGCGGGATGGATGAGCCGGACCAGGACATCATCTGCCGCGGCGTGATCACGAAGAAGTACAGCGAGGGCGGTGAGCACTTCATCGAACTCGACGTCTGGACGGAAAAACCTGATGGCACGAAGACATCGCCCGGGACAGCGCTCGTGACGCTTCCCGGCCGGGGTTGAGCAGAAGGAGTAGCGACTTGGCAGAAGTGTTCGAGATCACGGACGAAGTCAAAGCCCAGTTTGGCGTCGAGACCGCGCCGTGGGTGTACGAGGTGACGACCACGAGCGTGCGCATGTACGCCCGCGGCATCGGCTCCACGGACCCGATCCACTACGACGTGGACTTTGCGAAGTCGCAGGGCTTCCGCAGTATCGTCGCGCCGCTCGGGTACGTGGGCACCCCCGCGTTCAGCCCGGAGACGAACGACGCCACGTTCGGCTTCCCGCGGCGACAGGGCGGCGCGCGGCTCAACCTGCCGATGAAGGGGCTGCTCGACGGCGGCACCGAGACCGAGTACTTCGACTACATCTGCGCCGGCGACACGCTGGTCGAGACGTCGCACCTCGCGGATGTGAAGGTGAAGGGGAACATGGTGTTCGTCACGAACGAATCCGTGTTTAAGAACCAGGCCACCGGCCAGGTCGTCGCCAAGCAGCGGCTGACCTCGATCCACCTGGGCTAGGCGAAAGGAAGGCACAGTCACCGTGGCTGAGCAGACGTACTACGAAGACGTGAAGGAAGGGCAGGAACTGCCCGAGATCAAGATCGCACCCGACAAGCAACAGCTCGTGAAGTTCGCTGCCGGCAGCGGCGACTTCAACCCGCTCCACTTCGACGAGAAGTTCCCCATGCTCAAGGCGATGGGCATCCCGGACAACATCACGCACGGGCGGTTCAAGTACGCGCAGGTGGGGCGCGCCGTGTTCGCGTTCGCGGGCTACAAGGGCCGCGTCAAGAGGTTCGGCGTCAGTTACCGCGGCATGGACTTCATCAACCAGACGATCACCGTGAAGGGCGTCGTCACCGCGAAGCGGCAGGAGGGCGGCGAGAACATCGTCGAACTCGACGTGTGGACGGAAAACGACGAAGGCAAGAAGACGACGCCGGGCACGGCAGTGGTCGCGCTCCCCTCTCGGGGATAACCACGCGGACATGCGCTTGCCGGCCGCGGCGGACGGAGCCGGGCCGGCGGCGCTGCCATCTCCGCTGGGCCAGCAGAAGGTCAACGGCATGGGCGCACTCGAAGGCAAGAGCATCGTCATCACCGGCGCGGGGCGCGGCATCGGCCGCGGCGTCGCGCTGCTCTGCGCGCGCGAGGGCGCGCGGGTCGTCGTCAACGACCCGGGTGTCAACGTCGACGGCACAGGCCACGATGCCGGGCCGGCCGACCAGGTCGTCGCCGAGATCAAGGGCGAGGGCGGCGCCGCCGTCGCCAGCTACGACAGCGTCGCGACCGTCGATGGCGGCGAGGCGATCGTGCGCGCGGCCATCGGCGCGTTCGGCCGCATCGACGCGCTGATCAACGTCGCTGGCATTCTGCGCGACCGGATGATCTTCAACATGTCCGAGCAAGAGTGGGACGATGTCATCGCGGTGCACCTGAAAGGGCACTTCAACACGACGAAGCCCGCGGCGATCATGATGCGCCAACAGCGGTACGGCCGGATCGTGAACTTCACGTCGGGTTCGGGGCTGCTCGGAAACCCCGGCCAGGCCAACTACGGCGCGGCGAAATCAGGGATCGCCGGGTTCACGCGCGTCGTCGCGAAAGACCTCGGGCGGTACGGCGTGACGTGCAACGCCATCGCGCCGGCGGCCGCCACCCGCATGACGATGCAGGTCACGCAGGAAGCGCGCGAGCTGCGTGCCCGCGCGGGCATCGGCTCTGCCGCGCCGAACCAGCCGCCGGTGACGCAGGCGCAGCTCATGCGCGACCCCGAGATGGTCGCGCCGATGACGGCGTACCTCTGCACCGACGAGGCGTGGAACGTCAACGGGCAGATCTTCCATGTCGCCGGCGGCACCGTCGGGCTCGCGCATCACCCGACGCCTGCGCGCACGATCTGGAAGCCGGCGATGTGGACGCTC
Source organism: Dehalococcoidia bacterium (assembly GCA_021462855.1). GTDB lineage: Bacteria > Chloroflexota > Dehalococcoidia > DSTF01 > JACRBR01 > DTUCFX13. Next base: position 17,008 of record JAJTXQ010000020.1, on the reverse strand, counting down.
GACGAGCTGTGCGAGGCCGTCCCGGCGCAACTGATGGCCGGCACGAGCAACCCCGCGCCGCCACCGCCCGACCTCGACATACCCGGACGGCCGGCGACGCAGCCGGAAGGCTCGATCGCGGGAGGTGCACGATGACGCGGCGTCTCGAAGGGCGCGTGGCGATCGTCACGGGCGCCGGCCGCGGCATCGGCCGTGGCGTCGCGAAGCTGCTCGCCGCCGAAGGCGCGAGCGTCGTCGTCAACGACTTCGGCGTGAACGTCGATGGCTCGGCGCCAAGCAGCGGACCCGCGGCCGAGGTCGCCGAGGAGATCCGCGCGGCCGGCGGCAAAGCGGTGCCGAACTTCGACACGGTCGCGACCGTCGAGGGCGGCGAGAACATGCTGAAGATGGCACTCGACAACTTCGGCCGGCTCGACATCCTGGTCAACGTCGCCGGCATCCTGCGCGACCGGATGATCTTCAACATGTCCGAGCAGGAGTGGGACGACGTCATCGCCGTGCACCTGAAGGGCCACTACTGCACCACGAAGCCCGCGGCCGTGCTGATGCGGCAGCAGCGGTACGGGCGCATCATCAACTTCTCCTCGATCTCGGGGCTCGGCGGCCTGCCCGGCCAGTCGAACTACGGCGCGGCGAAGGCGGGCATCGCCGGATTCACGCGCGTGGTCGCGCGCGACCTGGGCCGCTACGGCGTGACGTGCAACGCCATCGCGCCGGGCGCATCGACGCGCATGACGGCGACGATCCCCACGAACACGGCACAGCTGCGCGCGAAGTCCGGCACCGCGCCGGTCGCCCCGCCCCCGCGGCCGCGCACGTCGACCGTGCCGGACATGCGCGAACCTGAGTACGTCGCGCCGATGACCGTCTTCCTCGCCTGCGACGAGGCGTGGAACATCAACGGCAAGGTGTTCTACGTCGCCGGCGGCCGCGTCTCCCTGGCGCACGAGGAGGCGCCGTGGCGGCAGATCTCCAAGCCGGGCATGTGGACCATCGACGAGTTGCGCGACCTCGTGCCATCGCAGTTGCTCTACGACGTGCGCAACCCGGCGCCGCCGCCGCCTGACCTCGACATCCCCGGCCGTCCCGCGACACCCGCGCCCTGACGCGCGCCCATACGTAGGCGTTTCCCCGATAGCGCGCCATCCCGCCGGCGCTGCATGATCGCACTATGAAGGCCGCTCCCCTGCCCGAGACGCCCGCCGTCGCGCCGCTGCTCGACCGCTACCTCACGGTGCTCACCGCGGAACGCGGGCTGTCGCCGTACACGGTACGCAACTACGCCGGCGACCTGGGTCACCTGTTCGCGTGGATCGAAGAACACGAGCACGACGCGCTGGCGCTGACGCGCGCGCAGTTCCGCGCGTACCTGGCATCGATGATCGAGGCCGGCACCGCGCGCGGCAGCATCGCCCGGCGTGTGAGCACCGCGCGCTCGTTCTACAAGTGGCTGCGGATGCAGAACGTCATCGCGCACGACCCGCTGGCGAACGTCGGCACGCCGCGCCAGCCGCGCCGTTTGCCACGCGCGCTCACGCTCGGCGACATCACGTCGATCATCGCCGCGGCCGACGGCGTGGCGCCTTCCGGCCTGCGCGACCGCGCGCTCCTTGAACTCATGTACGCCTGCGGCCTGCGCGTCAGCGAGGCGGCGGGCCTCGACCTCGCGCAGGTGGATGTCGAGCAGCGCACACTGCTGGTGCATGGCAAGGGCAACAAGGAGCGCATCGTCGTCATGGGCGAGCCGGCCGCCGACGCGCTGGAGCGCTACCTGCACCATGGGCGTGCCGGCCTGCTCGCCGGCACCGCGAAGGGAGCACGCGCCGCCTCCGACGCCCTGTTCATCAACCGCTTCGGAGGCCGGATGTCGCAACGCCGGGTGCAGATCATCGTGCGGAAATACGCCCTGAAGGCGGGTATCGACGCGCGCGTGCACCCGCACCTGTTCCGGCACACCTTCGCCACGCACCTGCTGGATGGCGGCGCGGAGCTGCGCGTCGTGCAGGAGTTGATGGGGCACTCGAGCCCGAATACCACCCAGATCTACCTGCACGTCACCGAGGAGCGGCAGCGGCGCCAGGTGGAGTCGTCGCTCGACGGCATCGCCGAGGTCGAGGCGGCGCGGCGGGGCGCGCGGGCCAGCCACCGCCGCTGACGCGCCCGCGGGCGCTTTTGGCGCCCGCTCGGCCCGTCATCTACAGTGATGGGGATTCGCCCGCGCTGTACAGGAGATCGCTATGCCCCTCTACTTCGTCGAACATCAGCACACCATGGAGACCTGCCCCACGCAGCAACGCGAGATGATGCTGATGCTTGGCCAGCACGTGTCGCAGGAGAACGCCGGCTCGTACGGCATCAAGATCCTCGCCGATGTCGTGCACCCGGGCGAGCACAAGATGAACATGGTGCTCGAAGCCGACTCGCGCGAGCCCGTGGAGAAGTTCATGCAGCCGTTCGGCATGGTGGGCAGCGTCGAGATCAAGCAGGTGTCGACCTGCGAACAGGTCGTCGCGACCTCCCCCTGCTGAGCCGCCGCAATCGGCGCCGCCATGCGCCCGTCCCGCCGGGCGCCGCCGCCTTAGGGCGCCGCCCGCGACTTCGCGGCCCGGCGCTCTCCCTGGCGGCCGGCTGCCCGCGCCCCTTCGCCGCCTCTGGCTCCCGGCACGCCGTGTTGCGTTATGTGCGCAGACGACCGAATGAAGGTGATGTGATACGCTACGCATCACACTGGGCGCAGGCCCGGACTGACGGGGGTGAGGAACCATCAACCGGCAGGTACGCAGAGCCTGGGAACTGCTCTACCTCCTCACATTCCGCGAACTGAAACTCCGCTACCAGGACACGGCCTTCGGCTTCCTCTGGTCGCTGGTGCGGCCCCTCCTGCAGGGCGCGGTGTTGTTTGTCGTCCTGAGCAAGTTCATCCGCCTCGATGTGAAGGACTACCACCTGGTGCTGCTCGCCGGGCTGTTCCCGTGGACGTGGTTCCAGACGTCGCTCGTCACCGCCGTCGGTTCGTTCGCCGCGAACGGTGCGCTCATCAAGAAGGTGTACTTCCCCCGCTTCGTGCTGCCGCTCGCTACGGTGATGAACAACGGCGTGCAGTACGCCTTCTCCATCCCCGTGCTGCTGCTCCTGCTCGCGATCGAAGGCTATACACCGTCCTGGACGTGGCTCGTCGGCATCCCCTACCTGCTGGCGGTGCAGGCGTTGCTCATCATGGGCATCGTGCTGTTCATCGCCTCGCTCGACGTGTATTTCCGGGATCTGGAGCACCTGACCGACGTGTTCGTCGGGCTCATCTGGTTCTACTTGACGCCGGTGATCTATCCGCTCGAAATCGTGCCCGACCGATATCATGACTGGGTGCTGGTGAATCCTATGGCGTCGCTGATCGAAGGATGGCGCGACCTCTTCCTGCGCAACCAGGTGCCGGGCATCGAGATGTGGCCGGCGCTACTGTTCGCCGCGATCATCGCCGGTCTCGGCACGTTCTCGTTCCGCAAGCTCGAAGGCGGGTTCGCCGATGCGCTCTGAGATCGGCGGCGATATCGCGATCCGTTTCGACGGCGTGTCGAAGCACTACTCGCTGTCCCTGCAGAAGGAAGCGTCGGACTTCAAGACGATGCTCCTGCATTTGCCGCGGTTCCTCTCGAACGCGCGCCGGCCATTCGTCGCGCTCGACAACGTGAACCTGACCGTCAAGCGCGGCGAAAGCCTCGGCATCATCGGCCCGAACGGTTCAGGCAAGAGCACGACGCTGCGCGTCATGGCGCGCATCGCGCCGGCGACGTCGGGCACGGTCACAGTGAACGGCCGCATCTCGGCGTTGCTGGAGCTTGGCTCCGGCTTCCACCCGCAGATCAGCGGCCGCGAGAACGCGATCCTCAACGCCGTGCTGCTCGGGCTCACCCTGCAGGAAGCGCGAGACGTGTTGCCGCAGATCATCGAGTTCTCCGAGCTCGGCGAGTTCATCGACCAGCCGATGCGCACGTATTCCTCCGGCATGTTCTTCCGGCTCGGCTTCGCCGTCGCGGTGCACGTGCAGCCGGAGATCCTGCTGATCGACGAGGTGCTCGCCGTCGGTGACGCCGAGTTCCAGAAGAAGTGCATGGACCATATCCACCGGCTGCGCGCGGGCGGCGTCACACTCGTGCTGGTGACGCACGACATGCTGAGCCTGCCGAAGTTCTGCGACCGCGGCATTCTGCTCGAGCGCGGCACAATCACCGACGAAGGCACACCGCAGCAGGTCGTGCACAACTACCTGGCGCGCGTGGAGCGCCTGCTCGCGCTGCGGCAGGATGAGCAGCAGCAGCTCAAGATCGCGCAGGCCGCGCCATGATGATCCGTCTCGACTTCACCGGCCGCGCGAAGGCGGCAGCGCGCGCGCTCCGCGTGGCGGCAAGCGCGGCGCCCGGCGTGACATTTGCCGCCGAGGCGGGGCCGCACCTGCCGTTCCGCGATGCCAGCGTCGACGAGCTGTTCGTCGGGCGCGCGATCGCCTGGCGCAGCGACATCGCTGCCACGCTCGATGAGCTGTGGCGCATCGGCAAACCGGGCGCGCTCGTCCACCTGACGTTGCCGCACGCGTCGTCGGTCATCGCGCAGTCGCGCGACCCGCGCCCGCGGCCGCGCCTGACGCTGAACACGTTCAACTACTACGACCCGCGCCTCAAGCCGGCCGATGCACCGCCGACCGCGTTCGCCGTCGAGCGCGCGCGGCTGCGCGTCGCGGGCGAGCGTGGCGCCGACACGGGCCTGGCGCTCGCTCGCGGACCGTTCGCCCAGTTCGTCGAGAAGCTCGCGAATGGCAGCCGCGGCAGCCAGTACCGGTTCGAGCGGTGGTTCGCGAGCCTCATCGGCGGGGTCGAGGAGTTCGATGTCGTGCTGGCCGTGATCAAGCACGTGGAGCGGCGCCATCCGGCATCCGTCCTCGCCGCGCAGGACGACGCCGCGGCCGCCGGCCCGACGACGCTCCGCGTGACAAGCGACATCGCGCACGAGGCGGCCGTCGTCGAAGCCGACGCTGGCGACCCGCTGCCGAACTCGCCGACGCGCGAGGCCGCCGGCGAGCCCTTCGTCTCGCGGCCTGACGGCGGCGTATGACCACCGCGCAACCGCCTGGCCTCGACCTTTCCTACAAGATCGATGACTTCATCGCCGGCACGCGGCGAGATTCGCTGTACCTCTACCGCGCGATCGAGGACACGATGGTCGACCTCGCGACCGCGACGCCGGGCGGCCGCGTGCTCGACGTCGCGTGCGGCACCGGCAAGCAGGCGATGCGCATCGCCGAGCGCGGCTGCTACTCGGTCGGCGCCGAGGCCTCGGCGGAGATGATCGGCGTCGGCCGGTGGATCCAGCCCGAGAGCCGCGCACTGATGGTGCGCAGCATCGCCGAGTCGCTGCCGTTTGTGGATGGGTCGTTCGACCGCGTGATCTGCCAGGGCTCGCTGGACCACTTCGCCGACCCCATGGCGTTCATGCGCGAGGCGGCGCGCATCCTCAAACCCGACGGACGCGTCGTGATCGCGCTGGCGAACTTCGAAAGCGTGTCGTGCCGCGCTGGACGCCTCGTCGACCGCGCGAAGCGGCGCCTGGGCCGGCCCCGGCCGCCGTGGCGCCTGTACTGGGAGACGCCGGAGGACCACAACGTAAGGGGTGACCTGCCTTACGTGCGTTCGCTCGGCGGCGACGCGCTCGCGCTCGACCGGCTCTGGGGTATCAGTATGCTGTGGCTCTTTTCGCGCTATGGACAGGCTCTCGACCTGCTGCCGGAGCGCGCAGCGCGGACTGTGTGGGGCGGGCTCGACCGCATCGCGCGGCGGCGCCCGCAGGACGCCGACATGATCATCTCGGTGTGGCGCAAGCCCGAGGCTGCGGCATGGCGAACGACGGGCTGACGCAGGACTTCGACGCGCACGTGCTGTTCACGTTTGCGCCGATCCCGGAGGGACCCGTCGCGAGTCGCGTGGCACGCGTCAAACGCTGGTTCTTCATCTCGTTCGCGGAGAGCTGGCTCGCCGTCTGGCTCTTCCGCTCGAAACTGCGCCTGCGCGCTGCCGGCCTGACGTTTCCGGCGCGCTTCTGCGATGCCCTGGCGCGGGCGCTGTTCAACGTCTCGATCGGCGACCGCGTCGTCGCCGGCCGCGGGCTGATGATCACGCACGGCAACGTCGTCATCGACGGGCGGACGCGGATCGGCGAGCACTGCCAGATCAACCCGTGGGTGACGATCGGCCTCTCGAACAGCAAGCGGCTCGGCTTCAGCATCGACGGCCCGACGATCGGGGACCACGTGCACATCGGCACCGGCGCGAAAGTCCTCGGGCCGATCACCATCGGCGACTACGCGCGGATCGGCGCCAACGCGGTCGTGGTGAGCGACGTGCCGGCAAACAGCACCGCGGTCGGCATCCCGGCGCGCGTCGTCGGCGCGGCAAAGCCGCCCGCCGAGGTCGCGGGCGACCCGTCGGGCCGCGACGCCCGGCTCGCGCAACACATGCGCAACGCGATCATCGACTACCGCCTCAAACGGCAGTCGCTCAAGTCGCTCATGGACACGCTGCTCGGCTCCTTCGATATCGGCTCGGAGAAGCTGCAGGCGACCCGTCGCGACTTCGAGGGCGGTCTCGTGTTCCTTGATTCGGCGGTGGCCGAGGGCGGCGCACCGACGCCGCCGGTCATCACCGCGCTCGAGTCGCTCGACGCGGCGCTCGCCGAGCACGTGCGCGCGGCGCGCTAGTCATCTCGCCGCGGCGAGCGCGTCCCACGCCGCTTTGCCGAGCAGCCAGAGCGTGCGATTGCCCTCGGACTCTCGCCCGGTGCCCGGCCCGGCGCCGCCTTCGCAGAACGCCGACATCGCGAACGACCCGGCGGGCCCCTTGAACACCGCGCCGCATGTCCGCACGCCGTTCAGAAATGCGCCGCCCTTCTCGGCGACCCAGGCCGCCCGGGGGTCGTCGCCGAGCATGTTCAGTTCGTTCCACGGCAGCAGGCCTGACAGCTCGTGGCGGTAGTCTGTGCGCCGCATGATCCGCAGCATGTCCTCCGACGCCTCGGCCGAGATGCACGCGTGCCTCGCGATGGTCGCCATCAGCCGCACGATGTCGCCTGCGCTGCTCACCGACATCTTCCGCGCATCGATGCCGGCGCTCCGGTCGCCCAGGCGGCAGAACAACGTCGTGCGCTCCAGGCCGAGGGATCGCATCTCGGCGTTTACGGCGTCGACCCCTACGAGGTCGATGCACATGTTCGTCGCGCTGTTGTCGGAGATCGTCATCATCAGCACGGCCGCGTCGCGCACCGACATCTCGACGCCGAACATGAGCTTGGACAGCACGCCGGAGCCGAGCGTGCGATGCTCCTCGCGGTAGGTCACGCGGTCGTCGAGCCGCACGCGGCCTTCGTGCGCCGCCCGGTAGAGCGAAACAAGCACCGGCACCTTGATCAGCGACGCCGTCGGCATCACGGCGTCTTCGTCGCGCGCGATGTGCTCTTCGGTCGCAAGGTCGATCAGCGCCCAGGTGCACACGCCGGAGTGCGCGTCGGCGATGCGGTTGAGCTCGCCGGCGAGCGCGGTCATCTGGCCTGTGCTCACTTCACCACGCCCGCTTCGAGTTCTGCCTCGCTGTATTCGACCTGCTCATCGCGAAGGTCGGGGTCGTACGGGGGGTCGGGGTAGTTGATGAGCCACGCCTCCTCATCGCCGATGTTCTGCAGCCCCGTCGCGACGTCCGGCGGGATGAAGAGCCGCGACGGCTCGCGCGCATCGAGCACGTGTTCTTCGCGCTTCCCGTTGACGTAGAGGATGATCTTCATCCGCCCGCGGACGCACACGTAGCGTGCGGCGCGCACGCGGTGCAGGTGGTATCCCTTGAACGCGCCAGGCTTCGCGGCGGTGAGGTAGGCGGTCGTGAGGCGCCCGTCCTTGTACAGCTCGACGAGCCAGCCATTCTCGTTGCCTTCGTGGTCATAGGTGACGACGCGTTTCGCCGGCTCGCGCGCGACTTCGTCGATCATCGATCAGGCGCTGGACACGGCAGTCAGGCCGCCCCGCGCCGCCGTGATGTTCACCGTGGCGCCGGGGAACAGGCTGCGCACCGGCTTGAGGATGATGTTCGTCTCCGCCTTGAGGATCCCGGGGATGGCGGCGAGCGTCTGCGTCATGAAGTCGGTGAGGTCATCGTTGCTGGGGAAGAACGCGAGCACGATGATGTCGGCGTTGCCGGTCGTGTAGCCCACGTACACCACGCCCTCCGCCGCGGCGATGCGCTCGGCGATATCTGTGATGCGCGCGAGCTCGGCGGAGATGCTGATGACAGCGGCCGTGTTGAGCCCGAGCCGCGCCGGGTTGGTTACGCCGACGATGCGCAGCACGTCGTCACGCATCAACCGCTCGATGCGGTTGCGCACCGTGCCCTCCGACACGCCGACGGCTTCGGCGATCTCCCGGTTCGTCGCGCGCCCGTTCTGCTCGAGGATGCTGAGAATGTGCTGATCTACAGCATCTGGCCTCTGAAACGGCATGGATCGGCCTTTCTCGCTGCGGTTTCGTCAGAACCTTAGAGGTGACCCGGACGGGTGTCAAGCGCGTGCGACGCCTGTCGCGCGCCCTGCTTGACACGGCGCGGGCAGTTCGGACGAAGATGCTGCGTGCAACACGATCCCCAGCGCATCGCCTCGGCGGCGCGCCGGCGCGATGGCGGCGGCCCGTGGGCGCGCATCGCCCGCGCGCGGATCTCTCGACGGCGGGCGCTCGCCTCCGGCGCCGCGGCGGCCGGCGGCGTGGCGGCGCTGCTCGCGCTCGGCTGCGACGACGACGGCGGCGAAGAGCAACCGCAACCCGGTGGCACGCTGCGCTTCACTACGTCGCTGCCGATGTCGTACGGCCTCGACCCGCAGATCGAACAGGGCGCCGGCCTGGCGATCTTCCCGAAGGTCTACGGCTACCTCTGGTCAATCGATCCTGGCGCCGATGAGATGACGCTCGACCACGCCGAGAGCGTGGAGCAGCCGGACGAGGCGACGTGGGTGATCCGCATGCGCGGCGGTCCCCGGTTCCACGACCGCGCGCCGGCCGGCGGGCGCGCCGTCACGGCGTACGACGTCGTGCGCACGATCGAGCGATATCGCGACAACCCGCTCGTCGTCACGAAGACGTGGCACGAAAACGTGCTGGAGGCCATCGGGACATACGATGGGCATTCGGTCATCGTCCGTACGAAGCGGCCGTACGCGTGGAGCCCGTACTACCTCGGCGATGTCGCCGCGGGCGCGATCCTCCCGCGTGAGGTGACGGAGGAGCGCATCGACCTGCAAGGCGGAGGCGCCGGCAGCGGCCCGTTCGCCATCGAGCGCGCCGCGGCCGACAGCGTCCGCATCGCGCGGCACGCGGCCTACCACGGCGAGCAGCCGTACGTCGACGCGATGGAGTGGAGCATCGTTGCCGACGGCGCGGCGCGTGAAGCCGCCTTTCGCGATGGCGCCGCCGACATCGCCGCAAACCGCGACCGCGCCGAAGCGCGCGCCTTCGCGTCACTGCACGACAGCGCGCGCGTCGAGGCCACGCCAGGGCTGGCGTCGCTGGCGATCGCATTGCGCGTCGACCGGCCACCGTTCGCCGATGCCCGCGTCCGCGAGGCGCTCGACGCCGCTATCGACCGCCAGTCGCTCGTCCACGACATCACGGCGAGCGAGGGATCGATCGCCGGGCCAGTCAGCGCGCACCTGGCGAGCGGGTACTGGTCGCTCGCGCCGGACGCGATCCTCGAAGCGCAGGGCGGACCGGCGATCGAAATGCGCCGCGCTCACGCCCGGGCGCTGCTCGAGGCGGCGTCGCCCGGGCTGGCGTTCACGCTGCAGGTGCCCGATGTCCCGGAGCTGCTCGATGTGGCGGCAGCGGTGCGCGCGCAACTCGCGTCGATCGATGTCAACGCGCGCCTGCTTGCGCAGCCGCAGCTCGTCGCGTTCGTCAACCAGCGTCGCGGCGAGTTCGAGGCCGCGCTCGTGAACCACCCGCCGTATGAATCGCCGGACCTGCCGCTGCGCTGGTACCACTCCGCCGGCGTCGACGGCACCGGCAGCGCGCTCGGTTTCGCCGATGCCGGGATCGACGGACTGGTCGAGCGGGCGTGGGGCGAGCCCGACCGTACTGCACGCCGCGACATCGTGCTCGACGCGCAGCGGGCGATGGTTGCCGCGCGTCCGATGCTGCCGCTGTTCAGCGGCATCGGCTACGCGGCGGTGCGCGGGGACGTGCAGGGGACGCGCCCGGGCCTGACGGGCAGTTCGGGCGCGCGATACACCGGCCAGTGGCTCACCCGCGCCGCCCGCCGCCGGGGCTGACGGCGGGGCAACGCCCGGCGCGTAGCCACGCACCGCGACAAGCCGCCAGCGCCCTGAATCCGCAGTAAGAGCGCAGAGCCGTAGAACCGGCCGTCTTGACGCGCAGCCCGAACGAGCGTAACGTCGGGCTCACTGAGGGTACGGTCTTGGCTTTCACGCTCGATCGTTACTTCCCATACTTGGTTGCTCCAGAACTTACCGGGCAACTCGCGCGACGCGCTTGCCGGGCGGTCGCACTCCTTGCGCCGCTCTGTGTCTACCTGGCGACCGCCGCGCCATCGGTGCAGCCCGGGGACAGCGCGGAGTTGAGCACCGCCGTCGCGACGCTCGGCATACCGCACGCCCCGGGTTACCCGGTGTACGTCATGGCGTCCTATCCCTTCACCCTCTTGCCGGTTGGCGACGTCGCCTATCGCGTGAATGTGGCATCCGCCGCCTACGGTGCGGTATGCGTGGTGCTGATCTTCGAACTGCTCCTGGCGCTGGGCGTCAGACCGTTACCCTCGCTGTTCGCTTCGCAGTTCGCCGCGTTCTCCTACTACTTCTGGGCTCAGTCCGTCATCGCGGAGATCTATACGTTCGATGCCATGCTACTTATCGCGATGCTACGCGCTCTTGTCGGCTTCCAGCAACGACGAGGCACTGGCTGGTTGTGCGCTGCGGGCGTCGCGGCCGGGCTCGGGGTTGCGAATCGAAGCGGCTTTGCGATGTTTGCGCCGCTTGTCGCGTTGGCGCTCGTGCGGCCCTCCGCACGACCGGACCTGAGGCAGGCGGCGATGTGCTTGCTCGCCTTCCTTGTCGGGCTGTCGAGCTACCTTTTCGTGCCGATCCGGTCCGTCGACGCCTCCGCGTATGTTTGGGGCGGACAGTACCTCATCGACGGCAGCGCGGTCCGGCCCAATCTGACATCTCCGGATAACCTGTGGGACTTCTTCACGCTCGGACCATTTCACCAGCTCTTTTTCGCTGGGCCGTCGCCCAGCTACTCGGACCACCTGTCGTTGGTTGCGACGTGGGTGTGGGCGGCGTTTCTCGGTTCTGGAGCGCTTCTCGGCCTGGTCGGCGTTGCGCGAGCCTGGACCGAGCGGCGATTGGATGTCCTGGCGATAGCTGCGACGTCGGTCGTGTATCTCGGAGCGCTCACCGTCTATTACGTGCCCGACAGGGACGCGATGCTCCTCCCCTTCGTGGTGCTCTGGGCGATCCCCGCGGGGTTCGGCCTCGGGCTGGTCTGGGCATGGGATACGTCGCACGTGTTCAAAGTGTCGCTGGCGCTGTGCCTGGCGACGATGTTCGTTGTGAATCAGCCGCTCGCCAGCCAGTCGGGCTCAAGCGCCCGGCGCGACGAGGGCGTGCGCCTCATGGACTCCTTCGAGCGCGATGCAATCGTCATTGGGTCCTGGCCGCAGATGTCCGTGATGGACTACCTCCAGCGGGTCGAAGGGACGCGACCGGACCTGAGATTGGTGCAGATGTGGGCCACGGGCCCGGACTTCGCCTACGCCATCGCCGACGCCAACCGATTGGAACGCCCGGTCTACGTTCAGTTGTTCGGGCCCGCGCCGCCAGAGCTGAAGCGTCATTACGTCGACGGGTGGGCCGTCTTTGATGCGTCGGGGACGAATGCGGAGGAAACGCGATGAGTCGATTCGCCTCGTTACTCGGTCTCGTGTTGCTCGGAGCGAGTGTTGCCACGGGTGTCGCCATCGCCGCGTTCGGTTTTGGGTACAGCGACCGGCACCTGCTCTTCGACTATGCTCCTACGCCGCCAGCGTGCCGGCGCGTTACTGCGGACAACGCGCTCTCCCGGGGAGTGGTCTCCGGGTCCGTGTTACGCACAGGCTGCGTGACACGGATCCGGATCGAGAACACGACGCATCTCTGGGGGGAGGTGACGATCGTCAACCCGAGTCAGGGAGTGGTTGTGACTCCGTTCGGCGGACTTGCCAATGTAGCCAACCTGGGGATCATCCCGCCGTCGACGATGGTGAGCAGCGAGATCTTCGGTGACAGCGCGCTGGTGTACAACGCTTCGTTCCCGGACGGCAAGTCGAGACAGGTGACGATCGCGGTGAACACGTTCACTCCTGTCGCCTTCTCCGTGAACATGGTCGATCTCGTCTCGAGCGCTCTGCTGCGTGAAGACGCCTCGACCTTCATCCAGGCTATCGAGTCGTCGAACTCATTCATGAACGACCTTGGCGGGCTCACGCACCTGCAGAACGCGTACCGTGCACTGGAGAGTTGCCCCGGCAACTTCGCCGCCCGGTGTCTCCTGCAGGCTGCGAGGGAACTCCGGCTGTCGTTCACATCGCCCGAGGAGAGCGCACGCTGGGTTCAGCTATTTGCGAACCTCGGCAAGGACGTGACGAAGGAAGTGGCCATGAAGAAGCTCCAACGCCTGAACCCGTTCCTGGTCCTCGTGAAGTGGGTGGGGGCCTACAGGAGCAGCCACTTCCAGCAACCCGCTGGCAGCGTTCAGTTTGTGAGCCACCCGTAGCGGCCAGTCCCCGGACCACGATCAACGAGCCGATGCGCCGGCGCCCGACGTTTGCCCATGGTGCCTGTCCCGGCGCATGGGCGGCAGACCGATGGTCACCGCCACCGCGCCATCGCCGGGGCTCGCACATCGCATTGACAGGCGGCGCCCGGCGAACCTACAATTCGATGCCCGAGGCGCTGCTTCGGGCGTGTTCGTGCATCGCGGCCCCGTGGTGTAGCGGTCTAACATGCCACCCTGTCACGGTGGAGATCGAGGGTTCGAATCCCTTCGGGGTCGCCACAACCGCTATCTGAATCGCCCGGTTCGTCGCCCTGAACCGGGCGAACGCTTCCCTCGCACGCCTGCCACAATGCCCGGAACGCGGGCTTCGCGGCGACTGCGAGCAGGCGCTTCGACGGCACATCGACGAGCACCGCATCAAGCATCTCGGCGAGCACCTCATGCCGCTGTTCAGTTGTCATGTCGGGCCACACTTCGCCGATGCGTTCGAGCATCCGGCCCGCGTCGAGCATGTCCCGCTCGATAGGCTCAACGACCGCGTTCACTAGTGCCTCAAGCTCTGCCTTTGCCGCACGGTACTCCGCATCCGTCATGCCGCCGTCGAGGTAGACCTGACGAACCCGCTTGAGCTTCGCAGCGGCGCGTTCCCGCTCGCGTTCAGCCTTCATCCGCTCGTCTAGCCCGCCGTAGAAGTTCAGAGTGAGGCGCTGCCACGCTCGCGGAAGGCGAACGTTGCGGATCATGTTGTCTAGCTGCGCGTCGAGCGCATCAACACGGATGCTGCCGCCCCCGCTCGGACAGTCGATCCCGCGAGCCTTCGAGCGTTCGGCGTAGTACGCCCCGCCCTTCGTCGTCCCGGCCCAGAGGCGCTCCCCGCAGTCCGCGCAGCGGGCGATGCCCTTGAGCATGTACGGCCGGTACTGACCGCTCCATGTCCGAGGCCGCTGCTTGCGGCTCAACCGGACGGCCTCGCACCGTTCCCACAACTCCGGAGACACGATGCCCTCATGCTTGCCGTCTCGCGTCTCGCCGCGATAGCGGACGCGCCCGCAGTAGAAGGGGTTCGAGATCATGTCGCGCACAGAGTCCTTTGTGAACGGGCGCGGGCCGGTTAGTCCGTAGGCCGTCGATTTCCGCTTGTTGCGCGTCTTGAAGCCCAGTGCGTTGATCCCTTCAGCGATCTCGGCGAACGATGCGCGGCCCTCGGCGTACCGGGTGAACGCCTCAAGGACGGCCTGGCTTTCGCCGGGAAGCGGCGCGGGGAGATTGTTCGAGCAATCTTTCACCGTGCATCGATCGTGGCCGCACGCCTTCGCGTAACCAAAGGGCAGATCGCCGTTGTATAGGCCACTATCGGCGCGGTGACGCTTCGCGCGTCCCATCTTTTGCTTGAGGTCTGCCGAATACCACTCGCTAAGAAGGTCGAGCAGACCTTCATGGATTACGCCGGAGGGTGACTCAGAGTCCGTCGGCTCCTTCACGCTAACGACTGAGACTCCACACCGTCGCAGCAGGCCCTTGTAGATTGCGCTGTCCTCACGGTTCCGGGCGAATCGGTCGAACTTCCACACGAAGATTCGGGAGAACCTCCCGGCCTTCGCGTCGGCGATCATCCGCTGGAACTCCGGCCTCTTGTCCGACTTCGCCGAGAAGCCTTCATCGCGATAAATCCCGTAGATGGCGAATCCGTCGCGTTTGGCGGCTTCGCGCATGTCCTCAATCTGGAAGTCGAGCGAGTGTCCGTCGATCTGTTCGGCGGAACTGACGCGGGCGTAGAGGGCGGCTTGTTTCTTCATGGTCGATCTCCTGACCCCTTCATCGGCCCGTTCTCCGCCGTCCGCACTGCGCGCTCTTTGCGTCGTGATTGTACTGCCGCGAGTGTTCGCGCGAGGCGCTCGCAGAACCGTTCAACGTCGGGTGGTAGTGTCTCGTTGCGCGCGCGTTTCGACCGCCGAGATGTCTTGGGCCGTTTGTTTATACGCTCTGCGTCCCGCGCGTCGGTGTTTATGCAAATCGCGCCGGGCTGTTGAGTGTAAACTTCAACGGACAAAGTTAGAGGCCCCCCGGATTGTCCGGAGGGCCTCTGTCGGCGTCGCTTCTTCCCGCCCGTAGGCGAGTGCGTTACCGGGCTGCTCATCGTCCTGGTTCAGAATCAGCGAGCCGCGCCTTCGCACGACCTCATCAATCTCAACGCGCATAGCGAGCGATTCGTTACCGCGCACATAACGGGCATTGGCAGACTGTTTGCCATGAACGTTGACGAAACCGATCACAGCGGGGATCATTTCCGCAAGGGGGGCTCCGATGCGGCAGAGCGAGCGCGAGCGAGAAGCTGAACGTAAGGCACTTGCCAGCAAGATCAAGCGTTCGTTGCGCGCTCAGGGATTCCGCATCGATGGAGCCGCGATTCACCCACCTTCCACGCTCGACAAGGACAAGATCCGCGAGCTTCACCGCCCCGCCGTTGATCATCGACTCGAAGTTGCGCGTGAGGGTCTCCGGACGCGCGAGCGGGATCTAGTCGGTCGCTTCGCATCGGGGCGAGAGATCGATCCAAGGCTCATCAAACCGCGCCTCGTTGAGGTGTTGCCAGACAGCGCAGATGAGCTGCTGTTTCGGTTCGCGGCTCTGCATTGGAGTATCCCGGTGTCCTCAGGATATGGGCGACGGCTTCGGTTCCTCGTCGTGGATGAACAGAACGCCAAACTCATCGGATTGTTCGGGCTTGGCGATCCGGTGTTCAGCCTCAATCCGCGAGATGAATGGGTGGGCTGGAGCAAGGAGACACGACGAGCCCGCTTGCAGAACGTCATGGAGGCGTTCGTGCTAGGGGCCGTGCCGCCCTATACACAACTGCTTGGTGGGAAGCTGGTCGCCATGCTTGCGGCGAGCAATGAAGTACGAGCGGCCTTCTACAAGAAGTACGCTAGGGCAGAGTCTGTGATCACCGGACGCCCACTCGATGGACGACTGGCGCTAATCACCACAACGTCGGCACTGGGCAAGTCGTCTATCTACAACCGCGTGCGCTTTGGCGAGCGGCTCTTGTTCCGTCCCGTTGGCTTCACGCGAGGTTCCGGTGAGTTCCACTTCTCGAACGGGTTGTACTCTGCCGTCTCGGACTACGCTGAGAAGTACTGCACGCCAACAGCGAAGCAGGAGGCATGGGGAACCGGTTTCCGGAGCAGACGGGAAGTTGTCCGCAAGACGCTCGGACATCTTGGGCTTTCCACGGAATGGCTCTACCACGGGATCAAGCGCGAAGTGTACGCCGTCCCGCTCGCACACAACGCCCGTGAGTTTCTCCGTGGCGAGCACTCCAGAGTCCGATGGCTCGACTTGTCCGCCTCCGCTCTGTTCGACGAGTTTCGAGAACGCTGGCTGCTGCCACGAGCGATGAAGAACACCGAGTACCGCTACTTCGATCCGAAGTCCCTCCTCCTTTGGGCCAACGCCAATGAACGGTGACACACGAGAGGGCTACGCCCGCCTCCCAGAGGATCTCTTGCGTGACCTGCTGGAGGGCGCGGGCAGCGTCGTCGATCAGGTGACGGCGTTTCTCGGCCCGGCGCTAGACGGGCGAGACGAGCTTCGGCAAGCACTAATCGATCTCGAACTCGTGCGAACGTTCAGCGCGGTCGAGCCTCAGTCCGTCGCGGGGATCGATGGTGGCTTTGCAGTCGAGCGCACCGCTGCTGTTGATCTGAGCCTCTCGGTCGCGGTGGGCGTAGAAGGGCTATCGGACAGCACTACTCAGTGGGACTCAACGCAGTACCAGTGGTGGACGCGCGTATCTAAGCACGACGTTGACGCCGAGCGCCTCACTCGCGGCGTGATGATCGGCCAAGAGTTGGCGATTCTCCGACACGCGCCGCACACTTGGCGGATTCTCGACGGCTCACACCTGACGTTGGTCATTCAACTCAACTCGGCGCTGACCGCCTTCTCAGAGGACGTTCGCGCCAACGCGATCAAGGTTTGGCAAGACCTCGAAACCGCGACGGCCCTTACCGAGGCCTCCAACGCTAAGAACATCGTGGCTATGCCGAAGTACGACTCGTCTCGGGCCATCTGAGCTTACCCCGCTTTCCCGGACACCTAGACTGTTGGCTGAGCGCCACAGAGAAGGGAGTCCCGGATGGCCGCGAGGTATCCACG
>JAJTXQ010000002.1 GCA_021462855.1 Dehalococcoidia bacterium | reverse complement strand
GGTAGCTCGGCCCCATGCCCCATGAACCAACCATGAACCACGAACGTCCGGCCGACTGAACGAGAGCGATACCGGAAGCTTTCATCCGGTATTAACGGTGCGGAAGCGCTTGTAGATACGGGTGCGTTCACAAATTGGCAAACTCGTGGGGCTCCGCGCGGTGCGCGAAGCCCCCGGCCGCCGAGTGTCGGCGATCTGATTGGGCGGGGCCGCGGCGGCCCGATTATAATCGTGCGGCGGTCGCAGGATGGCCGGGTGCGGCCATCCACGCGCGGTGTCCACGAAGGGATCTCGGCCTGCTGGGCATGGCCCGCTCTGGTGACCGACGTACCGGCCTCACGTTGCAGCCAACAGACCACCACGAGGAGACGAGCACATCGATGCAGACGCATGATCCATCCCGGCCGCGGGCGGCGGCGGCCGTCGCGGTGATGTTGGTCGGCAGCTTCGCCGTCGGGTGTCGGTCCGCAACCCCGACGCCGACGGCGGCGCCGACCGCAGCGTCGGTGGCGGTCGCGGTGACCCCATCCCCTGGCGCCGATGCCGAGCTGGCCACGGCACGGACGTTCACGCCCAACCTCGACTGGTGCGACAACGCGGTGACCCAACGGCTCGGCCTCGGGCTCAAGGAGTTCACCACCGAGGCCGAGGGGTTGGCGCTGCTGCCAGGCACGATGCTGTGGCCAGACCCGGCGACCATCCCGCCCGGTTGGACGTTCGAGCTGGGCTACTACAAGGCGGGGATGCAGCTCGGCGGCCGGTTCAAGCAGTCGACGATGGGCCTGATCTACGGCCACCCGGAGGACGACGACTGGGAGATCAGCATCATCTACAACAACCAGTACATCCCGTTCGAGGAGCCGGTCGAGCCCCACGAGACCATCACGGTGCGGGGCGGCAAGACGGCCTACCTGTTCGAGCCGCCCTTCCGCGAGACGCTGAACTCCGTCCAGTGGAAAGAGGACTGTCGTCTGGTTTCGGTGATCGCCGACCTCCCGGCCGACCAGGTGCTCGCCATCGCCGAAGGCCTGGCGATCCGGGGGGCCGTAGGCGATGCGGGTGCAGGCGCCGGAGACGGCGGATGACGTGGCGCACCGTCGTCCCGGTCGACGCCGTCGTGCCGCACGTGGCCGACCCGGCGTGGGCCGTGGTCGACTGCCGCTTCTCGCTCGCCGACCCCGAGCGCGGCGAACACGACTATATATATTGTCACGCGCGCGGCGCCGTGTACGCGCACCTCGACCGGGACCTTTCCGGCCCGGCGGTCCCGGGGGTCACTGGTCGGCACCCGCTCCCCGACCCCGACGCCCTGGCCGCCACGCTCGGCCGGTGGGGCATCGGCCCCGGCACACAGGTGGTGGCGTACGACGACGCCGGCGGCGCGTTTGCCGCGCGGCTGTGGTGGCTGCTCCGCTGGCTCGGGCACGACGCGGTGGCCGTGCTCGACGGCGGCTGGACGGCGTGGCTGGCTGCCGGCGGGCCGACGGCCGCGGGCGCC
>JAJTXQ010000019.1 GCA_021462855.1 Dehalococcoidia bacterium | reverse complement strand
CGTCGTGCACGCCGCCTGCGGCGCCGGCGTCTGTGTCGCCGTCGGGGTGAACGTCGCGGTCTCCGTCGGCGTGTCTGTCGGCGTCGGCGTGTCGGTCGGCGTATCCGTTGGCGTCGGTGTGTCGGTCGGCGTGGGGGTTTCCGTCGGCGTGTCCGTAGGCGTGGGTGTGTTCGTCGGCGTTGGGAAGAACGTGTTGGCGACGGCGCCAGCGAGGCAGCCGGCGCCCGGCTGCAGGTTCACCGGGTTGCAACTGGCGATCTCCGCGAAGAGCGAGTCGTTCAGCGACGCGTGGAACGGGACGAGCGAAGAGCCGCCCGGGCCCGTAACGGTAAACGGGATGCTCATGATCACGAACTCGCCGGAAGGGAATCCGCTCGGCGTCAGGTTCGCGCAGCTCATGTATGCGTCACCCGTCGCGGGGTCGCCATCGGCGGCCAGGTCCGACTCGGGGAGGTCGCCCGTCGGCGCCTTGAAGCCGCAGCTGAACTCCGGGCCAAGTGGCGTCGTGGGTGTGCCGGCGGTGAGCCACGAGATGTCGTAGAGCAGCGTCGTCTCGAAGAGCGCCAGTCCCTGCGCCGGCACGTCGCGCGCCAGGATATCGACGGTGAATGCGCCACTCATCGGGACGGACACCGCGCTCTGCGCGCCCGGGATCGACGCGTCGGCGTCGACGACGATGCATGTCGTGCCGGTGCCGCCCGGCTGCGTCACGCACGAAGGCTGCGAGGCCGGCGTCGCGGTCGATGTCGGCGTCTGCGTCGGCGTCGGCGGCGTGAGGAAGATCAGCACGTCGTCGGGCGTGTCGATGATCGACGACGGGATCGTCACCGCGAGGGGGTCGGTGAGGTCAAAGACGGTGAGCCGCAGGTTCGCGATACCGACGCCCGTCGCCAGGAACCGCACCCGCGCGAGGTTTCCGGCGCCCGTCGGACCCGGTGGCGAACCGCCCGTGGTCGCGCAGCCGAACGTTACGTTCTGCGTATCGGCGCCCGGCGGCGGGCAGAACACCGGCCGCCCGGTGCTGCCGAGGAACGGCAGGTTCGTCGCATCGATGAACTGCAGCCGCAGCCGGTCATAGTTCATCTTGAACTGGTATGAGCCGAGGTTGTCGACGTTGCTGACCCGCACGAACACCTCGACCACCTGGTTCACGATGGCGATCTGCTGCAACGGCAGGATCTCGCCCTGCGCCAACCCGGTGACAGTGGCGACCGCCGTCGGCGTGAAGGTCGGCGTGCTCGTCGGGCACGGGCCGCCGCACGGCGTGGGCGTCGCCGCCGGATCGACGGTCACCGAACCATCGAACGTCGCCGCGATCGGGATGATGACGGCGCTCGGGTTTGTGAGCACCACGTCTTCGAACTGCACGCCCGTGGTGCCGACGCCCACGGCCGTGAACGGGAACGTCGCAAGGATGCCGGTGCCGCTCGCGCCCGGCGGCGGCGGCGGCCCGTTCGTGACGCAGTTGTACTGCACCGTCCCCGGGTCGCCCGTGATCGGCGGGAAGCACTGCGTCGTGCGTCCCGTGCTGGAAAGGAACGGCCCTTCCGTCACCTGCGCGACCGATGTCGGTACCGGCTTCGCGATCATCGACGGGTCGAAGCGCAGCCTGACCGAGAACGCGCCGAGGTTGCCGACACCCTCGATCTGCACCTGCGTGTCGAATACATCGCCGACGCGCACGGTCTGCGACGGCGGCAGCACGCGGAGCGTCGCCGGGCCCGCTGTCGACGTCGCGGTCGGCGTGTTGGTCGGCGTGGGGGTGTCCGTGGCGGTCGGGCACGGTCCGCTGCAAGGCGTCGCCGTGTCGGTCGGCGTGTCTGTTGGCAGCGGCGTGCGCGTCGGCGTCTCCGACGGCGTGAACGTGGCCGATGGCGTGTCCGTGGCGGTCGGACACGGCCCGGCGCACGGTGTCGCCGTCAGTTCGTCCCCGACGATGACCTGCGCCGTATCGCCGAACCCCGCCGGGATCACGTTCGCGCTGATATCGAGCAGCACCGCATCGGCGTACGACACGCCCGTGGTCCCGCTGGCGATCGGCATGAACGTCACGAACACCAGGATGCCGGCGCCGGCCGGGCCAGGCGGCGTCGCGCCGAGTGTCACGCACTTGAAGTTGATCGTCGTTGCGGTGTACGCCGGCCCGAGGCACTGCACCGGGCGTCCCGTCGAACCCAGGAACGGCCCCGGCGCCACGCTGATCGGCTGGAGCACCAGCGGGTTGTAGTTCATCGTCAGGTCGAACGCGCCGAGGTTCGTCACATCCTCGACCCGCATGCCCACGACGAGCGGCGAGTTCACGTTGGCGTTGTAGGTGCCACCCGTGGCGTCCCAGCACACGGCGGCGGCAATCGCCACGCCGCACGAACCCGATGGCGGCGTCGGCGTCGGCGTGATCGTCGGCGTGTCGGTCGGAGTGAAGCTCGGCGGCGGCGTGCCCGCGATGAGCGTCACGGAGCCGCTGTTCGCGGTTACGCCGGTGAATGTGTCGCCGAGCTCGTCCGACATCTCGGCAAGCGTCAAGTTGAGCGGCGACGTACCGGCGTTGAGGCCAAGGAACGTGAGCGTCGCGAATACGCCGTTGCCGGTCGGGCCGAGCGGCAACGGGCCGAAGCTCGCGCAGCCAAAGCGGATCGTGCCCAGCATCGCGTCGTTTACCGCGGGCGGGCAAAATACCGAACGTCCGGTACTTCCGAGGAACGGCGAGTTCGCGACCGATACGAAGGAAACCAGGCTCGGGTCGTACGACACGACGAACTCGTACGACCCGACGTGCGTCACGTTGTCCGCGGTGATGTCAAAGTTGAAGTTGGCGCCCTGCGACGCGATCTGCGAGGACGGCGACACGCTCATGCCGCCGGTGCCGACGGCCTGCGCCCGCTCGGCGCCCGGCGCCAGCACCATCGCAAGGAAGGCCGCCGCCGCAAGCAGCGCAACGACCCCCGACGGGACGAAGAACGCACGCCCGCGGAGGCCGCGCGACGGGCAGCGCAACGCGAGAGCCGGCGCCGCGCGCGCGCTCCTGGCTCCCCCTGCCGCGCCCGCAGATCCTCCGCACTCCCTGTCCCCGTCTGCGTCCCCGGCGGTGTTCCTGTCAGCGGGGCGCGCCTCGTGCGCATCCCCGGTGAGTCGCTACGTCGCGTCCTCCGATTCGTCGTCGAAGAACGTCCGCCGCAACAGCACCACGAGCAACACGCCGATGGCGAGGCTCATGGCGGTGATCACCCATTCGGTCTTCCCATCGCCGAAGCGCCCGGTGCCAGCGCCCGGGAACCGGTTCGGCGGGCCGCCCGCGACGACGGTATGCACCGGCGTCTGCGTCGGCGACGTCATCGTCGGCGTGCCTGCCAGCACCGTCGACACGAGCGTCGGTGTGGAAGGCGCCGTCCCGGGCTTCGGCGTCGATGTGTTCGAGCGCTGCGGCGTGGAAGTCGGCGGCACGCCCGTCGGCGTCGCCGTATTCGGCGCCGTGGTTGGCGTGTGTGTCGGTGTCGGCGTGCGCGTAGCGGTCGGCGTGCGCGTGAACGTGGCGGTCGGGGTGTGCGTCGGCGTCGACGTGCGCGTCGGCGTCGGCGTCGCCGTGTTCGGCACCAGCGTTGAGCAGCCGCCGTACCCGACCGTCGGGATGGCATGACCGAGCACCTCCGCCGTCTCGACCAGCAGCATGGAGATGCACGTCTCGCCCCCGAACCGCGGCCGGAAGTGGAGCGTACCGAGCACGCCTTCGCCCGACGGTCCATCGGGCGTCGGGCCGCTCGTCGTGCAGCCAATGCGGACGGTGTTCTCGGTGAGCACGTTCTGGCACGTCACGGGGCGCCCCGTGCTGCCGAGGAACGGCCCAGTCGTCCAGCCCAGGTACTCCAGCATCGTGTAATCGAAGAACAGCCAGAACTCGAAGGCGCCGATCGCCGTCGCGTCCTCGACATACACATCAATGTCGATTTGGTCGACGCCCTCGTTGTAGGAAACGGAGTCCTGCACGCCGGGCGTCGCCGGGTCCATGTCGAGCGACATGGTGGCGGTCACGGCCGCCTGGGTCGCATCCGGTGCACCGATCGCCGAGCCGATGCCAACCGCGGTCATCAGCAGCACCATGCCCCAGAAGAGGGCGCGCCGGGCCATGCGGGGTGCGCCGAGGCACCGCGAGGTTCGGTCCAAGCGATCGGTCCCTTCACTTCCAACAACGCTCCGGCCATCCCGCCATATCCCGTTGAGTTGCAGAGCAACAAAAAGGAGCACCCGGCCGGCGGCTGCGCTCCCCGAACCCGTGGCAAAGCCACGAACCTGCGGCCTGATGCCCGCGATCCCTGCGGATTCCGGCGTCCTGCGTACCAAGCGGGCGCGACCTTCCTGGTCGCGTGTATGTGAAGGGTACCCGGCCCACCCCTGGCCGCGTACCCTGCCGCCCCGAGGCGGTAGCGGATCATAGGCCCCCTGCCCGCGTTCTGTCAACGAGCACCGCCGCGCGATCCGCATCTGGTTGACAAGCCGCAATGTTGCCTTCTCCGGCGTACCGCCGCCCGGCCGCGGCATGGCCTGTGCTATCGTGCCGGACGCAGGATGCGCCCCGTTTCGGGCGCCGCGGAGGGGCCCATGGACGACAGGCTGCTCGTCAGCCGCGCCGCCGCCGGCGACATCGACAGCTTCGGCCAGCTGTACGACATCTACTTCTCGCGCATCTACGACTTCTCGTGGCGCATGCTCCGCGACCCGGCCGAGGCCGCCGCCGCCACCGCCGACACATTCGCCCGCGCGATGCACGAGCTGCCGGCCGCCGGCAAGGCACTCAGCGTCCGGGGCTGGCTCTTTGCCATCGCCTACGACACCGCGTTGCCGCGCGCCGAAGCGCTGAGCCCCGGCGCTGCCCGCCCGACGCACGACGAAGCGTTCGGCACGTTTGAGGCGCCTGACCCCGCGGCGCTCGCCGACCGCGCCCTCGCGCAGGGCGATGCGGAGTACCCCGGCCTCGTATGGGATGCCGTCGCCACGCTCAATCCGCGCGACTACGCGCTGCTCGACCTGCGCCATCGCCAGGAACTCGATGCGGGCGCGCTCGCCGGCATGCACGAGCTGAGCAAGACCAACGCCCGCACGCTGATCCAGCGGATGAACGCGGCCGCCGCCGGCGCCATCACCAGCTACGTCCTCGCGCGCCGGGGCGCCGCGGACTGCCCGGGACTGCAGCAGGCGCTCGCCGGCGTCCAGTTCCCGCCTTACACCGATGCCGTCCGCCGCGCCGTCGACGAGCACACCGCCCAGTGCGAGCGCTGCCAGGCAGCCCGTAACGCGATGCCGCCGCCGCTCGACGTGTTCGCTTCGCTC
The DNA here is from genome assembly GCA_021462855.1 of Dehalococcoidia bacterium. Taxonomy (GTDB): domain Bacteria; phylum Chloroflexota; class Dehalococcoidia; order DSTF01; family JACRBR01; genus DTUCFX13. Next base: position 35,253 of record JAJTXQ010000019.1, on the reverse strand, counting down.
ACGCCGGTACCGGCGTCGTTCGCCGCCAAGGGCGATATCTGGCGCGGGCTCGTCGAGGCGTGGCCGTACGGAAACGTGGACGCGGCCGCGGTCGCGGCGATCCCCGCCGCCGCGGCGCCGTTCACCGCCGCGGGCTTCGGCGGTGGCAGTGGCGGCGGGAACCTCGCGCCGGCAGGCGCATCGCCCGGCGACAACAGCGCGCGCAACCGCGTGCTGATGTTCGCCGCCGCCGCAGCCGGCATGCTCGCAGTGGCGTTCGCCGGTGGCGCGCTCATCGCCGCGACGTTCGGCGGAGGCGATGGAAACGACGATGACGCGCCCGCGGTCGAGGCCACCGCGACAGCGCAAAGCAGCGTTACCCCAGGCGTCATCATCGACACGGCGACGCCGAACCTCACGCCATCGCAGACGGCGACCGAAGAACCGACGGCGACCGCGACGCTGCCTCCGCCGACAGAGGTCCCGCCGACGGAAGCGCCGCCCACTCCGGTCCCGCCGACGCCGACGAACACGCCCGCCGGCCCGCCGACGCGCACCCCGCGCCCGACGAACACGCCGCGCAACACACCGACCGCCGAGGTGACCGCCGAGCCCACCGTCGCGCCGTAGTCGCGCTCAGCGCGGGAGCGCGAGCAGCTCGAGGAACTGGTGCAGGATGCGGCCCGTCGCGCCCCAGATCACGTGGTGGCGGTACGTGAAGGAATAGGCGAACATCTCCCGCCCTTCATGGATGCGGCTCTCCACCACCATGTTCGTCCGGTCCTGCAGATGCGCGACCGGCACCTCGATGATCTCCGCGACCTCGATCTCCGAGTGCGAGAACGGGTACGGCGCCGGCTCGGTGATCCGCCCGACGAACGGCCGGACAAGGAAGTTCGACACCGTGATCATCTCGTCGAGCTGGCCGAGCAGTTCGACGTGCGACGGGTCGACGCCGATCTCCTCGAACGTCTCCCGCACAGCGGTGCGCGACAGATCGCCGTCGTCGGCATCGAACGCGCCGCCGGGGAACGAGATCTGTCCCTTGTGATGCTCCACCAGTTCCGACCGCTTGGTGAAGATGATGTGCGGCTCGCCGCCCACCTCGTAAAGCGGCACGAGCACCGCGGCGCGCGCCAGCGCGGCGTTGTCGATGTACGCCGGGTCGTATTCGCGGAGAAGCGCGCGGATGCGGTCGATCACGCGCGCATTGTACGGCCGCGGGCCGCTACGCTCAGGCGGTGAGGATCGGCACGATGCGCTTGCGCGAGTCCGCACGCAGGTGCTCGATGATCTTTCCTCGCACCTCGCGCAACGGCGCCAGGTCGGCCACGTCGGCCGCCGGCTCGATGAGCGGCATCAGCCCGGCGAGCACGCCACGCAGCGCGTCGTGCTCCGCGCGCAGCGCCGACAGCCTCAGCGACGCCGCTTCCCCGGGCAGCGCGGCGATCGCCTCGCAACCGGCCCGCGCCTCGTCGCGCTCGATCGCTGCCAGCGCCCCGGCCGTCTCGCCGAGCAGCGCTCGCAGCGCGCCGTTCGCGTCGACCAGGTCGGGCACGGCGCCGTCGTAATCCTTCTGCGCGATGCCGAAGAGCAGCGCCATGAATGCGAATTGCGCCTGTGCGTACTTCGACGTGAGCTCCGGCAGCATGTGCGTCGCCACGCCCGCCTGGATCATCCGCAGCACCTCATCCGGGTACGGCCTCACGACATCAGCTCCAGCAACTCCACTTCGACGCCCGGCTGGATGAACGACGTGACGCCGAGCAGCAGGTCGGCCGTCTTCCCTTCGATGATCGCCTTCGTGCCGGTAAGGAACAGCGACGCGAACTTCACGTTGCTGAACACTTCCCAGAACCGCAGCGCGTCGCGGTCGACCTTCACGCCACCCGCTTCCTCGTACATGCGGATGAACTCATCGCGCGTGCACAGCCCGCCGACGCGCTCGTCGCCGGCCCAGCGCCACGACTTGATCATCAGCCAGCCGAGGTCCTCGATCGGGTCGCCGGCGTGCGCCATCTCCCAGTCCAGGACGCCGGTGATCCCGGTCCGGTCGTACAGGAAGTTGCCGGTGCGATAGTCGGCGTGCACCAGCGCGAGCTTCGCCGGCGGCGGCGGCAGATGCCGCTTCATCCAGCTGTATGCGAACTCGAGCACCGGCTGCGGCTCCAGCGTGTCGCGCCGCATCACCGCCTCCCAGCGCGCGATCTCGTGCATCGCCGCGCCCTCGGCCGACGGCGGGCGCTCGATGCCCTTCACCTTTGCGATATCGAACGCATGGATGCGCGCCAGCACCTGCGCCTTCTGGCGCGCGATCTCCGGCCGCAGGTCCGCCCATTCCGGCGATGTCGCGAGCGTACGCGCATCGGTCGCGCCGGGGAGCCGCTCCATGACGAAGAACGGGCGGTCGAGCCATTCGCCGCCCCGCTCGATCCAGAACACGCGCGGCGCCGGCACGCCGCTGCCTTCGAGCGCGCTGTAGAGTTCGAACTCCAGGTCGTTGTTCCCATCGAGCAGGCTCGCCGGCGGGTCGCGCCGGGCGATGAACCCGCGCTCCACCACCGTGCCGCCGTTTTCGCTCCAGCGCGCGTCGAAGGTCCACGTCTCGCGCGAGGCGCCTCCCGGGATGCGCGCTATCCCGCTCACGCCGATGTCGTGTGCGCCGGGCAAGCAGTGGCGGAGATAGGCGATCAGTTGCTCTTCCCTCATGGCACGCACAGCCTGTCGCGCCGCGCCGGCATGCGTCAAGGCCCGTTCGGCGGAGAGCGACGGGCGAATCGGACTGCAGCGACGGGCGCTCGCTACCTGGTCTTCTGCGGTCGCGCCTTCGGTCGGGCATTCTTCGCTGCGGGTTTGGCGGTCGTAGCACGGCCTGCGGGCCGCTTCGCTGCCTGTTGCCCGGCGACCTCGGCGAGCCGCGCTCGGACGAGCGCCTTCACCGCGGCCGCCGGGATGGGCTTCTTCGCGCTGAAGTGCACAGTGCCCTTCGTGCCCGGAGCGAACTCTACGCCCCTGAGGGCCTCCGCATGCGTCTTCTGCAGGTTGGCGCTCATCCCGTACAGGCTCAGACCGTCCTTCCGCGCGCCGTACGCGATGAGCATGCGCCCGTTGTGCCGCACGGTCGGCATGCCGTAGCTGATGACCTCTGTCGCGCCCGGCACGACGCTGCGGATCGTCGCGCGGACGCGTTCCAGCGCCGCGCGCCCGGCTTCCGGCACGCCCGCGAGGTACTCGTCGACGGTCGTCGGCGACTTCGGCGTGGTCGACTGGCTCTTCGCTGGTTGCTTCATCCGGCGCTTCCGTGCGGCTGCGCCGTGCCCGCCGGCACGGGTCCTGGTGGTGCGCACCGTGGCGCAAGTGGCGGAGGGGGAGGGATTCGAACCCTCGATCCCGGTTTCCCGAGATAAGCGCTTAGCAGGCGCCCGCACTAGGCCACTATGCGACCCCTCCGAGCGATGCATTCTAACAGCGGCCCCGCGCGCCGCCCAGCCGCGCGCGCCGCTTCCGGCGTCGCGTCGCGCCCACGCCGTATGATGGCCGCATGAACATCCTGGCGCGCCTGCGACAGATCATCACGGGCAGGGGCGAAGACCCGCCGTCGCGCCTGCCGTCACCCGACGAACTCGCGCTGGTCGCGCGGCCGCAGGGCGAGCCCGAGGCGCTGATGCTGAAAGACATCCTCGCGCAGCACGGGATCCACGCCCTGGTGAGGAGCGGCAACCTCACCGCCCGCGGCGGCGCTGCCGGCGGCTGGTGGTCGTACGAACTCTGGGTGCTCCGCCGTGACCTCCGCCGCGCCCGCGAGCTGCTCGAAGGAGCGCCGGCCGGCGACGGAGACAGCTAAGGACCGGCGCCGCGCGATCTGCCAAGTACGCGCCAGACTCCCGGCTCCCTGACGTTTCTTAAGGATTTAGGGGACTTCACCTACGGTTTCCGCGGGGAAACCCTTATGTGCTACCCCCTCCCCCAATCGGCATAATCCGCCTCGTTCAGGGAGGAACCGATGCCAGATACGGACAACTGCGTGCACCACTGGGTGCTGGGCCTACCGCAGGACGACGTGATCCACGGCCGCTGCAAGCGCTGCGGCGCCGTCCGCGACTACCCGGCCAGCGTTGAGGGCGCGAGCCGCCAGGGCGTGTACGACGAGGCCGCCTCGCTCAACAAGAGCGTGGCGCTCCTCCCGGACGGAGGCCCCAGCAGCTTGCCGGGACTCGCGAAATCATGGTAATCAGCCTCCTTAGGGAAAACCCTTAAGGGTGCGATTCAGACTGAAGGACCAGGCGGCGCGACGCGCCGAAGCGAAAGGTAGGGATACATGACCAACACGAACGCCCCCCGCGTCCACGCGAGCCGCATCAAGGTGCTGATCGTCGATGACCACGCGGTGCTCCGCCAGGCGCTCCGCATGCTCCTCGAGAACCAGCCCGAGGTCGAGGTCGTCGGCGACGCCGGCAACGGCCGGGAGGCGCTCGACGCGGTGGAGAAGTTCCACCCCGACGTCGTGCTGATGGACATGGTGATGCCCGGCCTCAACGGCCTCGAAGCCACGCGCCAGATCCGGCGCCGCGCGCCGAAGGCGAAGGTGCTGATCCTCACCGGGTACATGGAGGATGAGCAGATCCTCGCCGCCCTGCGCGCCGGCGCCAGCGGCTACGTCGTGAAGAAGTCCGACGTGCAGGAACTGCTGCTCGGCATCATGTCGGTGCACCGCGGCAACACGTACTTCAGCTCATCGATCAGCGACGGCGACGCCGTGCAGGACTACCTGTGGCAGGCCAAGCGCCCCGAGTCGAAGTCCGGCTACGACCTGCTGACCAGCCGCGAGCGCGAGGTGCTGCAGCTCATCGCCGAGGGCTACTCGAACCAGCGGATCGCCAGCGAGTTGTTCATCAGCGTCAAGACCGTGGAGGCGCACAAGGCGCACATCATGTCGAAGCTGCACGCGCAGAACCGCACCGACCTCATCCGCTACGCCATCCGCAAGGGTATCGTCGGCCTCGACAGCGGCCCCGAGCTCAGCGACGGCGGCGCCGACCAGGCCGTCGGCTAGATGGGGCACTGAGCAATGCGAGAACGACGATACAGCGAAGACGCCGCCGCCGCGCCGATCAGCCGCGCCACGCCCGAGCAACTGCGCGATGGCTACCTGGCGCGCCTCCGCCGGCTGCTGCGACTGCGCCGCGACCACTTCGATGAACTCAACGACCAGGGGCTGCGGCTGCTCGACCGCTCGATCTTCGCCGCCTACTGCGACTGCATCGACATCGGCCAGGGGGATGCGGCGCGCGCCGTGCTCAAGGACGTGCGGCTAACGGTGCCGCTCTCCCGCGCCCGCCGGTAGCACGCGCCGCACACGCACAGCGCACACACGAAGGCCCGCCCATGGCGGGCCTTCTCGTTATCGCCAGCACATGCCGCCGTGGCCCCACATGTACATCCCGGTCGAAGCGAAGCGGTAATCGTCCGACCAGACTGGCTCGGCCGCGTCGCGCAGCACGGCGCGCTGGGCGAGCGTGGCCGGGTCGATGAGCCGCTTTGCGCCAAACTCACCGATCGCGAGCAACCCGTCGCGCGTGAAGCCCTCGACCCAGTGCCTTCCCTCGATCGCGGTGATCTTCCCCGACCGCCGGTCCAGGATCCTCAACGATTCCTCGCCCGGCGTGCAGTACGCATCGCCCCATGCGGCGTAGTCGTCGTTCGCCGCGAGCGGCGCCTGTCCCTCGAACTTCGCGCTGGCGACAAATTGCGCGCTCCCCGCGTAGTCGACGAGGAAGATGTTGGTCGTCCCGATCTCGGTCACCACCCCGGCGCCGAGTTGCTGGCGCTCGGTGATCTGCGGCACGGTCACGACCACGAACTTCCCCCGGCCGGCGGGCGCGGCGCCAAGAGCATCAAACGTCAGCAGCACGCGGCCGGTTGCTGATTCCTTCAGCTCGAACGGACTCTCGACGGACTGGCGCCTGAACAGGTAGTAGCCGTCGTCCGTCGTCATCGTGTCTCTTCGTGCGAAGAACGGCGCCGGCGTCGCGGAGTCGGTCCGCTGCCCTGTCGCAAGGTCAATCGCGACGTTGCCACTGCCCTGCACGCCGAACCCGAGGCGGCCATCAGCGAGGAACGCCGCGCCGCCGCCGGCGCCCAGGCTCCGCTGCTCATGCGTGCGCAGGTCGATGACGCGCACCTCGCCGGTCGCGCTGCCCGGCGTCGGTTCCGCGATCCACGCCATCCACCGCCCGTCCGGGCTGAAGCGCCCCGCGATCCCCGGCCCGAGGTCCGTAGCGGCGCCGGCGGCGATGTCGTACAGCATCGTCGACGTGCCGTTCCACGGCGGGAACAGCGCGGGCTCGGGCCCCAGGCTCCGCCACTCGTCCACCACGACCGGCCGCGGGTCGGTGAACAGCCCCGCGACGGCAATCGGCGTGGCTGTGGCTGTCGGCGTGACCGTCGGTGTCCACGACGGTCGCGGGGTGATCGTCGGCTCCGGGCCATCATCGCCACCGCCCTGACATGCGGCCGCCAGCGCGCCGAGCGTCGCGAGCACCGCAAGCACCGTCGCCAGGAGTCTCATGTGTGCATCATCCTCCCGCGCGCGCAGCGTGTCTACGGCGACGCGCCTTCCCTATACAATGCGCGGATGGACGCCCATGCCCTGCGCACACTCGAGTTCGACAAGATCCTCGCGCGCCTCGCGCGCCACACGTCGTTCTCGGCCGGGAAGGAGCGCGCGATCACGCTCGAGCCGACGGCCGACTTCGCGGCGGTCGTCCTGCGCCAGCGCGAGACCGCGGAGGCGCGGCGGCTGCTGCAACTCAAGCCGCGCACGGGCCTCGGCGGCGCGCACGACGTCCGTCCCGCCGCCGAGAAGGCGCAGCGCGGCGGCATCCTCGAACCGAACGCACTGCTCGAGATCGCGACGACGCTCGAGTGCGCCCGCGACCTGAAGCACGCCATCGCCCGCCTCGACGAAGCGCTGCCGCTGCTCGCCGACGCCGTCTCGGTCATTGCGCCGCTCACCCGCTTGATCGACGACATCAACCGGAGCATCAACCAGCGCGGCGAGGTGACGGACCAGGCAAGCCCGGCGCTCGGCGCCATCCGCCGCGAGGTGCGCGTGCTGCACGACCGCCTCTACCAGCGGATCGAGGACATCCTTTCGTCCGCGGTCACAAAGGGCATCGCGCAGGAGTCGATCATCACCTTGCGCGACGGCCGTTACGTGATCCCCGTGAAGGCGGACATGCGCGGCCAGCTCAAAGGCATCGTCCACGACGTCTCGGGCAGCGGCGCGACCGTCTGGATGGAACCGCTCGCCGTCGTCGACCTCGCCAACCGCTGGCGTGAGGCGCAGCTCGAGGAGGAGCGCGAGGTCGAGCGCGTCCTGCGCGCGCTGAGCGCCGACACCGGCGCCGCGTGCGACGCCATCACGGTGAACGTCGACGTGCTCGCGCGGCTCGACCTGGCGCTGGCGAAGGCACGCTTCGGCGACGAGATCGGCGCGCATGAGCTCCCGTACGAGGGTGATGAGCAGCCGTGGCTCGTGAAGGCGCCCGCGCAGTTGCACCTGTTGCTCGCGCGGCATCCGTTGCTCAAGCCGCCGGTCATCCCGACGACGCTCACCGTCGGCGACGGCTACCGCGTGCTGCTGATCACCGGGCCCAACACCGGCGGCAAGACCGTCGCGCTCAAGACCGCCGGCCTGCTCGTGCTCATGGCGCAGGCCGGGCTCCCCGTGCCCGCCGACCGCGGCAGCCGCGTGCCCGTCTTCGCCGACGTCTTCGCCGATATCGGCGACGAGCAGAGCATCGAACAGTCGCTGTCGACGTTCAGCAGCCACATGAAGAACATCATCGCCATCGTCGCAGGCGCCGGCGCGTCGTCGCTCGTGCTCCTCGACGAGCTCGCCGCCGGCACCGACCCGACGGAGGGTTCCGCCCTTGCGCGCGCCATCCTCTCCCGCCTGCTCGAAATCGGCGCGCTCACCATCGCAACGACGCACCACGGCGAGTTGAAGGCGTTCGCGCACGGCACCAACGGCGTCATGAACGCATCCGTCGAGTTCAACCTGGAGACGCTGTCACCCACGTACCACCTGTCGATCGGCCTGCCGGGCCGCAGCAACGCGCTTGAGATCGCGCAGCGGCTCGGCATGCCGCGCGACATCATCGGAAGCGCGCGTGACACCATCGCGCCGGAGCAGCGCCAGGTCGACGAGCTGCTGTCCGACATCCACCGCGAGCGGCGCGAGGCCGCCGACGCGCGCCGCTCGGAGCAGATCGCCCGCCGCGAGGCCGAGGAGATCCGCGCAAATCTCGAAGCCCGGCTGGACGAGGTCACGGAGCAGCGCGAGCGCATGCTCGAATCCGCGAGGACCGAGATCGCGCGCGAGTTCGAACGCGCCCGCGCGCTCATCGCCGAGACCGAGCGCGAGGTCGACCGCCAGCGCCTCGCGGAGGCCGCAGCAACGCTGAAAGCGGCCGCCGAGGAGTCGGCGCGGGCCGTCGAACGCGCACAGCGGCGCCATCCCGAACGCCGGCGCCGCGAGCCGCGCGAGCCGCGCACCGGCGGCGGGCCGCGGCCGGAGGACATCCGCGAAGGCGACCTCGTCTGGCTGCGCGGCATGGACCACTTCGGCGAGGCGCTCGGCGAGCCCGATGCGCGGGGCGAGATCGAGGTGCGGATGGGCGCGCTGCGGAGCCGCATCAAGCTCGCGCAGGTCGAGCGCGTGCAGCGTCCGCGTCCCTCGCAGGCGCACGGCGCGATCACGGCCGACGTGGCGCCGCCGCCGCCCGTTGCAGGCGAGCTCGACATCCGCGGGCAGACCATCGACGAGGGCACGCCCGCGCTCGAGCAGTACCTCGACGACGCGTTCCGCGCCGGCGTGCCGTCCGTGCGCGTAATCCACGGCAAGGGAACCGGCACGCTGCGCCGCGCCGTGCGCGATCATCTGTCGAAGCACGCACTCGTGAAATCGTACGAGGAAGCCCCGCGGGAGTACGGCGGCGAGGGCGTGACGATCGTGCATCTCGCCGTATGAAGGTGACGGCGCTCGCCGGCGGCGTCGGCGCGGCGCGCTTCCTCGAAGGGCTCATACAGGCCGTCCCGCAGGACGACGTCACCGTCATCTCCAATACCGGCGACGACGAAGAGTTCTTCGGCCTGCACGTCTCGCCCGATATCGACATCGTCATCTACACGCTGGCCGGCGCGATTGACCGCGAGAAGGGGTGGGGGCTGCACGGCGAAACGTACACCGCGCTCAGCGCGCTCGCCCGCTTTGGCTACGACACGTGGTTCAACCTCGGCGACGCCGACATGGCGACGCACGCGCACCGCACGCAGATGCTGCGCGCCGGCGCCGCGCTGAGCGACGCGACGCGCTCGATCGCCGCCGCGTTCGGGTTGCGCATCACCATGCTGCCGGTGACCGACGACCGCATGCGCACGCTCGTCGACACCGACGCTGGCACGCTGGCCTTCCAGGAGTACTTCGTGAAGCGCCGCACGGCGGACGACGTACGGGCCGTGCGGTTCGAAGGCGCAGATGCCGCACGTCCGGCGCCCGGCGTGCTCAGCGCGATCGCCGCGGCGGATGCCGTCATCATCGCGCCAAGCAATCCCGTCGTCAGCATCGGACCGCTGCTCGCGGTGGCCGGCGTGCGTGACGCCCTGCGCGAGACCCGCGCCCCGGTCGCCGCCATCAGCCCGATTGTCGGCGGCCGCACGATCAAGGGCCCCGCAGACCGCATGATGGCTGCGCTTGGCATGCGCCCGGACGCCGCGGGCATCGCCGCCGCGTACGCCGGCTTTCTCGACGTGCTTGTGATCGACGAGCAGGACGCTGCGCTCGCTTCGGATGTAGCGGCAACGGGCGTCCGGCCGGTCATCGCCCAGACGGTCATGCGCGGGCCCGACGAGAAGCGCGCACTGGCCGAAACGGTGCTGCGCGCGGTTCAATAACGCCATGCGTGTCGCGCTGATCCCTGTCAAGGAGCTCGCACAGGCGAAGATGCGCCTCGCCCCGGCGCTCGACGCCGCCGGCCGCACGTCGCTCGCCATCGCCATGCTCTCCGACGTCATCACCGCCTGCCGCGAGAGCGCGATGTTCGATGAGATCCGCGTGCTCAGCCGCGACCGCGACATCGCCTGGCACGCGCGCGACCTTGGCGCCCTGCCGCTACCCGAGCCCGCGACGCTCGACGGCCTGAACGACAGCCTGACGTTCGGCCAGCGGTACGCCGGGCGTCGCCTCGCCGCGCGGGAGCTGCTCGTGCTGCCCGCCGATGTGCCGCTGGCGCGCGCCATCGACATCCGATCGGTCATCGACGCCCTGGGCGAAACGCCGCGAAGCGTCGCCCTCGTCCGCGCGCGCGATGGCGGCACGAACGCGCTCGCCATCCGCCCGCCCGAGGCGATCCCGATGCGGTTCGGGCGCGACAGCGCGTCGGCGCACATCGCCGCCGCCCGCGCCGCCGGCATCGACGCCGCCGCGGTCGCCAATGACGCGCTCGCGTTCGATGTCGACAGCATCGACGATGTCGACGCGCTGCCGGCGCTGCCGTGCGGTCCCGAGACAGCCGCATGGGTCGCCGCGCGCGCCGTACTCCCGCGGGAACGCCGCGCCTGATGGACGCGCTCGATGCGATCCGCACCCGCCGCTCCCTGCGCCAGCTCGATCCGCGCCCGGTGCCACACGACACCCTGGACACGCTGCTCGAGCTCGCCGCGACGGCGCCTGCGCCGCACCACACGCGGCCGTGGCGCTACGTCATCGTCCTGCCCCGATCGCGCGAGCGTCTCGCGGTAGCGATGGGCGCCGCCTGGCGCGCCGACCTGGAACGCGACGGCCACGCGCCGGCGGTCATCGAGCGCCTGCTGCGGCGTTCGCGGCGCCAGGTCGCTGGCGCACCCGCACTCATCCTCGCCTGTCTCACGAACGAGGGGCTGCGCGCATGGCCCGATGAACGGCGCGCGCGCAACGAATGGGCGATGGCGCAGCAGTCGCTCGGCGCGGCGATGCAGAACGTCATGCTGGGCGCGCACGCGCTCGGGCTGGCGTCGTACTGGATCTCGGCGCCGCTCTTCGCGCCCGAGGCCTGCGCCAACGCGCTCGCGCTGCCCGACGGCTACGTCGCGCAGGCGTTCGTCGTCGTCGGCTACCCGGCCGGGGGCGCCGCGCCCGGGCCGCGCCCGCCGATCGACCTCTCGAAACTGGTCACCGAACGCTAAGCGGCGAACAAACAAGCGAGGCCTGGCATCCTGCCAGGCCTCACTGTATGACGCGCCGGTTAAGCCAGGTGGGCAGAGGGAGATGCCGGCCTTCCGTGCGCTTCGTCGTTGCGTATCGTATGCCCGCACGCGGCACGAAGATCGAAACGGAACGCAGTTCCGCATTTCGTCCGCATGACAATCGATTGCCGTGGGGTCGGCCGTGGCACGGACCTGCGCCCGGCCCGTCGCGCTCGAATCCATCGACCAATCGGCGCCTGGCGCCCGCCGACGACCTCGCCGCGGCCGCGCTGATGATCGCGTCATGGACGCGCGGCGGTATCCGCGCGTAGCACGTACCCTACCGCTCGATGCAGAGCATCCGGTCGAGCCCTGCGAGGTCCTGGCGCATGTCGATCCACGCGCCGGGAAACGCGCGCACGGCCGCTACCCGCAGCGCGTCCGCCTGCGCCTCCCCGCACTCGCACAGCAACAGTGACCGCGCCGCCATCACGCGCGGCGCATCCAGCAGCATGCGCTCGATGATTTCCGTGCCCGAGGGGCCGCCGACAAGCGCGCCGAGCGGTTCGTGCTCGCGGATCTCGGGCGCCAGCCCCGGCACATCCGTCTCGCTCACGTACGGCAGGTTGGCGACGATCACGTCCGCGCGCGCGCGCAGCGGCGCGAGCACGTCTCCACGCACGAAGTGACACCGGCCGGCGACACCGTGCCGGCGCGCGTTGCGCGCCGCCAGCGCAAGCGCATTTGACGACACGTCGATCGCGACGACCATCGCATCGGGCCGGTGCCCGGCGATCGCAACGGCGAGCGCGCCCGTGCCGGTGCCCACGTCGACCACCAGCGGCCGCGCCGGCCCCACATCGCGCAGCCACGCGAGCGCCGCCTCGACCAGCAGCTCCGTCTCCGGCCGCGGGATGAGCGCGGCGGGCGTGCACGCGAACTCCATGCCGTAGAACTCGCGCACGCCGGTGATGTACGCCGCCGGCTCATGCGCCAGGCGCCGCGCGAGCAGGGCGTCGTACGCCGCCGCGATCCCTTCCGGCGCCGGTTCGCCCAACATCGCTACGAGGCGCGCGCGGTCGGCGCCGAGCCCGAGCGCGTGCCTGAGCAACACGTCGGCCTCGAGCATCGCGTCATCGATCCCCGCTGCCGCCAGCCGCGATCTCGCGTCGTGCAGCAGCGAGCCGATGGACCGGCGCCCGTCATGTGTCATGCTTCGCGATATCGCGCTTCGGCGTCCGGCGCAAGGAGCCGGGCCGCCGTCAGGCGCGCGGAGGCGGCGGCTCCCCGCGCGGCATGCGCAGCAACGACTCCTGCGCGATTGACGCCACGCGCGTCCCATCTATGCGGTACATCTGCCCGAAGATGAGCGCGCGCGCCGCCTCGGCGACCGGGCTCTCGCTCGTGAACAGCAGCCAGTCGTCGAACCGCGGCGGGCGGTGGAACCAGATCGTGTGGTCGAGGCTCGCCGAGGCCGCGCTGGACCGCGGGAGGACCGCGGGGGTGCGCGCCGTCGCGATGAGCCCGCGGTCGCTCGCGTACGTCATCAGCGCGGCGTGCACGGCCGGATCCTCGGGCAGCGTCCCGCGGACGCGCGCCCACACGCGCCGGCGCGGGATGTCCGCCGGCGGCGGCTGCACGGCGTCGATGCTCACGAGCTCGATCGGGCTTTCCCGGTCGAACTGCTCCATCAGCTTCTTCGCTTCATGGTGGTCCGGGCGGAAGAACTCCCACGGCGGCAACCCGTCGGGCGGTGGCACATCGGGCGGCGGTTGCGAGCGCGACAGCCCTTCCTCGGGCCTCGCGAAGCTGCACGAGAGGTTGAAGATCGCCTCGCCCGCCTGGTACGCGACGACATCGCGCGTCGTGAACGTGCGCCCGTCGCGGATGCGGTAGACGGCGTAGCGCACGGGCACGTCGTGGCGCCCGGGCCGCAGGAAGTACGAGTGCAGCGAGTGGATCGCGCCCTCTTCGACCGTGCGATACGCCGCCATCACTGACTGCGCCGCGACCAGCCCGCCGAAGAGCCGCCACTGCCCCGGTCCCGGATCGCCGAGGAACAGGTCGCGATCCAGCCGCTCCAGGTCGAGTTGCTTCAACAGCCGGGCGAGCGCATCGCCACGCGTCCCACTCATGCGATGGGGAGTGTACGAAGGCGCGCCCGCGAGGGCCACCCCGGGGTCAGGCGGCGCGGCCGGCGTCTGTGATGCGTAGCTCGTCGGGCTGCGCCAGGTAGAACCCCTGCGCGTAGTCCACGCCATACGACGTCAGCAGGTGCAACGAATCCTCATCGCTCACGAACTCGGCGATCGTCCGCTTGCCGAGCGCCTGCGCCACGTCGACGATTGCCCGCACGAGGTGCTGGTCCACGGGACTGCGCGACAGATCGCGGATGAAGCTGCCGTCGATCTTCAGGTAGTCGACCAGCAGGTGCTTCAAGTGCGAGAACGAAGAGAAGCCGACGCCGAAGTCGTCGAGCGCGAACTGGCAGCCGAGGCCGCGCAGCGTCTCGACGAAGCGGCACGCCTCGCTCATGTTCGCGATCGCGACGGACTCCGTGACCTCCAGCACCAGCTTCGACGGGTCGATGCCCGTGTCGGCCAGCGACTGGCGGATCACCTGCAGCAGGACCTCGTCGCCGAACGCCTTCCCCGAGAGGTTCACTTCGAGCGTGATGTCCCGGCCCGCCCGCTCGGCTTCAGCCAGCAGCGCGATCGCCCGTTTCACGACCCACCGGTCGATGTCCTGGATCAGCCCCGAGCGCTCTGCGATCGGCAGGAACACGCCGGGCAACACGAGCGTGCCGTCGACCTGCAGCGCGCGCAGCAGCAACTCGTACTGCGTGATGGTGTGCGTCCGCAGGTCGAGGATCGGCTGCGCGTGCAGCACGAGCTCGTCGCGCTCCAGCGCCTCGCGGATCCGCTGCTGCCACGCGATGCGCGACTCGATCCGTGCCTTCCAGCCAAGGTCGCGGCTGAACATCGCGACGCGGTTCCGGCCGAGCTCCTTCGCTTCGTACATCGCAACATCGGCGCAGGACAAGAGCTCGTCGGCGGTCACGCTGTGCGCAGGGTACGAGGCGACGCCAACGCTGATGGTGACGTTGATCGGCGCGTTCGCCACCTCGAACGGGTGCGCACGCACGTTCTCGAGCAGGCGCTGTGCTGCGACCAGAGCATCGCGTTCATGCGTGTGCGGCAGGAGGAGAGCGAACTCGTCACCCCCGAATCGCGCAACGACGTCCGTATCCTTCACGCTCCCGCGCAAGATCCGGGCCAGCTCGACGAGCAGGTCATCGCCGGCGCGGTGACCCCGGCTGTCGTTCACGTCCTTGAACTGGTCGATGTCGAGGAACAGCAGCGAGAAGTTAAGCCCGTACCGCCGCGACATCGCGAGCTGGCTTTCAATCTCCTGGTTGAACCGCCGCCGGTTGTACAGGCCGGTCAGCGGGTCATGGTTCGCCAGGTCCAGCAGTTGCGACTCGAACTGCTTGCGCTCGCTCACGTCGCGGAAGCTCCACACGCGTCCCTCGATCGCGCCCGACTTCACCAGCGCGCGCGAATAGCGCTCGAACGCGCGGCCGTCCTTGAAGGCGAGCGTGTCGTAGCTCTCGTCGGCGCTCGCGTACAGGTCGCGCACCTTCTCGACGAACGCCTGCGGGTCGTCGAGTTGATCCAGCACGAACTCGAGCAGGCTATCGTCCTCGCGCCCGTCCGCGAGGTCTCGTGGGATGCGCCACATTTCGAGGAAGCGGCTATTGGCCAGCGCGACCTTTCCATGCGAGTCCACGACCAGGATGCCATCGGCGGTCGACTCGATGGTCGAACGCAGCAGCCGCTCGCTGCTGCTCAGCGCGCCCACGGCCATCTCGAGCTCCGACGTGCGGTCGCGCACGCGCGCCTCGAGCGCGCTGTTCGCGCGTTCCAGCCCGGCGCGCGTCGTCGCGAGTTGCTGCTGCATCTCGACGGCGTGGTCGCGCTCGGCGCGCACCTGGTGCCCCACCCAGTTCACCCACACGTACGTGCTGAAGAACACCCCGACGCCGCCGAGCAGCGTCGTCATCACCACGCGCGAATCCTGGTAACGCAGCGGGCCCTGCGCCATGTAGCTGTAGTGCGGGATCGTCCCCGTCGCGTCGAGCACGATGAGCGCGGAGAACGCCGCCGACGCACACGCGGTGTAGATGAAGCCGCGTTTCAGGTCGAGGAACGTGTTCGTGAAGATCAGGCCGAACATGTACGCGAACGCGCCGAGCCACGTGATGCCGCCCAGGAAGTACACGATCGTCGTATGGAAGACGATCTCCGCCGCCAGCGTGACGTAATAGCTGTACTTCAGCGCACGGCGATTCGGCAGGAATGGCAGCGCATACAGGTAGGCGACGTAGAACGCCGCCTCGATGAGCAGCACCGCGAGGAACGGCCGCGGCATCGGGATGCGAATGAGCCAGAGGAACGTCCACAGGCCGATAAACAGCCCGACCACGGCGAGGCGAGCCCCCGCCTGTGGCAGCTGTTCACGCCGGGCCTCGGCGAGATCCGTCGGTACGACCCCGCGCGCGATAGCGCCCTCCGATCGTTGCGTCGGAGGAATATCGGCGCTGGAACCCGGCGGATTCAGGGTGCTGGCGCCGCGGCGATCCGAACACCCGTTCGGTTATACCTCGGCGTCCGCGCTCGTACGGTGTGGGACCCGTACCGCCGGCACCGTGCCCATGCGGCCAGCGCGGAAGTCCTCGACCGCCTGCACGATCTCCTCGCGCGTGTTCATCACGAACGGGCCGTAGCGGGCGACCTGCTCGCGGATCGGGAATCCGCCCAGGACCAGCACCTCCCAGCCCGCGGCCGCGGCGACCGGCTGGCGATCGGCCGCCGCGATGGCCAGCGCCTCACCCTCGCCGAACACGGCGAGCTGGCCCTCGCCGACCGGTCGCCGTTCGATGCCGGCGTACCCCTGCCCCGCGAGAGCGTACACGAGCGCGTTGAAGTCGCGCGGCCACGGCAACACCAGCCGCGAGCCGGGCGCGACCGTCGCGTGCAGGTACGTGATCGGCGTGTGCGTGATGCCGGGGCCACGGTGCCCGGCCACCTCGCCCGCGATGACGCGCACCAGCGACGCGCCGTCGTGGCCCGAAAGCAACGCAACGTCGCGCGCGCCGATGTCCTGGTAGCGCGGCGGCAGCCACTTCTGCGCGGCCGGCAGGTTCACCCAGAGCTGCACGCCGTGGAACAGCCCGCCTTTCGCCACGAGCTGCTCCGGCGGCGCCTCGATGTGCTGGATGCCGGCGCCCGCCGTCATCCACTGCGTCGCCCCGTCGGTGATGAGGCCGCCGCCGCCCGTCGTATCCTGGTGCTCAAAGGCGCCATCGATCATGTAGGTCACGGTCTCGAAGCCGCGGTGCGGGTGCCACGCGGTGCCCTTCGCCTCCCCCGGCGCGTACTCGACCGCGCCGATGTGGTCGAGGAGCAGGAACGGGTCGGCCATCGGCAACTCGTACCCCGGGAACGGCCGCCGCACGACAAACCCCTCCCCCTCGACCGCGCGGGTCGCGGTGACGACGCTCGAGACCGGCCTCCAGCTGGTGCCGCCATCGGGCAGCGCATCGAGCCTCGGCAGGGTGAGCGTGTCCGCGGTTACGGCTGGCATGGTGGGACCTCCTCGATTGGTTCGTCCTGCAACTAAGAGCTCTTTGATCTTGACACATGGCGCGCGGGCCCCACAAGCGGCCCGTTTTGGCACGGCCGATCGGCCCCCGCGCGTGTCCGTTACGGCCCTACCTGCCCGCCGCGCGCCGCCCGTACTCTACGGGCAAGACCCTGGTCGGTCCCGGAGCCGATCCGATGCCTGCTACCAACTCCATCGCCACCCTCGACCGCCTCGAGCGGCCGCTGCGTGACTTGCGTATCTCGGTCACCGACCGCTGCAACTTCCGCTGCCGGTACTGCATGCCGCGCGAACTGTTCGGCGAGCAGCACGCCTTCCTCCGTCGCGACGAGTTGCTCTCGTTCGAGGAGATCACGCGCGTCGCCCGGATCGCCGCCGATCTCGGCGTGCGCAAGGTGCGCCTGACCGGCGGCGAGCCGCTGCTGCGCAACGGCCTGCCGACGCTCGTCGGCATGCTCGCCGGCATCCCCGGCATCGACGTCGCGCTCACGACCAACGGCTCGACGCTCGCGCAGCACGCGCAGGCGCTCGCCGATGCCGGCCTCCGGCGCGTCACCGTCAGCCTTGACTCGCTCGATGAGGATGTATTCCGGCAGATGAACGACGCGGATTTCCCCGCCGCCAAGGTTCTCGATGGCATCGCCGCCGCGGCAGCCGCTGGGCTCGCGCCGATCAAGATCAACACCGTCGTGCGGCGCGGCATCAACGACCACACCGTCGTCGACCTCGCGCGTCACTTCAGGGCGACCGGCCACGTTGTCCGCTTCATCGAATTCATGGACGTCGGCACGACCAACGGCTGGCGGCTCGATGACGTGCTATCGGGCTGGGACATCGTCCGCATGATCTCCTCCGAACTGCCGCTCGAGCCGGCGGAGCCCAACTACCACGGCGAGGTCGCGCGTCGCTGGCGGTACGCCGACGGCAGCGGCGAGATCGGCATCATCACATCGGTCACGGAGCCGTTTTGCGGCGACTGCACCCGCGCCCGCCTTTCCGCGGACGGCGCGCTCTACACCTGCCTCTTCGCAACCCAGGGCCACGACATCCGCGCGCTCGTCCGCTCCGGCGCCGGCGACGACGTCATCGCCGCCGCGCTCGCCGGCATCTGGTCACGGCGCACCGACAGGTACTCCGAGCTGCGATCCTCCGAGACCCGCGGGATGCCGCGCATCGAGATGTCGTACATCGGTGGATAGATGAGCGAGAGCGGCGCCGACTGGGTCGAACAACTGATGCGGTCGTTCCGCGACCGGCTCGTCGGCGGGCTGTACGAAGGCATCTACCAACTCGAGGGCGAGCCGCTGCGGCAGGTGATGGACGCGCAGGCGGAATCGTGCATGCACGCCTTCGTCGCGCTGACGCAGATCCCGCCCGAGCTCGACCTGCCGCAGTTCCTCGAACGCATGAAGACATCCGGGCCGAGCCAGGTCGCCATCGAGCCCGTCTCCGAGGACGAGTTCCTCTGGAAGGAGCTGCACCACGGCGAGTGCGTGTGCCCGCACGTCCGGCAGGAGATCATCCGGCTCGACCCCAAGCTGTGCATCTGTGGCGAGACGTGGGTGCGCCTGCTCGTCGAACGACACGCGCACCGCGCCGCGAAGGTAGAATTGGTCGAATCCGTCGCGACCGGAGCCGAGAACTGCATCTACCGCATCAGCCTCGGCGACGCGCTGGCGCCGGCACACGAAGGGACGACGACGTGATCGAAGGCGTGCTGCTCGCGGGCGGCATGGGCAAACGCATCGGCGGCAGGAAGCCCGAACGTACGCTCGGCGGCCGCTCGTTGCTCCAGCGCTCGATCGACGCGTTGCAGCAGGTGACGCCGCGGATCATGGTGAGCATCGCACCCGGGCAGGAGCACCCGGAGATCGATGCTCGCGTTCCGGTCATCCTGTGTGAGGATCTGCTGCCATCGCGCGGGCCGCTGACCGGCATCTACACCGGGCTGCAATCATCCGCCGCCGAGGCGGTGCTCGTGGTGCCGTGCGATGCGCCGTTCCTCGAGCCGGCGCTGCTGAAGATGCTCCTGGGGCGGCGCCACGGCTGGGACGCCGTGGTGCCGGAGACGGGCGGCCAGCTTCATCCCGCCGTCGGCGTCTACGCGCGGTCCTGCCTGCCCGCCCTCGTCGATGCATTGAACAGCGAGAACCTGTCGATTCGCGGGCTGCTCGCCCGTGTGCGCGCCGACATCGTGCCGGAAGACGACCTGCGCGCCGTCGATCCGGCGCTCCGCACGTTCTTCAACGTCAACACGGCCGCCGACCTCCGCCGCGCCGCGGCGATGCTCGACGCGCGCGAGGCGTCGTAGACGCCCCGGTTACGACCTGGTCTTCGGTGAGTTGAGCGCGCCCGTCTTCACGCTGTCGGGCTTGCGGTCGAGCACGCCCGGGTCATTCGTGAACCCGCCGAACATGTCGCCGTGCTTGTACGCGATCAGGATGTCCATGAGCTCGGACGGTTCGCCGTTGCGTCGCTTTTCCATTTCCGCCTTCAGGATGTTCAGCGCGTCGTGCACGCCCGGCCCGAAGAGCCACTCGAGATACTCGTCCGGGATCCGCGGCTGCGACTCGTCGATCTCGCCGTCATCGGTGAGCCGCGAGGGCGCCAGCGGCGGCACGTAGTACAGGTTTGGCTCGGTGCCGAACTCCGGGTGCAGCCGGATCGCCACCTTCCATTCGTTGACCAGCTTGTACACCGCGCTGTCCGGGTCATCGAGATACCCGAAGAAGCGGATGCGGCCGGGGCACTGGCGCATGCACGCCGGCGCCACGCCCTGCTCGACCCGCGCGAAGCACAGCACGCACTTCTGCGACAGCTTGCGCTGCGGGTTGAAGTAGATGCGCTTGTACGGGCACGCCTCGGCGCAAAAGCGGTAGCCGTTGCACCGCTCCTCGTCGATCAGGACGATGCCGTTGTCCTCCCGCTTGTAGATCGCCGTGCGCGGGCACGCCTCGAGGCACGCCGGACGCGTACAGTGCATGCAGATGCGCGGGAGGTAGAAGAAGTAGTTATTCGGCCACTGTCCCGCGCCCTCGTCCTCGTCCCAGTTCATGCCCCACTTCGTGTCGCGGTCCTTCGAGAGCACGGTGTCAGAGCTGTTCCACACCTCGTCGTAGTTGTACTTCCACGCGACGCCGAATTCCTCGCTCGTCGGCAGGACGCTCGGCCGCGACTTGCCTTCGGCGTCAAACCCGCCGGCCGTCTCCATCCACTTCCGCGGCGAGCCGTCGCCGGGCAGCGTGTTGACCACGTTCCACCACATGTGCTCCATGCCCTCCTGGTCCGTCCAGAGGGTCTTGCACGCGATGGAGCACGTCTGGCAGCCCAGGCACTTGTTCAGGTCGAAGACCATCGCCAGCTGGCGTTCGGGTGTCGGCGCTCGGTCGGCCATTACGCTGACCTCCTCGTGATGCGCCCGGCGGCCGCGCCCGCGGCGTACACCACCAGCGCCACGGCGAACGACACGGCCGTCGCCGGGATCGAGGTGAGCTCGCCGCCAAGCGGGAACGGTAGCTGCAGCACCGTCGCGAAGATGAACTCCATCGCGTCGCGCCAGGCGTCCCAGTCGCCGGGGTTAATCCAGCCGTAGCACAGCGTGCCGGCGAGCCACGCGAGCCAGGCAAACGCGCGCGGCGCCGCGCCGACAAATTCGCGCGCGAGCACCACGGTCATCAGCGGCAGAAAGACCGCGCCCAGCGTCGCCAGCGCGTCTTCGATCTCGAATCCGTCCCACGCCACCGCAAGCGCGGCGGCGATGATGCCCGAGGCAATGAGCGCCGGCGTGAAGTACCGGTACCCGAACCGCCCGCCCGCGAGCGATGCGCCACGCACGTTCGCGGCGATCGCATCGGCCTCGAGCGCGACGACGATCAGCAGGCCGCCGACGCCGATGGGCAACGCCGTGATGAACCCGGCGACGTCGCGCGCGTTCACCGTGAATACCCAGAGCAGCCCGATGATCGCGTACCACGCGGTCACCACGCCCGCGCCGCCCGCGATGCCCGCCGCGGCGTCGCGCGGGCGGCGCGCGTCCATCGCGTAGTCGGCCACGATCGGCGCCCACACGAGCGGCAGCGCGGCGATGAGGTCGAACCCCTGCGCCCACGTCGGCCAGCCGCCCATGCCGTCAGCATCGTGCAGCACCGGGAGGCCGTACGTCGTGATACCGGTGAGCGTGATGAGGATGATCATCAGCAGGCCCACCCAGAACGCGAACCACGCCATCCACCGGTTCACGAACAGGTGCACCGGCATGAGCGCCAGCGCCAGCGCCAGCGCGGACAGCGCCACCACCCACAGCCAGCGCGGCCCGCCGAGCCCCGGCACCGACATCGCGACCTCTGATGCGAAGGCGATCATGAACAGCGCCCATGCGGTGTGGCGCACGAACAGCAGCACGGCGAACGGCAGCGCCGATGGCATGCCGAACGTCGTCGACAGCAGGCCGACGGTGTTGCGCCGCCTGCGCGCCGCCACCACGCCCACGCCGGCGAGCAGCGCCGCGCCCGCCGCGCTACCCAGCACCGCCGCCAGGATTGCGCCGCGCAGCGTCAGCGCCGGCACGAGGTACGCGCCGGGCAGGAACACGAGCAGGCTCATCGAAAGCCCGCCGAGCAGCATCGCCAGGCCGAACGCGCTGTACTCGCGCGGCGCCTCGATTGCCGCCGACTGCGTGAGCGATTCGATGCGGGCCGAGCGGACTGCCATCACGCCCCCTTGATGCGGCGGACGATCGGCTCGTCGGCTTCGTCGTATAGCCGGCCGTTCGGCGACGTGTGCATGCCGACCTCGACCGTCGCGTAGATCACGTCTTCCTCGTCCACCGACGCCTCGGCCAGCAGCGTGCGGCCGAAGTCGCCCGTCGCGTCGATGTTCTGGCAGATGCGCGACTGGCCGTGCGAGCGCACGTCGAACACCGGACCGACGAGCATCGGCGACACGCCGAAGCGCAGATGCTCGCGCCCCTGGATCATCGCCGGCAGCCCGTGCTGGATCCACGCCTCACCGACGGTGATCCCCGGGTTGAACCCCGCCGGCACGTTCCATCGCCGCTCGTTGTGCGACGGGTTGATGAGCACTTCGACGCCCATGGCGTCCATGCGCTCAACCAGGCTGCGGTGGAACGCGTCGTAGCAGACGAGCGTGCCGAGCCGGCCGATCTTCGTGTCGACGGGAAGGATGTCGGCGCGGTTGCCGGGGCTGAACCCGAAGCGCGGCTCCGTCGGCGGCGCCAGGTTCACCTTCGGCGTGCGGCGCAGGCAGACGCCGTGCGGGTTGTAGAGGTACGACTGGTTGTACACCTTGCGGGTCGTCGCGTGCCGGCCCTTCACCGCCTCATCCTCGATGTGCGGCAAGTAGATGCAGCCCGCGCAGAGGTACACGCCGTACTCCCGCGCCAGCGTCGAAAACGTCGCCGTGTAGATGTCCTCCGCCTCCAGCGCCGTCTCGAGGAACACCGTGCGGATCACCGACGTGTGGTAGCGCACCAGCGCGCCGAGGAACCGCGGCAGGTTCTTCGGGATCGCGCGCACGAGCACCTGCGCGATCGTCTTCGCATCGCCGATCTGGTGGTACGTCTGCGGGACGAACGCCAGCGGCAGGCCGATGCCCTCCGGATACGCGACCAGCGTCGGCGCCGAGAAGTCGACCTCCTTCGACGCCCGCTCCATGAGGCTCGCCATCTTGCGGTAAAACGCTTCCGCGTCGGCGTAGTCCGACATTTCCGGCTTCGCCTGAATCGCCACGAGGTTCAGCTTCATGCCGTCTTCTCCACTTCCACGGAGACAGCGCGATCAACCTGCTGCGGAACCCAGTTCCAGCGGTAATAGCGCAGATGGCCGTAGCCCCCGGCAAGGTGCAGCCACTTGATGAGTCCCGGGATCGCGACGTCGTACGACTTGCCGCCGGGGAACTGGTACGGCTCCCACGCGTGGTAGATCACCACCTGCCCCGGGCGGCAGGATGGCGAGATCTTCACCCGTACCTTGAACGACGACATGTCGTTGTGCACCAGCACGGTGTCGTCGTCGGCGATCCCCCGTTGCTTCATGTCATCGGGGTTCATGCATAGCGTCGGGTGCCCGCGGTGCGTGCGCGCCAGCACCTGGTTGACCACCCACATCGAGTGGATGGACCAGCGCTGATGCCCGCTCGTCATCGTCAGCGGGAAGTCGCCGCCCATCTTCGGCGTCGGCTTGTGCACGGGCAGCTGCTCTCCCGCTTCCAGGAACCACTCGTGGTCGATGTAGAACTGGATGCGCCGAGCATACGTCGGGTACGGCAGCTTGTCCCGCGTGTGCCACTGGAGCGGATTGATCGTCTTGTCCTTCTCGATGTCCGTCGCCATGTTCATGCCGACCGCATCGATGCCGACGTGCGTGAACCGCACGATGCCCTTCTTGCGGAACGTGTTGAGGTTCGTCTTCTCGGGCAGCGCACCCGCGCGCACCGTGTCGAAGATGAGGTCCTCGGCGATCTTCTCACCCTCACTCGGGCCGACCTCGCCGTTGTAGGAGTAGCGGTCGAGCAATCCGGAGAACTTGAACTCACGGCCGCGCCGGTCCTTGTACGTGTTGACCCCGCGCGCCTTCGCCCGTTCCTCGATCTTCTTCGCGAGGAGCCAGTTGATCTCCCACTCCTCCTTCGCCTCGCCCGGCGGTTCGACCGCCTTCTCGGTGAAGACGAGGAAGTTGAGGTGCGCTGTCGGAAAGCGGAAGTCCGTCTTCTCGTAATAGGCCGCCGCGGGCAGGAAGATGTCCGACTGGCGCCCGGTCGCGCTCATGCGGTAGTCAGTCGTGACCACGAGCTTGAAGTTCGGCCACGCATGGTTGAGCAGCTGCTTCGCGCCGCCGCGCGTGCGGCGCAGCGTGTTGCCGCATGCGCCGAGCAGCACCTGCGGCGTCTGGTCCTGCGCCGGCTGCACGACACCGTCCCACCAGCCCTTGTCCACCGCTTCCTGGAAGTACTCATCGAAGCGGCGCTTCATGCCGGTGTCGGCCCACTCGCGCTTGTTCCAGACATCCTTGTAGCCCGCATGCCAGTACCAGTAGAAGTGCGGCGGGATCATCATCCCGCTCATCCGCAGCGGCGAGAGCGCGCTGTTCGTCGCCTCCTCGCGCTCGACACCGATCGCCAGCATTTCCGCCGTGAGGTCGGGGTCTTCGTGGTGCAGCTTCTTTTCGAGGTCGAGCTGATTCGTCGCCAGCTCCATGAACCCCTCGAACCCCGGCTTGGCCTTGAGGTTGTTCGCCATGACGAGCTGGCTGCTGTTCCAGCCGCGCATGCCGGTGCCCTGCCGCCCGAAGTTGCCGGTCAGCGCCAGGAGCAGCGCCATCCCGCGCTCCATCAGGTCGCCGTGGTAGTACTTCGGCGTATTGAAGCCCTGCAGGATGTGGATGCGCTTCGCCGCGATGACCATCTTCGCCATGCGGCGGATCGTGCCCGCGGCGGTGCCCGTCGTTTGCGACGCGTGCTCCGGCGTGTACTGCTCCAGGTGCTCGCGCAACAGCGCGAACGCCGGCTGCACCTCGACTTCAGACCCGTCGGCGAGCTTCACGCTGAACGTGCCCTCGAGTTGCGGGTCCGTGTCGCCGAGGTCGAGCGTCTTGCGCGACGCGCGCGCCAGTTCGTTTGCCTTCGCGTCCCAGAAGTAGAGCTGATCCTCCCGGCCCTTGCCCTCGACATCGGTCTGGCGCAAGTAGCGGCGCGTGTCAGACCGCACGAGCAGCGGCAGGTCGGTCTGCTCCTTCACGAACTCCGCGTTGTACGCGCCCTCATCGATCACGATCTTCGACACGGCGAGCGCGAGCGCCGCATCCGTGCCCGGCACCACCGGCACGTACAGGTCCGCGTGGATCGTCGACGCGTTGTAGTCGGGCGCGATGGACACGATGCGCGCGCCGTTGTACCGCGCCTCCATGATGTAATGCGCCGACGGGATCCGCGTGTAGAGCGGGTTCATGTGCCACATCAGGATCAGGTCAGCGTGGTACCAGTCATCGATCGACGAGGCGAACTGGAACTTCCCGAACGTCTCGTACATGCCGACGTTGAAGTCCGACGTCAGGCCGTTGCTGTCGAGGACCGTGCCACCCAGCAGGCGTGTCAGCCGCCAGCTCGGCAGCGCGCCATGGACGACCCCGCCTTCGCCAGAGCCGAACTCGTGGATGATCGACTCCGGCCCGTGGCTCTCGACCGCGTCGAGGATCGCGTCCGCGATCGTCGTCATCGCCTCGTCCCAGGTGATGCGCTCCCACTTGCCTTCCCCGCGCTCGCCGGTCCGGCGAAGCGGATAGGTGATCCGCTCGGAGCCGTACATCACCTCGGAGAAGCAGCCGCCCTTCTGGCAGCCGCGGGGGTTCATGTCCGGCACGCGGTCTTCGACCTGCGGGTACTGCGCGCCCTGCTCCTCGCGGAAGACGACGCCGTCCTTGGTGTAGACTCGCCAGGAGCACGATCCGGGGTAACAGTCGACCAGGTGCGTGCCCCACGTCACCTTGTCCCACGACCACTTCTGCCGGTACACGTCCTCGAACGACGAGTACGTGCGCGCGGCCGTCGTCATGATCCTGTCGAACGATGGCAGCGGCACCAGCCGGCTCATGCCAATCGCCGCGATCGCGGCGCCGGTGCCCTTGATGAACGAGCGGCGCGTTACTAGCCGGCTCATGACCTGATCTTCATCTCCAGTTGACGCAACTCAGCCGGTCCCCCTGCCTTGGCTTCCGCTGGACTAGCCACCCTGTTCGGGGCAGCCCGCTGCTCATCATCTCGCCGTACAGGAAGACCGGCTGGTTGCAGACCCCGGCCTCTAACTAGTCAGTTGTTCGGTTACAGAACCTGAACCGTTTGCGGTCCGCCCACCTCCACAGGGTCGCGTGTAAACGGCTCGAACAGCGTGTGCCAGCGGTAGACGATGAGCGTATCCAGGAGTTCGGACTTGCCTCCGGCCCGCACTTTTGCGAGCTCGGACTTCATGGTGTTGAGCGCCTTGTGCACCCGCGGGCCAAACAGCCGCTCCAGGTACTCGTTCGGGATGCGCGGCGTCTCGGTGTCGAGGCTGCCATCCTCCTTGAGCCGGTACGGGCTTAGCGGTGGGATGTAGAAGATGTTCGGGTCGGTGCCGTACTCCGGGTGGAGCGGCAGCGCCACCTCCCACTTGTTGACCAGCTTGTGGATCGGGCGTTCCGCGTCGTTGAGGTAGCCGACGAACACCAGCCGGCCCGGGCACTGGCGCGCGCACGCCGGCGCCACGCCCTGCTCGATGCGCGGGAAGCACATGATGCAGTGCTGTGAGACCTTCTTCACGTAGTTGAAGTAGATCTTCTTGTACGGGCACGCCTCGGCGCAGAACTGGAGGCCGCGGCAGTTCTCCTCATCGCGGAGGACGATGCCGTCCTGCGGGCGCTTGTACATCGACCCGCGGGGGCACGCCTCGACGCATGCCGGGTGCGTGCAGTGGTTGCACAGGCGCGGCATGTAGAAGTAGTACGCGTTCGGGTACTCGCCGGCGCCCTGGTCCTCGTCCCAGTTCGGGCCCCACGTCGGCTTCTTGCCGACGGGCTGCAGGTGCACCGTGTTGCCCTTGCCCTGGTAGAAGACCTCGTCGTAGTTGAAGTCCCAGCCGCCGCCGAACTCGTCGCGCGTCGGCAGCGTGCCCTCCTGCGGGACGCCGTCGCGGTAGCCGCCGCCCATCTGCTCCCAGTCCATCGGGCAACCCTTGCCCGGGAGCGTGTTGACGGTCATCCACCACTGGTAGTCGGTGCCTTCGTCGCGCGTCCACAGCGTCTTGCACGCGACGGAGCACGTCTGGCAGCCGATGCACTTGTTGAGGTCGAAGACCATCGCGAGCTGGTTTTGCGCCTTGTGCGTGACCGCCGGTGCCGCTGTTTTCCCATTCTTAGCCACGGTCGCCTCCTAAGCCTCGAGCGCCAGCTCGTGCCACTGCCGCGAGTACGAGCGGATGTCGCCCCGCTCGCGGTTGCTGCCTTCCCAGATGCTGAACCCGACCTTCACGGTCTTGCCCGGCGCGAGCTTCACGTTGTCCGAGCCCTTCGCCTTCAGCGGCCGGCTCAGCACCACGGACCAGCGCGAATCGCTCCACTTGCCAGCGCCGTCGAGCGCGGCGCCGTCCGCCGCCGTCTCCGTCGACAGGCCGTGCGCGACCAGGTTCTCCGGCTGCGCCAAGTCCGCGCGCCAGTACCACTGGTTCACGCCCGCGTCCGCCGTGCCCAGCGTGACGATGGGCGCGTCGCCGTTGCACGGGAACATCACGGCCGCCGCGTCCGGGAACAGGCGCTCGGCGAACTCCGTGTTTTGCGTGTCGTCGTTCCACTCCAGCTGCACGGCGAGGCGCTCCCCGTCGTGCGCGGCGCGCACCGACACCGCGCGCACCTTGCCGACGAGCTTGTCGGCCCACACCGTCCGCACGTAGCGCGACGTCTGCACGTGGAGCGGCATGCCCGCCAGGTCGACGACCTCCCGGTCCACCTTCTGCCACCCGGCAGCCGATGGCTCGAGCAACGCGCTCACATTCGAGACCTTCTTGGCTTTCATGCGCCCACTGCCTCCTTCTCCGCGATCTTGCGGACATCCAGACGGATCGCCCTGTCAATGGGCACCGGCTGCCAGTGGATTCCCCGGTAGCGCAGATGCCCGTAACCACCAGCGAACGCCAGCCACTTCACCATGCCTGGCTCCACGTTCGCCGGGTCGTACCAATCGTCGAACTGGTAGGGTTCGAACCCGTTGTAGATGATGAGCTCGCCCGGCCGGACCGAAGGCGTCACGCGCAGCGCCACCTTCATCTTGCCCATGTCGTTGTACAGCTCGACGACCTCGTCATCGGCAACCCCGCGCTGTTCTGCGTCGCTCGTGTTGATGTAGCAGAACGGGTGCCCGCGGTGCGTGTTCAGGATGATCTTGTTCGTCATGTTCATCGAGTGGATCGACCAGCGCGGGTGACCGCTCGTCAGGTGGAACGGGTAGTCGCCGCCCTGCGCCGGCGTCTCCTTGTGCACGGCGAACTGCTCGCCCGCCTCCATGAACCAGTCGTGGTCGATGTAGAACTGCGCGCGCCGCGTCAGCGTTGGGAACGGCACCTTCTTTTCGGTGTGCCAGCGGAACGGCGCGTGCGTCTCGTCTTCCTTGATGTCCGACGACTGGCCGATCGCCATCGGCGACATGCCCCAGCCGGTGAACCGCACGTACCCCTTCTCGCGCATGGTGTCGAGCGTCGTGCCTTCGGGCAGGTTCCCCATGACGGCGCTGTCGCGCACCATCTCGTCCATCAGCTTGTCCGACGTGTCGTAGTAGCCGTTGAGCGTCAGCCGGTCGGACATGCCTTCCAGGTTGTGCGGGATGCCGTGCGCGTCGGTGTACTGCGTGAACTTCCGCTTCTTGGCGCGCTCCTCGATCTTCTTCGCCAGCAGCACCGCGATCTCGAACTCCTCCTTCGAGTCGCCGCGGGGCGGCACCGCCCGGTCGGAGAACGTCAGGTGCATGATGTGCGGCGTCGAGTAGCAGAAGTTCGGCTTCTCGTAGTGGTGTGCGGCCGGCAGCACGTAGTCCGACCACATGGCGGTCGTGTTCATGCGCCAGTCGATCGTGATGATGCAGCTCAGCTTCGGCCACAGGTTCTTGATCAGCATGTTCTGGCCGCCGCGGGTCCGCCGCAGCAAGTTCGAACCGACCTCGAAGATGACGCGCGGCTCCTGCGTCGCCGCCGGCTGCACCGTGCCGGTGAACCAGCCCTTCGCCAGCGCTT
Source organism: Dehalococcoidia bacterium (assembly GCA_021462855.1). Taxonomy (GTDB): domain Bacteria; phylum Chloroflexota; class Dehalococcoidia; order DSTF01; family JACRBR01; genus DTUCFX13. The sequence goes on along the minus strand of JAJTXQ010000019.1, from coordinate 6,617 downwards.
CCTCGAAGTACTGGTCGAACGTCCGCTTCATGCCGACGTCGCCCCACGTCTTCTTGTTCCAGATCTCCTTGTAGCCACAGTGGTAGTACCAGAAGAACGCCGGCGGGACCGTGCCGCCCATCGCCGCGCCGCGGTACGCCATCTCGTGCCCGATCATCTCCTCGGTGAGCGTCGGGTCCTCGGCGCGCAGCGCGTCCATCATCGCGTCGCGGCCGGCCATCGCCGCCGCGGTGATCTCCTGGCCCGGCGCCGGCTTGTTCGGCGCGAAGAACTGGCCGTCGAACATGCCGACCGCCCACGAGCGCGCGCCCGTGCCCTTCTTGCCCCAGTTCCCGGTGAGCCCCAGCACGAGCATCATGGAACGCTCCATGAGGTCGCCGTGGTAGTACTTGCCCGAGTTCCAGCCCATGAGCATGCGCGTGCGCTTCGTCGCCGCCTTGCGCGCGAGCGTGCGCACCACGTCCGGACTGACGCCGCTGATCTTCTGCGCCTTCTCCGGCGTGTAGTCGCGGTTGAGCATCTTCTTCAACAGCGCGAAGGCCGTCGTCACCTTGACCGTCGTGCCGTCCTTGAGCTTCGCCTTGAACACGCCTTCGAGCGCCGGCTTGCGCTTGCCGAGCGCCAACGTGCCGCGCGGCGCCTCGACGACGGACTGCGTCTTCTCGTCGAACCAGTAGAACTGGTCCTCGCGGCCGCCATCGACTTCGCTCCCGCGCAGGAAGCGCTCGTTGTCGACGCGCACCAGCAGCGGCAGGTCCGTCTGCTCACGCACGAACTTCCAGTCGGCGATGTCCTCTTCGATGATCACCTGGCACATCGCGTTTGCCAGCGCCACGTCGGTGCCGATGCGCACCGGCACGAACATGTCCGCGTGCGGCGCCGTCGGGTTAAAGTCCGGCGCGACCACCACCACCTCGGCGCCGCGGTACCGGCCCTCGGCGATGAAGTGGTACCACGGGATCGACGTGTACGCGGGGTTGATCTGCCAGCACAGCATCAGGTCCGTGTGGAACCAGTCGTCGCAGCTGGCGGCCGGGTCGAACTTTCCGAACGTGACGTAGATGCCCGGTGAGAAGTCGTTGATCTCGGCCTGCACGTCGGTGACCGTGCCGCCGATCTGGTTCACGATCGCGCTGCCGTAGATCAGCGACTGCGTGCCGCCCTCCGCCGGTTCGCCGATGCGGATGACGGACTCCGGCCCCTGCTCCTCGATCGCATCGATGATGTGGTCAGCGATCTCGGTGAGCGCCTGGTCCCACGAGATCTCCTTCCACTTGCCGCTGCCGCGCTCGCCGGCGCGCTTGAGCGGCTTCAGGACGCGCTCCTTGCCGGTGAGCAGCTTGTGCCACGTGACGCCCTTCTGGCATCCCGCCGGGTTAAAGTCCGGCACGCCCTTCTCGACGGTGTCGTAGGTGCCCGACTGCTCCTCGCGCCATACCTCGCCGTCCTTGCCGACGTACACGCGGAATGGGCAGTTGCTCGGGTAGCAGTCCACGCAATGGCTGCCCCAAGCCCACTTCGACCACTTGATGCGCTCGCGGTATGCCTCTTCCGAGGGCTGGGGGGTGGTGGTGCGGGGGCGCGCCCGCACCGGCGATGGCGCCACGGCGGCCTTGCCGTTGCCGTTGCGCCGGGCACGTACCGGGGTCTTGGTCGGGGGCATCCCGGTGCCTCTCTTTCGTTGTCCCTGATTGTCGCTGCTTAATTTAGCGACTGCTAGAATAAGTGCGTGAGAGCCTATCGGCCGTGCCGATCGGCCCTCAGCCCGCGCCGTTCGGCTTCGAACGCAACAAACGGGTGACGGTGCCGTCGATCGTCGCTAGGGCCGCCAAGGGCGAGCTAGGGCCTTATGGCACTACCTGATGGCCGCCGCCCCGCCCTATAAACACGACAGACCCCGGTTTCTCCTTGCGGAGGAACTATGGTTGTGCATACCCGCGCGAAGACGCCCGCCCCGCGCACGCGGCGCCTCGTGTCGGACGCCGGTGCGAGCATCCCCGATTACAAGGCCGCCGAAGATCTGTTCCGCGAAAAGTGGTCGTGGGACAAGGTCGTCAAGGGCACCTGCAACCAGGCGGACTGCATCGCCGCGTGTACGCTCAACCTGTTCGTGAAGGACGGCATCGTCCTCCGCGAGGAGCAGAACCCGATCTACGAAGCCTCCGGCGACCACCTGCCCGACTTCAACCCGCGCGGTTGCCAGAAGGGCATGGTCTACTCCGACCTGATGTACGACGCGACGCGCATCAAGTACCCCCTGAAGCGCGTCGGCGAGCGCGGCAGCGGCAAGTGGGAGCGCATCTCCTGGGACGAGGCGCTCACGACGATCGCCGACAAGCTGCTCGACACCATCGCCGCACATGGCCCCGAGGCCATCGTCTACGACATGGGCACGACCAACATCGACTTCGGACCCGGCACGCCGGCGCAGTTCCGCCTCATGTCACTGATCGGCACCACCTCGCTCGACGAGTGGGCGAGTGTGGGCGACCTGCCGATGGGCGCGATCCAGACGTGGGGCCTGTTCAACACCGACGGCACATCCGACGACTACTGCAACTCCGACTACATCCTCATCTGGCTCGGCAACCCCGCGTACACGCGCATCCCCGACGTGCACTTCATGCTCGAGTCGCGCTACCGCGGCGCGCAGGTCGTGATGATTGCGCCGGACTACAACCCGTCGACGATGCACGCCGATCTGTGGGTCAACCTGCGGGTCGCCACCGACGCCGCGCTCGGCCTCGGCATCGCGAAGGTCATGATCGATGAGGATCTGTGCAAGTGGGACTACGTGAAGGAGCAGACCGACCTGCCCTTCCTCGTCCGCGACGACAACGCGCGCTTCCTCCGCCAGTCCGATGTCCAGGAAGGCGGCAGCGAGAGCCGGTTCTACTTCTGGGACACGAAGACCAATGCGCTCGCCGAGGCGCAGGGCAGCATCGACCCCCCCGTCGCATCGCTCGTGCTGGGCGACGTCGACCCGGCGCTGCGCGGCCGCTTCGACGTGACGCTGGCCGATGGATCGAAGGTCAGCGTGCGCCCCGTCTTCGCACGACTGCTCGACCAGCTCGAAGACTACACGCCCGAGAAGGTGCAGGAGACCACGGGCGTGCACGCTGACACGGTGCGCCAGCTGGCGCGTGGCTACGCCGGCGCAAAGGCGGCATCGATCTTCGCGTCGTGGGGCGCCTGCAAGCACTACCACATGGACCTCTTCCAGCGCGCGATGATCCTCATCTCGGCGCTCGGCGGTCACACGGGCAAGCAGGGCGGCGGACTGCGCATCGGCGCCTGGTGGAACCTTCCGCTCAACTACGACAAGGGCCAGCTCGCGATGATCGGCCAAGCGCCGGAACCCGGCCAGCGCCCGAAGGTCCGCGACATCGAAAACGTCATGAAGACGATGGCCGGACGCATGTCGAGCAACGCGCCGACCATGGCCTGGCTCTACGCGCACGACAAGGGCTTCCGCGAGGTCGTGAACAACGTGAAATTCCACGACCCCGCGCTCCCGAAGACCCCCGCGGAGTACGCGAAGGAGGCGTTCGACAACAACTGGATGCCCACCGGCGTGACGCCGCGCGTGATGATGTACACGGGCATGAACCCGCTCCGCCGCTGGCCGGCGCCGCACATCATCCGCGAGAACCTGTGGGCGGAGCTCGACTTCATCGTCACGTGGGAGTTCCGCATGTCGAGCTCGGCGATGCATGCGGACATGATCCTGCCCGCGGCGGGATGGCACGAGAAGGCGGGCATCAAGTTCTGCCAGTCGCTCGTGCCGTACATCTGCGTCGGCGAGCAGGCGGTGGAGCCGCTCTTCGAATCGGCGGCCGAGTTCGACATCATGGCGCGGCTCGCGAAGGCGATCCAGGAGCGCGCCCGTCAGCGCGAGGAGCAGCCGTACACCGACAACCTCGGCCAGCAGCACGACCTGACGCAGATCTACGAGAACTGGAGCATGAACGGCGAGTTCAGCGAAGGCGACGCCACGAAGGCGCTCGACGTTTCGATCAGCATGTCACAGCCGCTCAACGGCACGCGCTGGGACGAAATCGCCGAGAAGGGCGCGGTCCGCGTCAAGTCGCCGGGGAGTTACGGGCCGATCACCGCGATCTGCTCCGACATGCCGGACGACGACGCGCTCGCGCCGCTCAAGTGGTTCGTCGAGGAGAAGGAGCCGTGGCCGACGCTCACGGGCCGCCAGCAGTTCTACCTCGACCACCCGTGGTACATCGACGCCGGCGAGGCGCTGCCGGTGCACAAGGAGAACCCGAACGGCGGCGGCGACTACCCGATCGCGCTGACCGGCGGCCACACGCGCCACAGCATCCACGCGATCTTCCGGTCGAACAAGACGCTGCTCAACCTCCAGCGCGGTGAGCCCGTCGTCTACATCAGCGCGCGCGATGCGCTCGAAGCGAACATCAAGGACCACGACATCGTCGACGTGACGAATGACGTCGGCGGCTTCAAGGTGCACGCAAAGATCTCTCCGGCCATCCAGCCGGGCCAGGCGGTGATCTACCACGCGTGGGAGCCGTACCAGTTCGCCGGATGGAACAGCAGCCAGACCGTCGTCGCCGGCGCGTTCAAGCCGTTGCACCTGCTCGGCGGCTACGGGCACCTGAGCTTCCGGCCAATCCTGGCGCAGCCGAGCCACACGCCGCGCGCGCAGAAGGTCGCCATCGCAAAGGCACAGTAGAAAGGGAGCACCCGTGACCACCACAGCGACCAATGAGGCCGCGCCAGCGCCGGCGCTGGACGTCGTCCTCGCCGATGGCGGCGACGCGAACCTGTTCGCCGGGCTGCTCAAGCAGCACATCGACGCGATCGTCGCCGGCGAACCGAAGAAGGCGGACGAGGCGCGCAGGATCAACGGCAAGCTCGGGCTCGACTCCACCGAACCGCCGTCGCAGGCGACGCTCGTCTTCGACGGCGAGCGCGTGACCATCAAGAACGGCATCGACGCCGACGTCGACGCCACGATCAAGGGCACGCTCAAGCTGCAGACGGAAACGCTCGTCGGCCAGGCGAACCCCTACGCGGCGATGCTCAAACGCAAGCTCAGCGTTGGCATCAAATGGCGGCGGCCGCTGTTCAGCGCGCAGACGTACCGGTTCCTGATCGTGCCGCCATCGATGCGCCCGCCGAAGGCGTAGCGCGCGTCCGTAGCGACTGCCGAGCCCCGGCCTACCCGCCGGGGCTTCGCTTTGCGGCGGCGGTGAGGTACGCCAGGTCGGCGGCGAAGAACCGTTCCGCGATCGCCGTGAGCGCATCGTAGAACGGCGAGGGCTGCTGCGATGGCAGCTTGCGGCGCAGCATCGGCCACCACTTCGCGAGGTGGCGCGTCAGGAAGTCGCGCTGCGCCCGCACGAGCGGCAGTTCGTCGGCGCCGCGTCCGCGCGCGGTGCCCTCGGTGTACGCCATCATCTGCATGAACTCGAGCTCGACGGTGACGTGGTCCGGCAGTTCGTGCGCTTCATCGTTCATCTTCATCCCGAAGAATCGGTAGAAGCGCAGCGCATCCTCCATCGCCGTGCGGCGCGCCATGCCCCATTCGCCGCCGTACAGCGGGCACGGCGGTCGCACCGTGCCCACATCGAACAGCCGGATGTACTCCGCCTGGAAATCGACGTACTCGTCACCCGTCTCAAGCGCGGCGACGTCGGCGTCGATCGCATACGGCAGGCTCTCGACGATGCCTTCGACGGTGTCGCGGAAGATGCCCGCGCGCACCGACTCGTGGAACTCCTGCACCGGGAACTCGAGCGCTTCCGCGAGCACGCGGTACATCGCGAAGCGCGATGCGGCGGCGTCGTCGATGGCCGTCTCGGGCGCCACCGTCATGATGCGATCTCGAGCGGCAGCCAGCGCTGCTGGTATGCCTTCAAGCCGCCGCGCTCCTGCGCCGACCCCTGCCACACCGCGAACGAGCACTTGTGTTCCATCCCCGGCGCCAGCGGCACGATGTCCTCGGCCGCGAGCGACACGTGGAACGGCCGCGAGATGACGACGCGCCAGCGCCCGCCGTCCCGGGCAGCCTTCGCCGCGAGCGGCGACTCACGATGCCGCTTCGACGTGCCGCGCCCCGTCGCCGTGACGTAGTACGGCGGGTCGACATCGGCGCGCCACAGCCACATGTTCACAGGCTGGTCCGCTGTGCCCATCTCCATGAGCGTCGCGTCTTCCTTGATCGGCATCATCACACCGGCCTGGTCCGGGAACGCCGCCAGATCGTCGGGGTTGCCGTCGTCGGTGGCGTCTTCCCACTCGAGCCGGAAGTAGATCTCCTGGCCGTTGTGCGCCGAGGCGACCGTCACCTGCGGCGTCGCGCCGTGCCCGAGCGACTGCCATTTGTTCTGGATGTACTCCGAGGGCTGCATCACCAGCGGTGTCGCCGTGAGGTTCAGCGTCTCGGAGGGCACGCTCTGCCACACGGGGGATGCCGGGTCGAGCAGCTCGCTCGACGTGCCGGTCACGCGCGGACACTTCATCGCTGCGCCTCCTCCCGTACGCCCGGGTCGATGATCCGGTAGTACGCCGCGCCCGCGCAGGAGCGGCACAACGGACCGTCATCACCCTCGACGTGGCGCCCGTCGTTCACCTCTTCG
>JAJTXQ010000018.1 GCA_021462855.1 Dehalococcoidia bacterium | reverse complement strand
AGATAGGAGATGGTTCGAGCCGTTTCTCCTCCGTCGGTCTTGTTCGACGACTTCATTCCTGAGACGGCCTTCTCGAATTCGCTGATACCGAGAATGCCTTTGATCGTTCCGGCGATAGATAGAGCTCGTTTGATCGACATTGCCGACGAACCGATCACACCTCCGCCTTCGCCCATGATCGAACCGAAATCCAGATCAAGCAGAGCCCGATTCGTAATGCTTGAAGCGACGCGTTTACAGAGATCCTTTCCACAACCTGGAAGGCCAACGAGCAAAATGCCTTTACACGGTTCGACGTGCCGGGCTTTTGCTCTCGGACTAAAGGTATATGCTGCACGTTCGAGGATGGCTCGAAGCGATTTATAGCCACCCAGGTTGCTCGCCGGTTCGGGATGCACATAGGTAAGCGAACCGCTGCCTCGAATTACGTTTTTCTTTTCCTCAAGGATGACATTGATCGAGCCCTGATTCAGGCCGTTACAGCTGATAACTGCTTTAGCTACCACATTGCTGATCTCGACTGCTGTTAGACCAAGGAGAGACTGCTGCAATGCGACCTGGGTTTCTTTCGTAAGGCTGATGTCGAGACCGTTGGAACGCAGGTTCTCAAATTGAAGTTCGATCGAGTCTTCGATCTCGGATTCCTTCGGAAGATCAAGATCGATCTGCGTGACTTCCTTTTCGAGTGTTTTTAGCTCGGGAAAGTTCGGTCCTACAAACAGAATGGTGGCTTTCGTCGATTTGAGCTTCCAGGCGATCTCACGAAGGCGTCGAACCAGTAAAGGGTCTTCCTGCCCATACGGCGAGATGTACGGTGCGTAGTCACACAGCAGGAAAATACCTGTCTTCTGCTCGCCTATGAATCCAAGAAGACTTTCGGGATCTTCCGTATCGCCGATCGTTTGAGGTGAGCCCAGTAGTCCTTCTTTCGGATCGACCACCTTTTGAAGGCCACTTGGGCGGCTCCAGAAATAGAGAGGCTTTTCCTTGTGTCTCTCCTGAAATACCAGGTCGAACAACGCTTCTCTAACGCGGTCTTCTTCGTAGGTATTGATAGCGATGAGAGGGTACCGGGCTCTGATCCTAATATCGAGCTCGTGCAGGAACTTCCGGATGCTGTCAGCGCCGGTTTCTAATTCAGACATTTTTTGTTTATTTGAAGTTTAAGAAACGGATTGTGTAACGAGTCGCCCGTTACCGCTATTTCGTCCATTGTTGCCGGTGGATCTGGGTGCCTCGGTCATTCTTTCGACCTTCTGCATCTCTTCTCTTGATGCGATGCCGTTGTCGATCTTGAACCCTAGATTTGCTAAAGCCCTGCCGACAGCACTTGTTTCACCGTTTTCGATAAAAGATGTCGTATTTACGTATCCGTGACCACGGATCTCGAAGGCGTGTCCGGTTGAACTGGGTTCCGCGTCATCTATGTTTCGGTATGCGCTTGCCTTGATACACACAAAGCCGCTATCTTCGTTAAGCCTCACGATCTCAGTAACGATCCGGCCGTCAGGATACTTT
>JAJTXQ010000017.1 GCA_021462855.1 Dehalococcoidia bacterium | reverse complement strand
GACGGGCACGCCGACCGCGACCAACACGCCCGACCCGACCGCCACCGCGACGGGCACGCCGACCGCGACCAACACGCCCGACCCGACATCCACCGCGACCGCCACGCCGACCGCGACCAACACGCCCGACCCCACGGCTACCGCGACCAACACGCCCACCGCGACCGCCACCGCGACGGGCACGCCGACCGCGACCAACACGCCCGACCCGACCGCCACCGCGACCAACACGCCGGCCGCGACCAACACGCCCACCGCGACATCCACCGCGACATCCACCGCGACCAACACGCCCGACCCGACCGCCACCGCGACGGGCACCCCGACCGCGACCAGCACGCCCACGGAGACCGTGACGAGCGTGCCGACCGCCACGGGAACGCCTACTCGCACCGCGACGCCGACACGCACAGCAACTTCGACACGTACCCCGCGCCCGACCGCGACGCCGCGCCCGTACGGCCGCTGCGCCGACGTCACCGGCGATGGGTGCGTTACGTGGATCGACGTGGCCGTGATCGCCCGCGCCGTGGCGTGGCATCACCACAACCCCTACTACGACGTCGACCGGAATGGGCGCGTCGATCACGGTGACGTCGCGCTCGCGCTGTCGCAACTCGGCCGGCGCTGCCGGCGCTGGTGACCGGGTAGCACGGCTCCGGAAGCACTCGCCGCTACTCGAGATCCTTCACCATCAGCAGCCTGCCGGGTATTCCCGTCATGCGCTCATAGCTGGCATCCAAGCGGGTCTCGGTGACGCGGAAGCCGTTGCGCCGATACAGGTGACGGGCGGGGTTGTCGGTTGCCGTGTGCAGCGACATCTGCCGATGGCCAAGCGCCCGCGCGCGGCCCTCGGCCTGCGCCAGCAGCGCCCCGCCGATGCCCCGATTGCGCCAGCGTGCATCGACGGCAAGCTCGGCGACGTAATACGATCCGGAAGGCCGCGGCGCGTCGACGCGGGACCGGGCGATGCGCCATCGCACGAATCGGATGGCTCCGGGCAGTCCGATCATGAGCGCGCCGCCACCGAACGCGCGCGCCATCCGCACCACCTCGGCGCGGGTCAGAGTCCGCCCGTGGGCGATCGTCTCGATCAGTCCGACGGCGTCTCCGCCGACATCGCACATGACCGTGCTGTCGAGCTGAGCCATTGCCCCCGCACGCACGATGACGCGGCCAACCCTGCGGGCACGCTCGACGTCTCCGGCCACCGCGACGAGCTCGCGCGGAGGATCGTCGCACAAGATCGCGGCCACGCGATCGAGGTCGGCCGCCGCGGCCTGCCGGAACGTCAGTGTGTCGCCCATTGCGTCATCGCCGCATTCGTGCGGGCGCGCCGTCACCCGCGCGAGACGCGGGCGGGCACGGCCATCAACTCGGCCAACCGGTGCAGGATTGCTTCCGTATGGTTCCAGAACAGCAGGTGGCCCTCTCCGGGAAGGAACGTCGCGCGGCAGTTCGGGATCTCCCGGCTCGCGACGCGGCCGGCGTTCGTATCTTCCTCGCCGTGCCAGAGGTGTATCTCCCGGCCGATGTCCCGCCGCTGGAATCCCCACGGGCGCCCCACGAGCGCCATGTCCCAGGCGGCGCCGCGGGCTCCCTGGCGGAACGCCTCGGCAAAGTCGTCGATGAATAGCGCCCTCACGTCGTCGCGGGAGAGCACGGCTCTGTCCGGTTCGGACATCATGCCTCCCATCCGGGAGATCATCAGGCGCGGGAACCTCCGAGCGGCCATCGCGATTGCCCTCCAGGCGAGCCACCCCAGCACCGGCGCGCGCGACGAGATCCCGTGGATCAGGCGTCGCTGCCGAATCCCGTCAACGCCCTCCGGGGAATCGTGGAGCAAGGAGCAACTGACGATCGCCGCAACGGTCAGGCGCTCCGGGATCCTGAGCGCACACGCGGCCACGTGCGGGCCGCCACCCGAGAAGCCGAGCACTCCGAACCGGCCAATGCGGAGCGCTTGCGCCAGTTCAAGCACATCGTCCGGCCAGTCCAGGAAGGTTCTTCCCTCCTTGAAGTCGGAGAGCCCGTATCCCGGGCGGTCCGTGCCGATGAGCCGGATGCCGAGGCGACCGGCGATGCCATCGGCAGTCCGAGCCTCGATCCGTGAACCCGGTGTGCCGTTGAAGTAGAAGAGCGGGGTGCCCTGACGGTCGCCGTATTCGGCGTACCCCAGGCGGCGGCCATCCTTCAGGCGGATGGGTTGTTCGCTGTTGCCGACGTTCATGCGTCGCACCTCGACGAGCGCTCGTCCGGCCGCCCGAAGCGACGAGCCAGCCGGGCTTGTGTCGCCGATTGTCCTGCCGGGAGGTCGTCGAGGGAAGTGCGTGCAGATTGCGGAATCAGCAGGCCGCCATGCCGGTTACATCGGCACGGACGGGTCGCGCGTACTACCCGTCTCGCCGAAGCGACTGCGCCACGGCGACGGTTCTTGCCACCAGATCGTCGAGCGTCAGTTCCGCGATGCCTGCAAGCGTAAAGGCGACCGTGCCTTCCCAGGGCGCCGTCCAGTGCCCGGGGATTGGCCGGCCGGACAGCCCCCAGAGCCCTCCCACCGTGGCGCCGTTGCAGTCGGTGTCCCAGCCCGCCGCCACCACTTCGCCGATGGCCGCTGAGAAGTCATCCGCATAGGTCAACAGTGCCCACACGACGAGCGTCAGGTTGTTGAGCGTGTGGACCGGCGAGAGGCCGCCGTAGCGGGCGCGGATCCGGTCGACCGCGTCATCCGCTCCGACGACCGACAGCGCCAGATCGATCGCTTCGCCCACGCCGGCCCCGACCGACGCCGCGCGTCTCGCCGCGTCGACGGCGGCCGCGAATGAGTCCGATGCCGGGATTGCGGCACCGAGCGCCGCCACGAAGGCGGCGCCATCGACGCCGTCCCCGGCGTGCGACAGTGCGGCGTCGCGCCGCGCGAGGTCCGCGGCGAGCGTCATGTCTCCGGGACAGGCCCAGCCGTACAGGTCGGCCCTGATCTGCGCGCCAATCCAGTCGCTGTACTCGTTTTCGGCGCACTCGATGATGTCGAACCCCGCTGGTGCGCCCAGCATAAAGTGCGCGGACATGCGCTGCAGCAGTGTGCGGTACGCGGCGCGCTCGGCCGTGTACGTCGCTCCCGCGGGGAGAAACTCCAGCCAGGCGCGGGCGACGTCTTCGGTGGTCAGCGCCAACCCGTGGCGCTCGAGAAGGATCAGTGCGAGGAGCGTGTAGTTGATGTCGTCGTCGGGTTCGCTGCGCGAGATCTCGCCGCGACAGCAGCGCGCCCCGGTGCGCTCGACCAGCGTGTCGCGCACGAGCGGCACGTAATCGCGCAGCGGCAACGCGCCCGCGTCCTGCAGATAGCGCGTCAGCTCCGCGTTACCCCGGACGAACGACAGGGCTTCGACCGCCTTGCCGAGCTGACAGCCGGAGATGCGGCCGGCCCAGGCGTTCCGGATCCGCGCCGGGTCAACGGAGCGGGAACTCACGGGGACCCGGATCGCTCGCTCGTCCATCGTTCGCCTCCTCGCCTGCGCAACCCAGCGGTTGCCGGTACTCATCCCGCCGGCGGGCTTGCCTGTTTCGTCCACGTCGCCAGGTCGAAGTAGTCGCGCCACGCCGCGATCTTGCTGCCGTCCATGTCGAACACGCCCGCTATCGGCAACTCGACGCGCCGGTCGCCGATCTGGAACGTGTCGAGACGCTCAGTGAACACCGTGTCGCCCGTCGATGCCAGGTTGAGCAGCGCGAAGTCCACCGACTGCGCGGGCTTGACGAACATGTCCAGCACGCCGCGGATCGCCGCCTTGCCCTGCACCGCCCGCATCGGCATGTTGTGGTACACCGCGTCCTCCGTGAAGAACGTCAGCAGCTCGTCGACGTCGCGCCGCGCGAACGCCGCGCAGAACTCCCGGATCACCGTCTCGTTTGCCGTGGCCATGTCGCTCCTCCTTCTCTGAACAGTGCGCGCTGCATTGCGGTGCCGTTAGAGGATGACGCGCTCCTCCCGGAGCGACGCGATCTCGTCCCAGCCGTAACCCAGCTCGATGAGCACCTCCTCGGTGTGCTGCCCCAGCTCCGGGGCGGTCGTGCGGACCGCGCCCGGGCTTGCGCTGAGATCGACGGCGGCGCCGACCTGCTTCAGCGGAGCCGCGCCGCCGGCAGGCACGTCGACGAGGTACCCGTTGGCCGCCACTTGCACGTCCCGGGCAAGATCCGCGTACTCGTTCACCGGCCCGCACGGTATGTCGGCCGATTCGAACTCCCGCAGCCACGCCTCCCGCGGCCGGGTGGCGAACGCGGCGTCCAGGATAGCGATGAGGTCGTCCCTGTGCGCATCCCGTGCGCTGCGTCCGTCGAAGCGGACGTCGGACGCGAGGTCGGGACGGTTGACGATCGAGCAGAGCGCCGGCCACTGGCGCTCGTCGATGATCGCGATGGCGAACCAGCTGTCGCTCGCGCGGTAGAACGTGAAGAGCGGCGAGATCGCGTTCCGGCGCCCCCCGCGCGTCTGCTCGCCGCTGAGGAAGTGGTTGGCGATGTTCCACGCTTGCAGCGTCATCTGCGAGCCGAGCAGCGACACGTCGACCTGCTGTCCCTCACCGGTCCGGAAGCGGTGCAGCAGCGCCAGCACGATGCCGTATGCGAGCACGAGGGATCCCGTCTGGTCGGCGACCGTCGGTCCGACGGGTGACGGCGCGTCATCGCCGGGCGCTGCGTTCGCCATCGCCAGTCCGCCGACGGCCTGCGCCACCATGTCCATCGCGGGCAGATGCGCCCGCGGGCCACGCGGCCCGAAGCCGGTGGCCGACGCGTAAATGATGTTCGGCCTCGCTTCGCGGACCGCCTCGTAGTCCAGGCCCAGGCGCTCGATGACGCCGGGCTTCCAGCTCTGCACGAACACGTCAGACTGCGCGGCAAGGCGGCGGACGATCTCCTTGCCGGCAGGACGCCGCAGGTTGAGCGTGATGCTGCGCTTGTTGCGGTTGTGCGCCAGGAAGAACGCCGAGCGCCCATCCGGCTGCAGGGCGATGCCACGCCCGGGGTCGCCACCCCGCGGCGACTCGACCTTGACGACGTCCGCGCCCATGTCGGCGAGCATCATCGTGGCGTGGGCGCCGAACTGCGCAATCGTCAGGTCGCAAACGCGGATGCCGTTGAGCGGGCCGTTCATTTCAGACGCCTCTCCGATCGGCGGCCGCCGCGTCGGCGCTGCCGGCGCGGCCGCCCGCAATCGCGTCGAACCGGTCGTGCAGGCGCGCGCGCAGCTCTCCGACCGGGGCGGCCCGTCCGATTTCGGCGGCGTGCAGAAATCCCGTCATGCGGAAGAGCGAGACCGCTTCGAAGTACTCGAGGTGCGCCAGATTCGCGGCCGGATTCGCCGCACCGTAGCCGCGCACAAACGCCGGCGCGCCGAGTTGCCAGTCACCGCCGAACATGCGCTGGATCGCGGCGACGAATCCCAGGTCGAGCCGCGCGTCCCCGACGATCGCGAGCTCCCAGTCGAGGACCGCTGCTACGCGATCACCGCGGAAGAGGTAGTTCGCCGGGTTGGCGTCGCCGTGCACGAGCGCCTTCGCCATGTCGAGCGGCTTGTGCGCGCGGAGCCAGGCGAGCATGGCGCGCTCGGCTTCGCCCAGGCGGCCGTGGTGCACCAGGCGCGTTTCATCGCGTCGCAACTCCGCCTCGACCGGATCATCGCCGGTGTCAAGGAATGCCAGGCCATGCGCGCGCCAGTCGAGACGGTGGATCGTCGCAAGCATGCCGAAGTACGCCGGGAGACGCGTGTCGCCTTCCTCCAGCGATTGTCCGAAGAACGGGAGCGGCGAGCCATCCACGTACTCGGTGACGAGGCAAGGCGAGCCGGTGTGCGAGCCGGCCGCGTCGCGCCCGATCACGGGCGGCACGGGGATGGGCGAGTCCCGCAATGCGCTGAGGATGCGCCACTCGCGCTCGATGTCATATGGCGCGAGGAGTCCGTCGGCCGGCGCCCGGCGCACGACGACGTCGAAATCGCGCGCACGGTCGCCTTCCCTGTAGGTGCCGCAGGCGCGCACGGTGTCGGCGGACCAGCCGCCGGCGAGCACCGTCGCGGATCGCACCGCGATCGCTCGCGCCGGTGGCATGAGCGCGCGCAGGAGACTCTCGAGTTGCTGATGCTCCGCCGTCACGGTTCGAATCGCCAACCGAGGCTGTCTACCATCGAGCGTTTCATGCCGGTCAGCGTAGCCAGCGGCGCTTCCGCGATCGTGCGTGCGGCGGCGCGCGCCGCATCGAGCAGCTGGTCGGCAGGCACAACCTGGCTCACCAGTCCGATACGGAGCGCCTCGGCGGCGTCGATGCGGCGGCCGCTCAGGCAGAGATCGCGTGCGATGCCGCCGCCGATGATCGCCGCAAGCGGCTCGTAGAGGGCCGGCGCGCCGAACTTGACCTCCGGGTGCCCGAACGCTGCACTCTCCGCTGCGATGCGCACATCGCACAGCGTGGCAATGTCGAAGCCTCCGCCCATCGCGGGCCCGTTGAGCGCGGCGACCAGCGGCTTCGCGAAATGTTGGAGGCGGTGGTGGTAGCGCCGCGCCGACTCGCCGGCGAAGACCGCGGCCGGCGAGCTCGCCGCGAACTCGCTGGTGTCGAATCCGGCCGAGAACACAGGCCCGGCGCCAGTGATGACCGCCACGCTGATGCTGTCGTCGGATTCCAGCTCCTCGAGCGCGGCGCGCACCTCGTCGCGCAGCCCCGTGTTGAGCGCGTTGCGCTTCTCCGCCCGGTTGAGCGTGATGATTGCCGTCTTCTCATCGCGCTCCAGGGTCAACAGCTGGTACGCCACCGGAGGCCTCCTTCGTCGCGGCCGTCAGAGCCCGATCTGCCGGGCGATCGTGTTGCGCTGGATGTGCGACGTCCCCTCGCCGATTTCCATCACCTTCACGTCACGATAGAAGCGCTGGATGTCGGAGTCCATCATGTACCCGGAGCCCCCGTGCAGCAGCACCGCCTGGCCGGTGACGCGCGCGCACATCTCCGTCGCGTACAGCTTGGCCATCGACGCTTCCTTGATGTGCGGCAAGCCTTCGTCGGCAAGCCAGGCGGCCTTTTGCATCAGCAGCCGGGCCGCCTCGATCTCCAGCGCCATGTCCGCGCATTGCCACTGGATCCCCTGGAACTGCCCCACCGGCTGACCGAACGCCTGCCGGCGCTTGACGTGCGCGACCGACTGGTCGAACGCCGCGCGCGCGGTGCCCAACGCGAACGCGGCCGACACAATGCGCCCGGCCGTCAGCGTCCGCATCGCATTCGCAAAACCCACGTTTTCGTCGCCCAGGATCGCATCCTTCGGGACGCGGCAGTCCTGGAACGCCAACTCCGCCGTGTCCGACGCGCGCACGCCGAGCTTCCTGAGCTTGCGCGCCACGCTGAATCCGGGCCTGTCCGTATCGATGATGAACAGGCTCAGTCCTTTCATCCCGAGCGTTGGCTCCGTGATCGCGGTGGCGACCACGAAATCCGCGATCGACCCATTCGTGATGTAGAGCTTCGTCCCGTTGATGATGTAGTCGTCGCCGTCACGGATCGCCCGCGTCGTCATCGACCCCGGATCCGAGCCCGCGTCGGGCTCGGCGAACCCCCAGGCGCCAATCTTCTCTCCGCGGATACCCGGTTCGAGGTAGCTCGCGCGTTGCGCGTCGCTGCCGAAGCGGGCGATCGCGTTGAGCGCCAGGAACACATGGACGTATACGCCGAGATAGATACCGGCCGAGGCGTAGCCCATCTCCTCGGACATGATCGCCGCGGCGATCATGCCGCCGCCTCCACCGCCGGCCTCGACGGGCAAGGACGCGCCGAGGTATCCCAGCTCGCCCAGCTTCCGCAGGATGTGGACGGGGTACTCCTCCCGCTCGTCGTACTCGCGCGCGATCGGCGCGACCTCCTGCTCGGCGAACGTCTTGACGGCGTTGCGGAACAGCTCCTGTTCCTCCGTAAGCGAGAAATCGATCATCGCGTCTCCATCAGCGCCCGGCGAACACCGGCGCGCGCTTCTCGCGGAACGCCTGCGCGCCCTCGAGGTGGTCCTCGGAGATGATGCAAAGCGTCTGCGCGTAGGTCTCGTAGTCGAACTCCGCCGCCATATCGCGGTCCAGGCTCGCGTTCAGGGCCGACTTCGTAAGCTTGAGCGCGAGAGGCGGGCCCGCCGCCAGGCGCCGCGCGTACTCATCGACCGTGCGGTCGAGCTCATCGTGCGGCACGACGCGGTTCGCGAGTCCGATGCGGTAGGCCTCCTGCGCGTCGATCACGTCGCCGTTCATCAGCAATTCCGTCGCGCGCCCGAACCCGACGATGCGCGGAAGGAAGTAGGTCGCGCCCATGTCGGCGCCCGTCAGCCCCACCCGCACGAAGACGAAGCCGAACCGCGCCCGGTCCGACGCGATGCGGACGTCGCTCGCCAGAGTCGTGCAGCAGCCACCGCCCGCGGCCACGCCGTTCACCTTGGCGATCACGGGTATCGGCAGCTCGCGGATGGCGCGGATGTAGTCGAGGTAGAGGCGGACGATCGCCGCGGCTTCCGGCGCGGATCGACGCACCATGTCGGAGACGTCGGCGCCCGCGGAGAAGGCGCGATCGCCGGCCCCGGTGATTACGAGCACGCGCGCTTCTGCATCGTCCGCGACCATGCGGAGCGCCTCGATCAACTCGGGCACGGTGTCGGTGCTGATGGCGTTCATGCGATCGGGGCGATTGAGGGTGATCGTCGAGATGCCGCCTTCGCGGTCCAGCAGGATGTTCTTGAAGCTCATGAGGCAGTGTGTCCTTTCACTTGCGGTGCGACTCGTGACTGATGCCTGGCTCAGGGATGTGCCGTTCGGGTGACCCGGTGTATGCCGCGCCGAGCGCGTCGGGGATGATGCGCAGCGGCACGCCATCACGGATCTCTTCGACCGCGTGCGCGACGAGCGCCCAGCCGTATTCGAGCGCTGATACACCCTCGGCGACCAGCGGGTCGAAGTCGAGATCGCAGTAGACCGCGGCGAGCATCCCTGCGAGATTGACGGTCACCGTGCGGCCCAGCGTCTCCTGCAGCGCATCGCGCAGGGCATCCAGCAGCAGGCCATGCGCTCCCCAGCCCTCATGGCGTTCGACCACGCGGCGCAGCGCCACGGCCCGCGGCTCGATCCCGTCCCGGTGCAGCGGATGGCCGAAGCCCGGCACGAGTTCACGGCGGGCGCGGTATTCCGCGACGACCGCCGCCGCGGCGCGTTCCCGAGAGAGGCCCTCGCGCTCGCCGCGCTCGGCCGACGCGTAGAGCATCTCCATGGTGGGGCGCGGCGAGCCCGTCACGACGCCCGTCGCGAGCATCCCGGCGGCGAGCGCGCTGACGGGCGAGCGAGACGCGGACGCCGCGAAGCGGGTGGCGCTCGCTGCGGAGCTGATGAACTGCTGGTCCATGCCGCTGCGCAAACACGCGTCAAAAATGGCCGCCTGTCGCCCGGTCGGCAGCTCGCCCTGGAGCAGCAGCCAGTGCGCCTCCGTCGACGTGAGGCGCTCGATGATCTCTTCGACCGGGTAGCCGCGCACGAGGATGCGCCCGTCGCCCGCGGCACTGATCGCGGTGCGCCAGTAGTCGCTCCAATCGCCGCTCTCGACGTACTGGCCGATGCGGCGCGAGGGAGGCGTTAACTCGTACTTCGTCATGCTCACGCCTCGTGCGGGCGCACGACAACGCGTGTCACCGCGCGCTCGCTCGCTCGGAGCGCATCGAGCCCCACGTTGACGCGGCTGAGCGGCAGCACCATGCCGACGGATCGCGTCAGGTCCAGGCGCCCGGCCGCCACGAGTGAAAGGACGCTCCGCACGTGCCCCGCGGTGCTCCCGAACGCGCCGAGCAGCGCCTGCTCGCCCCACGTGAACGCGTTGGGCGGTGGCAACTGGATCGGCTCCGCCCCCATGCCGACGACGACAGCTCGGCCGCCGCGCCGCAGACTCTTCACGGCCTCGCCGATCGTCTCCGCGCGTCCGATGCATTCGATGGCGAGGTCGACGCCGCCGGTGAGCTCACGGATGCGGCGCGCGGCGCGCTCCTCGCTGCCGTTGATCACCACGTCGGCGCCCGCATCCCGCGCCGCGTCGAGGGCCGCGGGGCGGACGTCGACGGCGACGACTGTGGCCGCCCCGCACAGCCGGGCGATGCGGACCGCGTGTTCGCCGAGTCCGCCCGCGCCGAAGACCGCGACGGTCTCGCCGGCGCGCAAGGCGCCACGGTCGACCAGCGCGTGGTACGGCGTCGCGACGGCGTCGCTGATGATGGCGGCCTGGTCGAGGGGCACGGAGTCGGGCACGGCGATGACCGACGTGGCGTCCACGGACAGGAACTCGGCGAGCCCGCCATCGACGTGCATGCCGAGCACCTCCGTTCGCTCGCAGAGATGCTCGCGTCCGGCGGCGCACGACGGGCACTGGCCGCATCCGGCGCCGGGACGGACGATGACGCGCTGCCCCGGCTTGATGCCTTCGACGCCGTCTCCGACGGACTCGATGACGCCGGCCGGCTCGTGGCCCAGCGTGATCGGCACGCGCGCGAGCGGCACGCGGCCCTCGACGAAGTGCACGTCCGAGCCACAGAGCCCGCACGCGAGCACGCGCACGAGCACCTCGCCCTGGCCGGCGGACGGCGCCGGTACGTCTTCGATCCGGAGGGGTTCGCCCGGTGCGTGAAAACGTGCCGCGCGCATGCTGTCTCCCATCGCTAGCGCCCCTCGTAGCGTGCGGGCCGCTTTTCGGCGAACGCGCGCGGACCTTCGCGCGCATCGGCGCTCGCCATGATCGCGCGTCCCTGCTCGTTCTCGATCCGCAGGCCCTCTTCGAGCGACACCTCTCGCCCACGGAGCGCGGCCTCTTTCACGGCGCGCACCGCGAGCGGACCGTTGCGGCAGATCTCGTCCGCGATCTCCAGGGCTCGCGGCAGCACGGCGTCCCCCGCCACGACCTCGGATACGAGTCCCGAGCGAAGCGCCCACTGCGCATCGAAGCGACCGCCTGTGAGCAGCATCTGCATCGCCGCGGAGGACGGGATGGCGCGAGCGAGGCGCTGCGTGCCGCCCGCCCCGGGGATGATCGCGCGCGTCACCTCGGGCAGGCCGAACTGCGCGTGCTCCGCGGCGATGCGGATGTCGCAGCAGAGCGCGAGCTCCAGGCCGCCAGCGAGGCAGTGCCCGTTGATGGCCGCGATGATGGGCTTCCAGCAGGTGAACTTGCGTGTGATGCCCCCAAAGGGGACGCGAAAGTCAGGCGCCTCCCCGCGGGCGGCCGCTGCCGCCATGCTCACGAGGTCGGCGCCGGCCGAGAAGGCGCGATCCCCCGCGCCGGTCAGCACGGCTGCCCACAGGGCATCGTCGTCGCGAAACGTCTCGAACGCGGCGAGCAACTCGGCACTCGTGGCGGTGTCGATCGCGTTCATGCGCTGCGGCCGGTTGATCGTGATCAGCGCAATACGCCCCCGCGGCTCGAAGAGGACGTGTTCCAGCTTCACCAGCAGCTATCCCCTTGCCGTGGCGAGCCGCGCTGCGCCGAGGCCGGCGATGATCTCTTCAGCTTCGGCCGCCATGCGCCGGACGATGTCACCCGCGCCTTCGACGGACCGGATCACGCCGGAGACCTGGCCGGCGGGCATGATGCCCGTGTCGGTGTCGCCTCCCTCGATCGCGGCCTCCATCTGCGTCCAGTTCTTCATGAGTTGGACGGGGAAACGCTCGACCTCGGCCTCGCGGCCGGCCCAGCCATCGACGTAGCGGTTCGGGATAACGCGGCAACTCTTGCCCGTGTACACCTTCGTGACGACGGTCTCCTCCTCGCTGGCGCTGACCACGCGCTGCTTGAAGTTGTCGTGGCCGTGCGCCTCCGGCGTGGCGATGAAACGCGTCCCGACGACGGCGGCGGACGCGCCGAGCGCGAGCGCCGCGACGAGGCCGCGCCCGTCGGCGATGCCGCCCGCGGCGGCGACCGGCACCGGCCGCACCGCATCGACGACGGCCGGCACGAGCGGGAAGGTGGCCACGCGGCCCGTGTGCCCGCCCGCCTCCGTGCCCTGCGCGACGACGGCATCCACGCCGGCGTCGACGCAGCGCCTCGCGTGCCGCACCGTGCCGACCATCGCCAGCACCTTCATGCCGCGGCGGTGCATCTCGTCGACGAGCGCGCCGGGGCTGCCGAGCCCGGACAGAAAGACCGGGACCTGTTCCTCGAAGATGATCTCGAGTAGCGCCTCCATGCCCGGGGCGCCCTCGGCGACGAGCAGGTCGACCGCATACGGCCTGTCCGTGCGCGCCTTAAGACTGCGGATCTCGCTGCGGAGCTGGTCCGGCGGCCAGAACGCCGCGCCGAGCACGCCCAGCCCGCCCGCGTTGCACACGGCCACCGCCAGGTCGGACCCGGCGACGCTGCCCATGCCCGCCTGGATGATCGGGTGCTCGATGCCAAGAAGATCGGTGATCGCGGTGCGGATCATGCTGTTCGCCTCCTACTCGCCCGTGAACGTCGGTTCGCGCTTCTCGAAGAATGCCGATGTCGCTTCGCGGAGGTCGGCGCTGTCCATCGTCGCCGCCTCGAGGAACGTCGAGACGTCGAGCGCGAGGTTGATCTGGTCGCGCAGGATGCGGTTCATCGAGTACTTCGTCCAGCGCATCGCCTTCGGCGCGCCGGCGGCGAGCCGGCGTGCCCAGTCCATCGCGACGGGCAGAACCTGGTCCTGCGGCACCGCGTAGTTCACCAGCCCCATCCGCTGTCCCTGCTCGCCCGTGATCCAGTCGCCGGTGAGCAGGTACTCCTTCGCGCGCGCCCAGCCGATCAGCAGCGGCCAGATGATCACGCCGCCATCGCCCGCCACGAGCCCCATGCGCGTGTGCGTGTCGGCGAACCGCGCGGTCTCGGATGCGATGATGACGTCGCAGTACAGCGCGATGTTCGCGCCGAGGCCGGCGGCGTCGCCGTTCACCGCGGCGACGACGGGTTGCTCGACCTCGAGCAGGTTGTGCAGCAGCGTGCGCACGGCGCGGAACGGCGTCGCCGGGCCCGACGGCACGAACGAGCGGTCCTCCATGGAACGCGCGTCACCGCCGGCGCAGAACGCCTTGCCGGCGCCCGTCACGACAAGGGCACGGATCGACGTGTCCATGCCGATCTCCAGGAAGACGCGCTCAAGCTCAGTGTGCATGTCGTTGTCGATGGCGTTGCGCTTCTCGGGGCGGTTGAGCGTCAGGACGGCGACGTCGCCCGGGTGATGCTCGACCGTCAGGTATCGGTAGTCGCGGTAGTCAGCCAAGGTGCTTCTCCTCCTTACGTCACGCCGGTGACGGCTTCGCACGCTCCCGCTCGACGAGTTCGCGCCGCAGGATCTTGCCGGACGGGTTGCGCGGGATCGCGTCGATGAACTCGACCTCGCGGACGTGGCTCATCGGGTTGACGCGGGCGGCGACGAACGCCCTGAGCTCGTCGCCGGTCGCCTGCGCGCCGGGCCGCAGCACGACGCACGCCTTCGGGATCTCGCCCGCCTCGACGTCGTCCTTGCGGATGACGCAGGCGTCGGCAACAGCCGGATGTTCAAGCAGGATCGCCTCGAGCTCGAAGGGCGCCACCTGATGACCCTTGTAGCGGATCATGTCCTTGAGCCGGTCGACGATCTGCAGGTAGCCATCGTCGTCGAACTTGCCGAGGTCGCCGGTGCGCAGCCAGCCGTCGGGCGTGAGGCATTCCGCCGTGGCGTCGGGGCGCCGCCAGTAGCCGCGCATCACCTGCGGTCCGCGCACCCAGACCTCGCCGGCCGAGCCCGTCTCGAGCTCGGCGCCGCTGTCCGGATCGACGATCTTCTCCTCGGTGTCCGGCAGCGGCGGCCCGACGGTGCCCGGCTTGTTGCGCGATAGCAGGTTCATGTTCGTCGCCGCCGTCGCCTCGGACAGCCCGTACGGCTGGCACACCGGCACGCCGAACGCCTCCTCCGCGGACTGCGCGAGGTCAGGGGGCGTCGGCGCAGCGCCGGTGATGATGACGCGTAGCGACGGTACGGCCGGCGCGCCTCCGCGGCGCGCGGCGACCAGCGCCCGCAGCGCCGGCGGCGGCGCGTAGAGCGTCTGTACGCCGTGCTGCGCCGCCAGGCGCACCACGAGCTCGGGGTCAAAGCGCGGGATGATCACCTGCGGGACGCCCATCGCGAAGGCCATGCCCATGACCGAGGCGAACCCGTACACGTGGAAAAACGGCATGTAGTTGAGCAGCGGACTGTACGCCGGCGTCATGCCGGTCGCCAGCGTCTGCCTCACGTTGGCGACGAGGTTGAAGTGCGTGAGCATCACGCCCTTCGGGACGCCCGTGGTGCCGCTCGAGAACGGCAGCGCAGCGATGTCGTTGCGCGCTTCGAGTTCCACCGGCTCGGCGCTGCGCAAGCCTTCGAGATCGGCCCACAGCGTGTCGAGCACGTGGACACCGTGCAGCGACGGCGCCTCGTGGCGCAGCGAGTCGAGGAGCGATGCCGCCGCCTCGGCGGAGGCGAACGCGGCGGCGGGCTCCGTGTCTGAGAGCGCGCGCCGGACCTCGTCTGGCTTGAACAGCGGGT
Source organism: Dehalococcoidia bacterium (assembly GCA_021462855.1). GTDB lineage: Bacteria > Chloroflexota > Dehalococcoidia > DSTF01 > JACRBR01 > DTUCFX13. The sequence goes on along the minus strand of JAJTXQ010000017.1, from coordinate 35,036 downwards.
TCACAGGCACGACAATCGCCCCGGCCATCATCGCGCCGTAGATTGCCGTCGCGTACGCCGGCGAGTTCGGCGCCATGAACAGGACGCGGTCGCCCCGGCGCACGCCCGCTGTCATGAGCGATCCGGCGACGCGGCGCGCCCCCTCCTCCACCGCCCCAAACGTCCACTGCTCGCCGTCGGGCGTCAGCAGCGCCGGGCGCGAGGGATGCTTGGAGGCGGCATCGCGCAAAAACTCGAAGAGCGGGTACTCGGGGTAGGGACGGAGCGTGTACCAGGGGCTGTGCACGGCGCCTCCGAATGACTAGTGGACGCTAGTTTATTCCTGTCCCAATGGACTGTCAAGAGTCCGGCCTTGCAGGTTCCGGCGGAACGCGCTGCTTGACGGCAAGAGGCGCGCTGCGCTAGGCTAACGGTCGCTAGTTATACGGAGTTCGAGGTGACACAGACGCCGCCGCGCTCCACGAGGCGCAGCACCCGGGACCGCCGCCGCGCGATCATCGCCGCCGCTGAGCGCCTGTTCGCCGATCGGGGTTACGCGCGCACGTCGATGAAGCAGCTCGCGGCCGCGGTCGGCGTCGCTGATGCCTCCCTCTACAACCACTTCGCCTCCAAGCGCGACATCCTCGAGGCGCTCTACGAGGAGCGCGGCTTTCCCCGCGCGCTCGACCTCCTCGAGCACCTGCCGGGCGCCGTCGATATGGAGCGCCAGTTCCAGTTGAACGCGCTCGCCAGCGCGGACCTCTGGGCGCAGAACTCGGGCTTTCTGCGTGTCGTGTTGACCGAGGTGCTCGCCGGGGACGCTCTCGCCCTCGAAGTGCACGAGTCCTTCATGGAGCGCTGGCGCCGCGGCGTCGAGCGCCTGTTCCTCATCTACGCGGAGCGCGGCGAGGCCGACGCCGCGATCGCCTCAGCTTTCTCGCGCATGCTCGTGGACCTCGAGTTCGGATCGTTCATGGACCGGATGTTGACGATCCGCTCCTCGGATGGCGAGTTGCCGTACTCGGATCCGGCGTTCCGCGCTCGTTTGACGGAAGAGGTGGCGATGCTCGTGCGGGCGAACCGGCAGCGCGGCGCGGCTCCAGCGGCGTAAGGGCGCCGGCCGGGGCGCGGGACGAGTCTGGACGGGGCGGAACGAGCGCATGTAGACTCGACACATTGTCGCGACCGCCGCTCGGAACGGACCCCATGCATCGCCGAAGAGACGCTCCATGACGACTGAATCGACTGCACCCAACGCGACCGCGAGGGCGGGCGACGCACTGGCTGGCTCACACGAAATCGTCGACCTCGCGCCCGGAATCTTCGGGCAGCCGCAGGCCGGCTGGCTCGTGACGATCGAGACCGGCGATGGACTGGTGCAGATCGACACCGGCGACCAGGCGAAGGGGTCGCTGGCATCCATCCGCGCGCGCACGGAGCAGCCGTTCCACGCGATCGTCTACAGCCACGGGCACCAGCGATACAACCTGTCGTGCCGCGAGTGGGTCTTGCACAACGTGGAACGGTTCGGGGTGGTGCCGCGGATCATCGCGCACCGTAACGTGCTGGAGCGCCAGCGGCGGTACAACGAGACGAACGGCGTGCAGAACCGGATCATCGAGCGGCAGTTCCGCTATCCGAGGGGCACGTTCGCCGGCCGCGTCTTCCCGTTCATGGCGCCCACCGAGACCTTCGACAAGGCGCTGCGGATCGAGACACGGGACCGCATCATCGACGTGCTGTGGGCGCCAGGCGAGACCGACGACGGCATCGCGGCGTGGCTGCCCGATGACAAGATCCTCTACGGCGGACCAGCGTGCATCCCGTTCATGCCGAACGTGGGAAGCCCGCAGCGCACGTGGCGGGACCCAATCCGCTGGGCCAACACGCTGGACCGCCTGGCGGCGTACCCGTCGGAGTTGCTGATCCGTGAGTTCGGCCTGCCGCTCAAGGGCCGGGCGGAGATCGCCGAGTATCTGAGCACTACGTCAGCAGCGCTGCGCTGGTGCCACGACGCCGTGGTCAGCCTGATGAACCAGGGCTACAACAGCCACGAGATCGTGAACATGGTCGAGCCGCCGCCCGAGGTGTTCGGCAAGCCGTGGCTGCGCGAGGGCTACACGTCCATCGAGCACGTGCTGCGCGACGTGTACCGCGGCCAGTTTGGTTGGTGGGAGGACCTGAACCCCACATCGCTGCACCCGGCGCACCCGGCCGCGGTCGCGCACGAGGTCCGTGCCGCGATCAGCGACCCGGCCACGGTGCTTGCGCACGCACAGAAGCTTTCCGAGGCGGGCGAGTGGAAGCTCGCGTTGCACGTCATCGACCTGCTGGCGATGGGCGACGGCGCGGACGAGCTGACCGTGCAGGCGCGAACGCTCAAGGCCGACCTCTGCCGGAAGGCAGCGACGGTCACCGCGTCCTACGTGACGCAGAGCCTCTACCTGAACGGCGCCGACGAGCTGGAAGCGAAGAACGCTGCGCCGCGGGACGGCGCGTGAGCGACGGCCTCCACTTCCGCACGTGCCCCCTGTGCGAGGCAACATGCGGGCTGGAGATCACGGTCGCGCAAGGCGCCGTCGGCCGCATCCGCGGCGATGCTCTGGACGTGTTCTCCAAGGGGCACGTGTGCCCGAAGGGGCCATCGCTCAAGGGACTGCACGACGATCCCGACCGGCTGCGCCGGCCGCTCGTGCGGATGGGCAGCCGGTTCGAGGAAACCGACTGGCCGACGGCGCTGGCGCGCGTCGAAGCGGGGTTGCGCCCGCTCATCCGCGACCACGGGCCGGACACAGTCGCGCTGTACACCGGCAACCCGTGGTCGCACAACTACGAAACGATCCTCTACACGCCCATGCTCTATCGCGCGCTCGGCAAGAACCGGTTCGCTGCGGCGAGCCTGGACCAGCGGCCGCGCGAGATCGTCTCGAGCGTGCACTTCGGCACGCGGACCGCGTTTCCGGTGCCGGACATCGACCGGACACAGCTGCTGGTGCTGCTGGGCACGGACCCGTTGGAATCGAACGGAAGCCTGGCCACGGCGCCCGACTGGCGCGGGCGGCTGCGAGCGCTGCGCGCGCGCGGTGGACGGCTCGTGGTCATCGATCCGCGGCGGTCCGCGACCGCCGCCGTGGCGGATGAGTATCTCCCTATCGTGCCGGGCACGGACGCGGCGCTGCTCGCCGGGATCGCGCACACGCTGTTCGCCGAGGGGCTGGCCGCTCCGGGGCCCGTCGGCGCGCACATCGACGGGATGGACGCGGTGGCGCGCGCGTTGTCCGCGTTCGCACCGGAGGCTGTGGCGCCGATGTGCGGCATCCCGGCAGAGCGGATCCGCGCGTTGGCGCGCGAGTTGGCGGCGGCGCCCCGCGCCGCCCTGCACGGGCGCCTCGGCACCTGTCTGCAGGACCTGGCGACGCTGTCATCGTGGCTGCTGGACGTGGTCAACATCGCCACGGGCAACCTGGACCGGCCGGGCGGCGCGATGTTCGCGCGGCCGGCCGCGCTGGGGTTAAACACGAGCGGCCGGCCCGGCATCGGACAAGGGACGGATTACGCGACGTTCCGCAGCCGCGTGCGCGGGCTTCCGGGCGCCTTCGGACAACTGCCCGCGGCGTGTCTCGCGGAAGAGATCGACGTGCCGGGCGAGGGCCAGGTGCGCGGGCTGATCACGATCGCGGGAAACCCCGTGCTCTCGGCGCCCGATGGAGCGCGCCTCGCGCGAGCATTCAAGTCACTGGAGTTCATGGTGTCCGTGGACATCTATCTGAACGAGACGACGCGCCACGCGGACGTCATCCTGCCAGCGCCGACGGCGCTGCAACGCAGCCACTACGACGTGCCGTACTACCAGTTCGCGGTGCGCAACATCGCCAACTACTCCCCGCCGATCCTGCCGCTGGACGGGCTCATGGAGGAGTGGCGGATCTTCCTCACGCTATCCGGCATGCTGCAGGGCGCCGGCCCCGCCCCCGACGTCGACACGATGGACGAGGGGATGGCGACGTTCCTCGTGCGCACGGCGACCGCGGATGCATCGAGCGTGGTTCACGGACGCGATGCCGGCGAGTTGATGCGGGCGCTGGAGCCGCGGCGTGGGCCCGAGCGGATCCTCGACCTGGGCCTGCGGATCGGGCCGTACGGCGACGGCTTCGGCACCCGAGAAGGCCTTTCGCTGGACCGCCTCATCGAGCAGCCGCATGGGGTCGACCTGGGGCCGCTGGAGCCGCGTATCCCGGAGATGCTGCGGACGCCGACCGGGCGCATCGACCTGGCGACGCCGGCCTTCATCGCCGACCTCGAACGGCTGCGCGCGCGTCTGCTGGAGACACGGCCCGCGTTCGTGCTGATCGGGCGGCGGCAGCTGCGGTCGAACAACTCGTGGCAGCACAACGTGCCGTCATTGGTGAAGGGGAAAGACCGGTGCACGTTGCAGGTGCACCCGACCGATGCGGCACGGCTCGGGCTCGCGGACGGCGCCGAGGCGCGCGTGACGGCGAGCGCGGGCTCGCTCATCGCCCCGGTGGAGGTGACGGACGCGGTGATGGAAGGCGTGGTGAGCCTTCCGCACGGTTTCGGGCACGACCTGCCAGGGACGCAGATCGGCGTGGCCGCGCGGCAGCCCGGCGTCAACGCGAACCTCCTGGCGACGTCGGACCACGTCGACCCGCTGTCGGGCAACCCGCACCTGAACGGCATCGTGATAGAGATCGCGGCGGCGCAGCCGGGCGAGCGATAGCGCAGCGAGCGTCAGTGCGAGCTCAGCTCGGCGCGCGACTGACCGTCTTCCATGGCGCGCCGTACCTCCGCCGTGCGCTCACCGAGCCGCTCCAGCGTCACGCCGATGATGCGGGCGGTGCACGGGAACCGGTGTGGATACGGCCCAACCGGCGACCCCGTGTCGACACCGACGTCAAACGTCTCGCCGCTCATGGAGAACACGACCGGCACCGTCTTCTCGATGCGTGCCGCCGCGGCCTGTAGGTCGTCGACGTGGAGCGTCGCATCGCCGCCCGCGCCGAACCCGCCGTCGTAGTCGAACCGCACGACGATCTCGTGCTCGCCGGGCGCCAGCGAGGGCGCCGCCAGCGACGTGTGCACGTGACCCAGCCAGTTGTAGTGGAACGTCGGACGGCCCTCCGGATCCAGGTACAGGCTCCAGCCGGCCATGTTGCCGCCCTGACACGCGATGACGCCGCTGGCGCCGCCCTCCGGGACGGCGATCCGCGCGGTGATCAAAAAGGAGCAGTTCTTGAGGTTGACGACGGACGGTTCTGGCACCCGCGTATGCGCCGCCGTGTACGTCATGCGGCGTGGCGCGGCGAGCGCGGCCGGCACGAGGATCTCCGGCCGCATGGAGGCGGCATCGATCAACGGGTAGACGCCGTTCCGCCGCGCCTCTCGGTCGAACAGCGCGCGCAACTCCGCGAGCTTCTCCGGGTGGTTCGCCGCGAGGTCGGCGCTCTGCGAGAAGTCGTCGCTGACGCAATACAGCTCCCAGCGCTCCTGCGGGCCATCGAACTCGTAGCCGCGCAGGCGCACCCACGGCAGCCGGCCGTGAAAACAGGACGCGATCCAGCCATCGTGGTAGATGGCGCGGTTGCCGAGGATCTCGAAGTACTGCGTCGTGTGACGCTCGGGCGCGCCGGCGTCGTCGAAGGAGTACGCCATGCTGGTCCCGTGCAGCGGCATCTGCTCGATGCCATGCACGCGGCGCGGCGGCTCGATGCCGGCGGCTTCGAGCAGCGTGGGGACGACGTCGACGACGTGATGGAACTGGCTCCGAAGCCCGCCGCCGTCCCGGATGCGCGCCGGCCACGACATCGCCAGGCCATTTCGGGTGCCGCCGAGATGCGACGCGATCTGTTTCATCCATTGGAACGGAGCGTCCAGCGCCCACGCCCAGCCCACGTTGTAGTGGTTCTCGCAGCGCGCTGAGCCGAAGTCGTCCATGTGTTCCAGCAGCCACGCGGGATCCTCGGGCACGCCGTTCTGAAACGAGGGCGCGCTCCACGCCCCGTGGATGGTGCCCTCGGCGGAGGCGCCGTTGTCGCCGGTGACGTAGATGACGAGCGTGTCCTCCATGCAGCCGAGTGCGTCGATCGCGTCGAGCATGCGGCCGATCTGCGCGTCCGTGTGCGCGAGAAAGCCGGCGAAGACCTCCATCAGCCGCGATGCCACCGGCTTGTACGCGTCGGGATAGTCGTCCCAGCCGGGTATCTCGGCGGGCCGGGGCGTCAGTCGCGTCCCCTGCGGGACCACGCCGAGCGCGAGCTGCCGCTCGAAGATCTCCTCCCGCAGGGCGTCCCATCCCGCGTCGAAGCGTCCGCGGAAGCGGTCGCTCCACTCGGGCCAGACGTGGTGGGGCGCGTGGACGGCCGGCGTCGGGAAATAAAGGAAGAACGGGCGGTCGGGAGCGGACGCCTTCTGGCGCTGCATCCACTCGATCGCGCGTTCCGCCAGGTCCTCGGTGAGGTGGTAATCGTCCCGCCCGGCGTATGGCTCGATCGGCGTGGTCTGGTCATAGATCGGCGGCTCCCACTGCGACGACTCGGGCCCAATGATGCCGTAGAAGCGGTCGAAGCCCATGCGCGTCGGCCAGTGATCGTACGGGCCGGCCGGCCCCTGCTCCCACGTCGGCGTCAGATGCCACTTCCCGAAGATGCCGGTCGAGTAGCCGTGCAGGCGCAGGGCCTCGGCGACGGTCGCGGCTTCCCGCGGCATGGAGCTATCGTAGCCGGGGTACGAATTGGTGAGTTGCGCGGAGCCGCCGATGTGGACGGCGTGATGGTTGCGGCCGGTGAGTAGCGCGGCGCGGGTCGGCGCGCAGAGCGCGGTGGTGTGGAACTGGTTGTAGCGCAGACCAGCTTGCGCGACACGCGCGAGCGCGGGCATCGGCACGGGGCCGCCGAACACGTCGGGCGAGCCGAAGCCGACGTCATCGAGCAAGATCAGCACGATGTTTGGCGCGCCGGACGGCACACCGGGAGCGCGCCGCGGCGCCGGCGTTGAGTCGGCGACGTGAGGCTCCACGCGGCCTTCAAACGGAGGGGTGGGGCCGGGGATGTCGCCCTTCATGGCGTGACTGTATCATCGGTCCGCTGCCTGCGGAATGCCGCGCCGCGCGACCGCCGCCCGTCGTTGCGGGCAACCTGGTTAGACCGGGCGGCCGTGTTGCCGAAGGTGGGAGTCAAACCCACAAGGGGCTTGCAGCCCAACGGTTTTGAGTAGGCGCGTTGATCCCGGCCAGTCACGCTCAGTCCGGCCTGATCACGTTCCGTCTAGCATTCGACACGCGTCATCCTGGCTCGTCCCGGCACGTACCGCTCCGTCACGCTCAGTCCGTTAGCAAACGGTTTGCAGGAATTCGAGGACGACAGGAGACTCCTGCTCGTCCGTCGAGCCGTCTTGCACCGGCAAGCGTCCATCCATCTGGCGGCACGGTGTACCTAGTTGGGCGGGACGATGACGCCTAGCTGCGCCAGCACCAGCACCGGGTGGAAACTGTTCCACAGGTCGGAGATCTGGCCATCCCGCCACTCGTGCACTTCGACGATTGTCAGTTCGATCGGCTTGCCCGTTGGCGGCAGTCCTAGCAGGTCGCCCGTATGCACGCCTCGCAGCGTGACGCGCGTCATGACGCGATCACCTTCGGCGAGCTGCTCATCGATGGTTGCGGTGAGGTCCGGAAACGCCGTATGGAACGCCGCGATCTGCTCTCGCCAGGACGACTCCTCCAGCATCTGCGGCGGCATGAGTTCTTCGAGAACGGCGGCGTTGTTGCGCCCGTAGCCCTCTTCGAGCCACCGTCTTGATCGCGCCTTCAGGTCCGTCATATCTGTCCTCCTCATCGGTCCGAAAGATCAGGGGACGGACCCGGGATCGGGCCGTCCCCTGCCATCGAACGAACTACTCGTACCGTAGGGCATCGGCTACCGGGACCTTTGCCGCCGCGCGGCTTGGCCACCACGTCATCGCCAGCGAGACGACCAGGGCAGCCACGGTGAACACCAGGACCTCCGTCCAGGGCATCATGAACTCGACGCCTTCACCGGCGAACTGGCCCGTCGTGAAGAGATTGCGCGAGATGATCACGCCGCCGACCATCCCCGAGAGGATGCCCATCAGCGCGATGAAGCTCGACTCCAGCACGAACGTCAGCGCGATGGTGCTCGTCTGGTACCCGATTGCCCGCAGCATGCCGATCTGCTGGCGTCGCTCGACCACGGAGCGGAAGGCGATGACACCGAGCGCCACGATGCCGACAATGAGCCCGAGCGCCATAAACCCCTGGAACATCCGCGTGAACACGCGGTCCTGTGCCGCCGATTCGCTGATCAGGTACTTGATGCTCTCGGCCTGTACACCACTCGATGCCAGTGTCGACTCGATCGCGCGAGCGCCCGCCCTCACCTTGACGCCGTCCTGGAGCTGAACGTAGGTCCGCTCATACGCCGGCGCGCCGAAGACGGATCGGTATGCGGCTTCGTTCACGTAGAGCCCCGCGATGATCTCGGCGTTGAGCCGTGTGCCGATGACGCCGATCACGGTAACGGTCGACTCAACTCCGGTCAGCGGATTCCGGAATGTCGCCTCGAACGGCTCGAAGGCATCGTCCTTCGAAACACCCCAGGTGAAGTCATACGGGCCCCAGTCGGTCGCGTCGACGAGCGCCAGCGTCGCATCGGCTCCGACGGCGTCGAAGACGGCGCGATCGCTATCGTATCCGCTCGCGCGGCCGGCGAGCGTCGCGTTCGATGCGGCGTAGAAGGCCGCATCGCCGGCGATGACGGGGTAGGTAGCCCACTCGCCATCGTGGAGGACTTCCTGCGAACCGGTGAACGTCGTCGTGCGTCCCGAGTTCGCGATGTCACCCGCTACCGCGGCGTTGCGGCCGCGCAGCGCGCCAGGCACGTCATGAACCGGGTTGTTGCGGTTGGAGGTCGTAACGATGTCCCAGCCGCCATCGCCGCTCTCGCCCGTCATCGTCGCGGTGAAGTTGGCGTTCACAGCACTGAAGACGACGATGGAGAAGACGATGAGCGAGAACATCGCGATGGTCATGCCGGTGCGGAAGCGGCTCGCCAGCGGGTAGGCGACACCCATCTTGAGCGCGGGGGCCGCCGATGGGAATCGCACCGCAGCCCACGCCGCTGCGGCTGCGAGGCCGGCCAGCCCCGCGACCACGTACAGCACCTGGCCGGCGCCGTCGCCTCTGTCGCCGATCCCCGCGCCTGCCGCGGCGAGCGACGCGGCGATGACGCCGATGAAGACAGGCTTGCGATACCTGTGGCCGTTCTTGCGTTGGAACAGCGCCGCCAAAATCCCGGCGTTGAACACAATGACGAGCGTGAATCCGGCGACGACCATGATGCCCGAGAGCACAAACATCTCGATGTCACCCGTCATTTCCGTGCCGAGGATCTTCTCCGCGACGCTGAAGGGCGCCAACCAGTAGAACACGAGCCATGACCCGACAGCCGTCCAGACGGCGCGGCCGGGCACACGGTAGTGGGCAGCGAGCATCGCGATGCAGAGCGGCAGCACGCTGAAGCCGAATCCGGCGAGGAATTCGCTCGCGCTCCCGCCACCCTTCGCGCCGAGGATCGCCAGGGCGGCGATCGCCGAGCCCGCGGGCGCGAGGATCCATGCCCACGAGATGCCGAAGCCCTTGCGGAACAGGAACCACACGCCGAGCGGCGGAACCAGCATCGACGGCACGCCGATCGCGACCCACCTCCAGCTAATCCCGCGCCGGGCCTCGCGCTTCGGCTCCTCGTCCAGGGCGCGCCCCGCCGCGACGATGTTCAGCGACGTCACCTTGATCGACGCGATGACGACGGTGACAAAGGTCAGCGACACGCCAAGGGTGTAGCTGATGATCAGCGATGGCCACGTCACGTGAGCGGTGATGAAGCTGAAGTCGTCGCCGACGGCGAGCTTCAGGAACACGACGACCAGTCCGAGCGCTGCAGCCACGCCGGCTGCCGCGCCGACGAGGCCAGCCGCCAGATTGTAGGCCATGCCCTCGGAGACGAACGCCTGCACGAGGTTGCTTCGCTGCGCACCGACCGCGCGTGCCATGCCCATCTCGCTCCGGCGCTCTGCTGCCAGCATCACGAAGATCATGAAGATCAGCAGCACGCCGCTCGCGATGGAGAAGAGACCGAGCACCAGGAAGAACGTCACGAACATGTTTCCGTTGGTCTCGGCAAGTTCCATTGCGTCCTGCTTCAGCGGGTCGACCTCAACGGAGCGCTCGCCGGCGTCCAGCGCAGCCCGTCCTGCGGCGCCCTGCACGAACGGCTCGAGGCGGCCGATGGCTGCGTCCGACCGGCGGTAGCTGTCCTGCACGTTGCCCTTCAATGCCACGCCGATGAAGTTCACACGCCCTTCGTGGCCGGTAAGGCGCTGTGCGACGTCTAACCGCACGACAGCGCCGCCGCTTGACGACACGTCGAAGTTGTTCCAGCCGGATGACGCGAGCTCGTCCTTGACGATGCCGGCAACCATGAACTGCGTCGGTTGCTCGCGGACGTACAGGCTGACGGTATCGCCGGCCCGAGCGTCCAGATCCTCGGCCGCCTGCTTCGTGAGCATGACGGATCTGTCATCCAGCGCCGCAAGGTCCGCGCGCCGGCCGTCGGAGAGGCGCAGTCCGCCGAGCCGTCCCAGCCTCGCCGGGTCGACGCCCGAGAGAGTCACGCGCGGCTCGCTGAGACCGGTGCGCTCGTTTCGCACCGGCGCCGGCTCGAAGAGCAGCGGCAGGAAGCCGTTGATGTCAGGGTCGCTCTCGAACCGCGACTCAAGCACATCGACGGCCGCCGCCGCTGCGTATGCGGATTGCGTGGCCTGCGCCCCGTCCTCGCCCTGGAAGTTGATCGACAGGTCGATCCGCTGCAGCTGGTCATACCCGAACTTCTTCACCGAGTAGTCGACGGTATCGCCGGTCACGAACGCTGCCGTCGTGATCAGCGTCGCCAGCATCAGCCCGACGACGACGAGCCCGGTCTGTATCCCTCGTCGTGGGAGGTTTCGCATGCCCAGCAGGAACATGTGGCGATTCGTGATGGCGATGAGTGCGATGCTGGCGAGACCGACGGCGAAGATCGCTACCAGCACCACCATGATGGACGTCATTGGAATGCCAAACAGCTTATCCACGGTTCCGCTCCTCCCCGACGATCTCGCCGTCGCTCATGTGCACGAGCCGGTGGCAGCGCTTGCCGATGCCCGCGTCGTGCGTCACCAGCACGAACGTCTGGCCGTGCTCGTCGTTCAGCTGCTCCATCAGGGTGACGATGTCGTTAGCCGTCTTCGAGTCGAGCGCGCCCGTGGGCTCGTCGGCCCAGATGATGGCCGGGCCGTTGACGAGCGACCGCGCAATGGTCACGCGCTGCCGCTGGCCGCCGGAGAGCTGCGCCGGCCGGCTCTGCGCCTTGTCGGCAAGGTTCACACGCTCGAGCGCAGCCATCGCTCGCTCGCGCGCCTTGCCAGCACCGACGCCGGAGACGACGAGCGGTAACTCGACGTTCTCCACCGCCGACAGCACCGGCAGCAGGTTGTACGTCTGGAAGATGAATCCCATGTTCTGCGCCCGGTACGACGTCTTCTTCTTGTCGCTGAGCGACGCCAGGTCGACACCGTCAATGCGCACGGAGCCGCCGTCGATGACGTCGAGACCGCTGATGCAGTTCAACAACGTCGTCTTGCCGCAGCCCGACGGACCCATGATGCCGACGATCTCGCCGCGCGGGACCCTGAGCGACACGCCGCGCAATGCCTGCACCTCGGCGCCGCCGCTCGCGTATTTCTTGACGACATTCGTCGCTTCGACGATTGCCGTGGGCTCGCTTCTGGGCACGAGAACCCCTTCCTTCCCGCGTTCGATCATGATTGCCATCTCGTTCCTCCTTCGAACCTGTTCGCTTTGTGCTACCTGCCCTCCAGCACGAGCTGGATCTCTGGCTCTGCTCAATCAGCGCCTCCCTTCGCGGACGTGGCGGACCCGGCACAGCACCGAATCGCGCCTGGCAGCGCCGAGTCGATGTCCTGCTTGCCGACGAATGCGCGGGCGCCCGCGAGCGTGGCCCGCTCCCGCGTCCGGTTGTCGTCGTGCATGCTGAGCATCACGACGGCGCAGTTCGGACAGAGATCACGCAGCCGGGCTGTGGCAGTAATGCCGTCGATACCCGGCAGATAGACATCCATCAACACCACGTCGGGCTGCGCGCGCGGGATCTCGCGGATCGCCGTCTCGGCGTCGCCAGCCTCCCCCACGACGAGGAGATCCGGTTCCATGCCGAGGCGCATCCGCAGTCCGTCGCGCACGGGCCGTTCGTCGTCCACCAGGTACAGACGGATCGTCTTCATCACGGTTCGAGTATCGAGACATGGGGAGACGGGCGAATCGTGCGGCAGGTTGAGATCGATGACCGCTTCCGGGTGACGGCCGGCTTCACCCGCATGGGGGAGCGGATATATTGTGGGAATCCAACAGATCCTGCGACGGCGGGGACACGATGGCAATTCGCATCCTCATCACCGACGATCACCAGGTCGTGCGCCAGGGCCTGCGGATGTTCCTGTCCGACGACCCCGAGATGGACGTCGTCGGCGAGGCGCCTGACGGCGCCGAGGCCGTGCGCCTCGCGCATGAACTCAGACCGGATGTCGTCCTTATGGACATGCTGATGCCCGTCATGGATGGCATCGCCGCGACCGCCCAGATCCGCCGCGAGCTTCCGGACACGGAGGTGATCGCGCTCACGAGCGTGCTAGAGGACAGCGCGGTGATCGGTGCGGTGAAGGCGGGCGCCATCGGATATCTGCTGAAGGACGCCGAACCGGAGGAGCTCCGCACCGCCATCCATGCGGCCTCGGTCGGCCAGGTGCACCTGACGCCGAAAGCCGCCGCGCGACTGATGCGCGAAGTGCGAGCACCGGATAACCCGCAGCAGCTGTCGGAGCGCGAAGTGGACGTCTTGCGGCTGCTGGCGGGCGGCAAGGCGAACAAAGAGATAGCGGCGGCGCTCACGATCGGCGAGCAGACCGTGAAGACCCACGTCAGTAACATCCTGATGAAGCTCGGCGTGCAGAGCCGCACGCAGGCTGCACTCTACGCGGCGCAGATAGGCCTCGCGCCGCTCGAAACGTCGTGAACGCGCTCCGCTCCCTTTCCCTCGGCGCGAAGATCAATATCGGCCTGTTGGCCTTCCTGCTGATCCTCGCGGCGGCAGCGTCGGCCATCATCTTTCTGGGATTTGACCGCGCCCAGGACGACGCATCGAGGCGCAGTCAGCGGGCGCTCGAGGAGCAGGGCAAGCTCGCGCTGCAGGCGTTCGTAGGGGGGATCTCCTCGGTTGGCGCGGTGCAGTTGGAAACAGGCGCCGAGGCCGGACGCCGCGCCGCCCTCTATCTCGCCGCGAAACCACCGGTGGCAGACGGCGATGGTGTCGATCCCGCGGCGCTCGATGTCGATACGTCCGGGCGTCACTTCGATGCGAACCCTGACCGCGTCACCGATCTCATCGTGATGAGCGGTGCCAACCCGGTGTCACCGGAGGTGAGCGCCGACATCGAGTACTCCAAGCCGTTGGACATCGTGTTTCCGATCGTGCTCCGGGGATTCGAGGGACGAGCCGGCGGCGGCGCGTTCGATCCTGCCGCGATCTCCTTCATCAGCACGAACGGTGTCATTCGCTCCTATCCCCCAGGCGGGACGGTGGACGCCACTGCTGCTGCTAGCGGCTTCGCTGAGCACACGGTCGCAGTCGGGCCGGACAATAATCCCGACCGGCGCACAGTTTGGATGCCGCCCCACGATGGCGGCGCGCAGCTGGGACAGATCGTCACCGCGAGCACCCCCGTCTATGCTGGCGATGCGTTTCGCGGCGCGATCGATGTACAGTTCTCGTTCGACGGCGTGATCGCCGCGCTGAACGGGGTTCAACCCACTCCTCGCGGCTTCGCCTTCTACGTGGATAGCACCGGCGTCCTCGCGCGAACCAAGCAGTTCGACCTGCTTACAGGCGAGGCGTCGCGCAATCCGGCGGTCTCCGCTGTCCTCACCGCGATGGGCACGGCTAAGCCGGTCTTCCCGTTGCCGGTCGAGAGTGTGGAGCTGGGCGACGAGGACTACTTCATCTCTTACACGCCGAGTGGGGAGGTCGGCGGCAGCGTTGCTGCGGCAGCGCCGGTGTCCGACATCACAGGCCAGGCGGCGTTGATAACAGCTGGAATTCGAGACGAAGGAACGCGCACCCTCCAGACCATGCTGGTGGCGCTCGGCGGCCTCTTCGTTGCCGGGCTGGTCGGCGCCACCTACCTCAACCGCCGGCTGCTGCTCGCGCCCCTGCACAGGCTCACCGATGCCACGCGGCAGGTTGCGGGCGGCGACCTTACTGCCAATGTGGCGCTCGGGCGTCGCGACGAACTTGGCGACCTCGCGACTGACTTTAACGTCATGGTGAAGCAACTCCGGGAGTCTGAACGCGTCCTCGAGCAGCGGGTCGAGGATCGGACTCGGGAGCTCACGACTCTGCTCGACGTCGTGCGCAATGTCGGATCAACGCTGGAACTGCGGCCCCTGCTGCAGCTCATCCTGGAGCAACTCCGCGCGATCATCCCGTACGACCGCTCGCTGATCATGATCCTCGAGGACGCCGAGCTTCGCGTCCTCGCGACGCGTGCCGAGCCAGGGTTCGAGATGGAACAATCGCAACTACAACTGCGCGCCCCCGTCGCGGAAGGAGGTGTCATATGGGAACTCATCGAACGCGGTGAGGCCGCAATCATCGAGGACACGCGCGGCGAGACACCGCTCGCGGTCGCGTGGCGCAGGAACAACGAACGCGTCCTGGACTCGGCGTTGCGGCGCGTCGGTTCCTGGATGGCGGTCCCGATCAGACTCGGCGAGCGCACCATCGGCATGCTAGCGATATCGAAGGAACAGGCTGGATTCTTCACCCAGCGGCACGCCGAGCTTGCGACCGCGCTCGGCACGCACGCCGGCGTCGCCATCAACAACGCCGAGCTCTACCGAACCGCGCAGCAAGCCGCGTCACTCGAGGAGCGCCAGCGCCTCGCGCGCGAGTTGCATGATTCTGTGTCGCAGGCGCTCTACGGCATTGCGCTGGGCACACGCACAGCGAGGATGCGGCTGGGCGACGATCCCCAGAACGCCGCCGAGCCCATCGACTACGTCGCTTCGCTCGCGCAGGCCGGCCTGGCCGAGATGCGCGCGCTCATCTTCGAGCTCAGACCCGAGTCGCTCGAAGAGGAAGGCCTGGTCGCCGCAATCGAGAAGCAGGCGGCGTCAGTCGGAGCGCGTTACAAGCTCGGCGTCGAACTCGATCTGGGCGAGGAGCCGGACTGCGTGCTGGATATCAAGGAAGCGCTCTATCGCATCACGCAGGAAGCGCTGCACAACGTGGTGAAACACGCGCAGGCCTCGCGCGTCGAAATACGGCTGCGCCGGGTCGACGGATCGATCGAGCTGATGATCCGCGACGACGGCCGCGGCTTCGATACCGCGCAGTCATTCCCTGGCCACGTCGGCCTGCAGTCGATGCCCGAGCGCGCGCGCAAGCTGGGCGGCTCGCTCACCATCGATAGCGCGCCAGGCAGCGGGACGAAGGTGACGGCCGAATTGCCGTTGTAGCCAACCGTTTGCGGATGCGGCACGGGCGCGTGGCCGAAGGGATCGCGGAGCAGCGATCCGCACGTCCTCACGGTTCGCAAGACCGTTGTACCACGTCTGCTGCTTCCGTTTCGTCCCTGTGCGTCACGCCGAGTCATGCTGCGTCACGGCCGGTTCCTTCCCCCATCGGCCCGGCGCCGACACGAATATATCCGCGCGTCGTTGGCAGACGGTTAGACGGCGACCAGCGATATTGCCACGCGGGCAGTAGCCGGGAGGCCTTCTTGAAGCTGGTTTGGTGCCGAAGGTGGGAGTCGAACCCACACGGGCCGTGAAGCCCAACGGCTTTTGAGTTTCTGAAGCGAGTCATCCTGCGTTAGCAGGAGTCTCACGGCGTGTCGACCCGTAGATGAAACGGCTACGTTCTTTACCTCTCCATGCCACCTCGTCGCACCCAATCCCTCGCAGTTGGGGTCGAGTTGGGGTCGAGTTCTTTGATTGCGCCGGATCGCAGAGTACGGTGCGCACCGCCCGCGTCACTTTATCTGAGGATAACGCTCCGCCGAGCCAAGTCAGCTCGGTACATAGCAAACAGAGCGAAAGAGTTCCTGCTGAATACGCCGATTGCTGTCAGGTACGCCATGGTGAATCGGTGATTCATCTGAGTGAGTCCTTTGTCATTGCCGCCAGGCAAGCGATCCCGCGGCTGCTAGTTATCGGACACTCCTGTCCTCGCTTCTGGGACGAATAGCAATTGCCCCGGGCCCAAGCTCGCGTTGCCCGACAAGCCATTTGCCTCAAACGCCACGATCGCTGCCGTGGTCACGTCGTAGCGTTCTGCGATGGTGTAGAGGGTCTCGCCAGATCGAACCTCGTGCAGGACTCCGTTCGCCACCGGGATGATGAGTGAAGTCCCGGCCACAGGCGGGGCTGCCATTTCAGGATTGTTCGCCACGATGTACTCGGCATCCAGACCGAATCGCTCGGCGATCTCCGAGACGGTTTCGGCGCCTCGAGCCTCATAGACGTAATAGAGAGCCGATGTGATTCGAGGATCTGGAGGCGCGGTGGAAACCGTCGCGGGTGCCGAGGTTGGCACCTCTGAGGGTGATGGCGTCGGCACTTCGCCTGCCCGCGTAGGGAGAGCACCGGGCGCGGCCCGCACGAGGATCCGGTCAGCGCCGAGTTGAAACGCCTCGAGCGCGCGTTCGTTGAACCCAGGCCCCGACTCGCCGAACGTGTTGATCGTTGCACAGGCTCGGAAGCGCATCACTTCGGGGTCGTCGAATGGAACGATGTTGAACTCGGCATCAAGCCGATGGTAGTTCACGTTGACTAACGGAATCTCACACGCCAGCTCGGGAGCATCGGGGTTGGGGCACGCGTCGTTGATGCCCGCAAAGTAGGTCTTGTACAGGCCCGGATTGCCCTCATAGAAATGCTCGAAGAACGTTCGATTGGCGGTGACGGCCAAGCCGCGGTAGGCCGCCGCCCAGGGTTGCCCGAGCTCGGCTAGCCGAGTCTCCAAGAGAGTCATGGGACGGAATCCTCCTGAGTCGAGGGTGGGTCGGAACGTTGCGACGCAAGACGTGACTGTCATGAACTGGACGCTGCCGGCGGAATCACTTACTGTCTGCACCCAGTAGCCAGGTCCTTGGTACAAGTCCTGCACGAATTCGTCATCCGGCGAAGCGTTCGTGAAGAGCGGCGTTCCGAGGACGTCGCGAAAGTACGCGGCAGACAAACCGCCGCCTAGGCGACTCAGCTTCGCGTACTCGGTATCCGGCCAAACCGGACCGGTAGTGGGCACCGATGTAGGGCTCGTGACGATACTTTCGTCGTCGGTCTCGTCCTTCCACGGCTGGAGGACGAGGATCACGGTAACCGCAACTCCGGCGACGCCCGCCACAACGAGCGCGGTGAGCGCCCATCGCGTGGCCGAAACGCGGGCGCGTGCGTGACTCATCAGTTGCGGCCAGCCTTCTTGAGACTCTTGGCTTGCCTGTTGGGCTTGCTATCTACAGTATACGAGCGTTGTCAATAGCCCAGTGTTGACACTCGTGTGCGTCCGCGCGTCATGCTTTGTCGCCGGTGGGCGGTTCTTTGCTGCCTTCTTCTGTAGATTCATGCACATGAATGCCCGCAGGCAGCAGTCTCGATTCAAACGGGCGATGGAGGTGGCGGCGGGAGAGGGCTCGGCGTATTCATGAACAGTCAACCATCCGGGTTTGGCGCGTCTGCTCGCTCACTCGCGGTCGGAACCTCGATCCTCAGCGGGATCGCGTGGCTGGCCTGGGAGTTCTCGCGCCGCTTCTGGGCTGACGGCGCTTCCAGCGACTGCTCGACATCCGCCGACTTCTACAACGACGCGACGTTTGCTCTCGCCACGACGGCCGCAGCAGTGGCGCTTGGCTGCTTGTCGCGTTTGTTGCGCGGCGCACCTCGGTGGTTAAGCCTTGCCGCGGCTGTCGGCGTGGCCGCGGGCGGCATCGGCAACTCGGTCGAGCACTGCGTTGCCGAGCCGTTCTTCTTAATGTTCGTGGCCGGCATGCTGGTGTACGTTCTGGCGACCTGCGCCCTCAGCGTCGCGCTATTCGTGACTGCCCAGCTCGGGCGATGGCTTGGACTCCTGTTCGGTGTCTCTGCACTCGGGTTAAACGCAGGCTCGGAACGTGGCGGAGTTGCCGTCACTGGTGCTGCCTGGCTGCTCTTTGGCGTATTGTTCGCCGTGATGGCCAAGGGTGACAATAAATTCGCCTTCTCGGATCGAGTCGAACACGAGATGTAAGGGCATCGATGACGCCGTGCGGTCGTACCAGGTGCGACGGGGGGAGGACGGCTGGATCGCCGCAGACGCGTCCCCGCCGGTCGTTAGCAAGCCGTTAGTGAACTTGCCGCAAGTTGCCATCCCGGCAATGGTCAGGTCTTCGCCGCCGCTGTTATCGTGGTGCCGAAGGGGGGCGATGAGGTGGCAGCTGGCAGGCTCGCTCACCCCCTCGAGATTCATCGCATGCTAATGCGTCGACTCCTGCCTTGGGACAGCGTTGGAAGCTATAGGCATGTCAATGTCATGCTCTCAGGTAGCGATTTCCTACCTCCTCAGTCAGGTCGAGTCTCGGAACTCGTCGACATCTTGTGGTCAGACATAGTTGCTAGCCTGTCGGAACGCGACCTCGGCAAACGCGCGTGGACGTTCTACCGCCGATTCGAGTGTATCCATCCGTTCGTCGATGGTAATGGCCGGATGGGTCGGCTCCTGTTCAACCAGCTCCGACTGCTCGCCGGCGAGCGATGGTTCGTGTTCTCGTCTCTCGAGCGGGAGAGTTACCTCGCCACCGTCCGGGATGCGGCGAAGCTACACGAGCGCGCTGAGACCTGATCCCAACGTTCAATCGGTCACCGGAGCGTCGGCGGTCGCCGCTGTGCCCAACGAAGGCGCATGATGACGAACCACCCCGATCGCGCGCCGCGCCGCCAGCTAGTCCGGCCGCAATTCCCGTGGTAGGTCGGCGTGGGGGTCGAATGCCTCTGACGGCAACTGTTCGGGCCAGGCATCCGTTTTGCGATGGGTAGCGATCTTCCAGAGCAAATCGCCCACGCGCCCGTTCCCGTCGACGAATGGGTGAATGCGCTCAAACTCGCGGTAGAGATCCGGCGGAGAGAGGCGGTCGTCGAGGAACGCTTCGGCCCACGCACGCATCGCGCGCGGTATGAGCGTGTGTTGCAGTCCGTGGTCTCCCGACCGAAAGATGACTGGTTGATGTCTGAAACCGCCCGCGTTTCGCGGATCCGTGAGAGCGCCGAGTTCCAACACTAACGTCAGAAGCTCCTCGGGATGCACGCTCGTCCATTCGGCCGCCCCTGCGAAGCCTTTCGCACGCTTATAGGCTGCGCTAAACGCGGCGATCTCGGCAGGGGTATCTGCCTCTTGGCGTACGCACTGCCGCCTGATGAGTTCGTGGTCCGTCGGGGTTAGTTCAGGTTGCAGTCTGCATCCTCATCGTCGTCCTGCCTGACCAGGAATGCGGCCAGGTCGCGGCGGACAAACGCCAGCCCGCTCGGACATCTCTAGATACAAAGTTGGTGCCGAAGGTGGGAGTCGAACCCACACGGGCCGTGAAGCCCAACGGTTTTTGAGTTTCGGCCCTCGAACGCCAACACGCGATTTTAGTTGACATGTGGTTTCGTTGTGAACCTACACTCCAGCGTTACGTTGCGTTTGTTCACAGCGATTTTCGTTTGTACACAACAAGAGGGTGAACAAAAGGTGAGCAACTTTCGAGCACCGATGGGGTACTTGTTCTCGGCTGCCTCATGTACTCGACGACGAATTCCGCGGCTCAGTCATAGAGTAGGTAGCCAGCGATCACAACTACCACCGCCGCGCCACCCAGGGCCAGACCCGCTGTGCGTTCACCGGCGACGACGATGAGCGTCCCAGCAAACTCCATGATCACGCCCAACGTGATCAGCCCTTTGGCCAGTTTCTGCTTCGTCACTCGATTCTCTCCCGCGTCTAGACCGGCACCGTGAGTGCCCCGGCGAACACCTGCCACGCCAGGGCGGACTTCGCCGTCAGGCTAAGCACGATGTACCCATACTCGCCGAACACGTATTCGCGCCAGGGCCCGATCCGGCGGTACTGCAGCCACATGTTCACGGCGAAGAGTGAGTACCAGACGAACAGCGAGAAGAAGATCCCGTAGACAAAGCCCGGCGGGTTGCCTGGACCCGTGCCCGGCGACCAAAGGTACAAGGCGATCACCACCCACGGCACGGCTCCAGCGATGCAGCCGAACCAGAATGGTGTCCAGTTCACGCGATCGCCGGGCCGGTTCTGCATCTCCATCAGCAAGCCGAAGAGCAGCATCATGGCGTTCAATGCGAAGATGAGGATCAAGCTCGGGAGGTCGTACATTCCCGGCAGCATCGCGATGACGGCGATCATCAGCGAGGCGCTCAGCGCGTACTCCCACCAGCGAACGTAGTTGATGCAGCGATCGAGATTTTGTCGATACCAGGAGTACGCGCCCGGCAGCACGACCAGCGCGTGCGCGATCGCGGAGATGAAGAGAAACGAGGCCACGAGTGGCGCCAATTGCACGTCAAAGACGTCACGCGTTGCCGTCTCGAGCGCCTGCCGTTCCTCGTTGAAGCGGAGGAATGACGTGCGGATAGGGAGCGTCGCCTCGTTGCTTAGCAGCAGGATCGCGATGCCCTGCCCTGTGTGCAGGACCGCCATCAGGAGGTTGAAGAGGCGCAGCCGGGACCATCCAGACCCCTGTTGGTCATTCATTCCCGCACCCCATTCGATGATGCTACCCAGTCGGCCGCCGCGATCGGATCGCCTTGGAGGAGGAGCGCGCCCATGCGCTCCGCAAGGTCGGCGGTGGCTCCTGCTCCACCGATCGCGACCCGCACGCCGCGCGGCGCGTTGCCGAGCGGGCCGATCAACTCCCTGTAGGCGCCCTGCCGGGGCGACCCAAGCACAACGATCTCGGGTCGTACCGCTTCGAGGGCCTTCAGCAACTCATCCGCGGGCGTGCGTTGACCGAGGTAGGTGATGCGCCACCCGCGGTGGCCCAGCGCGATGCCAAACATGAAGAGCGGAATGTCATGCTCTTCGTCCGGCGGGCAGGCGAGCAGCGCACGCGGACCGACACCATCCTCCCATCCCCGCGCGAATCCGCTCAGGCGACGGCGAATGAGGTTGCTGGCGAAGTGCTCCTGGGCGACCGACAGCACACCCTCCTCCCACCGCCGCCCTACCTCTGTCAGCAACGGGAGGAAGACGAAACGCATCAATACCTCGGCGTCGAACTCCATCAGAACGCGATCGATGGCGTCGTGCGCGCTCGCTTCGTCGTACGCGAAGAGAGCCTGCGCCAGCGCGTCTCGCCGCGCCTCGAAGAGCGAGTGGTCCGGCGCCGGCACGGGCGCGTCCGCCGGTCCGCTCGCGATCCGGTGCGCCGCTTCGCTCGCTGACACGCCGTCAGCGAGGAGGCGCTTCATCATGTTGATGCGGCCGATGTCGGCCGCCGAGTAGAGGCGGAACCCACCATCCGTCCGCTGCGGGGCGAACAGCCCGTAGCGCCGCTCCCACGCCCGGAGGACCTCCGGCGTGACCCCCGTCCGTCGACTCAATTCACCGATGCGAAGCAAGTTCTCGCTGACCATGCAGCGAGCATACAACTTTTGTCCAAATTTGTCTAGACAAACCCTTGACTCGCCCGGTCTAGACTCTGTACAGTCTCTGTACAAGAAACGGAACCAACCTCTCCGGGCGTTCCGGGGAGGGACTGAACCAAGAAGGAGGTCTCAATGAAACGCTTGCTTGGCATCTTGGCCGCCATCGGCGCAATCGGAATCGTGTTCTGGGCCGCTGGGTCGGCCGCTACGGCGGCGGAGATGGCGCGCGGGCGCGTCGTTCACGCCTCCCCGGACGCGCCCGCGGTCGACATCTACGCCGACGGGACGAAGGTGCTCACCAACGTCGCCTTCAAGGGGGCGTCGGACTATCTGTTGGTCCCGGCGGGGCCGCACAACTTCAAGGTCTTCGGTACCGGTGCGAACCCGGCGTCCGCCACCGCCGTCATCAACGCGGACGCGACGCTCGAAGCCGGCAAGGACTACACGGTCGTCGCGATCGGCAAGCTTGCCGAGATCAAGCCGCTCGTCCTCGTCGACAACAACGCTGCGCCCGCCCCGGGCAAGGCGCACGTGCGTGTGGTCCACGCCTCGCCTGATGCCCCCGCCGTCGACATCGCGGTGAAGGATGGGGCCGTCCTCGTCCCGAACCTGGCGTTCGGCAAGGACGCCGGCCCGCTGCCGGTCGATGCCGGTGCGTACGACCTCGAAGTCCGCGCCGCCGGCACGACCACGGTCGCCCTCCCGATCAATGGCGTGAAGCTGGCGGCCGGGAAGATCTACACCGTGTTCGCCGTGGGTCTGTTGAACGGCACGCCAAAGCTCGAGGCGCTGCCCGTGGTCAATGACCCGGCGCCGGCTCCCGCGGCAGCGCCGGCGGCCGCGCCGGCCTCTGGCGGCAGCGCGCTGCCGAAGACGGGCACGGGCCCGACTGACGCCGGAAGCGGCTGGATGTGGCTCATTGCTGGGGTCGCCGCCGTCGGCATCGTCGCGGCAGCGTCGGGGACGCTGGTCGCGTCGAAGCGGCGCGCCTAAACGCCGAAGGGGCAGGGGAGCGGCGGCGTGCGCCGCTCCCCTGCTCGAACGCACTGCAACCTACTCGGCAAGACGCCGCAGATCATCGTGACTCTAACCTAGATTCGGCGGTGCGCAGCGCCACAAGGTTCTGCGGACTGACTTGTACGGAGAGCGCTATGCACATCTTCATCACCGGCGCGACGGGCTTCATTGGCCGGGCGCTCGTCCTGCGCCTGCAGCGCGATGGACACACGATTACGGCGTGGATCCGCGACGAGGAGCGGGCGCGCGGCGCGCTCGGCGCGGACGTGGACCTGCTCCCGATCGAGTCCGGCGAATCAGCGTTGCGGGACGCTCTCGCGGTGAGTGACGGCGTCGTCAACCTTGCCGGGGAGCCACTCGTCGGCCGCTGGACGCGAAAGCGCCTGCAGGCGATCACGGAAAGCCGCGTGCAACTGACCGAGCGGCTCGTGCATGCCATGCGGTATGCCGAACACCAGCCGTCCGTCTTCGTGTCCGGAAGCGCGGTGGGCTACTACGGCGATCGCGGCGACGAAGTACTGACAGAGGCAAGCGCGCCAGCCGACGATACCCTCGCTCGCCTCTGCCGCGATTGGGAGCAAGCCGCGCTCCGGGCCGAGTCGGCAGGTACGCGCGTCGTGCTGCTGCGTACCGGCATCGTGCTGGGCCGGGAGGGCGGGGCGCTTGCCCGGCTCCTGCTCCCGTTCAAGCTGGGCCTCGGCGGGCCGATCGGCTCCGGCCGGCAGTACATGCCCTGGATCCACCTCCACGACCACGTCGACATGATCGCTGCGGCGCTCCGGGACGATCGCTTCAGCGGGCCTGTGAACGTTTCGGCGCCGGAGCCCGTCACGACCCGCGAGTTCGCGCGCTCTCTCGGCCGCGCGTTGCACCGCCCGGCCTTCTTGCCGCTCCCTGGATTCGCCCTGAAGCTGGCGCTCGGCGAGGCGTCCAGCGTACTTCTGACCGGACAGCGGGCTGTACCGGAGAAGGCGCTCAATGTCGGCTTCCACTTCTCATATGGGGAGATCAACGCCGCGCTCTCCGAGATCGTCGGGCGGTCGGCGCCGGTCGAGGTCCGCCGACTGGAGTCATGGTGATGCGTAGCCACCACGTGGAGAACGCATATCTCCGGACACGTCGTCCGCGCTACGAGCTGAAGTGCCGCACGGTCATCGATGCCCCAATCGACGAAGTGTTTGCGTTCTTTTCGAAGCCCGAGAACCTCGGTGCCATCACGCCGCCGAGGATGGGCTTCCGGATTACGAGCTACTCCGGTGAGATGAAGGACGGTGCGCTCATCTCGTACCGCGTCCGCATCGGCCCAGCCCGAGTCCGATGGCAGACGCGCATCGAAGCCTGGCAGCCGGGGAAGCGATTCATCGATTCGCAACTTCGCGGCCCGTATCACTGCTGGTGGCACGAGCATCAGTTCAGCGCAGACGGCCCGCGGCGCACGATCATGGAAGACCGCGTGCTCTATACGCCGCCGCTCGGCCTGCTCGGCCGCATCGCGCACTTCTTCTTCATTCGCCGCCAGTTGTACGACATCTTCGCGCATCGTGCCGGCGCGATCGCCCTTCGATTCGGTTCACGCGCGCCTGGTGAGCCAGTAACGGCGACGGAGGCAGCATGACCGGAGCGGCGGCGCTGTTCGGCTCGGCCATCCCTTCGGTTCGCATCCGACAGGCGAACGAGCGACCGGTCCGTCCGGACGGCGACTTCGTGCTCTACTTGATGACGGCGTTTCGCCGCACGCGATACAACTTCGCCTTGCAGCGTGCGGTGGAGTGGGCGAATCATCTCGGAAAGCCCTTGCTCGTCCTGGAAACGCTGCGGCTCGATTACTCGTGGGCATCTGACCGATTCCATCGCTTCATCATCGACGGGATGGCGGACAACGCGGCGGCGTTCGCGAGCGCCGGAGTCAGTTATTACCCGTACGTTGAGCGATCGCCAGGCGCCGGCAAGGGATTGCTGCGCGCGCTCGCGGCGCGGGCGTGCGTCGTCGTCGCGGACGACTACCCGGCATTCTTCCTGCCGGCCGCAATCCGCACGGCCGCGGCCCGCACCGATGTCGCCCTCGAGACAATCGACTCGAACGGTCTCCATGCGCTCGCATGTCCGGGACGAGCATTCGACACCGCGTTCTCGTTCCGTCGCTGGCTCCAGCACAACATCCTTGAGGACCTCCTGGCCGTGCCGCAGGAGGAACCACTGCTGTTCGCTCCTGCGCGAGCAGCGTCGATTTCAGGCGACGCGCTCGTCCGATGGCCGACCGCAACTGCGGAACAACTCGCTCACTTCGACGCTGGATCACTGCCGATCGACCATTGCGTCGGAACCTTGTCGCGCCGAGGTGGCTGCGCCGCTGCATCGGCACAACTCGCCGCACTCGTCGAGCACGGCCTCCCGCGATATGCGGAAGACCGCAATGATCCCGACGCGTCGGCGAGCAGTTTGCTGTCGCCGTACCTCCACTTCGGGCACATTTCGACGCACGAAGTGTTCGCGGCGATTGCGCGCTCGGAGGGATGGTCGATCGACCGCATCAAGGCAGGAGGCCGCGGTACACGAACCGGATTTTGGGGGATGAGTGAAGCGGCGGAGGCATTCCTCGACCAACTCATCACATGGAGGGAGCTGGGGTTCAACTTCTGCGCCTACCGGCCGGACTACGACCGCTACGAGTCGCTGCCCGCATGGGCACAGAGAACGCTCGGGCGACACGAGCGTGACCCGCGCCCGCACCTCTACGGAATCGAGCAACTCGAACGGGCCGAGACATCTGATGTCGTCTGGAACGCCGCGCAGTCCCAGCTTGTGCGCGAGGGCGTCATCCAGAACTACCTGCGCATGCTCTGGGGCAAGCGGATCCTGGAGTGGACGCGATCGCCGCGCGATGCTCTCGCTGTCATGATCCACCTGAACAACAAGTACGCCCTCGACGGCCGCGACCCGAACTCCTACAGTGGCATCTTCTGGACTCTCGGGCGCTACGACCGGCCGTGGGGGCCGGAGCGCCCGATCTTCGGAACAGTGCGATACATGAGCTCGGCGAACACGGCACGCAAGTTCAAGCTCGGCGACTATCTTTCCCGGTACGGAACGGGGGTTGCTGCATGAACATCCTCGTCGCTGGCGCCACCGGTTTCGTCGGATCGCACCTGGTTCCGGCGCTCCTCGCCCGCGGCCACCGGGTCCGCTGTTTGTCGCGTGACCCGGCACGGGCTGTTGGCCTCCTGCCATCGTCGGCGGAGGTTGTGCGCGGCGATGTGCATGACCTGCCCTCGCTGCAGGCGGCCATGGACGGCACGGACGTCGCGTATTACCTCGTGCACTCGATGGAGGGCAGCGAGTTCGAGTTCGAAGAACGCGACCGATCCGCAGCCCGGAACTTCGCTGCTGCCGCAGAGGCCGCCAGCCTGCGGCGCATCATTTTCCTCGGTGGCCTCGGCGATGAGGCATCGCAACTGAGCGCGCACCTGCGCAGCCGTCATGAGGTCGGTGCCATCCTGCGGACGGGCACGGTCCCTGTGACCGAGCTGCGTGCCGGCTTAATCATCGGCGCAGGGTCCGCGTCGTACACGATGCTCCGGCAGCTCGTTGAACGCCTGCCAGTGATGATCACGCCCCGCTGGGTCGACACGCGTACGCAACCGATCGCCATCGACGACATCGTGCGATATCTGGTCGCGGTGCTTGACGATCCGGCCGTTGAGGAGCGCATCTACGAGGTCGGCGGGCCCGACGTGATGACGTACCGCTCGATGATGCAGCGATACGCGCGTGCTCGCGGGAAGCGGCGCTGGATGATCCCGGTCCCGGTGCTCACCCCGCGGCTGTCCTCGTACTGGGTCGACGTGATCACCGATGTCGACGCCGCACTGGCACGTCCGCTCATCGAGGGGCTGCGGAGCGAGATGCTTGTGCGAGACGACGCGGCGGCGCGCGCCTTTGGTCCGGCCCGGATCGATTACGAAGGAGCCCTGGAACGCGCGCGACGAGAGGAGCGCGAACCCAGGGAAGCCCCGCTTCTCTGGCTGCGGCGTCTTCCCCGTCACCTCGCCGATTTCGTCCGGCGGCGCGTATTCCCGTCGGTGTTCGTCGAAACGCAAGTGCGCCGCTCCACTGCGTCCCGAGAGGCGCTGTGGACCAGCGCCGTCGCAATAGGTGGACGCCAAGGGTACCCGGTGCTCGATCCGCTGTGGCGGCTGCGCGGCGCTGTCGATCGGCTGTTCGGCGGGCCTGGCCTCGGACGCTCCGGCGTCCCGGCCAGCGAACTACGAGCGGGCGATCGCGTCGATTTCTGGGAAGTACTCGAGCACGACGTCAACGAGCGGCTTCGGATGCGCGCCCTGATGAAGGTGCCCGGCCGTGCCGAGCTGGAGTTCCACGTCGAGATGGAGCCTCCGTATTCCGTGCTTGTACAGACGGCGAGGTTCATGCCGCAAGGCCTACTCGGCCGCCTCTATTGGTGGTTGCTGTTTCCGGTCCATGCGATCATCTTCCACGGCATGGCTTCAAGAATCGTCGCGCGCGCCCAGGCCGCCGTTGAGTCGCCGCCGCACGCTCCGGGCCGCCCGTCCAAGAGCGCACGATGATCGAGGAGACGGTTCCGCGCATCGGCGTGAACGAGGCCCGGGCCGTCGCGCGCTGGCGTCCGGCGCGCCGCTGGTATCATCCGGCGCTCGCCGCACTGGTGATTCTTGGCTCGAAGACGATCATGGGGCGCCTGAACACACTTACGATAGAAGGACGGGAGCGCCTCGATGCGTTGTCCGAGCGAGACGGACGAGGCTTGCTCACCTTCAGCAATCACGTCTCGATGTTCGACGATCCCTTGTTGACGGCGAACTTCACGTCAGCGCGCTACGACGACATCCGGTGGGTCGCGTCCGACGCGATCAATTTCTTCGGGTCCTGGTGGAAAGCCTGGGTGTTTACGGCCGGTAAGTGCGTGCCAGTCGTGCGGGGCGCAGGGATGGGACAGGATGGCTTCTACTTCCTGCGCGACAAGCTCGCCGAGGGCGCGTGGGTACACATCTTCCCCGAAGGCGGACGCACGCGCGACGCGCAGGCACTGATGCGTACACCGTTCAAGAGCGGCATTGGCCGGCTGATCGACGAGGCGCACCCTATTGCGCTTCCCTTCTATCACTACGGCATGCAAAAGGTGTTGCCGGTCGGTTCAGTGCGGCCGCGCGCGGGCAACTGCGTCGCGCTGCGGTTCGGCGAGCCGACTGCGTGTGACGAAGCACTCGTCGATGACCTCACGAGCACCGTCGAAGCAGGGGATGAGCAGCGCCGCTGGGAGCAAATCGCCAACTGGGCCTATGCGCAGCTGCGGCCGCTCGAACTCGCGTTGAACCCTCACGCTGGAACGAGGCTGTGAGTTTCCTGGAGACGTGGACCGTCGCACTGGCCGGCATCGCCGCTGTGATGACGGCGCTGTGGTTGTTGAGCCTTGTTCTCCGAAACGCCAGCATCGTCGACATCGCGTGGGGGCCGGGCTTCGCCGCGGTCGCGCTCTTCGCCGCAATGGTCGGTGAAGGCGACCCGGCGCGTCGCATCGTCGTCGCCGCCCTCGCCTCGATCTGGGGCCTCCGGCTCGGTGGCTACATCTTCCTGCGCAATCGCGGCCACGGTGAAGACCCGCGCTACCAGGCGATGCGCCGCAACGCTGGACCGCGCTTCTGGTGGTTCAGCCTCGTCCAGGTCTTTCTCCTCCAGGGCGTCCTGGTGTGGCTGATCTCTCTCCCTCTCGTCTGGGCAGCCACATATGACGCTTCAGGAGCCACATGGACAGATGTGGCCGGCGTAGCCGTGTGGTCAGTCGGGTTCGTGTTTGAGTCGGTTGGCGACTGGCAGCTCGCGCGGTTTAAAGCCGACCCGGCGAACCGCGGCAATGTCATGGACAGCGGGCTCTGGCGCTACACGCGCCATCCGAACTACTTCGGAGATGCGCTCGTATGGTGGGGGTTGTTTCTTGTCGCGGCCGGCGCTGGCATGGGGTGGCTCACGGTGGCCAGCCCGATCATCATGACGCTGCTGCTCGTCCGTGTGTCCGGCGTCGCGCTTCTGGAGCGATCACAGGTGCGCACGAAGCCGGGCTACCGCGAGTACATCGCCCGGACGAGCGCATTCGTGCCGTGGTTTCCCCGCAACATCGCCCCCGAATAAGCTTCGGTGATGCGCAGCGCATATCGCCGATTCGTGCTCCTGGTTGGTGACCTGCTCACGTTCGTTTACTGCCGGCGGTACGAGGTGGTCGGCCGGGAGCACGTCCCCGCCTCGGGCGGCGTGATCGTCGTGAGCAATCCCCTGAACGCCGCCGCCCCGCCGATGATCCAGCGCGCGTTGCCGCGCTATGTGATCTTCATGGCGAAGAAGGAGATGGTCGACGCGCCCATCATTGGTGCGTTGTTCAAGGCGTGGGGCGCGTTTCCCGTGCGCCGCGGCGAGCCGGACCTGGGTGCGGTGCGGGCCGCGTGTCGCGTCGTGGGAGGCGGGGAGATGCTGATGATGTTCCCCGAGGGAACACGGAGCCGTTCAGGCCGTCTCGGCGCCGGCCACCCCGGAACTGCGCTGATCGCACGAAGAACCGGCGCGCCGGTCCTTCCTGTCGCGATCACCGGAACTGAGGGAATCAAGTGGCCGGGCGTGTTTCTTCGGCCGAGGAGCATCCATCACATTCGCGTCACCATCGGCGAACCGTTTCGACTCAATGGGGCGGCCTCGTCGCGGTCGGAGCAACTGCGCGACGACATGGACGTCATTATGAGCCGGATTGCCAGCCTGCTACCGGAGTCGTATCGCGCCGCGGACTGAGCGCCGCCAAGAGCGATTTCATCCACGCGGCGGTTTCTGCGACCGTTGCGCCTCGTCCCAACAGCCCATTTGGTGATATCAGGTTCCGTTTGCTCTCGTCTGTCGCCAGGTAGTAAGCCGAGAAGTCGACGGGAAACCCGCGTTTCGCGCGGCGAGGTGAACAAACGGTGAGCAAGTCGACAGCAGGATCCGCCCAGGTTGTGTCCCAGCAGCTCTCGTTTGGATTCGTTTGTGGTGCCGAAGGTGGGAGTCGAACCCACACCCTGATTGCTCAGGAACGGTTGTTGAGTATGCGGTCGTTCGTCCCGCTGCGTCCCGTTCCGTACCGCTGAGTCACGTCCTGTATCCACCAGAGCCAGTCGTTCGTTCCGGTTCGTCCCAATGAGTACGGCTCCGTTACGCTCAGTCCGTTAGCAAACCGTTAGAAGGACGCTGCGCGCGACACATCCGACGCTAGCCCGCGGTCTCTCCGTCAGCGAGCCGATGGCGACCGCAGAGACGATGCAGACCGCCATCTGAGTATGCTGTGCAGAGGGCATGCCGCTCACGCTTCGCCCTCACTTCATCGGCAGCCGAGCGACCGCGTTCGCCGTGGACACCTTGGCGAACGGGCTCGGCCGCACCCACGTGGGGAATGCTCGGGTCAGCACCGAGGGGCCTTCGATCTGGAAGCGGCCGATCCGACGGGCTTGCGTTAGTGTGATGCGCCTCAGGTTCCATTGCACCAACAGCTCTGCATCCGTCGTGATCACAAGATCCTCTTCCCGGCCAGGATAGGCCGTGCACAGCTCGGCGCGGGGCTCCTGCAACATCATCCAGAATCTCCGCTTGGGCGCATCCCGGAGGTCGAACCGAACGACGACGCCCGAGTTCGGCACCTTAGCTAGGTCGACGAGGCGGCACGTTGCCCAGAGGACATACGCAGGGTCGAGGTGGTGAGGCTTGATCTCGAGCCAGCGGCCGCCCCACTCGCCCATCGCATCACACACCCGTTTCAGCTCGCGACCGCTGGCCGTGAGCTCGTAGATGGAACCGCGGCCCGTCTCTTGGGGCCGTCGCTTTATGACGCCATGGAGTTCGAGGTTGTGGAGACGTTCGGCAAGGAGCGCCTTCGGAATGCCCGGCGCGCCTTGGCGAAGCTGCGTGAACGTGGCGCAGCCGGCGAGCAGGTTGCGCACGATGATGGGCGTCCAGCGTTCGGCGAACAGCTCAGACGTGCGCGCGATCGGGCAGTACTGGCCGTACGACTTCATGGCGAACAGTCTTTCCCCGGACGCCAACAGGTGCAAGTTCATTTTATGAGATTGCCGCGCGCGCCCAGCTGGGCAAGCATGAACAGCGGAAGAGACCAAAACCATTGGCCTGCACGAACCAATTTGCGGAGGATCCACCATGAAGTCACCCTCGCTACACGTAGAACACAGCCAGGGAGCCATCTACGACCTCGGCATCGCCCGAATGCGCCTGCTCTCCGCCGCCGACCAGACCGGAGGCGGCTTCGCGCTGGCCGAGTTCAAGGGAGGCGAGGGCGCCTGGACGGTGCCACACGTCCACCGTGAAGCGGCCGAATCGTTCTTCGTCCTGGATGGTAGATTCCACTTCACCGTCGGCAGCGAAGCGATCGCAGCCGGCGCCGGTGATTACCTGCTCGTCCCGCGAGACACACCGCATGTTCTCGGTGCCGGCTCCGGCGGTGGCACGGTGCTGGTCCTCTGGGTTCCGGGGGGTCTCGAGACGATGTTCATCGAGCTCTCCCAGCTCACGCCGGAAGCCATTCTCGATCCGAAGATCCGCGCCGAAGTCGCCTCACGCTACGACTCCATACCCGTCTAGGGCGCTCCGGACCACAGCCGGCAGCGCGCGACCGCGCCACGTCGCTGCCGCGCGGGGAGAATGACGGCTCAGTGACTGACTTCGACGCGCACGGGCTCGCGCTCGACCTGCTCTCCTCCCTCGACGGCAAAGGCGTCGTCGATCCGCCCACGCAACGTTGGACCGACCTGGGTTTCGACGCGAGAGCGGCGCCGGTGGGAGCGTGAGCGGGCTAGACGTGTGTAGGCGAGACGGACGTAAGGAGCCCTGGCCGAGCACCGAACTCTAATCGGCACTTCAACACTAATCGGCGGCGTGGTAATGATCATGAACCGCACGCCTGGTAGTGGAGAAGCACATTCATGAGCACAGCACCTGTTGTAGATCGCGTGCCTCGCCCGGAAGCTGTCTTGGCGGCTCTGGACCGGGTTCGCTCGGGCAGAGTGTTCGATCTTGCCGTGTCGAACTCCTCTGCGGCGCCACGGTTGCCGGGCCAGTCGCCGTATTTCATGACGGTCTACCTGACGCCCGAACAGACGCAGCGCAATCTGCGGCAAGCGGGCATCGAGGGCGACGACATCGGCTTCGCCCTCGAGCGCGTGGAGATGGATCTGCACACCGGGACGCATGTGGATGCGCTGGGTCACGTCGCGATCGGCGACACGCTGTACGGCGGGCTCTCGGCGCGCGAGGTCGTGCAGCTATCAGGCCTCACGCATCTGGGCTCAGAGACCATCCCCACGTTCGTGAGCCGCGGGGTCCTGCTCGACATCGCACGTCTTGACGCTGTTAGCACGCTTCCGGTCGGGCGCTCTGTGACAGCCGCTGATCTCAGGCGCGCCCTCGCTGCAGCGGACGTCGCGCTGCAGCCCGGCGACGTTGCCCTCGTGCATACCGGCTGGCTGGCGGCGCACTATGACGACGCCTCGCGATATGCGCAGGTGGGGTTTCCGGGCCTGACGGTGGACGCGGCGGATTACCTGATCGAGCATGGCGTTGTGGCTATCGGCTGCGACAACGGCGCCGTCGAATCCCCGGGCCTCAGCGGTCCGCCGGACCTGTTCGGGGTACACCAACGCTGTCTTACCGAAGCCGGAGTGTTCCTGATTGAGAATGTGCGCACGCAGGAGTTAGCCGACGCAAACGCGCCCGAGTTCGCGTTCTTCTGTGCCTCAGTGAAGCACCAAGGCGGGACCGGTGGCCCCTCGCGGCCAATCGCGCTCATCTGAACCGGAGGCGAACATGGCTGGCCGTGAACTGCGCGTTGGCGACGTGACCATCGTATCCGCGAGCGAGGGAACGGCGACGTTCGGGTTCATGACGCTGTCGGAGATGTACGGCGGCGTCCCCGAAAGCGCCTGGGGGCCCTTCCGCGAGCGTTATCCGGACTGCTTTGACGGTGCTTATCTTCGGGAGGCGTACCAGTCCTTTCTCATTCGTTCGCGCGGCAAGGTGATCCTCGTCGATACCGGGCTCGGCGAGCGCCCGATTCCGTTCTTTCCCGGCGTCGGTGGCGTCCTGCTGCAGAACCTGCGGGCTGCCGGGTGCGAGCCGGAGGACGTCGACATCGTATTCTTGACCCATCTCCACATCGACCACACGGGATGGAACCTGACGGTTGACGGGCGGCCGACGTTCCCTAGGGCTCGATACCTCCTTCACCGCAACGACTGGGGCGCGTTCCATCGGCCGGAGGCGCTTTCCAATCCGATGAACGGGCACATCCGGCATTTCGTCACGCCGTTGCGCGACCTCGGTGTTCTGGAACTGCTGGACGACGATACCCGTCTCACGGACCAGGTGACGGCGATCTGCACGCCGGGGCACACCGAAGGGCACATGAGCCTGCTCGTGGCATCCGATGGCGAGAAGGCGGTGATCACTGGAGACGCCATCTCCCACCCGCACGAGATCACCGAACCAGACTGGTTGCTGACTGCGCCCTTCGAAGCCGACTCGCTGATGGCGAACAGTACGCGCAAGGCACTGTTGGACCGTATCGAAGCGGAAGGGATGAAGGTTGTGGCGGGCCATCTTCCTGAGCCCGGGTACGGCGACATCGTGCGGCTTGATGGCCGACGGTGGTGGAGAAGCCTCTAGGCCGATGAGTCCGGTCGGCTGCGCGAAATGGGCTGGCGCGAGTAGCGCCCTGGGCAATTTTGAAGAAGTTGCCATCCCGGCAATAGTCAGGACCTTGCGGCCGGTGCTATGGTGGTGCCGAAGGGGAGAGTCGAACTCCCACGGGCGTTGCCGCCCAACGGTTTTTGAGTTCCGGCTCTTACGTCAGTTTAGCGGTCGTTAGTTGACATTTGATTGCGTTCTGAACTTATACATCCGCGTTACGTTGCGTTTGTTCACACCGATTTTCGTTTGTTCACAGCAAGGAGGTGAACAAAAGGTGGTCAAGAATTCCGCGCGCGCCGGCACCTGGAACGCACTCCTTTCGTCGCGAATCCGTCGCTCTTGAGGACGCGTCGCATCGCGCCTACCGTTGGCCTATCGAGCACCACGACAACGCGAGTGCGGATCAATGCGTGTACGCCAGGCAACGGTCGAACTCAGCAAACGCGGCCCGAAATCGCGAGCCTGGTACGAAGCCTGCGTTCGACACGCCGTGCGAAACTTTTCGCGTCCGCACGCTCTTCGCCGGAACCCCTTGCTGCAGGGCGAACCGCGTCGTTCGCTGGCTCTAGGCAACGCAATCGATCCGTCGGGCGTCACGGCCCTGCGCAAGGCCATCCGAGGCGCCGTCGAGGAAGTAATCTCATCAGCTGATCCGATAGATCGAACCAAGCTTGAAACGGTGCTTCACGGCGCGATGCAGGGGAGCACAATCGCTGCGATTGCGCGTGAGCTGTCCTATGGGCGGGAATGGCTTCACAAGACGTGGTGGCCGCACGCCATCGAGGAAGTGACCAGCGTCTTCCTGAAGAGAGCCACCGGTGAGCCGGCCACCTCAGATGGTTGACCGACGGATCGCTACTCCGTGGCTCTAAGCACCTCGCCCCGACCGGGGTTTTGGAGGACGAATACGTCGTCGTCATCGAGCCAATTCCATCAGCCTTAAGCGAGCAGTTTCGCCGATGATTTGACCTGAGAACCGCCCTATTCGACCTGCATGAGAATGAGGCGGGCGGACTATCGCGTCACATTCTCCGAAACTCGATGAGGTTCGAGACCTCGTCGCGAAGCGCGAG
The DNA here is from genome assembly GCA_021462855.1 of Dehalococcoidia bacterium. GTDB lineage: Bacteria > Chloroflexota > Dehalococcoidia > DSTF01 > JACRBR01 > DTUCFX13. The sequence continues at coordinate 392 of JAJTXQ010000017.1, read as the reverse complement.
GAGGCAGTCACTCGCGCATCGCCGGAGACGGCGCCGTCGATGCCTACGAATTGTGACTTGGCGAAAGCCGCCGTCAGCGCAGCGCGAAGTGGTCGGAGGCGACCCCGACCGTCGCTGGTCGGCCATTCGGAATGCGACAAGCTTCATAGCGCGACAAAGCGAACTTCGACACTTCCTGGATACGCGAAGAATCCGATCGTGAACGCCGCCAACCTCCCGGCGACGGGTGATCACGGCCGAGGTCGTCGAGGAACTGGGGCGGCCTTGAAGTAGTTCAAAAAGCTGATAGGGTTGACTTTGGGTAGCTGAGCTTACCCCGCTTTCCCGGACACCTAGACTGTTGGCTGAGCGCCACAGAGAAGGGAGTCCCGGATGGCCGCGAGGTATCCACG
>JAJTXQ010000016.1 GCA_021462855.1 Dehalococcoidia bacterium | reverse complement strand
GCTCAAGGACTACACCGCTGAAAAGGCGCAGGAGATGTGCGGCGTCCACGCCGGCACCATCCGCGAGCTCGCCCGCAAGGTCGCGAAAGGCCGCACGAAGACGCTCGGCAGCCTGAACAACGCCGGCAAGTACTACCACGGCGACCTCATCGAGCGGTCACAGCTCCTGCTGCTCGGCCTCACGGGCAACTGGGGACGCAAGGGGACCGGCGTGCAGGCGTGGGTCGCCGCGCTGTTTGATGGCTGGCTCATGGGCGCGGCGAAGCCCGTCCCCGGCCGCGACATGACGAAGGCCCTGTGGGGCGCCTACCAGAACTTCGTCGGCGCGATCGAGGCGGAAGACCCGACGATGACGAAGGAGCTCGCGACCATCGAATTCACCAAGCGCTCCGGCCAGGGCGGAGCCGGCGGCTGGGTGCCGCCGATCTTCCTCTGGTACAACCACGCCGGGTTCGACAAGAACTGGACCCGCCAGGAGTGGAACGACGAGAGCATGCCGCGCTCGTTCGACTCGTACTACAACGAGGCGCTCGAACGCGGATGGTGGGCTGGCACGCCGAAGAAGGCCACCGAGCCGCGCGTCTTCATCGAGTGCGGCGGCAACGCGCTGAGGCGCACCCGCGGCGGCCGCAAGATGCTGGTCAAGCACCTCTGGCCCAAGCTCAAGACAATCGCCACGCTGGACATCCGCATGAGCGCGACCGCGCTCGAATCGGACTACGTGCTGCCGATCGCCAGCCAGTACGAAAAGATCAGCTTCGGCATCCCCAGCACACACACCATGAACCTCACGTTCTGCGACAAGGTCGTCGACCCGGTGGACGAGGCGAAGAACGAGCTCGAGATCTTCGCCCTGCTCGCGAAGTCCGTGGCGAAGCGCGCAAGCGAGCGCGGCATCACCACATACAAGGATGGCGCCGGCATGGAGCGGCGCCTCGACGACGTGTACGAGCGGTACACGATGAACGGGTTCCTCCACGACGAGGAGGCCGTCGCCGACGAGATCATCCAGGACACCACCGTCACCGGCGCGCTGCCCGAAGGGTCGAGCCTCGCGACCGTGCGCGAGAAGGGGTTTATCCGATGGTCGGGCCTCGGCATGAACGCGCGCGCGCTCGGCCAGGCGACCGACATCGAGCCGGACAGCACGTTCGCCCCGTACCGCAACCACACCGAGAAAAAGTACCCCTACCCGACGCTCACGCGCCGGGCGCAGTTCTACATCGACCACGACTGGTTCATGGAAGCGGGTGAGCAGCTGCCGTGCCACAAGGACCCGCCGAAGGCCGGCGGCGACTATCCGCTGCTCATCACCAGCGGCCACAACCGCTGGAGCGTGCACTCCACCAACATCGTCAACAAGGTGATGCTGGAGACGCACCGTGGCACGCCGCACCTCGTCGTCAACCCCTCCGACGCCGCGCAACGCGACATCGAAGACAACGAGATGGTCGAGGTGTTCAACGACGTCGGTTCATTCAAGACGCCCGTCAAGATCTCGCCGTCGGCGCGGCCGGGCCAGATCATCATGTACAACGGCTGGGAGCCGTACCAGTTCCCGAACTGGGATAACCCGTCCGACATCGAGCCCGGCATGATCAAGTGGCTGCACCTCGCCGGCGGCTACGGCCACCTCAAGTTCTGGCCGAACCAGTGGCAGCCGGCGCCGGCGTGTCGCGGCACCCGCGCCGACCTGCGGAAGATCGCGCAGTAGCCCGGACCAGCGGGTGGAGGGGAACCGCAGGGCTGCCCGCACGGGCGGCCCTGCTCGTCGCTACATCCCCACCGCCGCGCGCGCCGCCGGCGACATCCGTTGCGGCGTCCACGCCGGCTCGTTGACGATGTCGACGTCCACGGCCTCGATGCCCGGCAGCGACGTCAGCGCCTTGCGCACATCCTCTTCGACAGCATCCGCCATCGGGCAGCCCGGCGACGTGAGCGTCATGATGACGTGCGCGTACCCCTCGCGCAGCGCCACCTCGTACACCAACCCGAGGTCGATGATGTTGACCGGGATCTCGGGGTCGACGACGCCGCGCAGCGCATCCATCGCCTGCTCCTCGGTGATGTCGGTCTCGATCCGGCGGACGAGCACGCCCGCCGCAGCGGCGCTGGCCGGCGCGCCCGCGCCCGCTTCCCGCACCGCCGCGTTCAGCGTCTCGATCAGCGTCTCTGGCGTTGCGCTCAAGAAACCCGCCGCCTGCGCCAACGTGACGGTCTTCGCCATGCGCTCGCGCATCTGCGGGTCAGCGAGCGGCCCGAACCCGAAGTCGAGCAGCACCTGTAGCACCATGGGACTCACCTGCAGCGCCTCGGCGACGGTCATGCCGGCGTAGAACTTCGCCGCCGGCGCGTGCTCCGCGGCCGGTGCATCGGGCTCCGCCCACACGCTCGCCGGCTCCTCCACCCACGGGCTCGCGGCCTCGCCGTCCGCGCTCGCCGGCTCTGGCGCCGGCACGTTCGCCGGCGCTGCCTTCGCGCCCGCGTACGCCGACACGAACACCTGCGCGCCGAAGATCGCCAGTCCGGCCAGCAGCAGGGTGCCGCCCGCCGCCATCAGCTTGAAGTCGAGCGCGACGGGGTTCGCCGTCAGCGCCACTGGCGCGATGCGCAGTGCCGCGCCCGCGAGCACCGCCAGGAATGACGCGCTGATGAGCCGCGGCCACGGCAGGGCGCGGCCGCTGAACACCGGCACCGTGCGGTATGCCATCGGCAGCAGCATGCTCGTCGCGAACCCGACCATGTACGCGTGCCGCACGGCTCCGCCGGCGTACATCGGCGTGAAGCCGCCGTCGATCTCGCGCAGCTGCCAGTACGCGTCGAGCGCCACCGCGACGATGAGCCACGCGTACGCCGCGCGCACCATCGCCAGGAACAGCGGCGGTGTCGCCTCGGGCAATTCGGTCGTCTCCTGTGGCTCAAACACGCGCAACGCCACCACCGCCGCCGCGAACGCGACCACGGCGGCAAGCGCCGCAGCGTGCCCGACATCGACGGACCATCCGTTGGCGTCGAACGCCGGCCACCACGTCATCGCCGCGCGCAACGGCAGCGCCACGGCGAGCGCGGCGAGCGCGACCAACAGCGCGCGCGTGTGCGGGGGCCGCAGCCCGGCGAAGAACGGCAGCACCCGCAGCGAGACGCCCAGCACGAACAGCGCGGCGAACCCCTGCGCCGCCAGCATCAGCATTGCCTGGTCACCCGCGGCAGACAGCAGCCTCGCACGGTCGGCGGCCGCCTCGATCACGAGCGCGAAGTTCATCGCAGCCACACCGGCGAGGGCGGCGGCGCCGGCGACGATGAACGCATCGAACGGCTCGCGCTTCGCCCGCGCGCGCCACATCGTCGTGCCGACGAACCAGCAGAACAGCGCGACTCCCGCTACTTCGGCGGCGGACCCGGCGACAAACAGCGGCCGCAGCGACCCGTCCGCGTGCGGCTGCACGCTTGCATACGCGGACGCGCCACCCGCCACGAGCCCGTAAGTCGAGAACGCGAGCCATGCCGGCGCCGGCGCCTGCCCCTTGAACCGCGGCAGGATGTGGAACGCCATCCCCATGATGAACAGCGCGAGGAATCCCCAGACCTGCAGGTGCCCGTGCGCCTGCACCAGCGCCAGCCACGATTCGCCGACCAACCCGCCCCAGTGCCCGGTGATCGCCGCCGCGATACCCGACGAGATGCCGGCCACGACGGCGATCAGCGCCGCCGTCGCAAGGAACAGGCGGTACGGCTGCGCGACCCCGGGCGGCAGGCCCGCCGGCGCGTGCGCGTGCGGCGCCGGCCCGTCGACCGACGCCGCGTAAGCGTTCAGGTCGCGGAGCAGATCGTCGGCGTCGGCGTGGTGGATGGCGGCGAAGAAGCCGATCGGCTCGAGCGGGCCTTCCGGGCCGCCGCAGCCGGCGAGGCCGTGACGGTCGAAGATCGGCTCCGCGCCGGGATACCGCGCGAGGGTCTCGCGCACGGTGGATTCGCGTGTGATCACTGGCATCGGTCGTCCTCCCACGACGCACGATATCGACGCCGCACCGGGTGGCGATGTAACTTTCGTCTCATGAGCGACGAACTCGCGTCCGTCCCGTACTTCTCCGGGCTCACGCCCGACGAGCGACGGCGCGTCACCGCGATGGGTGTGCGGCGGGCGGTTACCGCCGGCCAGACGCTGTTCGCCGAGGGCGAGCCGTGCGCGGGGCTCTTCGTCATCGCCGCCGGCGCCGTGAAGCTGTTCAAGACGTCGACCGACGGACGCGAGCAGGTCCTCCGCTACATGTCCGCCGGTGATTCGTTCAACGAAGTGCCGGTCTTCGACGGCGGCCCCAACCCCGTGAGCGCGATGGCCATGGAGCCCGGCGAGATGCTCGTGTTCCCGCAGTCCACGGTCAGCCTCGTGCTGGAGGAATACCCCTCGGTGCGCGAAACGGTGGTGCGGGTGCTCGCGTCGCGGCTGCGCCACCTCGTCGCGCTGGTCGAGGACCTGTCGTTCCGGCAGGTGACGGCGCGCGTTGCGCGGATCATCGGCCAGTCGCTGGAGCCGCACGAGGGCGTCGGCGCCGGAGCGGGTGAGCGGCCGCGCGTCACCCAGCGCGAGATCGCGCAGATGGCCGGCACCAGCCGCGAGGTCGTCGCCCGCGCCCTCCGCGCGCTCGAGGAGGCCGGCGCCATCCGCACCGGCCAGGGCGAGATCACCATCGTCGATGCGGCGAAGTTGCAATCGCTCTCGTAACTTAAGTCACAGCGAAGTCACGCGCGCTCCCGCATGCTTCCTGCAAGACCCGCGGACGCCTGCATCACCCGGAGGGTGCTACCATGTCGGAACCTGTGACCATCGATGTGCGCGAGATGCCACCCCGAGAGCGCCACCCGCGCATCTTCGGCGAGTTCGATGCGCTGCCGCCCGGCGGCGCCATCATGCTGATCAACGACCACGACCCCCGACCGCTCTTCTACCAGCTGCAGGCGGAGCGGTCGGGACAGGCAGGCTGGACGCCCGTCGAGCAAGGCCCCGAGCGCTGGGTCATCCGCATCGAAAAGCTCGCCGCGAGCGCCGCGCCGCTGGTGCTCGATGTGCGCGAGGACATCAAAGCCGGGCGCGAGCCGTTCGGCAAGATCATGGCCGCGGTCCAGTCGCTCGCGCCGGGCCAGCCGCTCGAGATCATTAACGTGTTCGAGCCGGTGCCGCTCTACGCGGTGCTCGGCGACAAGGGCTTCACGCACGAGGCGTCGCGCACCGACGACGGCGACTGGCGCATCACGTTTACGCCGGGTGTCTGAGCAAGGGAGACGGCTCAACGCCCCGTGACGGAAAAGGGCGGGCCTTTTGGCCCGCCCTCGTTCGTCGCATTCGCGAGCGCTGCTACGCGCGCGCGACCTCCGCGCGGACGCCGCGGTCGATCGGCACCGGCTGCCAGTGCAGCGCACGGTACTGCAGGTGGCCGTAGCCGCCGGCGAAGTGCAGCCACTTCACCATGCCCGGCTCAACGTTCGACGTGTCGCGCCACTCCTCGAACTGATACGGCTCGAAGCCGTTGTACATGATCAGCTGCCCCGGCCGCACCGATGCCGTGAGCCGTGCGTCCACCAGCGCCGTCGAGACGTCGTTGAACACGCGCACCGCGTCGCCGTCGGCGATGCCGCGCTCGATCGCGTCGCCGGGGTTCATGTACACCGTCGGCGCGCCGCGCTGCGTGTTGAGGATGATCTTGCTCGTCATGTTCGTCGAGTTGACGCTCCAGCGCGGGTGCCCACCGGTGATCTGGAACGGGTAATCGCCACCCTGCGCCGGCGGCTCCTTGTGCACGGGCAACTCCTCGCCGGCCTCGAGGAACCACGGGTGGTCGATGTAGAACTGCGCCCGGCGTGTGAGCGTCGGGAACGGCTCCTTCTTCTCCGTCTGCCAGCGGAACGGCGAGTGCGTGCTGTCCGGCAACAGGTCCGACGCCTGCGCCAGCGCCATCGGCGAGCGGCCCCAGTCGGTGAAGCGCACGTGGCCGGACTCGCGCAGGCTGGCGAGCGTCGTGTCGCCGGGGATCGTGCCGGCCACGGCCGAGTCCACGACCATCTCGTTGATCACCGTGTCGTCGTCGTCGAAGTAGCCGTCCTTTGTGATCTGCTCGTACAGATTGTCGAGCCGCACCGGCATCCCGAGGCGCGACTGGAACTCCGGCATGCCGCGGGCGACCGCGCGTTCCGACAGCTTCTTCGCGAAGGCGATGGAAAACTGCCACTCCGACTTCGTGTCTTCCGGCGGATCGACCACCCGGTCGGACAGCGTCAGGTTCATCACATCGGGCGTCGTGTACGGGAAGTTCGGCTTCTCGTAGTGATGCGCCGCCGGCAGCACGATGTCGGACCACAACCCGGTCGTCGTCATCCGCACGTCCATCGAAACGATGAGGTCGAGCTTCGGCCACAGGTGCTGCAGCATCCGGTGTTGGCCGCCGCGGTTGCGCCGCAGCATGTTGCCGCCGATCTCGAACAGCACCCGCGGCCGCGAGTCCGCCGCAGGGAACTGCGCGCCCTGCCACCACCCCTCGTCGATCGCCTCCTGCACGTACTCGGACATCGGCCGTTTCATCCCGGCGTCGCCCCACTGTGCCTGGTCCCACACCTCGCGGTAGCCGCAGTGGTTGAACCAGAACATCGCCGCGGGCACGTTGCCGCCCATCTTTGCGCCCTGGTATCCGCCATGGTGCACCAGGATCTCGTCGGTGAGCGACGGGTCCTGCGCCTTGATGCCGGCCGTCATCGCGTTGAGCCCGGCGAACATCTGCCGCGCGGCCTCCGGGCCCGGCTGCGGTTTCGCCGACCAGGTGAACAAGCCATCGAACATGCCGACGGCCCAACTGCGGATGCCGGCGCCCTTCTTGCCCCAGTTGCCCGTCAGCGCGAGCAGCAGGCACATCGAGCGCTCGATGAGGTCCCCGTGGTACGACTTCCCGAACGTCCACCCGTCGAGGATGTGCGTCTTCTTTCCGGCGACCATGTGCGCGAGCTGGTGAATCGTCGAAGGGTGCACGCCGGTGATCGCCGACACGGCCTCGGCCGTGTAGCTCTGTAACCGCTCCTGCAGCAGCGCGAACGCCGGCGACGCCGAGACCACCGTCCCGTCGCGCAAGCGCACCTCGAATGTGCCGCGCATCGCCGGCACGATCCCGCCGAGATCGAGCGTGCGCGGCGCCACGACGACCTGCTGCGAGCTCTTGTCGAACAGGTAAAACCCGTCGTCCGCGCCGCCTTCGACCACATCGCTCTCGCGCACGAAACGGCCGTTGTCCAGACGCACCAGCAGCGGCAAGTCCGTCTGCTCACGCACGAACTCGCGGTCCATGAGCCCCTTGTTGATGATGATCCGGCACATCGCCAGCGCCAGCGCCGCATCGCTGCCGATGCGCACCGGCAAGTGCATGTCAGCATGGATCGCCGACGGGCTGTAGTCCGGCCCGATGATCACCACCTGCGCGCCGCGGTACCGCGCCTCGGTAATGTAGTGGTACTGCGCGATCTGGCTGTACGCCGGGTTGTTGCCCCACATGATGATCACGTCGGAGTGGAACCAGTCGTCGCTGCTGGCGCACGGGTCGAACCGCCCGAACGTGATGTAGATGCCCGGGCTCCAGTCATTGATCTCCGCCTGGACGTCGGTAGACGTGCAGCCGAGCTTGTTCAGCACCGCGCCCGCGAGGGCGATGCTCTGCGCTCCGCCCTGCCCCGGCGTGCCGATGCGAACGATGCTCTCGGGCCCGTCCTCGGCGATGGCGTCGAGTATCCTGTCAGCGATCTCGCCGAGCGCCTCATCCCACGAGATGCGCGTCCACTTGCCCTCGCCGCGTTCGCCGGCGCGCTTCATCGGGTGCAGGATGCGCTCTTTGCCGTAGAGCAGACGGCTCCACGAGCCACCCTTTTGGCAGCCCATCGGGTTCATGTCCGGCACCCCGGGCTCGATGACGCCGAACGTCGCCGCCTGCTCTTCGCGGACGATGACGCCGTCTTTCACGTACACCCGGTACGGGCAGTTCGAGGGATAGCAGTCCACGCAGTGGCTGCCCCAGCCCCAGCGGTCGAACGACAGGTTCTCGCGGTACGTCCCCTCGGTACGGGCGCGTGACTCCTTCATCGCGCACCTCCCGTGCGGTGCGGCGCGGCGGCGCGGGAGCATGATCGCGCGCCCGTGCTTGCGTGGTGGGTTCGCGGAGAGCACATAGGCCTGATGACGCGCGAACGCGCGCCCTCCAGGCTCGGAGTCTGCCGGTATTACATCGGATGAGCATGTGGGCCGCAGGTGCCGTTCGGCCCGAACGTGCCCGTCATCCGCTCCTCGCCGCTTCCCGCTCCGGCGCCAGCTGCGCCCGCAGGAACCGGGCCTCCGCTTCGACGGCCTGCTCGAAAGCCTCCCCGAGATACGCGTCGAAGTGCCCGCCCCTGAGCCCGACTACCTCCGCCGACCGGCACCGCGCCGCCGCCTTGCGGGTGACATCCGCCGGCGTGATGCGGTCCGCCTCGCCGACCACGAACAGCAGCGGGCAGCGCACACGCGCCGCCGACCGCGCCGGCTTCCACGTCCCCATGCGGATGACGATGCCTGCCGCGACCTCGTTCCGCCACGACGGCGCGTTGGTGACGATCGCGAAGTAGCCCGGCTGCGCTTCGGGCACGGACATGAACGCGAGCGTGCCCGGCGGCCCGACGGCGGGGATCAGGTACGGCGCGCGGCGAAGCAGGCGATGCGCGATATCGCGGAAGCCGGCGAGCGTCAGCCGGACCGTGTGCCGTAGCCCCTCGTCGCCCGTCGTCGCCATCGGATCGACGAGCGCCATGTGCAGCACCGCCGCCGCGATGTCCCCGCGGCGCGCGCAGACCTCGAGCACGTGCCCGCCGCCGAACGACGTGCCCCACAGCGCGATGCGGCGCGAGTCGACCCCGGCGGCCTGCTTCGCCCAGGCGATCGCCGCCGCCCAGTCCTCCTGCTGCTGGCGCACGTCGACGACCTGCCGGGGAGCGCCCCCGCTGCCGCCGAAGTGGCGGTAGTCGAACACCAGGCAGGCGAAGCCGGCAGCGTGAAAGCGCTCCGCGAACGCGTCGAGCCGCGCCTCCTTCACGCCGGCGAAGCCGTGCCCGAGCACGACACACGGCGCGGACGCTCCTTCGGGCGGCGGGTAGTACCAGGCCGCGATCGGCTGGCCCCCGCTCTCGAACGTCACATCGATACGATTCGGGTCGGTCATGCGCGTCCGAATTCCTCCCTCACGCCGAGCGTAGCCGCACGCGACGCGCGTAATCAGGTGTCGAATGGCCCGCCGATGAGGGCCAAGCGACACGCGAGCGGCGCGCGCAAACGGATGTATCGTCCCGCCCATAGGTACCGGGAGGGATGCGATGACCACCATCGACGGCGGACAGATCCTCGTGCGCATGCTGCTCGACCGCGGCATCGACACCGTGTTCACGCTCCACGGCGGGCACCTCGACGCCATCTACCAGGCGGCGCTGGATACGAACATGCGCCTGATCGACACGCGGCATGAGCAGGCGGCCGGCCACGCCGCCGACGGTTGGGCACGCACCACCGGCCGCACCGGCGTGGCGATCGTCACCGCCGGACCCGGCGTCACCGACGTTGTGACCGCCGTGGCGAACGCCTACCTCGATGCGGTGCCGATCCTCGTCGTCGGTGGCCGCAGCCCGCTCGTCGATGACGAGCGATTGCCACTGCAGGGCGGCTTCAGCCAGGTCGACCTGATGAAGCCGATCACCAAGTGGTCGACCTCGGTCACGCACCTGCAGCGCCTGCCCGACTTCGTTGACCGCGCGCTGCGCGTGGCCTCGACGGGCCGGCCCGGCCCGGTGTTCCTCGAGCTCCCCGTCGATGTGCTGTTCTCGCGCATCGAGAGCGAGCGCGTCTCGATCCCCGGAGCCGCGCGCAGCCAGCCGCCCGCGCCATCCGACGCGGCGCTGCAGCGCGCGGTCGCGCTCCTCGCCGCGGCAGAGCGGCCGGTGATCATGGCCGGCGGCGGCGCCTGGTTCGCCGGCGCATCGGCCGAGATCGAAGCGTTCGCCAGCGCGACCGGCACGCCGGTCGTCGCCAACGGCAAGGGCCGCGGCGTCCTGCCCGAAGACCACCCGCTGTCGGCCGGCGGCTTCATGACGCTGGCAACCCTCCCGGAGAACGCGAAGCCAGACGTGGTGCTGATCCTCGGCGCGCGGCTCGGCCTGTTCACCGGCGGCGTGCAGCGTCCGTTCATCCCGCAGACGGCGAAGGTAATCCAGGTCGATGTCGAGGGCAGCGAGATTGGCCGCAACCGCGAGATCGACCTCGGCATCGTCGCCGACGCGCGGGAAACGATGCGGGCGCTCACATCCGCGTCCGGCGGGCAGTCCTGGCCCGACCGCAGCGCCTGGCTGCAGCAGCTGCGCGCGATGCGCCACATCATGGCGCCGATGTTCGCCGCGTCGCTCAGCGCCACGGCAGCGCCCGTGCACCCGTACCGCCTGGCGCACGAGGTCGGCGCCTACCTCGACCGCGCCGATGACGTGCTTGTCGCCGACGGCGGCGAGACCGCGTTCTGGGTGGAAACGACTTCGAATATCCGCCAGGGCGGGCGCTGGATGTCGCACGGCTATCTCGGCTGCCTCGGCACCGGCCTGCCGTTCGCGATCGCCGCGCAGGCGGCACACCCCGGAAGCCGCGTGGTGTGCGTCACAGGCGACGGCTCGATCGGCCTCAACTTCTCCGAGTTCGACACGATGGCGCGGCACGGGCTGCCCATCGTCGTCGTCGTGAACAACGACCAGCAATGGGGCATGTCAAAACACGGCCAAGAGCTGATGTACGGCAAGGAGCGCACGGTCGTCTCGGAACTGGGCGTCGCGCGGTATGACCGCGCGGCCGAGGGCTTCGGTTGCCACGCCGAGTTCGTCGAACAGCCCGGCGACATCCGGCCGGCGTTGGAGCGCGCGTTCGCGTCGGGCAAGCCGGCCTGCATCAACGTGCTCACCGACCCGGACGTCATCGCGCCGATCACGATGGCGATGGTCGGCGGCGCCAAGGCGACGGCGAAGCCCGGCACCGTGAACATGCCGTACTACGGCGAACGCGAAGTGGTATAGCAGCGGCGTTGGCGCCCCGCCCCGGGCCACTTGTGCCATTCGGCACTGTGCCCCGCCGCACCCATCGCCGACGCTCCGATGCGATGCACGCAACGACCGCCCCGGGCGGTGCGCTCGACCGCCAGGCGCGCCTGACCGTCGCCGCGATCGCGACGGCGCTGTTCCTCTCGTCCTTTAGCCAAACAGTCGTTTCGACGGCGCTGCCGCGCATCATCGGCGAGTTCGGCGGCGTCAACATGTACAGCTGGGTGCTGTCCGCCTCGATGCTCGCGTCGACCGTCGCCATCGCTCCCGCGGGGAAACTCAGCGACCGCTTTGGCCGCCGGCCCTTCCTGATCGGCGGCATTGCGCTGTTCGTCGCTTCGTCGTCATTGACCGGCTTCTCACGCAACATGGAAGAGTTGATCGCCTTCCGGGCGCTGCAGGGTCTCGCCGGCGGCGTCATCGCCGCGGCGTCGTTCGCCGCGATCGGCGACCTGTTCGCGCCGGCCGAGCGTGGAAGGTACATGGGCCTGTTCACCGGCATCTACGCCATCTCCAGCGTCGCCGGCCCGATCGTCGGCGGCTTCGTCACCGACCATCTCGGCTGGCGCTGGCTCTTCTTTGCGAACCTGCCCGTCGGCATCGTCGCCGTCGCCGTGATCTGGCGCTGGCTCCCGAAGCGCCCGCGTGCGCGCGACCCGCGTCCAATCGATGTCACGGGCATCGCGTTCCTCGTCACCGCCGTGCTGGCGCTGCTCTTCGCGCTGACGATGGGCGGCAATGAGTTCGCCTGGCGCTCGTGGCAGATCGCGAGCCTGTTCGCCACCGCGGCCGTCGCGATCGTCGCGCTGCTGCTTGTCGAGCGGGGCGCGGCGGACCCCGTGCTGCCGCTGCCAGCGCTCGCCAACCGCACGTATCTCGTCGTTGCCGCCGTGAGCTTCCTCACCGGCATGGGGCTCTTCGGTGCGCTCGCCTACATGCCGCTGTTCATCCAGGGCGTGCTCGGCACGTCGGCAACGAACTCCGGCGTCGTCAACACGCCGCTGATGATGATGCTCACCGTGGGCAGCGTCGTCGCCGGCAATCTCTCCGCGCGCAGCCGGCGGTACCGGATCATCGTGCTCGTCGGCGGCGCGCTGCTGACCGGCGGCATGGCGCTGATGATCACGCTCGACCAGCACTCCGCCGTGGCGATGCCGTTGCTCGGCATGGGCATCGTCGGCTTCGGGCTCGGGCTGAGCATGCCGCTGCTCGGGCTCGCCGTGCAGAACGCGCTGCCGGACTCCCAGCTCGGCGTGTCGAGCGCGGCCACGCAGTTCTTCCGCCAGGTCGGCGGGACGCTCGGCATCGCGCTTTCCGGGTCGCTGCTCAACAGCTACGTGCACGGCCATCTCGCCGGCCGTCTGCCTGCGGCGATCACCGGAGCGGCGCCGCCGGAGATGATCGCGTCGCTCGAGTCGCCGAGCCTGTTGCTGAGCCCCTCGGCGATGGACAAGATGAGCGCGGCGTTTGGCGCGTTCGGACCGGACGGCCCGGCTCTGTTCGACGCCACCGTGACCGCGATGCGCGGGGTGCTCGCCGACGGCTTGCACGAGGTGTGCCTCATCGGCTTCATCGTGTCGCTGGTGTCGGTCGTGGTGAGTGTGCTGCTGCCGAACACGGGCTTGGCCTCGGCGACCGAGCGGCGAGGTCGCGGCGCCGATCCGTCCAACCCATCCGGGGACGAGTCCGCTCCAGGGGCGGCACTTCCCGCACCCGCGCACCGGCAGGCGGGCCGAACGCGCAGCTGAAGACGACGCGCCCGCACGAACTCCGACGGCCTCCGCCGACATCCCCCAGCGTGGCGGGCGGCGCGCATCGCGGGTCGTCCAGGCCGCGCTGACGCTGCAGCCACCGCCGTTCGGCACTTCCGCGGTCCCCCCGTACGCCAGACCATGCCATCACAACACCGAAGGAGGCGCGTGTGCCCAGGCTCACCCCGGCCGACGAGCTGTTCATCCACCAGATTCCCGAACCGCTGCCGAACGTCGCCGTGCGTCACCAGCACTGGCGCGAGAGCTACTACTTCGGCATGCAGCCGCGCGGTCCAGGTGGCGACGCGATGATCCTGACGATGGCGCATTACCCCGCCCAGGAGCGCGTCGACTCGCACCAGTTCTCCTTCATCGACGGACAGCGTCTGTTCGCGCACGTCTCGCGCCCCTACGACGGCGATCCGCACACGACCACGGTCGAGCACGTGCGCGTCGAGATCGTCGAGCCGTTCCGTACGGTGCGCCTTGTCGGCGACCCCGCGCGCGCCGAGGTTGGCTTCGACATCACGTTCACGGCGCGCACGCGTCCCTATGCGCTCCGCCGCGGGACCATGAAGGCCGGCGACGAGATCCTGTGGGACCAGAGCCACTTCCTGCAGTCCGGGGATTACGCCGGCGCCATCTTCTACCGCGGCGAACGCCGCAGCGTCGACGGGTGGTGGGGGCAGCGTGACCACTCGTGGGGCATCCGCGACCACGCGCGATGCCCGATGTGGCAGTGGATCGCGGTCCAGTTCGATGACGGCATGTACGGCATCTGGCACTGGGAGTACCCGAACGGCGCCGTCGTCTTCACCGATGGATGCTATGCGCCGGCGGGTGACGGCGACCCCGTGCCGGTGATCGGCTACCGCCACGACCTGCACTGGATCGACGCCTCCGGCGAGCCCGCGCAGTACGGGCGCGACGGCGCGGCTGCGGCCGGGCTCGCGGGCCGCATCGAGATCACGCTCCAAGGCGGCCGCGTGGTGACGATCGACGGCGAGGGTCCGCGCTGCGCGTCGTACGGCCCGTTCGGCGCCGGGCAGCATACGATGCGCGTCCGCGCTGACGACGGACGCACCGGCACGGCGATCTACGAGCTCACCGGCACGCACCATCACCGCTACTTCCCGGAGGGCCCCGGGTGGGGCTCCGTCCGCTGGACGTAACCGGCGTGGACGAGCACCCGCTGCGGCCCCGGCAGCACGCCGCGCCGTCGCCGTTTCACCTGATGGCGAAGCCCGCGGGCGCTCACTGCAACCTCGCCTGCGCGTATTGCTTCTACCTCGACAAGGCAGCGCTCTACCCGGACTCCCGGTCCCGCATGAGCGATGCGACGCTCGAGCAGTACATCCGCCAGCTGATCACGGCGCATCCGCCCGGCGAGATCGCCGTCGCATGGCAGGGCGGCGAACCGTTGCTGATGGGCATCGACTTCTACCGCCAGGCGCTGGCGCTGATCGAGCGATGCCGCCGGCCGGGCGACCGCTTCGTCCACTCGATACAGACGAACGGCACGCTCATCGACGACGAATGGGCGGCGTTCTTCAACCAGCATGCCTTTCTCGTCGGCATCAGCATCGACGGGCCGGCGCACCTGCACGACGCCTATCGGGTCGACCGTGGCGGCGCGCCGACGCTGGAGCGGGTGCTCCGCGGCGTGCGCACCCTGCAGGCCAGGGGCGTCGAGCTCAACGTGCTGGTGACGGTGAACCGCGCGAACGGCGACTTCCCGATCGAGGTCTATCGCTTCCTGCGCGACGATGTCGAGGTCACGTGGATGCAGTTCATCCCCGTCGTCGAGCGCGCGGATGACGGCGTGTCGGCGCGCTCGGTGCTGCCGGCGCAGTACGGCGCGTTCCTCTGCGCCATCTTCGATGAGTGGGTGCGGCACGATGTCGGCACGATCTTCGTCCCGACGTTCGAGGCCGCGCTCGCGAACTGGCTCGGGATGCCATCATCGGGCGTGTGCGTGTCCGACCGGGTGTGCGGCGGCGCGCTCGTGCTCGAGCACAACGGCGACGTGTATTCCTGCGATCACTTCGTCGGGCCGGCACACCTGCTCGGCAACATCGGCCAGACGCACCTCGCCGGCCTTGTCACGTCGCCGCGACAGCGCGCGTTCGGCGGCGCGAAGTACGACACCCTCCCGCGCGCGTGCATCGAATGCGACGTGCGGTTCGCATGCCACGGCGAATGCCCGAAGAACCGTTTCGTTGCGACGCGCGACGGCGAACCCGGCCTCAACTACCTGTGCGATGGCCTGCGGCAGTTCTTCCGCCACGTCGCGCAGCCGATGGGCGTCCTTGCGCAGCTCGTCCGCAGCGGGCAGGACGCGGGGCGCGTGATGGCCATCCTCGGCCAGGCGCCGGCGGGCGAAGGCCCGTAAGCGCCAGCCCCCGCGCGTTCGTCCTTTGGCGGTGTTGCGGCCGCCTGCGTCAGCCCCAGCGCGGCAGGAAGTCCGGCGCGATGCCCAGCGCCGTCTTGCCGATCAGTTCCTTCGCGACGTCGTTCGTCATCGGCTGGAACGCGCCGGGCCGGACGTCGCGGTAGTAGCGTTGCATGCGGTTCGAGCGGAAGATCGACGGTGCGCCGACGACCGCCATCGCCTGGTCCACCACGCGCACCGCCGCGTTCGTGGCATACGTCTTCGCCATCACGATCCGCGCAAGGTCCGAGCGCTCGCGCAGGCCGCCGGCCATCCACTCGCGCGCCGTCGAATGGAGCAGCGCGCGCATCGCGGCAAGCTCGATCTCCATTTCAGCGACGTGGAACTGCACGCCGGGGAAATGGCTGATCGGGCGCTCGAACAGGATCGGCTTGCGGCTCTTCGCCCAGTCGATCGCGAAGTTCCGTGCCGCCGTCGCGATCCCCGTGTAAATCGCGCCGATGCCGCCGCCGAACCACACGAGCAGCCCGTTCGCGCCGACGTCGGCATCGCCCGGCGCGCGCAGCCCAACGCACGCCTGTTCCGGCACCCAGCAGTCCTTGATCACCATGTCGTGGCTCGCCGTCGCCCGCATCGACATCGTGTCCCACGTCTCGACGATCTCGATACCGGGCGTGTTGCGCGGGATCACAAACATGCCGATCACCTGCTCGCCGTCCGCGTTCGTCGTCGTCGTGTTCACCGCGACGAGGTCGATGACCGGCGCCATCGTCGTGAACTGCTTGCGGCCGTTGATGACGAAGCCCGGCGCGCCGTTGTGCGCCTGGCGCACGGCCTTCGTCATCGGGAACCCCCAGTTTCCGCCGATCTCCGCCTCGGTGAACCCGCCGCCGATCAGGAACTTCGTCTGCGCGAGCATCGCCACCATGAGCTTCAGCCCCTCGACCGGATTCGCGGGCGGCTGACCGCCGTTGGCCGGTGGCGGCGGCGGGTTGAGCAGGTTCTCCATCAGCGAACCCGTCGCGAAGATGTGCATGTTGATGCTCAGCGCCGTCGATGCGCAGCCCTGCGCGAGCCGCTCCTGGCACATCACGAAGTCCAGGAGGGTGCCGCCGAGTCCGCCCAGTTCCTCCGGGATCGGGAGCGACGTGTAGCCCGAGGCCTTCAACCGCTCGAAGTTCTCGAACGGAAACGTGTTCTGCTGGTCGTGCTCGTCGGCGCGCGTGGCGAACTCGTCGGCCAGCTCCCCCGCGAGCGCGACCAGCCGCGCCGTCCGTTCCTGTGTCGATGACATCGTCGTCATGCTGCCTCTCCCTGATACCCGGCCGCACACCATGCGCTCCACCGGCAGTTGCGGCGAAGCTAGCACCCCGCGGCGCTGCAGGCAAAGTGCCATTCGGCCGCGCCGCCGTGCCGGCACGTCCATGGTCCGGCTCACCCTGTCGGGCCGCGACGCCATGTGATAAGAATCGAGTCACCGGACCGGAGGCGGAACCCCGACGTGTTCAAGAAGATCCTGGTCGCGAACCGCGGCGAGATCGCCCTTCGCATCATGCGCACGGCCCGCGAGATGGGCATCGGCACGGTCGCCGTGTACTCGACGGTCGACCGCAACATGCTCCACGTTCGCTACGCCGACGAGGCGTACCACATCGGCGAAGGGCCGCCGCTCGAGAGCTACCTCAACTACCACAAGATCCTCGACGTCGCGAAGCGCGCCGGCGCCGACGCCGTGCACCCGGGCTACGGCTTCCTCAGCGAGCGCACGGAGTTCGCCCGCGCCTGCACCGACGCCGGCATCACGTTCATCGGCCCGTCGCCCGAATCGGTGACACTGCTCGGCGACAAAGTGCTCGCCCGCCGCACGATGATGGGCGCAAGCGTCCCCGTCGTCCCCGGCACCGAGGGCCGTGTCGAGCCCGACGAGGCGATGCGCCTCGCGCCCGGCATCGGGTTCCCGCTGATGATCAAGGCGGCGGCCGGCGGCGGCGGCAAAGGCATCCGCCTCGTCCGCCAGGAGAGCGAAATCGAAAACGCGGTCCGCGTCGCCTCGAGCGAGGCGCAGTCGGCGTTTGGCGACGGCGGCGTCTTCCTCGAGCGCTACCTGTCGCCCGTGCGTCACGTCGAGGTGCAGGTGCTCGCCGACCAGCAGGGAAACGCCGTCGCGCTCGGCGAGCGTGAGTGCTCCGTCCAGCGGCGCCACCAGAAGCTGCTCGAAGAGTCGCCGTCACCCGTCATCACGCAATCCACGCGCGAGAAGATGATGGCCGCCGCCGTCGCGGCGGCGAAGGCGTCGGGCTACTACAACGCCGGCACGGTCGAGTTCCTCTACGACCCGAACGTTGACGAGTTCTTCTTCCTCGAGGTCAACACGCGCCTGCAGGTCGAGCATCCCGTCACGGAATGGCTGACAGGGCGCGACCTCGTCCGTGACCAGATCAGGATCGCCGCCGGCGAGCCGCTCGGCTTCACGCAGGACGACGTGGTCCTTCGCGGCCACGCGATCGAATGCCGCATCGCCGCCGAGGACCCGTACAACAACTACCTGCCATCGCTCGGGCGCATCGCCTACGTCAGCGAGCCGAGCGGGCCCGGCGTGCGTGTCGACAGCTCGATCTTCAGCGGCGTCGAGATCCCCTACTTCTACGACCCGATGCTCGCCAAGCTCATCTGCTGGGCCGCCGACCGCCCGTCCGCCATCGCGCGGATGAAGCGCGCGCTCCACGAGTACATCATCCTCGGCGTGCACACGAACATCCCGTTCCACCTGCAGCTGCTCGATGACCCGCGCTTCATCAACGGCGAGGTGCACACAGGGTTCCTCGACAGCGAGTTCAAGATGGACGAACCTGCCGCGCACGACGAGTACAGCCAGATCGCGCTGCTGGCCGCGGCGGTGCTCTCGCACGAGCGTCGCAGCCGCAACGGCGCGCAGCCCGCATTCATCGCCGGACCAGGCGCCAAGTGGCGCGAGGCCGGACGCGACCGGCTGGTCGGCGGCCGGTCATCATCGAGTTCACAGGGGAGCCGATGGCGGCGAAGTATCGACTGAAACTCGGCGACACGGACCACGAGGTTGAAGTCGAGCCCGATGGCAGCGGCGGCTTCCGCATCACCGGGGGCGATGCGACATCGCGCGTCAGCCTCGAACGCATCGCCGAGTCCGCGCGCTATTCGCTGATCGTCGACGATCGCCCGTACGACATCTTCGCCGAGGAAGGGCCCACCGGGTTCCATTTCGTGATTGGCGGGCGGCAGATTACCATCGGCACGCAGACCGGCCGGCGCGGCGGCGGCGGCCCGGAGTCGCTCGACGTCGACGCCGGCGGCGAGTGGGTGCTGAAGTCGCCGATGGCCGGAATCGTGCAGGAGATCCGCGTCAGCGCCGATGATGAAGTGGAGCAGGGTCAGGTGCTCTGCGTCGTCGAGGCGATGAAGATGCAGAACGAGCTCCACGCGCGGCGCGGCGGCACCGTGAAGGCCGTCTACGTCAGCGTCGGACAGCGCGTCGACCAGGGGACGCCGCTGCTCGTCCTCCTGTGATCCGAATCGCCCGGCGGCGGTACCCCGTTCGTTGCTGGCCTTGCAAACAATCCCGTATATTGGGAGTCCATCGCGAGGCCGCCGGGGGCGGCGTGTTGACGAGAGGGTCGTTATAGCTCGAGATCTCCGCATTAATGAGCGGATCCGCGTCCGGGAAGTCCTCGTCATCGACGACGAGGGACAGAAGCTGGGCGTGATCCCCACCCACCAGGCCCTGCAGCAGGCGCGCGACGCGGGCCTCGACCTGGTAGAAGTTGCCCCGAACTCCAATCCTCCGGTCTGCCGCATCCTGGACTACGGAAAGTTCAAGTACGAGCAGAACAAGAAGGAGCGCGAGGCCCACAAGCACCAGAAGCAATCCGTCGTCCGCGAAGTCCGCTTCAAGTCGAAAATCGGGCAGCACGACCTCGACTTCAAAACGAAGGTCATCGGAAAACTCCTCGGCGCCGGCGACAAAGTGAAGGTCTCCGTGCTCTTCCGCGGCCGCGAGATCGTGCATCCGGAGATCGGCCGCGGCCTGCTCGAGAAAGTGCAGGCGCGCATCAACGAGCAGGGGCTCGGCCACCCGGAGAAGCACATCGGCATGGAAGGCCGTTTCATGACGATGATCCTGGCGCCGACGCCGCAGAAGGTCGCGCCGAAACCGCGCACGCCCCGCGAGCCGAAGGCCGAAGGCGAGGCCGCCGCCGCCCCCGCCGACGGCGCGATGGCCGCCGCGCTTCGCTCCGCCGGCGTCGAAGAAACGTCGGCCGAGGCGCCGGCCTGACGCCGTGAGCGCGCCCGTACCCGATCAGCACGCCGTCACGCTCTACACACAGGACGCGTGCGAGTACTCCGAGATGGTGCGCCTGCATCTCGAGTCACGCGGCCAGCGGTACGCCGAACGCGACGTCGACCGCGACCCGGACGCCCGGAAGGAGCTGCTGGACCTCGGCGCGCAGAGCACGCCGGTGACCGTGATCGATGGCGAGGTCGTCGTCGGCTACGACGAGGAGTCGATCGACGAGCTGCTCGGCTTTACGCCCTACAACCGCGCGTCCTGACGCCTACGCCCCGCGCTGCTCCGCGCTGAACTCGCGCCGCAGCCGCTCGAGGATCTTGCGCTGCGCCTTCGCCACCTCATCGTCGGTCAGCGTGTGGTCAGGCGACTGGTAGGCGACGGCAAACGCGACCGACTTCTTCCCCTCCGGCACCTGGTCCCCGCGGTAGACATCGAAGACCTGCGCGCTCCGCACCAGGCTCGATGACTCGATCGCTTCCTGCAGCGTCCCCGCCGGCGTATCCTCGTCCACGATCAGCGCCAGGTCCTGCTCTACCGCCGGGAACCGCGGCACCGGCGCCAGTTTGCGGTCGCCGCCTGCGAGCGGCAACAGCGCCTCCAGCGCCACCTCGAACACGTACACGTCCTGCGCGATATCGAACGCGCCGGCGACGTCCGGGTGCACCTGGCCGATCACCCCGAGCCGCGCCTCGCCCGCGCAGATCGCGGCCGTGCGGCCCGGCGTAAAGCCGTACTCGTCGACCGGCGCGAACGTGACGTCGACGTTCAGCCCGTGAAACAGCGCGCCCGCGTACGCCTTCGCGTCGAAGAAGTCGACGCTCTCCTCGCCAGGGCGGCCCCAGCGATCGGCGCGCCTCCCCGTCACCGCGGCGATGATCCGTTCGCGCTCATCGGGCTGGCGCTCCTCGCCGAACGGCCGCCCGGCGTCCGCCGGCCGATCGTCGGGCCGCAAGAACACGCGTGCTGCCTCGAAGATCGCGACCTCGCCCTTCTGGTACCGCAGGTTGCTGGCCAGCGTCTGCAGGATGCTCGCACGGAGCGTCGGGCGCAGGTACGCATGCTCGGCGCTGATCGGGTTGACGAGCCGGTACGGCGGATAGATCGCGAGATCCTCTGCCGGCATCACGCGCCGGAGCGCCTCGAGCGTGGTCGTCGAGTACGCGATCACCTCGCGCATGCCGGCATCGGCAAGCATGCGGCGCGCGCGCTCGCGGAGTTCGCGCCGCGGCTGCGCGATCGGCGCCGGGATCGAACCGGCGAGCAGCGCCGCCGGGATCTCGTCGTATCCGATGATCCGCGCCACCTCTTCGGCGATGTCGTCGCCGATGCGCACGTCCGGCCGCCAGTACGGCACGCGCACCACGTAACGGTCCGGCGGCACCCAGCGCGCCGAAAACCCGAGCGAGCCGAGCACCGAACGCACCTTCGACACCGGCGGGTCGATGCCAAGCACGCGTGCGATGCGCTCACGCGGCACCTCGACGCGCGCATCGCGCTTCTTCCCGGGGAACACGTCCACGGCGCCGGTGGCCGCCTTGCCGCCGCAGAGCCCGACGAACAGCCGTGTCGCGCGCTTGGACGCGATCATCGCCAGTTCCGGCGGCAGCCCCTTCTCGAACCGCGCGGAGGCCTCGCTGCGCGCGCGCAGCGCTGCGCTCGTGCGGCGGATGCCCGCCCCGGCAAAGTTCGCCGCCTCCAGCAGCACATTCACCGTGCGCTCCGTGACTTCGCTTTCAAGGCCGCCGATCACACCGGCCAGCGCTACCGCTCCCCGCTCATCAGCGATCACGAGCATGTCAGGCGCGAGCGCGCGCTCCTCGTTATCGAGCGTGGTGAACCGCTCGCCCTCCCGCGCGCGCCGCACGATGATGTGGCCGGCGGCGACCTCGTCGTAATCGAACGCATGGAGCGGCTGACCCAGCTCTAGCATCACGTAGTTGGTGATGTCCACAACGTTGTTGATGGGCCGCTGCCCCAACGCGACCAGCCGCTCCTGCATCCACGCCGGCGACGGCCCGATCGTGATGCCCTCGATCAGCGTCGCGACGTACCGACGGCACAGGTCCGGCGCGTCGATGTCGACGGTGACGCGGCCCTTGATCGGCGCGCCCGCCTCGCCGTAGTCCACCGGCGGCTCGCGCACCTCCGCCCCCGTCAACGCGGCGACCTCGCGCGCGATACCGAGCACCGACAACCAGTCCGCACGGTTCGGCGTCACCGACAGCTCAAAGATCACATCGCCGATTACGTCGGACAGCGGCGCGCCCAGCGGCGCACTCTCGGGCAGCACGAGGATCCCTTCGTGGTCTTCGGACAGCCGCAGCTCGTACTCGCTGAGCACCATGCCCGCGGACTCCACGCCACGGATCACCGCCGGCTTCAGCACAGCGTCCTTGCCGCTGTGCCCGTCGCGCACGCGCGCGCCGACAACGGCAAACGCGATCTTCTGCCCCGCCGCGATGTTCGGCGCGCCGCAGACCACGCGGTGCGTCTCCTCCGCCGAAATCTCCACCGTCGCCAGCCGCAAGCGATCGGCGTTCGGGTGCGGGTCGACCGCGCTGACGCGCCCGACGCGGATCTCCGGTCCCCAGTCGCCCGTCCGTACGATCGCATCGACCGCCAGGCCGGCGTGCGTGAGCTTCGCCGCCAGTTCTTCCGGCGTCACGCGCAGGTCAACATACTCGCTCAGCCACTTGAGTGAGAGACGCATGCGGCTTCCTAAAACTGCTGCAGCAAGCGCAGGTCGTTCTGGTAGAAGTAGCGGATGTCGTCGACGCCGAACGCCTGCATCGCCAGCCGCTCGACGCCCATGCCCGCGGCGAAGCCGGTGTACCTGGCGCTGTCGAACCCCATGCTTTCGATGATCTCCGGGTGCACCATGCCCGCGCCCATCATCTCGATCCAGCCCGTCTGGTGGCACGTGTGGCAACCCGCGCCGCTGCACACGAAGCAGTCGACCGCGACCTCCGCACCCGGCTCGACGAACGGGAAGTACGAGCACTGCAGCCGCACCTGCCGCTCGCGTCCGAAGAGCCGGCGCATCAGCTCGAGCAGCGTGCCCTTCAGGTGCGCCATCGACAGCCCTTCGTCGACCGCCAACACCTCGATCTGCGTCATCTGCCACTCGTGCGTCGTGTCCGTCGCCTCGAACCGGTAGGCCTTGCCCGGCACGGCGACGCGGATCGGCGGCTGCTGCTGCTCCATCGTCCGGATCTGCGCCGGCGACGTGTGCGTGCGCAGCAGCAGCGGGCGCCGCCCGTCGACCGTCTCATCGACCCACAGCGTGTCCCACATGTCGCGCGCCGGGTGGTCCGCCGGGATGCGCAGCGCCTCGAAGTTGTAGTAGTCGAGCTCGACCTCCGGCCCTTCGACGACGGAGAACCCCATCGACCGAAACGCATCAAGGATGCGCTCGGTCATCTGCGTCACGGGGTGCAGCCCGCCGCGGCGGTGCGGCCGCGCCGGCAGCGTGACATCGATGCGGTCCGACGCGAGCGTGGCGGCGAAGGACGCGCGGCGCAGTTCCTCGGCGCGCTCGTCGAACGCCGCCTCGAGCTCTGCCTTCAGCGCGTTCGCCGCCGCGCCAACGCTGCGCCGCTCGTCGATGGACAGCTCCGCGAGCCCGCGCAGGACCGATGTCAGCCGCCCCTTGCGCCCGAGGATCTCGATGCGCCACGCGTCGAGCGCGCGCGCATCCGCCGCTTCCGCGAGGCCGCGGAGCGCCTCGGCGTGTAGCTGCTCGACCGTGTCGGTGGCCATGGTGCCGGCATTATAGGCGCCGCCGCGCGGTAGCGGCATCGAGCCCCCACGGGCGGCCGTCAGCGCAGTCGCTGCTCAGTGCCGCCCTGCGCGGCGGCGCAACCCGCGGACGGCGGATATCTGCCACGGGCCGCTCTCACACGCCGAGCAGGTGCTCACAATGGGCACGCAGCCGCGTCAGGCCGATTTCAGTCGCCGTCGCGCGCGCGGCGCGGAGGAGTTCGACCGCGCGAATCCGGTCGCCGGGGCAGTCGCGCTCCAGGAGAAGATCCGCGTAATCAGCCTGCGTGAAGGCGACATACGGGCGAGCGCGCATGCGCTCGTTCGCCGCCAGCGCCCGCTCGAAGTGCCCGGCGCCCTCGTCCCAGCGACGTAATACGCGGGCCAGGATGCCGAGGTAGCGCTCGCACGAGCCGTTTGCCGCCGCGACGAGCGCGACCGTCACGTTTCGGTCGGCATAGGGGAGGAGGACGCCGTAGAGGGCGAGCGCCTGGTCGTGGCTCCCGGCGCGGGCGACGGCCTGCGCGAGCAGCGTCAGGCTCAACAGCCGCGTGGCATCGGGCGGGAGATCGGCAAAGCCTCGCCCCGCGATGCTATCAATCGCAGCCCGCGCCTCGGCGGTCCGGCCAGTCTCGCTGTACAGGAAGGCAAGCGCCACGGTGAAGGCGGCAGTGCCGGGGTTCTGCTGGGCGAGCATGGCGAACAGGCCCTCGAGTTCGGCGAGACGCCCCTGCATCCAGCGGAGCGCGAAGGTCTGGGCGCCATAGATCTGCATCGCGGTGACCGCGATGACCGGAGCGGCCTGCCCGCTGGCAAGCGCCGCGGCGACGAGAGGCTCGGCCTCATCGAGGCGCCCTTCAAAGATCGCACGAAATGAGCGCATGACGTCGGTCGCATGAATGTAGCGGGGCAGATGAATGCGGCGCACCATCGGGTTGACGGCGTCGGCTTCGGCATAGGCGCGGTCGACTTCGCCCATTTCCATGAGGTCAGCCACACGCCAGCCATGTCCCTGCAGCGCGGTTGCGGTGTCGCCGCGTTGCTCGGCGAGTGCGATGATCTCCGTCGCGGCCGCGAGCCGCTCTTCGAGGCTGTCCCCCGGAGATGCGAGGAAGTGGCGGTTGTACAGGACGAACGCGAGCGCCGCCGCATCCCCCGACTCGCGTGCAATCTCGATCGCTTCATGGATGAGCAGATCCTTCTCGTGGAGGTCCGGCGAGAAAAAGAGCGCGCTCGCCTTGGCGGCGAGCAGCCTGGCGCGAAGCGGCGTCCGCGCGGCGCCGACCATCTCCAGCGCCTCATCGAGCAGGGCGATGGCGTCGCGCGGGATGGTGTTCGGCTCCCACTCGCGCGCGAACCCAAGCGCCGCCCGTGCGAAAAGATCGACCTCGTGCGCCGTGCGTGCGATCCCCGCGGCATCCCAAAGCGCGGCCTTGGCGGCCCCGATATCACCGCGGCAAAGGTGCGCCTCTCCGAGCGAGACGAGGAGCTGGCAGCGACGGCGCTCGCCAAGCAGCCGATCCATGCCGGTGGCATCCAGACCGCGCTCGTACTCGCGGACCGCCTCATCGTACGCATACACACTCAGGGCCCGGTCGCCGGCGCGACGCGCATACTCGATCGCCTTAACCTCGCTGCCGGCGGTCGCACGGGAGAAGTGGTACGCGAGCTCGGCGAGATACGCCTCGTGCTGCTCGACGGGCAACGCCTCGATCGCTTCTCCAATGCTGCGGTGGAGCGTTGCGCGGCGGGGACCGCTCAGGGCATCGTAGAGCGTCGAGCGCACGAGTGCGTGCGTGAAGTTGAAACGCATGCCGCCCGGCGCCTCTGCAAGCAGTTGAGCGCCGAGCGCCTCGTCAAGAGCGTCAAGGAGCACCGTCTCGTCCTCAGTCGTGACCGTGCGGATCATCTCCCACGAGAAGCCGCCACTCATCGCCGAGGCAACGGAGAGCATGCGCCGGCATGGCTGGCCGAGGCGGCGGACACGGCGGCCAATGACATCGCGAACGCTGTCGGGCACGCCGATGCGTTCTAGGGCGTCCGTGCTCGCCCATGGCTGCTCCGTTCCGCCGTGGAGCTCCTCGATGAGGTGGATGAGGATCTCGCGGATGAAGAGCGGGTTGCCGTCCGTCTCGTCGCACACGGCGGAAGCGAACCCGTAAGGCAAGTCGGCGTCCGCGATCGACTTGAGAAGCGCGCCGACATCGGCATCCTCAAGCCCCTCGAGGCGGATGATCTCGAAGTTGCTCTCGCGGCGCCAGAGCGTGATCGCCGAGGCGAGGGCATGCTCCGGGGCTGTCTCCACATCGCGGTAAGTGCCGGCAAAGAGCACCGGGTGGTCCCGGAGCGTTCGGACGAGGTGCTGAAGCATGGCGACCGAGCCTCGGTCCGCCCAGTGGAGGTCATCGATGATGCAGAGAATCGGCGAGCGGGTGGCGACCGCGGCGACAACGTCGGCGACCGCGTCGAGGAGGAGGAATCGGTCCTGGTCGGGGAGCATCGTCGATCCGTCGGTCACGGCTTCTCCGACCAGCGCGGCGACGCGCCTGCATGTCGCCTCCTCGAGGCCCAGTTCGACCGTCGTCGTATCGCCCAGGCAGGAGCGGACGACTTCGACGAACGGCTGGAATGGCGCCGCCCAGTCGCCGTCAAGACAGTGACCCCAGTGGACGGCGACGCCGGCCTCCTCCGCTGAATCGGCCAGTTCGGACACCGTGCGGGTCTTTCCGATGCCGGGCTCGCCAGCAAGCAGCACCAGGCTGCCACTTCCGCTGCGCAGATCCTGCAAGTGCTGGTACAGGCATTGGAGTTCCTCCCGCCTCCCCACGAAGGGCGTATGCATGAGCAGCGCGAGCGGGTCATGCTCGTACGCCACCTCCACGGACGCCACGGGCGCGTCGAAACCCTTGAGGTCAAGCGCCGGCAGCGGGCGGAACGCGAGGTCCCTGTTCCCCTCGACCAAGCGCGCGATGACCTCGGCGGCGTAGATCTGGCCGGCGCCGGCGGCATCGCACAGGCGCCGCGCGAGCACAACAGAGGAGCCGAAGTAGTCGGTCGCGTCGGGTAACACATCTCCGACGTTGAGGCCGACGCGTATCTGCAGACGCTCGCCATCAGCGGGGCGGCGGGCGGCTTGCTGCATGGAAATCGCGCAGCGGACGGCATCGACGGCGGAGGGGAAGGCCACCATCAACCCGTCACCAAGCCACTTCACTTCCGCGCCGCCGTGCTTCGCGACCGCATCGCGCAGGAGCTTATGGTGGGCGCGGAAGATGCGCTGCGCGCGCTCGTCGCCCGCGCGACGGAGCAACTCCGTCGATTCGACGATGTCCGTGAACAGAATCGTAACGGTCGCGCGAGGCGTCATCGCAACGCGATCATACCACCGTGCCGGGCGCGCGGAGCCGCGAAGCGGACCACCCCGCCGGCCTCGTCAACGCGGCCGCCGGGGCCCGCGCCGCCGGCCGGGTGGCCTGCGCCGCATCGCGACACATGCGGCACGCCCGTACCGGCGGCTACGATGTGCGCGTGGACGCTCGACTGACCGCCACGGGCCCCCTCCCCCGATACGCGCGCGGGCGCGCCGCGTTCGATCTGCGGGGAGCGTGGCGCACGAGCAGTCCCATCCTTCCGGCGATGGAGCCCCGGACGTGATCGTCGTACAGGGGAAAAAGGCCTTCTACATGGCGCGCGGCCGGCTCGATGCGCTGAGCGCGCACTACCGGGGCGTCACCATCGACCTGGGCGCCGGCGACGGGCGCTTCGCCTACCGCGCCGCCCTCGCGAAGCCGGAGCGGTTGTTCATCGCCATCGACCCGGCCCGCGAGCACGTCGCCGAGGTCTCGGCCAGGGCCGCGAAGAACCCGCGGTTCGGCGGCGCGCCCAACGTGCTGTACGTCGCGGCGAACATCGAGCACGCGCCGAAGGAGCTGTCGAGAGTCGCCGACGAGATCCTGGTGACACTGCCCGGCGGCAGCCTCCTGCGCGGCATCCTGCTCGGCGACACGGCGCTGCTCGGCAAGATCGCGGGCCTGGGCCGCAAGAACGCGAAGATCAAGATGGCGATCAACGCGCGCTTCGTCGAAGAACCCGCGCCGAAGGATGCGCCCCGCCTCCCCGACATCACACCGCTCTACACGCGCGACATCATCGCTCCGGCGTTCGCGACGACCGGCGTCCGCGTCAGCAAAGCGCGCTGGATGGACCCGGCAGAGGTAGCCAACCTCGGCACGACGTGGGCCAAGCGCCTGTCCCGCAGGTCGCCGCACCGCACGTTCTACATCGAAGCGAAGGTCGTCAACGCCGCGACTTGACGCCCAACCCGTCGTGATCCCGCATGTTGCCAACGGCCCCTGCCGGGCGTAGGATCGGAGTCCCTGCGGAGTGCGTATGCGACCGACCGTACTGCTGCCATCGCTCATCCTCATCGCCCTGGCCGCAGGTTGCAGCGACAGCGACCCGGCCCGGGAGACGCAGCCCTCGCCCGCCGCGACCGCCTCGGCGGCGCGCAGCCAGATCCCGGCGACGGACTCGCCTGCGGTGGCCGCTGCCACGCCGGGCGTGCCGTCCGCGGCGGGCGCCGTCGCCTCGCCGGTGACGGAGGCCGCCGCCTCGCCCGCAGCGTCCGGGCAGCCCCCGACCGCGCCGGCGGCCGACCCGCCAACGCCCGCGCCGACCCCGGAACCTGACCCCACGCCCGGGGCCACGGGCATCGACATCACGTTCACCAGGCTCGACTGCGAGGGCTATCGCTTCGAGGTCGCATCCCGGCCCGCCGCCCTGTACCGCGTGCACTGGACCGCCACCTGGCCGGGCGACGGCAGCCCGCAGTCGGTGAGCGATGCCGAGGTCTCCCAGAGCCCCGGCCAGCATGCGTTCAGCCACGAGGAAGACGACTGGACGGAGCCGGGCTCAAACCGCCTGCTCATCCGGGCCGAGGACAGGGACGGCGTCACTGCGGAGGTAGTGGAACTGGTCGACTGCTAGCGGCCCGGCCGCCGCACACCGCATCCGCGTGCGCCGCCGCGTCGCACACGCACGCCGCGTTTGACTCCGACCGCGTCGCGCTTGATAAGCTAGGAGCCAGCCATCTGCAAGCGCCCCGCTCGCACACCTGGATGGCGTCCTTGCACATCACCTGCAGCGCTGCCGGAGGATGGCACTGTTGTGGAGTCTTATGTCAATTGTCGGCGCCGGCCTCGCCGGTGACTCCCTGACGCTGGTCATCCTCGCTGCCTGCCTCGCGGGCATCGTGCTGGTGGCCTATGCCATCGTCCGCCTGAGCGGGCCACGCCCGACGCGGGCGCCCGGGCGCACCCGCGCCGGCGGCTCTTCGGTGGGGTCAGCGCGACGCGGCGGCTCCCTGGAGTGGCGCCCAAACGGGAACGGCAAAGCGCCCGGCGCCACCCTCCGCTTCAAGGGCGATGAGAGCAGCGGATACGCGCTCGGCCGAGAGCCAACGATCATTGGCAGCTCCGACGACCTCTGCACGATCGTCCTGCCCGGCGACGGGATCGCGCCGGAGCACGCCCGCATCTGGTTCCGCCAGGGGAAGTTCCTGCTCCATCACGTGGGCGGGCTGAGCCGCAAGACGTTCGTCTCCGGGCAGGAGGCCGACTGGGTCGTGCTGGAATTCGGCGACGAGGTCACGATCGGCCCGCACAGGCTGGTGTTCGAGGACCGCCAATCGGAGGAAGAGCCCGTCGCGGAGGCCGTGCCCGGCCCGCGAGAACAGGGGATGGACGACGACATCGCCCGCATGGAAGCCGCCGTGCGCGAGCTCTGGGCCGAAGCGCTGCCGGCGAGCGAGACCGCCGTCGGCGAGCGCAGCGGCACCGGCAAGTACAAGGTGCACCGCCGAAAGGACGAACTCGCCCGCCGCGTGGGCGGCCAGTGGGTGAAGCGGGGCCGCACGGTCGTCCTCGAACGTTAAGGCTGCGTCAAGTTGCCCTGTTCGGCGCCGCCACCCGTCAACGTAGGCGTTGAAACCGCCGGTTCTCGCTCGTATAATCGCTTCGTGCTCCGCGACGCCGGTGGCTGCGCCGCGGATTGCCACTCATGGTCTGGCCGAACCCATCCGTGACGGGCGCCTGCGCTCCCGTCAACTCTTCGCCCGGTAGCGCCTGAGCGCCCGGGGGCATGGCCTGATCGCACAGCAGAGGGGAGCGGCGGCCACCCTGCCGTCCACGAGACCGAGGAGGGACTGGAACAATGACCTTCGGATTCTGCCTTTCAGCAGGCGCGTGGATTCACAGCGCGTCCGCTCGGCTGCTTCAGCCGCTCCGCAAGGAAGGCGGCCAGGGGATCATGGAGTATTCGATCCTGCTGGGCGCGATCGCGCTCATCGCGGCGGTCGCGCTGTACGCGGCCAACTTTGACTTCTCGGACATGACGGGCGAGATCCAGGACTGCATCAGTTTCAACTCAAGCTGCGGTTAGTCTCCGGGTCCAGGTAGGCGACGGTGCAGTACACCTCGCATCGGCTGCGCAGGGATTCGCGCTCGCTTCGCCGGCGCGCCGACGGGGAGTGCGGACAGGGGATCGTCGAGTTTGCGGCGATCTTCCCTGTCTTCATCCTCCTCATCTTCGTGATGATCGACGGTGGCCTGTTGATGGGACGGTACAACCAGGTGAATCACTCGGCGCAGGAGGGGGCGCGCCTCGCCGCGACGGGAGCCGACCTGGACGACGTCGCATCGCAGGTGCGCGCACAGTCGATCGACCTGCTGCAGAGCGTGCCGGCGACCTGCTCGAGCGCGTCTGAGCGTATCTGCGTCGAATGGTTCGACGGGCCGAACAGCGCGGGCGAGGCCGGGTCGTACGTCCGGGTGACCGTGCGGTACGACTACGACCTGATTACGCCCATCGACCGTGGTCTCTTCGGCACCGTGGGCTTCCCGGACCACTTCGATGTCAACTCGTGCGCCATCGCCAGGCTGGAACGCCCCATCGTCGACCCACCGAACCAGCGGAGCGGCACGCCGTCGTGCTGAGCGCAAGGGGGGAGCAGGGCCAGGTGATCGTCCTCTTCGTGGTGGTGTTCTCGATCATCCTCGTGGTCGCGGCGTTCGCCGTTGACCAGGGGTTCTGGTACGGGCGCCGCCGCGTCGTGCAGAAGGACGCCGACCTCGCCGCGCGCGCGGGGGCGCTCGCCTACCTGAACGCGAACCTCAGCGAGAGCAAGGCCGAAACCGCCGCCCGCTCGGCGGCCATCGCCAACGGCGCGGACGCTGACACCGTCGAGGTGGTCGCCGACGCCTCGAGCTGCGTCGACCGCGCGGGCAACACGATCACCGCCCCGTCGGTGGAGGTCCGGCTCGACACAGATGCGCGCCGCTTCTTCAGCGGCCTCGGACTCATTTCCGACGACAACAGCCCGATCGAGGTGCAGGCCAGCTCCACTGCCTGCGTCGGCAGCGCCACGGGAATCTTCGTGGCCAACGGGAACGACCCGGAAGACGACGAGAACACGCTGAAGGGCCTCCCGATCGCGCTGCGCGTGGACAGCGGAGATTGCACGAACAGCGGCCAGCTCCGGTACGGCCAGGAGTGCCGCATCTTCGGGCGCGCCGCGTCACGGCGCGCGGTGGTCGGCGGGCAGCGCAATCCGTCGCCGTACTGCGATCGACCGTTCAGCGGCAGCCAGCTCGATGACGACATCGAGGATGGCGTCTCGTTCAAGTGCCACAACGGCGACGATCTTGACCTGGTGCAGACCAGCGCATCCCAATTCTACGTCGTCATGCGGGCGATCGAGGAACGGCTCGACCGCAACACCGACTGCGAGAGCAACGAGGAGCCCAATGACCAGTCGTTCCAGAACGCCTTCGGCAACGCCGACGGAACGCCCAGCCTGGCGCCGGATCCACCGCCGCTGGGTGGTTCGGCCAGCCCCATGCATGTGTACGTGCAGAACGACTGCTTCGACAACCCGCGCATCGTCGCCCTGCCGATGTACGAGAGCGCTGGCAACGACGATGTCGCGGGCGTTGCCCTCGTGTACATCACGGGCTGCTACGAAACGGGCGACGTCCCGAGCCCGAGCGAGCGCGAGAACGAGGACTGCTACGATGCCGCATTCTGGGCACACGCGGCCCAGCACAACCACTGGTACTGCGGGTGGTGGGTGGATTGCGACGCCCGCGCGCAGCGATATGAAATCAGGGCGATCCCGGTGCGCTACCTGGCGGCGCGCGAGGCCATCGGCGGCTTCACAGCACCGACCGGCAACGCCCCGTTGACGATCCAGACGGGGAGATAAGGAGACGGGCCATGGCACGGACACTCCCTCGACCTGCGGCGTTCGCGGAAGGACCGAACCGGCTTGCGCTGGCGGGCTCCGTGGCGCTGGCGCTCCTCGCCGCGATCTTCGCCTTCGCCGCGCTGCGGGCGATCAGCGGCAGCGGCGATGGCGGTGGCGCCGTCCCCGACGTAGAGGTCGTCGTCTCGGCGCAACCGATACGCGCCGGTGACACGATCGACGACGGCATGCTCAAGCTGGCCTCGGTGCCCGAGAACGCTGTCACCACGAACGCGCTCACCACGCTCGATGGCCTGACCGGCCTGAAGGCGCTCTACCCGCTGGAGAGCGGCGAACAGGTCACCGCCGCCAAGCTCGGGCAGCAGAGCAACGCCGGCGGCCCGCTCGGCAAGGTCGTGCCGCCCAACAAGCGCGCCGTGCCCGTCGAGGTGTCCGAAGTCCAGGTGTTCGCCGGCCTCCTCGCGCCCGGCGACCGCGTCGATGTGAACGCGATCGTCGATCGGACCGTTGGCGACGACGAGGTCGCCACGTCGGTGCTGCTCGTCCAGAACGCCGAAGTCCTGGCGGTGGCGGAGCAACAGCTCGAGCCGATCGGCCGGCTGGATATCCAGGGCAACCCGATCGTGACGGACAGCTCCGAAGGCGTGCTCGCCGAGTCGCCCGAGGATGTCGACGCGCAGCCGAAGGCGCGGAACGTCACGCTGTCGGTGTCGCCCGATGAGGCGCTGATGATCACCCTCGCGCAGGAGGAAGGGTCGGTCTGGCTCATCCTGCGGGGCCCGGGAGATGACGCCACGCCGGCCATCCCCCCGCAGTCATTCACCTTCGAGTAGGCACGAGTCATGGAGGCAGGTCAGAACCGAGGATATGGCTAAGACACCCTGCGTACTCATCGTAGATGCAGACATCCAGGCCCGATTCGAGACGAAGCAGGTTGTGCGCGCGTCCGGGCTCACCATGGCGGGTGAATGCGGATTCGGCATGGAGGCGGCGTCCACCGCCTCCGAGTTGCAGCCCGACGTCATCCTGATGGGCGTTGCGGAGCCGATGGAGCGCCCCATCCAGACCATCGAGAGCCTGCAGACGTTCATGCCGGAGACGCCGATCCTGGTGTACTCCGTCACGCGCGACCTCGACACGGTCCGAAAGGCGATGATGGCCGGCGCGAGAGACTTCCTCGCGCGCCCGGTCAAGCCGGAGACGTTGCGCAACTCCGTCCTCGCGGCGCTGCTGACGGAGGAGAAGAAGCGCCTGCGGCAGATGGGCCAGATCCCCAGCTCGGCGTCCGCGGGCACGATCGTCACCGTGTTCGGCGCGAAGGGCGGGATCGGCAAGTCCACCGTGTCCGCGAACCTGGCCGTCGCCCTCGCGCAGATGGAGCGGTCGTCGGTGTGCCTGGTCGACCTCGACGACGGCTTCGCCGACCTCGCGGACATGCTGGACGTCAAGCCCGAACGCACGCTGTTCGACCTCGTCCGCGACCTGGACATGATCGAGCGCGAAGATATCGGCCGCTATGTCGCGCACCACCAGTTCACGCCGCTCGACCTGATGGCCGGCCCGAGCCTGCTCGACTGGCGCAAGCTTCACCGCGACGACGTCCGCCGCGCGATCGAGCTGCTGGCGCGCAACTACGACACCGTGATCCTCGACACGTCCGGCTCGATGAACGAGCTGATGGAGATGGCCGTCGAAGTCGCAACCATCGTCCTCTGGGTGACGACGACGGAATACGCCAGCGTCAAGGACTCGATCGAAGCGATGCGGGTGCTCCGCCGGCTGTCGTTCTCACCGGACCGTGTGCGCATCGTGATGAACGCCGTCTCGCCGGACGACGGCGTCGCGCCGGCCGTGGTCCAGGAAGCGCTGCAGCAGCGCGTCTTCTGGACAGTGCCGTACGACAAGAAGGTCAGGCAGAGCACGCACCTGGGGCAACCGGCCGTGATCACGGCGCCCAACTCACCGGCGGCGCGCAGCCTGATCGACCTGGCCCGCGCCATCTCCGGCGCCGGCGCCGGCGCCGAGGCGGACGGCCGGCTCCCGGCGTTGAAGTGGAAGCAGTCGCGCGCGAACGGAGCCGGGGCTCGCGCCGCAGAGTAGACAGACACACGGTCAGACCGGGGAGGGGATGACACCATGGTGATCGACGGCCGCACACGCGAACAGTTCCGCATCGAGCGGTTCGAATTCGATACCGCCGAGCACGGCGAAGAGTGGTTCGACGCCGTGCACGCCGTGCACCAGCGTATGATCCTGGAGATGGACCTCGCCGCGATCGAGCGCCTCGATGCGGCCAGCGCGCGGGAGGCCGTCACCGTCGGCTCACGCCAGCTCGTGACCGAGCTCTTCCCCTCGCTGCTCGGCGACGACCGGGAGCGCGTGATCAAGCGCGTGATCGACGAGGCGATCGGATACGGACCGGTACAGGCCCTCATCGACGACGACAGCATCTCCGAAGTCATGGTGAACGCGCCCGAAGAGGTGTACTTCGAGCGCGACGGCGTGATCTACCGCTCTCCGCTCAAGTTCAAGGACAACGACCATGTCATGCGGATCATCGAGCGCATCGTCGCCCCACTGGGGCGGCGTGTCGATGAGTCGTCGCCCTACGTCGACGCCCGCCTGCCCGATGGTTCGCGCGTGAACGTGATCATCCCGCCGCTCGTGCCGCGGTCTCCCACCATGACCATCCGCAAGTTCCGCCGCGAAAAGTTCAAGATGGCGGAGCTCATCGCCAACGACACGGTGACCGCGCAGCTGTCGAAGTTCCTCGAGGCCTGCGTCAAGCAACGTCTCAACATCGTCATCTCCGGCGGCACCGGCACGGGCAAGACGACGCTGCTTAACGCGATGTCGTCGTTCGTGCCCGACACCGAGCGGATCGTCACGATCGAGGATCCGATCGAGATGAAGTTGCAGCAGTCGCACGTCATCGCGCTCGAGGCGCGCCCGGCGAACATCGAGGGGAAGAACGAGGTTACTCAGCGCGACCTGGTGCGCAACGCGCTGCGCATGCGGCCCGACCGCATCCTCATCGGCGAGGTCCGCGGCGCCGAGTCGTTCGACATGCTCCAGGCGATGAACACCGGCCACGAAGGCTCGCTCACGACGATCCACGCGAACTCGCCGCGCGACGCGATCATCCGCATCGAGAACATGGTCATGATGGCCGGCTTCGCCCTGCCGATCCGGGCGATCCGCGAGCAGATCGTCTCGGCGCTGCAGATCGTCATCCAGCTCACCCGGTTCTCCGACGGCCGCCGCCGCGTCACCCAGGTGACCGAGATCATCGGCCGCGAAGGCGACAGCATCACGACCCAGGACCTCTTCGTCTTCCGGCAGGCCGGGATGGACGACAAGGGGCGCGTGCTCGGGAGCCTGGAACCGACCGGCATCCCGCCGACGTTCCTCGAGGAGTTCGCGCTCAGCGGCATCACCCTCGATTTCGTCCCCGACGAGTTCGCGCGGAGCGCGACGCCGTGAGTTCAGTGGCCTGGGAGCTGCTGGCGGCCGTCGCCACCGGCGGCGCCGTCGCACTGGGGACTATGTGGTACCTCGGCCGCGGACGCGAGCCGGCCGCCGCCCAGCGCATGCGCCGCCTCAGCCGCGAAACCGAAACGGAGCCGCGGTCGCGCGGGATTTCCTGGGAGGAGCTCCGGCGCCGCGGGCCGTCCAGCCTGCCGCTCTTCCGGGACTTCGTGCTCCAGTCCGCATGGGCGCGCCGCTTGGGGCTGGAGATCGAACAGGCCGGCCTGCGCATCCGCGTCATCGAGTACATCACCGGCCGCGCGCTGCTCGCGCTGGTCGCCTTCGCGGGAGTGTGGGCGGCCGGCCGCAGCACCACCACCTTCATCCTCGCAATAGCGTGCGGCGCGGCTGCGTTCATGCTTCCGGCGTTGTGGCTCAACTCGAACCGCAAGCGCCGGCGCGACCAGCTGGGCAAACAACTCCCCGAAGCCGCGCAGATGATCGCCAACTCGCTGCGCGCCGGATTCGCATTCCAGCACGGCCTTGCGCTCGTGAGCGACCAGATGGAATCCCCCATTGCCGATGAGTTCGCCCGCATGAACGTCGACCTCAACGTCGGCTCCTCGATCGATGAGGCGCTGCACGCCTTGTTGGCGCGAGCTGACACCGCGGAGATGAACCTGTTCGTGACGGCCGTCCTCGTGCAGCGGGGCGCGGGCGGCAACCTGGCCGAGGTCCTCGAAGGCGTCGCCGAGCAGATCCGCGAACGCGACCGCCTGACCGGAGAAGTCCGGACGATGACCTCGCAGCAGCGGTTCTCCGGCCTCGTGCTGGCGCTGTGGCCCGCCCTGCTGCTCACCGCGTTCTCCATCCTGAACTGGGAGCAGACCAGCCTGCTGTTCACGACCAACGCCGGGCTGATCCTCATTGCCTGCGGCGCGGCGCTGCAGGTGATGGGCTTCCTCACCATACGGCGCATCCTGGACGTGGAGGTCTAACATGCCGATTGCGAGCGCCGTCGCCCTCTTCGGTTCGATCGTGTTGTTCGCGTACTGGCGCATCAACCGGCAGTACCCTTCCACCGACCGCATGCGCGCGCTCTCGGCGCGCCCGCGCGTGGCATCACACGACGACCCCTTCACGAGGAGGGTCGTGTACCCCGCGTTCCAGGAAGTGCTGACGCGGATGACGGAGCTGCTGCCCAATGCGTTCCTCAGCCAGATCAAGCGCTGGCTCCTGATCTCGGACAGCTCGATGCGGCTGCCGACGTTCCTCATGGTCGTGTTGGCATCCGGGCTGCTGCTCCCGGCCCTGTACCTGGTTATGACATGGGTGGCGACCGGCGGGCCGCCGACGGGCCCGTTGGGCGTCGGGCTGCTGATCATCACGCTGCTCGGGTTCGCGTTCCCGGTGGCCACCCTCCGGCGAAGGGCCATGTACCGGCAGGAACAAATCCTCAAGGCATTGCCGGAGAGCCTCGACCTGCTGACCACGTGCGTCGAGGCGGGGCTGAGCCTGGACTATGCGTTTCAGCGCGTCGCCGACCGGCAGCATGGGCCCGTCGCCGACGAGTTGAACCGCATGCTGCGCGAAAAGGCGCTCGGCCAGACGAGGCGCGACGCGCTCACGGCCATGGCCGACCGTATCGCCGTGAGCGACGTCAATGTGTTCGTGCAGTCGGTGATCCAGGCCGAGTCGCAGGGCACAAGCATCGCCGGCGTCCTCCGCACGCAGTCACGCCAGCTGCGCATCCGCCGCAGGCAACGCGCCGAGGAAGCCGCGCAGCAGGCTGGCCCGAAGATGGTGTTCCCGCTGGTGTTCTTCGTGCTCCCGTCGCTGTTCATCGTCATCCTCGGCCCGATCGCCATCGACGTCTGGGGCGACCTCCGGGGCCTGTAGCCGGCGCCAGGGCAGCGCCCCACGCAAGCGGCAACTTCGTTATCCTTTGCTCAGCGCGGAGCCGGTGCACGGGCGTGCCGATCACCGCCTCGGGCGACCCGGGCGACGCGCATCGATGATGGACATACCGCCGGCGCGACGGCACGCGGACGCGCCCGCATTGGGACCATGCACATGCCCGAGCCACACCGGACCCTCGCGAACCGTATCGCCGCGCTGCGCGGCTGGCAGGACGCGCCGCCGTCCGCCGCGCGCACGGGCGTGTCGGCGATGGCGTTTCCCTCGTTCCACGCGTTCGCGCCCGACACGCCCGACGCCGATGAGCCGCCGCCGGCGCCGCAACCGCCGCGCCTCGACAACGACCCGCCGCTGCGGCGGCTGCTCGGCGGCAAGCTCGGCCGCGGCGATAAAGGGGTCACCGGCTCCATGTCCGAGCGCCTGCGCTCGCTCCGGCACACGGTGCCCGAGCAGGGCGAACCGGAGGAGCCGTCCGATCCAGACCCGGTGCAGCAGCAACCGAGGATGGAAGCCGAGATCATGTTCACGGCCGGTCCCCGCGCCGGCGAGCGGCTGCAC
This sequence comes from Dehalococcoidia bacterium, assembly GCA_021462855.1. Taxonomy (GTDB): domain Bacteria; phylum Chloroflexota; class Dehalococcoidia; order DSTF01; family JACRBR01; genus DTUCFX13. Next base: position 2,430 of record JAJTXQ010000016.1, on the reverse strand, counting down.
GTCCGGGACGGGCTCGTCGCGCTCGACCGCGACGCGCAGGTCGCAGCGGACAGCGGCGGCTCGAACGTCGTGGCGAGCATCTGGCCGCAGGGTGCGCGCTTCATGCTCCGGCACAACGGCGGCATCCTCATCAGCGGCGCGCGGCCCGCGCTCTCCGTCGTCACGCTCGATGACGGCGATGAACTCGCGTGGGGCGCGCACCGCATGCGCTTCAGCCTGGCGGAGGCCACTGGCCGCCCGTAAGCGCGCGCGGCTGCTCCGCACTGACCGGCGACACCGGCGATGAGACGCGCGGCGCAACGGCTCACCGTCGCCGTCAGTCCGCCGCGCGGCTCGCCACAGTCCCCAGGCGCCGGTGACGGACGAGCGCGCCCGAGGTACCACCGCCGCACGCGGCGCTTCGGTGAGCACGGCGCCAACCAGCCGCATGACGGCGGCGCGGTTCGGGAAGATGCCAACGACAGACGGTGGCGCCGGCGGATCTCGAGGTTGAGGCGTCCTGCGGGTTGTTGGAGCGGATCTTCCGCCAGTGCGGCTGCGGGAACGCCGCGAAGGCGAGCACCTCGTCGCGCGCGTCCGAACAGCACGATGCGTGGCTCGCCGGCCGCCGCGCGCGTCGTCGAGTGGCTCATCGCGCGCTTCCGGTCACGGAGACCCTCCTTGTGTGCTCACTCGAGACCAACACCACGAGGATGGCGCTGTGGCCGCTTGCTATCCGGCTGACCGATTACTTACACCGCATACGGGGACTCTACTTAAGCTAGTTAGGCAGGCGAGGGAGAAGGAACTGTGCGGACTGTCACCCGCCCATCCGCCGAAGAGCTGCGGCGCTTCGTCATTGAAAGCAATGCGATCGAGGGGATACCGTTCTCGCACGATCTCGACTCGACGTTCGAGGATCACCTCTCGACAGCACAATGGGTCGTGGAAGAAGTTCAAGCGGGGCGCTTGGTTCATCCGGTGGAGATCCACCGCCGTTTGATGCGAAGGCTGTTACCGCCGGCCGACGTTGGCGCGTACCGCCGCGTCATGGTTCGTGTTGGTGTAACCGTGCCTCCGCCTCCCGATCGTGTCCCCAAACTGTTTGACGGTATGTGGTCTGAGGCGTTGCGAATAGCCGATTCGTCCACCAGCCCACATGACGTATGGTCCATTCATCATCAGTTCGAGTGCATCCACCCGTTCGTCGATGGAAATGGACGGACGGGGCGACTCTTACTCAACGAGTTGATGCTCTATTGCGGTCAACCGTGGACGGTGATTTCTTCCTCGGAGCGCGAAGCCTACTACGCTCAGATCCTGGCATGGATCAAGCTGCATGGTTGCGATGGACGATGAGAGGTGAGCCTGGCGCCATTCGACCAGGAGGAAGTTCGGCGAATGGTGTAATCCCTGACACCATCCTCGCTCGGGGGCCCGCCTTCAGCACGCTGATGGCAGCTGTTCGAGCGACGCCTCCCGTTCGTCTCTTGAAAGGGTCGACGCTGGGCGCGGGCGGGTGACCCCGGCGACTTCACCGCGACACGAAGGCTGCACGAAGCACGACACGAATTCGGCAGCATGCAGGGCATCGTCGTCCGGCCACGCCCACAGGCACGCAGCACGAACTGCCGCCGCGCGGCAGCGAGCGGGGGAGCGCGTGACGCGGCTCATGGACGCGGGCGCGATTGGGGCACAAGACCCCGCGCGGCGGTCCGCCGGCGAGCGGGCGCAGCTGCCTGCCGCGTGCGGGCGCTGGCTGCGCGGCGCTGCATCCTGGCGCGGTGGCGCAGCCCGGCACATACGCACCTGGCTGCAGGTTGGGTAGGAGGGGGAGGACCGCGGAGTCGATCCTCCCCCTTCTCTATTCCCTTACCCGCGTGCCGCCAGACGGCGGCGCGTCCTGCGCCGCTCGTCTGACGGAATTACGCAAGTCAGGCGGCCCTCCTCCATCCGTGGTGGCCACCGGACTTCCAGCGACCGAAGCACTTGCAGAGGTTGCCAACCTTTGAAATAGCGACCGAGTCGCCAGTGCGTGCCTTGGCGTAGGGGTTCGAGGTCGCGTCGCCCGTGCCACCCGTGCCACCAGAGGTGATGGCCGGAGAAGCGATCGAGTCGCCGCTGTCCGCGTGGCCCTTGGCCTTGGCTTCCGAGTCCGCGTTCCCCGAGTTGCCGCCGTTGCCGGTGTTTCCGGAGAGGACCTCCGTCACCGCGTCGGCGTTGCCCGAGTTGCCGGAGTCGCCGCTGTCGCCCGAGTCGCCGGTGTCGGCTTCCGTGCCACTGCAGCAACCGTGCCGGCCCCCGCCGATCGACTGCAGCATCGGGCCGCAACCGGTCTGGCAGGGGTCTCCGCACTCGCCGCACCCGCCGAGGTCGAAGATGAAGGCGTCGCCGGTGTCGCCGGTGTCGCCCGTGTCCGTCGAACCCGACTTCACGTACGGGTCGGAGTTG
>JAJTXQ010000015.1 GCA_021462855.1 Dehalococcoidia bacterium | reverse complement strand
GTAGACGTTGTTGCGATTGGTGTCGAGCTCGCGCGCCGTGTCTTCGATCGAGCGCTCCTCGAGCACGACGCGGGTCAGCACCGCCCGCTGGCGTTCGCTGAGGTCGGCGTCGATGGCCTCGCGGATGGCATCCCACACCAGCGCGCGGGTGGCGCGCAGCTCCGGGGCGTCCGCCCCGCCGTCGGTCTTGAGCCTGACATCGGGGGAGTCCGACTCCGTCAGCGCTTCGAGCGAGCTGTTGTCCCAGCGCTTGCGCCGCAGCTCGCCCGCGACGAGGGTGATCGCCACCCGATATGCCCACGTCGTCAGCTTGCTGTCGCCGCGAAAGCGGTCGAGGTTCGCCAGGACCTGGATGGTCGCCTCCTGGGCCCAGTCCTCGGCGAGCTGCCGGATCTCGTCCGGGTGCATCCCCCCGAGGTCGCTGCGGTGGTGGGTGAGGTAGATCAAGATCGCGCGCAGCAGGTACGCCCGCAACTGGTCGACCGACGCGTCGCGCGCCGGGCCGGGGGTGCGCAGATCCTCGATCCACTCGTCGTTCGTGCGGGGTTGGGATGGACTGGACACGGTCGTGTGCGCCATGGGATGGTGATGGCTGGCCTGGCTCGCCGCTGCGGGACGGCGTCCACGCCCGAGGGCGGTAGCGTGCCATCATACCACAGGCGCATCATCGGGGCGCGGATCGTCGATCGGGTCGGCCAGCAGGGTTCGTGCCAGGGCCAGCGCGGCGGCGCGATCGGGCGCGCCGCCGTCGAGCTGTGCGGCGCGCACCGCGCCGAGCACCGCGCCGATGCGCGGCCCACGCGGCACGCCCAGCGCGAGCAGGTCGGCGCCGGAGATGAGCGGCGCCATGTGCGCCCACTCGCGCGCGAACCGCCACAGGCGCGCACGGCAGACAGGGTCGTCGGCGGCGAGCCACGCCAGCGCCACGGCGTCGGGTGGATGGCCGGCGATCGCGGCGGCGACGGCGCTCGGTCGCGCCGCCCGGTCGAGGACCGCCGGGTGCGGCGCGCGCAGGGCGAGCACCGCCCGCAAGCGGTCCATGACCCGACCGGGGACGGCGAGCCGCTCGGCGGCGGCGACGCCCGGCGCGGCGTTCTCGGCCAGCCAGAGCACGAG
>JAJTXQ010000014.1 GCA_021462855.1 Dehalococcoidia bacterium | reverse complement strand
CGCCCGCCAATCCGGGCAAGCGGGAAGGGCGGCAGGGCGCTTCTCGCGGTCTGCCAACCTGCGACGCGTCAGTCGTCGTCGTTGCGGAAGATCGAATCGGGCGTCGGCGTCGGCGAGGGGCTGCGGCGGATGTTTTCCCCGATGGATACGACGACGAACGTCGACAACTCGCCGCGCACGGCATCCTCGACCACCAGCCGCAGCGTGTACAGGCCATCGGGCAGGCCATCGGTGTTCCACAGGCCGAGGCCGCCGTCGGGCTGTTTTGTCTCGGACCGCAGGATCAACTCCCATGCCACCGGTGGGTTGCCGGCGCCAAACTCCACCCGATACGCGATGAAGTCAGGCGAGTCGGCCATACCTTCGATGGTCACGACGTTCTTGATCCGCTGCCCCTGTCGCGGGGAATCGAGTCGTACCGGCGCATCGCCCGTGCTGCGCTCGGTAGGAGCGACGCCGAGGCTCAGGATGCGCGCCCACTCCTCCGCCTGCGTGCGCGCGAATCCCTGCACATCCTCGGGGATCACGAGCGCGAAGCGTTCCTGCACGAACTGCGGCGGCGTGAGCTCCGTCGCCAGCAAGCCATCGCGGATGTCGACCTTCACGCGCCTCCCCCAGTCGTCGTCCTTCTTGGGCGCCGTCGACTCGGCGATCAGCGACTTCACCTTGCGTCCGCACTCCGGCGTCGCCTTCAGGTTCGATGGCTGGCACAGCTCCATCTCCTTGAGGCCGGCGGGACGTTCGAACTGCGTCGCCGGCGTCTCCTTCAGCGCCTCGATCATGAAGTCGCGGAGTGAGCGATAGGAGATGGACGTCGACGTGATGTTGTACATCGGCGAGTTGTCGGAGTTGCCCGCCCATACGCCGGCGACGAGGTCCGGCGTGTAGCCGTACGTCCACGTTTCGCCGATCGCGCGGGAGGTCTCGAACGGCTCGCTCGTCCCCGTCTTCACCGCCCACGTCCGGCCGATGCTCAGCGAGCCGCAGCCGTAGGTGATGCAGAATGCGCTGGGGTCCGAGAGGATGTTCGTGATCATGTAGGCGTGCTGCGGGGAGATCACGGGCTCCTCCTGCACCTTCACGCGATGGTCTTCCGTCTCCGGGTAGACGATCTTGCCGTCGGACTCGCGCGTCACCTGGAGGATGGTGACCGGGTCAAGCTTCCGATTACCCTCGCCGTACTCATGGGCCGTCGGCACGCCGCGCATGACGCCGTTGTTTGCCAGCACCGTGTAGGCGTACGTCACGTCGAACAGGTTCACGTCGACGCCGCCGAGCGTCACGGACGGACCGTACGTGCCGCGGTCGAGCGTCGTCATCCCGAACTTCTTGTACTCGGCGACGACACCCGGCACGCCGACGTACAATGCCGCCTTGAACGCCGGGATGTTCAGCGAGTTGCCCAGCGAGTTGCGGATGCTGATCGGCCCCTGGAAATTGCCGCTCGGGTTGCGCGGCGTGAACACCTTGTCGCCGTCCGGGAAGCTGATCGGCGTGTCGAGGATGAGTGAGTCGGTGCCCCAGCCCAGGTTCTCGAACGCCGCGGCGTAGGTGAACGGCTTGAGCGTCGAGCCCGGAGAGTTGAGCGCGGTGGCGTTGTTGTTGCGGCCCTGGATGTCATCGCGGAAGTAGTCGCGGGAGCCGACCATCACCAGCACTTCGGACGTCCGCGGGTCCATCGCGACGAGCGCGCCGTTGTGGCCGCCGGAGCTTCCCTCGAATTCGCGGATCCACTTCTCCAGCGCGGCCTGCGCCTTGTCCTGCAGGTCGAGGTCGAGCGTCGTGGTCACGCGCAGGCCGCCGCTGTACAGCGCCTCCTTGCCGAAGCGGCGCTCGAGCTCCTCCTGGATCGGGCCGAAGACGAAGTGCGGCGCCTTCACCGGGAAGCGCTGCGGCACGATCGTCAGCGGGGATGCTGTCGAGATGTAGAACGCCGTGTCGGTCGCATCGACGGTCGTCCCGTCATCGCTGATCTGGAAGCGCGAAGCCGGTTCCGCCTGCCCGGCGCCGTTGTCCACTTCGACGCGCGCCCGCGTGCGCATCAACCGCAGCACCGCGTTGCGCCGCTCGACGGCCTCCTCCGGGTTGTTCACCGGGTCGTAGCGCGATGGACTGGCCGGGATGCCGGCGAGCAGCGCGGCCTCGGGCAGCGTCAGGTCCTTCGCGCTCTTGCCGAAGTAGCCCTGCGCGGCCGCCTCGACGCCGTTGTACAGGCCGCCGTAGGAGATCTGGTTCAGGTACCACTCGAGGATCTGGTTCTTGGAGTACCGGTCGGTGAGCTCGATCGCGTAGATCGTCTCCTTGAGCTTGCGTTTGTACGAGCGCTCGTAGCGCTCCTCGGCCGGGATGTAGACGTTTTTCACGAGCTGCTGCGTGATCGAACTGCCGCCCGTGCTGCTCGCGGCGTTCGCCTCGCGCAGGCCGATGCCCTCGAGCCCCGCGCGCACGAGTCCGCGGATGTTCACGCCCGGGTTGTCCCAGTAGCTGAAGTCTTCGGTCGAGATCGTCGCGGCGATCATCCACGGCGAGATGTCCTCGAGCTTGACCGGCGAGCGGAGCCCGGACTTGTCGTCGACGAACTCGTAGAGCAGGCGTCCGTTGCGGTCGTAGATCTGGGCGCCGCCCGAAGGTTGCTGCGCGATCGCTTCATCGGGCGGGAGCATATCGTTGGCGTACGAGCGGTACACGCCGTAGCCCGTCGCGCCGGCGAGCGCCACGGCGACGATGCCGAGTCCGGCGACCGCGAACACGAACTGCACCCACCGCGATGCGTGGCCTTTGCCGCTGTGCCTTCCGCTGTTGTTGCGCAGGCGCTCCCGCAGGACCCGCCGCGCCGCATGACCGCGCGCCACGCTGCCTCCCTACCCCCCTGTCTGCGCAGCCGCCGGGGGCTTGCGCAGGACCACGAAGTGCGACAACCCGAACAGCCGCAGCGGCGTGCGCTCGGCGCGGTACAGCACCGCGCGCAGTACCGCGCCCAACCGCTTGTGCCGGGCGATGATGTTGTCGAAGCCCGGGTATACGTACGTCTCGGCCAGCACGCCGGCGCCCAGCCCCTCGAACGTGCGGCGGATGCCGCGCTTCGTGTACGCGCGGGCGTGCGGCACGAGCCGGTTGCGCAGCGGATTCGGCAGCCAGTTGACAAACGGGATGTTCCCGAAGATGAACCGCCTCCCGAGGTAGATGCCGTGTGTCTCGAACGGGTAGAGCCGGTTCGGCGCGTAGATGACGATGCGGCCGCCAGGCGCCAGGATGCGCATGCCCTCGCGCATGGTCTCGCGGTCGTTGGTCACGTGCTCGATCACCTCGTTCAGGACGATCACGTCGAAGCTGGCGTCGCGGAACGGCAGGTGCTCGCCGACGGCCAGCATCAGCCCGGGGGTCGTGCGCGCGCCCTCGCGCAGGCGTTTCGCGTCGATATCGATGCCGTTGACGCGGTCGCTGAACTCGCGGAACTTGCGCACGTACACGCCGAGCCCGCAGCCGATGTCGAGGATGCGCGCGCCTTCGAGCGGTGCGTAGTGCCGGATGAGATTCAGGCGGCGATCCTGCCCGAACCGCCATACGAAGCTTGGATTCCCGAGGGCAACTTCGGCCCGATCGGGCGCCTTGACCATGGTTCCTTCCTGCCCCCCGCCGCGCACATGGTAGCAGGAACGCCCGGGCGCCCGCGTGGTGCGATCTTCCCATTCCGAACGGGCGCCGATACCCTGCGCGCATGAAGCTGGAACGGGATGCGGTGCTCCACATCGCCCGGCTGGCGCGGATCGCGCTCTCCGACGAGGAGATCGAGACGTTCGGCGCGCAGCTTTCCGAGATCATCGGCCACTTCGACACGCTGAACGCCGTCGACACCGAAGGCGTCGAGCCGACGGCGCACACGCTGCCGCTTCGCAACGTCATGGTCGACGACGTCTCGCGGCCATCGCTGCCTCAGGACGAGGTGCTCGCCCTGGCGCCGCTTGCCGAGGACGGCTATCTCCGCGTCCGCGCGGTGCTCGAGTAGCGATGCCCGACCTGACCGACCTGACGGTCCACGCCGCCGCGGGCCTGCTGGCGAAGCGCGAGGTTTCGTCGCGCGAGTTGACGCAGGCGGCGCTCGACCGCATCGCCGCGGTCGATGACCGCGTGAAGGCGTTCGTGACGGTGACCGGCGAGCGCGCGCTGGCGCAGGCCGACGCCGCCGACAAGCGGCTTGCCGCGGGCGAGCGCGGGCCGTTGCTCGGCGTGCCGGTCGCGCTGAAGGACGTGCTCTCGACGGCCGGTGTGCCGACGACGTGCAGCTCGCGCATGCTCGAGCACTTCGTCCCGCCGTACGATGCGACGGTTGTCCGGCGGCTCGCTGAAGCGGGCGCCGTCAGCGTCGGCAAGACGAACATGGATGAGTTCGCGATGGGGTCGTCGACCGAGAACTCGGCGTTCTTCACCACGCGGAACCCGTGGGACCTGGAGCGCGTGCCGGGCGGCTCGTCGGGCGGGTCGGCGGCAGCCGTCGCGGCGCGCGAGGCCACGTATGCGCTCGGCTCGGACACCGGCGGCAGCATCCGGCAGCCCGCGGCGCTCTGCGGCGTCGTCGGGATGAAGCCGACGTACGGGCGCGTCAGCCGGTACGGGCTCGTGGCGTTCGCCAGCTCGCTCGACCAGATCGGCCCGTTCACCCGCGACGTGCGTGACTGCGCGACGGTGCTCAACGCCATTAGCGGACACGACCCGGGCGATGCGACGTCTGCGCCGGTTGATACGCCTGACTTCGCTGCGGGGATCGACGCCGGCGCGCGCGGGCTGCGCGTTGGCGTGCCGCGCGAGTACATGCCGCCGACGCTCGACGCCGGCGTCCGCCGCTGCATCGAAGATGCGCTGCGCGCGTTCGAGGCGCAGGGCGCCACCGTCGACCTCGACCTGACGCTGCCGAGCACGGAGGCGGCGCTCGCCGTGTACTACATCATCGCGCCGAGCGAGGCGTCGGCGAACCTGGCGCGATACGACGGCGTGAAGTACGGCTTCTCGTGGCAGCGCGGCGAGTCGATGTGGGAGAACATGGAGGAGACGCGCGGCCGCGGCTTCGGCGCAGAGGTGAAGCGCCGCATCATGATCGGCACGTACGCGCTGTCCTCCGGCTATTACGACGCGTACTACCTGAAGGCGCAGAAGGTGCGTACGGTGATCCGCCGCGAGTTCGACGCGGCGTTCGAGCGATGCGACGTCATCGTCTCGCCGGTGACGCCGACGCCGGCGTTCAAGATCGGCGAGAAGGCGGACGACCCGTACGCGATGTACCTGAACGACGTGTTCACGCTGCCGGTGAACATCGCCGGGCTGCCCGGGATATCCGTGCCGGCGGGGTTCGTCGACGGGCTTCCGGTGGGCCTGCAGATCATCGGCAAGCCGTTCGATGAGGCGACGGTGCTGCGCGCGGCCCGCGCCTTCGAGCAGACGGCGGACTGGCACATGCGCGCTCCGGCGCTGACCGCCTGAGGCCCATCCGGCGCCCGCACGCCCCCGTATATCCTCCGTAACGGACTGCACCGCGCGCCCGCGCAAACCACGGGAGGAGACGATGTTCCACCACTTCAGCCGACGTTCGCGGTTCACCATCACCGCACTGGCGCTACTCGCGGCGGCATCGGCGTTTGCCATGGCCTGCGCCGACGACGACGATGGAGGCGGCGACGGGACGCCCGCCGCGACCAGCGCCGCCGGCTCGCCGGCAAGCGGCGCCCCGACGGTCGTGCGCACGCCGGCCGCCAACCCGACGGCGGCGCCGGCGATTGCGCTGCAGGTCGCGCAGACGGCGACGCTCGGGCCCGTGCTGGCCGACGCCGCCGGCATGACGCTCTACGTGTTCGCGAACGACACTGCCGGCAGCGGCAAGAGCGCCTGCGTCGGCGGATGCGCGACCGCCTGGCCGCCGCTGATCACCGGCGCGGCGCCGGCGAAGTCCGCCGACGTCACGGGCGATGTCGCGACGATCGCGCGGGGTGATGGCGGGACGCAGGTGACGTACAAGGGCCTGCCGCTGTACTACTTCGCGAACGACGAGGCGCCGGGGGACACGAACGGGGAGGGACTCGGCGGCGTGTGGACGGTCGCGAAGCCGTAGGCCAGGCGCGATTGCTGCTGGCGGCGCCGCGTGCGGCCGCCGCATGGCGCCGCAGCCGTATACTTGGCGCATGCCGGCCGGGAAGACGCTCAGATCGCCTTACATAAGGAAGCTGTCCGCCGAGGATGTCGCCACCGGTACGCTGCTCATCGAGAAGGCGCGATGGCGCGCGTTCCCGCCGCCGATGCGGGAGTTCGGTGTGGAGGCGGCCGGGCAGCGTTTCGCCACGCGCATCGTGGCCGAGGACTGCGACTGCGTGCCGCCGGCGCACCAGCACCTTCACCTCGAGCTCGGGCACCTGCGCCACCTGCTGCGGTTCGAGCGCGGCGAGCGCATCGTCGTCGAGCAGGGCGACGGCGTGTACCTCATCTCGAATGGATAGGGACGAGGAGGACGGGCTGCGGGCGTTCGCCCTCACGGTCGGCGCGTACGCTGGCGCGTCGTATCCCGAGCGGCCGCTGTGGGTCGAGCGCGACGGCCGCCGCATCGAGGTCGCGGGTGTGCTCGCGCGCTGGCGCGAGGAGGAGCGCATCGGCTTCCGCGTGCTGCTCGCCGGCGGGGAATCGATGCTGATGTATTATGTGCCGGAACTCGACCTCTGGTCGGGCGTGATGGCGAAGGACGGCGCGCCGGTGGTGCGCAGGAGGGGCCGGGCGCAGGACGATGCATGATGGCGTAACGCACCGCGGCAACATCTCCCAGCACGTCCAGGCTATCCCGTCGTCCGGCATCCGCAGGTTCTTCGACCTGCTCGCGAGCATCGAGGGCGTCATCTCGCTCGGCGTGGGCCAGCCCGACTTCGTGACGCCAAACCACATCCGCCAGGCCGCGATCCGCAGCATCGAGGACGGGGAGACGTACTACACGTCGAACTACGGGCTGGTGGAGCTGCGGCAGGCGATCTCACGGCATCTCAACCGGCTCTATGGCCTGCGCTACGACTCCGGGACAGAGATCATCGTCACGGCAGGCGTCAGCGAGGCGCTGATCCTGGCGCTGGAGGCGATCATCGACCCCGGCGACGAAGTGCTGAGCCCGGATCCCGGGTACGTCGCCTACCTGCCGTGCGTGCTGCTCGCCGGCGGAGTCTACACGCAGGTGCCGACGCGCTCCCACGATGATTTCATGCTGCACCCGGCCGACATCGAATCGCGCATCACGCCGCGCACCAAGGCGCTGCTCATCGGGTACCCGGCGAACCCAACGGGCGCGGTGATGCCGCGCGACGTGATGGAGGAGGTCGCGCGCATCGTCGAGCGGCACAACCTGTTCGTGATCTCCGACGAGATATACGACCGCCTGGTCTATGGCACGGAGCACGTCGCGTTCGCGTCGCTGCCCGGGATGCGCGAGCGGACGATCGTGCTCGGCGGCTTCTCGAAGGCATACGCGATGACGGGCTGGCGGCTGGCGTACACCTGTGCGCGCAATGAGCTGACCGAGGCGATGATGAAGGTGCACCAGTACGTGATGATGTCGGCGCCCACCGCCGCCCAGTTCGCCGCGCTCGAGGCGCTGAACCACGGCGAGGAGGACGTGCGCGGCATGGTCGCCGAGTACGACCGGCGGCGACAGCTCGTCGTGAACGCGCTGAATGGCATGGGCCTGCCCTGCGGAGAGCCGAAGGGCGCGTTCTACGCCTTCCCGCACGTCGGTGGCACCGGCATGAACGACGAGACATTCGCCGAGCGGCTGCTGCTCGAGGAGCGCGTCGCCGTCATCCCGGGCTCGGCGTTCGGCGAGGCCGGCGCCGGCCACGTGCGCATCTGCTACGCGGCCGCATACGAGCAGCTCGAAGAAGCGATGGAGCGCATCCGCCGCTTTGTCTCGCGCCACCCGGTCGCGACAAAGTAACCGGCGTGCTCGGGTCCGCTCCTGTCATCGCGTTCGTCGCCACGGTCGATGCCGAGCGTGCGCGCGCATTCTACGAGGGCGTGCTGGGCCTGCGCCTGACCGCCGATGAGCCGTACGCGCTGGTGTTCGACTGTGCGGGCACGGCGCTGCGCATCGCGAAGGTGCGGGAACTCGCGCCGGCGCCGCACACGGTGCTCGGCTGGCGCGTCGACGACATCGCCGCGACGGCCGGCGCGATGGTGGCGCGCGGCGTGACGTTCGAGCGCTACCCGGGCATGGAGCAGGATGACCGCGGCGTCTGGGCTTCGCCGGGCGGCGCCAGGATCGCCTGGTTCCGCGACCCGGACGGCAACCTGCTGTCGATCACCGGATCAGCGGGCGCCTAGAACATGTCGGGGCAGAACGGCGCGTAGTCCGTGCGGAAGATCGCGTCGAGCCGCGCCAGGTCGGCGTTCGGCGACGCTTCGCCGCGGCCGTAGCGCACGGCGCGCGACGGCGCGACCTGACCGAAGAGGACCTGCGCAAGCGCCGAGACGTCGAGCGAGAGGTCGGGCGTCTCGTTTGTGCGCCGGACCGACGTCTGTTCCCCGCCTGTCTCGATCAGCCAGCGTCCTTCGTTCCACGGGCACATCTCGTCGCGCAGATCGAGCACGGCGCGGCCTTCGCGGCCGTAGCGCCGCAGCGGGACGAGCCGCTCCACGTCGATGACGCGACCGAGCAGCCAGTCGCCGCGCGTCGCATTCAACTCCCGCGGGTCGAGCATGATGTCGAATGCCGGGTCATCGACGGGCGCGCGGTCGACGTGGATGCGCGCGGCGAGGTCGAACGTCTTGAAGTACTCCCACATCGCCCTGCAGGCGCCGGGGGTGAGCCATGCGTAGTCCCGGACCATGACGCGCTGTCCGGGGCCCGCGCCGTCCGGGTGCGTCTCGAAGCCCTTGGCCCCGTACAGCACATACCCGCGCGGCGCGCCGTCCTCCTCGTACACCGCCGCGATGCTCGCGCCGTACTCGCCCCCGCCGAGTTCGGGGTGCAGGCCAAGCAGCATCTCCCACATGATCGGCGCGCGGTGCAGGTAGCCCGTGCGCCCGGCGATGAACTGGCGGTAGATCTCCTGCACGACGGCGATGTCGTCCTTCATCACCTCGCGCCACGTGCCCTGTGGCCGCGGCAGCGACGGCGCGAAGCCGATCCAGCGCGGGTCGATCGCGTATCGGTACTTCGACGAGCAGACGGCGTAGCCGTAGCGCTGGTAGATCGCTGCGATCGACGCGAGCAGGATCGCCAGTGGCTGCATGCGCTGCTCGTAGCGGCGACGGAAGTCTGCCTCCATGATCTTGCGCAGGTGGCCGCGTCGCCGCCAGTGCGGCAGCGTGCCGACGAACGACACGCCGGCGGCCGGCGCTTCGCCGCCGTTGAAGCGCATGGTGAACGGGAAGGCGCCGTATGCGGTCGCCAATTCGCCGTCCTCGAACGCGCAAAGCGACCAGTCGGGGAGCATGCCGGCGCTGGCTTCCGGCGATCGTGGTTGTCCCGTGTAGTTGCCGAAGACGATCGACGGCACGCGGTAGAACGCGTCGGCCTCGTCTTCACGATACGGCCTGATCTCGAGCGACATCGTTGCTCCGAATGATTGCATGAAGGATCCCGGCGGATGTGCGCCGGATTGTAGCAGACGGTCAGCTGTCCGCGGCCTCGGCGCGCCGCTTCAGCGCCTGCTCCTTCAGCCAGCGGATCATCGGCGAAGGCACGGGCGGGTGCCACGCCTTCTTCCACACGTCGAAGTCGCCCGGCCATGGTTCCTGGAAGTGCGCGACGACCGGCCCGGGTGGGCGGGCCGATTCAAGGAGGGAGAGCGCCGCCCGGAGCACGCGCGTCTGCATCGCCGCGTCGCCGGGAAGGCCGAGCGTGTGCCCGAACGGGAATTCGACGCCGAGCGTGCGCGGCGTGCCGTACCGCCCGCCCCAAGCCGGCATCATGTTGACGACGACGGTGCTGAGGCCGGCTGCCTCGAACGTGCGTGCCAGCGCATTCACGGCGCGGCAGCAGTCCGGTCACACGGGCGTCAGGACGACGCCGTCGACGCGGTCGTCCTTCATCAGCGCGGCCGCTTCGGGGCCGTAGCGCTCGCGCCACTCGGTCGTGTCGGGCTGGTAGCCCATGAACGAGAAGTTGCGCGGCGAAAGGCTGCCGACGACGCCCGCCGCCTCGAGTTCGAGCATGCGGTGCACGGGCAGCGCGATGTTCACGTCGCGGTCGATGTCGTCGTTGTTGATGTGCAGGTGCCCGGTCTGCACCTGCTCCTGGCGCAGGTCGCGCGGCAGGACGCGGTACGTCGGGTCGCCCCAGTTCGGGTGGTCCTGCTCGCGCTCGTAGTCGAACGGCGGCTCCGCGCCGCGCACGTTGATCCCGGCCGTCGTCACGAGCGCGATGCGCGCTTCGGCGAGCGGCCGGGCGAGCGGCGTCCATGGCACGTCGTCGTACGGCGGTACGGCGAGGTTCGCGGACCACGCCTTCAGCGACGGGGGCAGCCACTTGTAGCTGTCGACTTCCATGCTCACCCCAGCTTCACCGCCGTGCCGGACACCGTCACCATGAGCATTGACCCGCCGACCGTCTCGTAATCGATATCGACGCCGATGACCGCGTCCGCGCCCATGTCGGTGGCGGCCTGTGTCAACTCGGCCATCGCCTCGTCGCGGCCGCGGCGCAATTCCTTCTCGTAGCCTGCGGCGCGGCCGCCGGTGATGTTGCGGATCTGCGCGCCAATGTCGCGGAAGATGTTCGCGCCGAGGATCGACTCGCCGGTGACGACGCCGAGGTACTCGGCGACGGGCCGCCCTTCGATCGCCGTAGTCGTGCTGATGAGCATGCGCGGTCTCCTTCTCGCTGCGTGCCGTCCGTCAGGCGCATCGTCTCAGGCGGGCGGCGTAGCGTCCAGTCTCCAGGAGCCGCGTATGCGAGCGGTGGGCGCCGGCGTCGGCGGCCGCGGCGATAGAACAAAACGATGCCACGGCCGGCCGGCGATGCGGTTGCCCGAACGGACGTTGACATGCGAGCGAAAGATTTTGGCGCGTTCCAGGGGATTTGACTTCGGAGCGCCACGGAGCGGCCCCACGGCCGATCCCGCGCGTTGTAAGATGCCCCCGACCGCCCCCGCGATCTTCCCGCGGGAAGGCCCGCCTGCCACTGGCAGAAGGGCCCGGCCATCCGATGATCGAGGTAGCCCCGTACAGGGATTGAGCATGATTGCCGGCAGCGTTCGAGGGCAGCGTGGTTAACCGGACGATCAACGGCGAAGGCTACATGATGCCGCTCGGCGGCCCGGAGTTCTGGCTCCAGGCCGAGCTGCAGGACGCGATGGACCGCGTCATCAAGCAGCACTTCCGCGACGTGCTGGCGATGCCGCGCTCGCCGTATCCGCGCCTGGAGCTGAGCAACCGCATGACATCGAGCGCCGGCCGGTGCTACCCGGATACGGGCGAGATCCGCATCGCGACGCTGTACCACCGGGACCACGGCATCGACGCCACGCTGCTCGTGCTGAAGCACGAGCTGGCGCACTGGGCGGCGCGTTGGCGATACGGCCGGCGGATCGCGCCGCACGGTCGCGAGTTCCGCGCCGTGGCGCAGGAGCTCGACCCGCGGATCACGATCACCTGCCCTCCGTTCGCACATAAGGAGCGGGCGCAGCGGCGGATGTGGCGGATGAACTGCCCGAACTGCCGTCGCACGTACCAGCGCCGGCGGCGCGACAAGGTCGCGTGCCGCGCCTGCTGCGAGCGCTACAGCCGCGGCCAGTACGACCGGCGCTTCCGGCTCGTCGTCGCGCCCCGTGCCGAGTGACCGCGCCGTCCTCTTCGACCTCGATGGCGTGATCGTCGACAGCCGCGAGCACCACCTTGCGGCGTGGGAAGCATGGGCGCTTGAGCACGCGCCCGACGCTCCGGACGGCTACTTCCATCGATCGTTCGGGCTGCGCAACGACGCGATCATCGGCGGTGTGCGGCCGGGGCTCGCGCCCGGCGCGTTCAGACGGCTCGCCGCGCGCAAGGAGGCGCTGTTCCGCGAACGGGCGCGCGGGCGCCTGACCGTGCTGCCGGGGGTCCGCGAGCTGCTCGACTGGCTCGATGTCCACGCCGTCGCTGCGGCCGTCGTGACGAGCACGCCACGCGCGAACCTCGACCTGGCGCTCGACACGCTCGGCCTTGCCCGCCGCTTCGGCGCGCTCGTCGCCGAGGAGGACGCGACGAAGGGCAAGCCGGACCCGGAAGGGTTCCTCGTTGCGGCGCACCGGCTCGGCGTGGCCGCCGCCGCCTGCGTGGTCATCGAGGACGCGCCGGCGGGGCTGCAAGCGGCGAAGGCGGCGGGGATGCGAGCCGTCGGCGTGACGACGACCCGCCCGGCGCCCGACCTCGGCGACGCCGGCCTCGTCGTGGATTCGCTGGCCGAAGAGGTCGTGCGCCAGTTCATCCTCCGCTGACGGGCGATGCGCGGTTGTGAACCCGGCGTGGGAGCGATCCTGCGCTACCGGACCTGACCTACGCCCGGCGCACGCGGTCGACCACGCCGAGCACGGCATCGATGATCACGCGGTCGCCGGGCTGCGGTGCGTCGTACGTCATGTCGGCGGAGAGGCGCGCCTCGCGCATGGCGTCCGGCGGGTCGTCGTCGAAGCGGTAGCGAAGCGCGACGTACGGCGTGCCGTGCAACTCGAACGCCCGGGCGTCGACGATGACGCCGCCGCGTCCGGGCGGGCGCTCGCCGCCGCGGACCCATTTGCCGGGCATCAGGCGGAGGTGAAACGGACGAGCGTCGTGTCGGCGGACACGTCGTCGAACACGGCGCGCAGGGGCATGTCGACGCGCAGCGCGGCCTCGTCGACACCGACGATATTCGAGACGATGCGCGGCCCTTCCTCGAGTTCGACGACGGCGTAGTTGTACGGCACCTCGTCCTCGAACCCGGGGTATTTCTGATGCATGATGCCGAACGAGTAGAGCGTGCCGCGTCCGCTTGCGCGCGCCCACTCGGTGTCGGTCGACCAGCAGTCGGGGCAGCGCGGCCGGGACGGCAGGCGCCAGGCGCCGCACCGCCTGCAGCGCATGAGCATCAGCTCGTGGCGGCGCGCGCCATCGTAGAACTCGCGGGACTCGTCGTCGGCCTGGGGGATGGGGCGGCGGTACTCGCTCATGTCACGCCTCGCTTCCTTGCCGGCGCCGCCCCTGGCCGCGCGGCGAGCATCTTCGCCGTCGCCAGCGCGCGCCAGCACCCGGCGATGAGGTTGCGCAGCTCGCCCTCCCGCGCCTTCGACAGCCGCACCAGGATCGTCGGGTAGCCGCGGTAGTGGTCAGTCGTGAAGAACGCCCCCGGCCGGGTCTCCATCAGGAACCGTTGCTGGATGTCGTCCACCGGCGTCAGCACGAGCACATCCTCGTCGCGCAGACGAGACATGAACTTCGTCCCCGTGCGGAACGCGGGTGTGCCGTAGCTTGTGCCTTCGGTGACGCCGGGCAACGCGAGCATGATCTCCCGCACCTGGTTGAACGTCACGCCGTGCCGCCCCGCCATCGCGCGCCTCCGCCTACGCCGGGTGCGGCGACAGCACGAGCGTGCTGTGGTGGTCGAGGACGCCGCCGTTTCCCGTCACGAGCACGATGTCGCGCTTCGCCGCCTGGCGTTCGCCACCCTGCCCGCGCGCCTGGATGACGCCTTCGGACAGCGGCGTCATGCCCCACATGTAGTACGCGCTGAGCTGGCCGCCGCCGGTGTTCGTCGGCAGCGCGCCGCCGGGCGCGAGCGCGCCGCTCGCGGCGAACGGGCCGCCATCGCCCTTGGCGCAGAACCCGTAGTCCTCGAGCGTCACGACCACGGTGTAGGTGTAGCAGTCGTACGCCTGCAGCACGTCGACATCGCGGGTGGCGATGCCGGCCATGGCGAACGCCTTCTCCTTCGCCATCGGCGCGCCGGTCTCGGTCTCGACGTCCCAGCCGCGGCGGCGCATGTCGCCGGGGTGCCCCTGCCCCATGCCCCAGATGTACGCCGGCGGCTGCGCCAGGTCGCGCGCTTCCTCCGCCCTCGAGACGATGACGGCGACGCCGCCGTTCGACACGAGGCAGCAGTCGAGCAGGTGCAGCGGCTCGGCGACCCAGCGCGATGCGTGGTAGTCCTCCATGGTCAGCGGCGCGCGGTGCTCGGCGATCGGGTTCATCGCTGCCCACCGCCGCTGCGCGACGGCGACCGCGCCGAGGTGGTCGTTCGTGGTGCCGTACATCGCCATGTGCCGGCGAGCGGCGAGCGCGTAGAGGGCGTTGACGCCGACGACGCCGAACGCCGAGTACAACCCGCCCATGCCGGATGGCCGCGGGCGCGCGGCGCCGCTGTACGCCGCCGCGCCGCCCCGTCCCTCGCGCAACGGCGCATCGGCGAAGACGCAGACGACGTGATTCGCCATGCCGTGGATGACGGCCAGCGCGGCGTACTGCACCATCACGTTCGCGGTCGCGCCGCCGACGTTCATGCTGGCGAGCAGGCGCAGGTGCGTCAGCCCCAGGTAGTTCTGCAGCCCGACGCCGCCCATCTGCCCCGTCATGCTGACGCCCGGGCTGACGAGCAGGCCGTCGATGTCCTCCTTGCGCAGGCCGGCATCGGCGACCGCGCGCTGGATGGCCTCGGCGGCGAAGTGCGAGGCGTCGTGGCCATAGACGCGGCCCATCTCGGAGATGCCGAGGCCGCTGATCGCCGCGCGCGCCTTGAGTTCGCGTCCGTCCATGTGGCCAGCGTATCGGCGGGGTGGCGTTCGCGGTAGGCGGCGCCGGTTACAATGCGCGCGCCGTCGTGCGGCCGCCACATCGCGCGCGACGGCGGGGTGCGATGGGACGGCTTCGCGCGTTCGTGGGTTCCACAGACGGCCGCTGGCTGCTGCTGATCCTCGCCATCGCGACGGCGCTCCGCCTCGCGCTGTTGCCGGCGACGGCGTACCTCACCGAGGTCTTCACCGACGAGTACACGTTCAAGCGCCACGTCGTGTTTATCCATGAGCGCGGCCTGGTCGACTCGTTCCGCGACACCGGGACGTCGTACGTCGCCTACCAGTACCTGATGTGGGCGCTGGCGCTGCCCTACGGCTGGTTCGGCGGCGCGTTCGACACCGACGCCTTCGGATTGAAGGCGCTCGTGAAGGCGCCGCCGCTGCTCTACGACCTCGCGCTGATCGCGGTCGTGTACGCGGTGGCGCGGGCGTTGCTTCCCCGCGACCGCGCCAGCTTCGGCGCGCTCGGCGTGTCGGCGCTCGTCGCGCTGCACCCGGTGGTCGTCTACGACTCCGCCGTCTGGGCGCAGATCGATGCGGTGGTCGCCGTTTCGGGGCTGGCGGCGGTGGCGTTCGCCGCCGCCGGGCGCCCGGAGCTGGCGTGCGCGGCGCTGGCGTTCGGCGTGCTGCACAAGCCGCAGCCGGTGATCTTCACGCCGGTGGTCGGTGTGCTGGTGGTCCGCGCGTCCGGCGTGCGCGGGCTCGTGCGGGGTGGCTTCGCGGCGGCCGCCGTGCTGCTCGTGCCGCTTGTGCCCTGGCTCGTCGCCGGCGACGCGGAGCGGCTCGTGGACACGTACCGGAAGCTGTTCAACAACAACAACGGCGTGACGGCGCTGACGCAGAACGCGTGGAATCTTTGGTGGTTTATCCCGTTCGACAAGGTGCCGGAGTCGACCGACGTGCTGTTCGCCGGCGTGACGTACCAGCGGTTCTCGCTCGGGTGCTCGCTCGTCGCGGCGGCGCTGGCGACGGCGTACGCCTGGCGCTTCCCGACGCTGCGCGCCGGGCTCGTCGCGGCGGGGTACCTCTTCGTCGCCTTTTACGTGCTGCCGACGAATACGCACGAGCGGTACATGTATCCGGCGATCGCGCTCCTCGCACCGGCGCTGCTCGTCGAGCGGCGGCTGCTGTGGGTGTATGCGGCGCTGTCGGCGACGCTGTTCGTGAACATGGTGCTCGTCGCGCCGCCGGTGGAGTCGTGGATGCGGCGCTGGGACGATGCCGTCGGCACGCACTACGTCGCCGGGCTCAACGTGGTCGTCTTTGCCGCGTTCTCGTGGATGCTGCTGTCCGACCTGCTGTGGCCCGCCGAGTCGTCGTCGCCGGAGGTGGCCGGCGCCGCGCGGGCGGAGGCGGAGGCGGCCTGACGCTCAGGCGCGCTCTTCGTCGGGCAGCAGTTCCCATGCGCGCACGAGCGTCGCCGCCGCGAGCACGGCGAGCGCGGGCACGACCGGCACGTGATAGCGCGGCTCGCCGGCGAACACCGTGTGCAGCAGCACCCACACGCCGACGGCCGACCACATCGCCCACGCCATGCGCGTGCGCGGGACCACGACCAGGGACAGCAGCGCGAGGATCAGGAGCGGATACCAGAACAGGTCGCCGAGCATGATCCAGAGCCCGCGATCGCCCGCCGCGAGCTGCGTCGCGCCGAGGCTCTCCGACCATTGCACCGCGGCCTCGGCGTCGGAGCGCGACAGGTAGCCGACGCGCTTCGCGGCGAGTTCGATCTCGCGCCCCGGATGCTCCCGCGCGTACTCGATCGCGCGCTCGCGGCCGAGGTCGTCGAACAGGATCTCGCGCTCCTTGAACGAGATGCCGGGCTGCTCGCCCCACAGGTCGTCCGGCGGCACGTAGGTGCCCGTCGAATACTCGGCGTGCGCGATGCGCATGTTGTAGCCGAGGTTGCTGTTGATCAGCCACGGCCGCCCCATTGCCATCTCATTGCGGATGGCCCACGGCACGACGACCAGCGCGACGCCGGCGGCGACGGGCGCGAACGTGCGCAGCAGCGCCCGCACATCGAACGAACGGACGAGCAGCACGGCGACCGGCACGAACATCAGCGTGCCCTGCGAGCGCACGAACGATGTGGCGATCAGCGCCAGGCCCACGGCGAAGCACGCCGCGACGCGCGCGCGGCCGTCGCGGTCGCCCCCCCACGCCGCGAGCGCCAGCGTCGCCGCGATACCGAACGTGAACAGCGGCTCGCTGAACAGCGACGCCGTCCAGTACACGAGCGATGGCATGACCGCGAATAACGCTGCGGCGGTTAATCCCGTGGCATCGGCGCGCATCTGCGGAAGGCGGGAGAACTCGAGCATCTCGCGAGTCGCCGCCTCGCCCGCCGCAGGCGGGGCATCGAATGACCATTCGCGGATCGTGAGCGTGCGCTTGCCTGCGCCGCCGAGCCGCCATGCCAGGTAGAACACCGGCAGCACCGTCAGCGCGCCGACGACGGCATTGAACCCCTTCGCGATGCGCTGGTCGTCGCCGAAGAGCCAGTACAGCGGCGCCAGCGCGAACGGATAGCCGGGCGCCCAGAACGCCGTCGCCTCGCTCTCCGGCCCGGGGATGAAGCCCGCGCCGGTTGGGTCGACGGCGACGCTGTACCCGCGCCCGCCGGCGAGGTTCACCGCCGTGGCGTGGTAGTACTGCGGGTCCGACATCGGCAGCAGCTCGGTGTCGGTCTGCGCGAGCCATGCGAGCCGCAGCGCCAGCGCGATGGCGAAGATCGCGGCCAGCGCGAGCATCGCACCGCGGGACGGCATGCCTCCCGACGAGTCGCGCGCGGTCACACGCGCTCGACGGCGAGCGTCACGTCCCGCCCGTCGATGCTCGCCGTCTCGCGGTGGGCGCCGGCCGGCGGCGGCGCGTCGCTCAGGTCGACGGACAGCGTCTCCTGCCGCACGTACGCGTCGAAGCGGTCGAGCGCGTCGCGCAGGCCGCCGTCGCCGGCGACGTACGTGCGGATGCGGTCGGCGATCTCGAACCCGGCGTCCTTGCGCAGGTTCTGGATGCGATGCACGATCTCGCGCGCGAGGCCCTCCTGCTCGAGCTCCGGTGTCATCTCGGTCGATACGATCACCACGGCGCCAAGGTCCTCGGCCGAGGCGAACCCCTCCTTCTCGCGGCCGTTGATGAGCAGTTCGTCTGGCGCCAGCCGTTTGCCCGCGACCTCGACCTCGCGGCCGGCGGAAACGGCGCGCGCGAGCTCGCCGAGCTCGCGGTCGGGCATCGCGCCGAGCGCCCTCGCGATGTCCTGCACGGCGCGGCCGTACTTCTGGCCGAGCAGCTTGAGGTTCGGTTTCACCTCGAACCGCAGGAAGTCGGTCTGGTCGCGGACGATGCGCAGCTCTTTCACGTTCAGCTCTTCGAGCAGCTGGGGCGCGAGCCGCTCGAGTGCGTGCTCCTCCATCGTTGTCGGCAGCTTCACGAACAGCTCGGCGACGGGCTGCCGGACCTTGATCTGCGCCTTCGCCCGCGCCGCGCGGCCGAGCGATGCGATGCGCATCACGAGCCGCGTCTCGTCGGCCAGCGCCACGTCGATCTTCGACGCGTCGCCCTGCGGCCAGTCGGCGAGGTGCACGCTCTCCGGGGCGTCCTCGTCGTGCGCGCGGACGAGGTTCTGGTACATCGCCTCGGCCAGGAACGGCGTGAACGGCGCCATGAGCTTCGTGAGCGTGACGAGGCACTCGTAGAGCGTGGCGTAGGCCGCGAGCTTGTCGCTGTCGCTCTCGGACTTCCAGAAGCGGCGGCGGCTGCGCCGGACGTACCAGTTCGACAGGTCCTCGACGAACCCCTCGACGAGCTTCGTCGCGGCGAGCGCGTCGAACGCCGCCAGTGCATCGGTGACGCCGCGGACGAGCGTGTGCAACTCGGACAGCGCCCAGCGGTCGAGCTCTGTGCGGCCGGCGTCGCCCTCCGCCGCGCGCGCCGGCGTCCAGCCGTCGAGCGATGCGTACGTGACGAAGAACGCGTAGGTGTTCCACAGCGTCAGGAACAGCCCGCGCCGCACTTCGTCGGCCGGGCCGTAGCCGAAGTTGACGTTGTTCGCCGGGTTCTGGCGGAAGAACAGCCAGCGCATCACGTCGGCGCCCATCGAATCGGCGGCGTCATCGAACCAGATGGCGTTGCCCTTGCTCTTGTGCATCTCCTCGCCGTGCTCGTCGCGCACCATCGCATGGCCGAGCACGGTGCGGAACGGCGGCGCGTTCGTGAGCACCGTGGACATCGTCAGGAGCGAGTAGAACCAGTTTCGGAACTGGCCGGGGAACGCCTCGGTGATGAAGTGCGCGGGGAACCACTGCTCCCAGTACGCGCGGTCGTGCCGCCAGTCGAGTGTCGAGAACGGCACAATGCCCGCGTCGAGCCACGGGTTGCCGACGTCCGGGATGCGGGAGACGTGCTTGCCGCACGCCTTACAGGCGATCTTCACCGCGTCGATGAACGGCTTGTGCGGCGAGTGGCCGTCGAACACGTCCCAGCCCTCGACCGCGCGCTCCTTCAGCTCGGTCTCGCTGCCGATGACCTCGAACGCGCCGCACTCGTGGCAGTCGTAGATCGGCAGCGCGAGGCCGTAGTAGCGCTTCTTCGAGATCATCCAGTCGTCCATGTTCTTCAGCCAGTCGAGCTCGCGCGCGAGGCCGAAGTCGGGGATCCAGCGGATCTGCTTCGACACCTCGGCGATGTCGTGGCGGAGCGCGTCCATGCCGATGAACCATTCGTCGACCAGCCGGAAGATGAGCTCGGTGCCGCAACGCCAGCAGTGCGGATAACGGTGACGGTACTGCTGCGTGCGGTAGAGCACGCCCTTGTCCCGCAGGGATGCGAAGATGGCGTCGCGCGTGCCGTCGTCGGCGACGAAGCGGCCGCTGAGCCCG
This sequence comes from Dehalococcoidia bacterium, assembly GCA_021462855.1. Lineage (GTDB taxonomy): Bacteria > Chloroflexota > Dehalococcoidia > DSTF01 > JACRBR01 > DTUCFX13. Next base: position 382,533 of record JAJTXQ010000014.1, on the reverse strand, counting down.
GCGAACCCGGCGACGTAGTTGCCCTCGTCGTCGGCGGGCGCGATGACGCCGAGGCCGAGCTCCTTGCTGAGGTGGAAGTCCTCCTTGCCGCATCCCGGCGCGATATGGACGATGCCCGTGCCCTCGGCGTCGGACACGTCGCTCCACGGGATCACGCGGTGCGCGACGCCCTCGGCGGCAGGCAGCTCGTCGAACGGCCCGCGGTACGTCAGCCCGACGAGCGCGTCGCCCGTCACCTCGCCGAGCACCTCGTGCTCACCCTTGAGCGCGCTCGCCGCCGCGCCCTTCGAGAGATAGAGCACCTCGTCGCCCTGGCGGACCTTCAGGTACGTGAGCTCAGGGTGCACCGCGGCGGCGACGTTGCCGGGCAGCGTCCACGGCGTCGTCGTCCAGATCAGCAGCGCTTCGCCCGGCCGCTCGTTGATCGGGAACTTCACGTACACCGATGTGTGCGTGATCTCGCGGTAGCCGTCGGTGACGATCTCGTGCTCGGAGAGGCCGGTGCCGCAGCGCGGGCACCAGGGCATGGAGTCGTTGCCCTTGTAGACGTAGCCGCGCTCGTGGCACGTCTTCAGAAACGCCCAGATGGTGTAGTTGTTCTCGTCGGAGTTGGTGTAGTACGAGTTGTCCCAGTCCATCCAGTAGCCGAGGCGGATGGACTGCTGCGTCTGCACGCCGGCGAAGCGTTGCACGCGGTCCTTGCATTCCTGCACGAACTTCGCGACGCCGTACGCGAGGATGTCCTTCTTCGATGTGAAGCCGTGCTCTTTCTCGACCTCGACTTCGATCCAGAGGCCCTGGCAGTCGAAGCCGTTCTGGTAGCGCTGTCGTTCGCCGAGCATGGTGTGGAAGCGCTGCCAGAGGTCCTTGTACGAGCGGCCCCACGCGTGGTGCACGCCCATGGGGTTGTTCGCGGTGATCGGGCCATCGATGAACGACCAGCGGCGCTCGGATTTCTCGTTGCGGCGGATGTAGCGGGCGATCATGTCGCGGTCGCGCCACCACTGCAGCGTGGCCTTCTCCATCTCCACGAACGCTGGCCGCGTCGAGACTGGTCCGAACATCGCTCACTCCTGACCGTGCGGCGCGCACGAAAAACGCCCGTCCCGAGAAGGGACGAGCGCCGATGTGCGGAGCCCGCGGTACCACCCTTGTTCCCGCCGCGATGGCGGGCACTCACCGGGCGCCAACACGCCCTGCCCTGCTAACGGGGGCTTCCGGACCCGCTTACTCGCCGTTCGGCGGGCCAGCTCGGGAGGGATCTTCCGTCGCGACGCCTGCGCCCGGCTTCCACCATGCCCGGACTCGCTATGCGGCGCAGCGCGACGTACTCGTCTCCGTCACGGCTGTTGGGCGAAGTATAGGCGCGCGCCGGTGCGCCTACAAATCGGGGTTTCCGCCAACAAGCGCGGTTACGGGCGCCGCGGCAGGCGCAGCTGGCTCACGACGAGGCGGTCGAGCAGCCGGTCCGGTACCACGGCCGCCGCGACCGCCTGCATCCGCGCATCGGCGCCGACGAGATAGCGCGTCTTGGGCCGGCGCGACGTCAGCGCATGCGCGACCGCCTTCGCGACGCGCTCCGGCGGGATGCCGCTCTTCGCCTGTTCCTCGAGGAATCCGCGCATGGCGACGACGGCATTCGCGTACAGCGCGGCGCCCTCCGGTGGCAAGTCGCGCTCGATCTCGTCGGTCATGGTGCGCGCCTTGTCCCAGATCGGCGTATCGATCGCGCCCGGCTCGACGATCGATACGCCGATGCCCCACGGGCGCAACTCGATGCGGAGCGCGTCGGTCAGCGCCTCCATCGCGTGCTTGGATGCGGAGTACGGGCCGACGAACGGCGTCGCCATGCGTCCGCTGATCGACCCCATGTTGACGATGCGGCCGCGCGCGCGCCGGATCGCCGGCAGGAACGCCTGCGTCACGGCGATCTGTCCGATTACGTTCACCTCGAACTGCCGCCGCAGGCCGTCGATCCCGACGAACTCCAGCGGGCCGCCCACGCCGATGCCGGCGTTGTTCACCAGGCCGGCGAGCCCGCGTTCGCCGAGCGCCGCCTCGACCGATGCGCGCGCGGCGGCGATCGATGCCGCATCCGTCACGTCGAGCGTGACCGGCGTGATGCCGGCGGCGGCCTCGCGCAGCGCCTGCGCGTCGGCGTCGCGGCGGACGCCGGCGAACACCTCGAACCCGCGGCCGGCCAGTTCCACCGCCGCCGCCTTGCCGATCCCGGTCGAAGCGCCGGTCACGACCGCCGCCCGGCGGCTGCCGTTCGTTGAGTTCATCGCGATCCTCCCCTTTGCCGCGCGATCGTACGCCGAACCCGCTGTGGGTGCCAGCCCCCGGCGCCGGGTTCATGCCGGCGGGCGTGCTGCCGACGATATAGCAGGGCGGCCACGTCCGGCGCCTGGTCACAGGAGCAGCAATGATCGAACGCAGTCCCGAAGCCCTCGCCGAACTCCGCGCCGTCATCCGCCGAGAAGGGCACAAGGAGCCGATCGCGCTCAACGTGCTAAGCGAGCGCGCGCACCGTCGCGTCATCAACGCCGTCGAGGCGCTGACCGACGAGCAGGGCAACTGGACCGCCGGCGAGGCGCATGACTCCATTCTCGATGTCATGCGCCATCTCGCCGCGAGCAAGCGGCGCACGGCGCGTGTCTGCACCGCCCTTTCGCTCGGCGAGCCGCCGCCGGAGCTGTCCGACGCGCCGTCGCTCGCGCTGCCTTCGCTCACGTGGGCGCGCCTCGCGCTCGACGATGCCCAGCAGAAGGTGCACAGTTTCGTCGACACGCTGTGGCCGATGACCGACCTGACGAGGACGCACGACGAAGAGGCGCTCGGCCCGCTCAACTGCAAGGAGTGGGCGGTGTGGCAGGCGCTGCACGACGCCGAGCACGCCGCCGAGATTGAGCGCACCATCGGCCACGCCGAGTTTCCGGAGGCCGAGGAAGCGTCCCGGGCCGCCTGAGCCGCTACTGCAGGTCGCAGGCCGGCGATGGCGCGGTGTGCACCGCGCCGTGCTCGAACGCGACGTGCGTCCCGTACATCGCCACGATCTCCCGTTGCCACGGGATGTCGAACAGCGGCTTGTCGCCGATCGTGACGAGCACGTCGGGCGGGCACGCACGCAGGTCGCGCTGCGCCGCCTGCCCCCAGTCCTCGCGCACCGCGAGCGGGATCGACGTGAAGAAGCGGCGCTCCGGCATGCGGCCGGCGAGCACGTACACCTGGCCCTTCTCGCCGAGGACATAGACCTCGCCCGGATGCGCACGCGCGGCGCGCGCGATGTCCGCGTAGGGGTCTTCGTTGACGGCGAGATACACGATGCCGGCGACATTCACGATGGCTGCGGCAGCGGCGCACACCGCCGCGATCGAGACGAGCGTCGCGCGCGCCGCGCGGACGGGCAGCGGCCCGTCGCGGTCGCGCAGGAACGATGCGCCGCGCAGGAGCGCGATGGCGGCGAGCATCGCCGCCGCCGGCGCGAGGAGCGCGTAGTAGTGCGAGAAGTCGTAGCCGGGCGCCTTCACCGCGGCAAGTGACAGCGCGGCCAGGAGGAAGACGCGCGGCGAGCGGCACAGGGGCAGCCCCGCCGCGGCAGCGAGCCACAGCGGCAGCGAGAACCACAGCGCCATCGGATCGAACGCGAATGTCGACGCGAACCTCGCGGGGCCGTCGGCCGCGGCGTATGCGCGGTTGAAGGCGATGGCAGCGGCCCACGCGTCACGGGCGACCGGTGCGAGCGCGAGCGCGCACACGGCGAGCGGCGCTGCGAAGCCGAGCGTCGCGCGCGCTGCGTCGCGGCGCCAGCGCCAGAGCACGAGCGGCAGGAACAGCACGGCAACGGACTTCGTCGCGACGGCCGCGCCGAGCAGCGCGCCCGAAAGCAGCGCGCCGGGCGCGGCGAGCGCCAGCAGCACGGGGAGCAGCAGGAACGCCTCGGCGTTGCGCACGACGCCGATCTGCGGGTTGGCGAGCAGCAGCGCGTAGACGACGATCGCCACGCGGGCATGCCGTGCGCCGAGCCAGCGCCGGGCGAGCGCGCCGAACGCCGGCACCGAGGCGGCGGCGCAGGCCGCGGCGATCGCACGCTGCGCCTCGATCCCGGCGATGGCCGATGGCAGGTACAGCACGTAGAGCAGCGGCTGCTTGTGGTCGAACAGGTCGCGGTACGGCCAGCGCCCGTCGAGGATCCCTTGGGCGATGATGGTGTAGACGCCTTCGTCGGCATCGATCGGCAGCAGCGCGCCGAGCGCCAGCAGCCACGCGAAGAGCGCAGCGGCGCACCAGGCCTCGGCCCGGCGGGCGCCGATCGCGTCGAGCGCGCGCTGCGGCCACGCGACGGTCGCGGCGCCGCCGGTCATTGTGCGTTCCATCAGCGGTATTGTCGGCAATCGGCGGCCACGGCGCGCGCGCCGCACCTACGGGCCATCCCTCAGATCGTGACGGGCTCTCGCCGGGCGAAGGTGTAGAGCTGGGCCGGCCGGTGCGCGCCTTCCATGCGTGTGCCGCCCGCCGGCTTGATCACGCCAAGCGAGAGCATGCGCCGGCGGAAGTTCCGCTTGTCGAGCTCGCGGTCGAGGATCGCCTCGTACACCTGTTGGAGCTCGCTCAGGGTGAACTGCCGGGGCAGGAGGCTGTACGCGACGTTCGTGTACTCGAGCTTGGACCGCAGGCGCCGCACGGCGTAGTCGACGACGGCGTTGTTGCCGAACGCGAGCGGCGGCAGCACGTGCACGTTGTGCCACGCCGGTTGCCAGGTATCGCTTTCGCGCAGGCGCACCTGCGCCGACTGGACCAGCGCGAAATAGGCGACCGCGACGCCTCGCTCCGTCGCATCGCCCCGGGGCAACTCGCCGAACGTGTACAGCTGCTCGAGGTACACATCGCCCACGCCCGTCTCCTCGACGAGCTTGCGCGCGGCCGCCTGGTCGAGCGATTCGGGCGGGGCGAGGAGACCGCCGGGCAGCGCCCACGAGTCGCGGAACGGTCCGGCGCTTCGGTGGATGAGCAAGACGCGGAGGCCATCCTCGATCACGCTGAGGATGACGACGACCACCGCGATGAGCGGCGGTGTCAGCGAGTGGCCGGGCGGGGACACGCCACTAACGCCGATCCTTGCGTCCCTCGAAGTACCCCTCGGTGAGGTTCCAGATGAGGCCGACGAGAGCGAACACGCCCACGCCGGTGAGCAGCGGCACGATGATCAATTCGTACTCAGATGACATGGCTACGCAGGCACCGACGCGGGGAGCGCTGTTCCCTGTAACGACCACGCGGACGTCCGTTCGATGCGGACGGCGGCGATGTCGCCGGGGCTCGCATCTGCGGTGAAGTGTACCAGCTTGCCTGCGGGATTACGACCGCTCGCGCGCCCGTCGCGCACGGACTCCACGAGGACTTCTTGCACCGTGTCAAGTAAGACGGCGTTGATCTCCGCCGAGACGCGCGCCTCGAGCTCCTCGATGGCGTGCAGGCGTTGCTGCTTCACATCCGCCGGCACATCGTCGGCGAGCGTGCGATGCGCGATCGTGCCGGGGCGCGGCGAGTACGCGGCGACGTGCACCTTGTCGAAGCGCAGCCGTTCGAGGAGCCGGTACGTGTTCCCGAACTCTTCGTCGGTCTCGCCGCAGAATCCGACGATCACGTCCGTGACCATCGCCGCGTGCGGGATGCGGTCCTTCACGAGCGCGAACTTCGCCAGGTAGTCGTCGAGCGTGTAGCCCCGCCGCATGCGCGCGAGCACGCCGTCGTCGCCCGCCTGCACCGGGATGTTGAAGTTCTCGCACACCTTCGGCAGCCCGGCGACGGCGTCGATGATGCGCGCGGTCATGTCCTTCGGGTACGACGTCAGGAAGCGGATGCGCGCCAGGCCGGGCGTGTCGTGGATCGCGCGCATCAGGTCGCCGAGGTCCGGCGATCCGGGCAAGTCGTGACCATACGCCTCGACGGTCTGGCCGAGCAGCGTCACCTCGCGGACGCCGCGCGCGCAGTAGTGCTCGACCTCCGCGCGGATATCGTCGATGGTGCGGCTGCGCTCGCGTCCACGGCGGTAGGGGACGATGCAGTAGGTGCAGAACTTGTCGCAGCCGTGGATGACGGGCACGAACGCGGTTACGGCATCGGGCTCGGCCCAGGTCGCCGGCCAGAACTCGCCGCCGGTGTCGGCGATGCCCACAGCTTCGAGGATCGGCGCGAACTCCTGTGGCCGCGCGAACACATCGACATACGGGAAGCGGCGCCGAAGCTCGTCGGCGCGCGGGCCGACCATGCAGCCCATGACGGCGATCTTGAACGCGCCACCCTTCGCGCGCATCTTCTTCAGCCGCCCGAGCTGGCCGATCGCCCGGTCCTCGGCGTGCTCGCGGACGGAGCACGTGTTCAGCACGACGAGGTCGGCGTCGTCCATCGCGCCGGCCGCCGTGAAGCCGGCGCGGTCGAGCCCGGCCGCCAGCTTGCGCGAGTCGGCGACGTTCATCTGACATCCGACGGTCCAGATGTGGTACTTCAATCGGCGCTCCGTGCGGCGTGGCCGGGGGCAGTGTAGCGAAGGCGGCAGCGGCCGCGCGCCCGTGTATCGCGCGTAGCTACGCGTCGGCGGCCGCGCGCGGGCCGAACCGCCGCGGCGAAAACTCCGCCGGCACGTCGCGCCAGTCGCCGGTGGCGATGCCGTGCGCCACGATCTTCCCCGTCACGGGCCCGAGCAGGATGCCGTTGCGGTAATGCCCCGTCGCGGCGACGAGGTTCGTGCCCGCCACCGGCCCGATGATCGGGAGGCCGTCGGCGGTGCCCGGGCGCAGGCCGGCCCAGTCGAACTGCACCTGCGCCGCGCCGAGCTGCGGCACCAGCGCGCGCGCGGCGGCGCGCAGCGTGCGCAGGCCGCTGGCCGTCGTCCGCCGCCGGAAGCCAACATCCTCCACCGTGGCGCCGGCGAAGACGAGACCGTTCGCCCGCGGCACCAGGTATCCGCGCGGGCCCCAGACGATGCGGCTGATCGGCGGGCGCATGCCGCCCAGCGCGATCATCTGCCCGCGGATCGGGCGCACTGGCAGGCCGACGCCCGCCGATGCCGCGAGCTGGCCGGAGCGCGCACCCGCCGCAAGCACGATGACATCCGCATCGATGGCCCCCGCGCCGGTTTCGGCCGACACGCGCCCGGCGCGGAGCCGCAGGCGCCGAACCGGCGTGCGCTCCACGATGCGCGCGCCACGCGATTCGGCGGCGCGCAGCAGCGCCAGCGCGAGCATCTGGTTATTTACCGAGGCCTCGGCGGGTGAGTACAGGCCGGCGATGACGCGCCCGGACAGGCGCGGCTCGACCTCGCGGCAGGCGTCGCCGTCGAGCCACTCCAGCGGGATGCCGAGGCCGCGCTGCCAGGCGTGGCGGCGGCGCAGCGTCTCCGCGCCGCCGTCGTCGAGCGCGACGCGCAGGATGCCGTACTGCTGCAGCTCGATCGCGAACCCGCACTCTGCCTCGAGGGCGGCGACGTCGCCCGGGTAGTCCGCCATCGCGCGCTGGCCGAGGCGCAGCATGGCGTCCGGCGCGTGCGATTCGCTAAACGGCGCGAGCATGCCCGCGGCCGCGTTCGTCGCCTGCATGCCCGCCTTGCCGTATTCGACGAGGGTGACCTGTGCGCCGGCCTTCGCGAGCTCGTACGCGCAGGCGCAGCCGACGATCCCGCCACCGATGATCGCGACGTCGCTCATCGCGCGCCGCCGCCGACCATGCGCACCACTTCGATCGCGTCGCCGTCGCGCACGACCACGCGCTCGTACTCCGGCTTCGGGATCACGTCGCCATTGACGGCGACGGCGACCAGCCGGGGATTGATCTCGAACCCGGCGAGCATCGCTGTCACCGACATCTCGGCGCGCAGCTGGCGCGGCTTGCCGTTGACGGTGATGCTGATCATCTCGCTGGCGCCCCCGCGGCGATGGCGCGGCGGAGCGCGCTCGCGGCATCGCGCGGGTCCGGCGCGTCGAGCATCGCGCCGATGACGGCGACGCCCGCGACGCCCGCGGCGATCAGCGCCGCGGCGTTATCCGCGGTGACGCCGCCGATCGCGATCACCGGCACGTTGAGCGAACGGCAGATCGCGCGCACGCCGTCGACGCCGAGCGGCGTGGCGCCGGGGTGCGAGGCTGACGCAAACGCCGTGCCGAGCTGCACGATGTCCGCGCCCGCCTCGGCGGCGCGGCGCGCCTCTTCGAGGCTGTGCGCGGCGACAGACAGCAGCATCTGTCCGCCGAGCCGCGTGCGCGCGCCGGCGATGTCGCGCGCGTCTGCCGGCAGGGGCACGCCCGCCGCGCCGAGCGCGACCGCGGCGTCCGCATCGCCGTTGACGAGTAGCAGCGCGCGGCCGGCGATTGCGTCCCGCACGCGCGTGCCGAGGGTGACGAGCACGGCCGTCGAGAGGTCCTTCTCGCGCAGCTGCACGACATCGGCGCCGCCTTCGACTGCCGCGGCGACGGCTTCCTCGAGCGTCCGCCCGCGCGATTCGGCGCGCCGCCGGTCGGTGACCAGCACCAGCGCCGGTCGCGGCATGGCAGGCGGCACGCGCGTCACTCCTCGGCGCCGGCGCCGGTGGCCTGGGCGACGCCCTGCACGGGGCTGCTCGCCGCGGCGAACCGCTGCATCGGGATGCGGCCGGCGAGGCAGGCGGCGCGGCCGGCCTCGACACCGAGCCGCATCGCCGCGGCCATGCGCGCCGGGTCCGCGGAGCGCGCGACGGCGGTGTTGACGAGCACCGCGTCGGCGCCGATCTCCAACGCCAGCGCCGCATCGGACGGGGCGCCGATGCCGGCGTCGACGACGACCGGCACCTGCGCGTGCTCGATGATGATGCGGATCTCCTCGAGCGTGAGGATGCCCTGGCCCGAGCCGATCGCCGACCCGAGCGGCATCACGGTCGCGCAGCCGGCCTCCTCCAGGTGGCGCGCGAGCACGGGGTCGGCGTGCAGGTATGGCAGCACGACGAAGCCCTCGGCGATCAGCGTCTCCGCCGCGCGCAGCGTGCCGATGGGGTCCGGCATCAGGTACTTGGGATCGGGGATCACCTCGAGCTTCACCCAGTTCGAGCCGGTGACGGACCGCCCAAGCCGCGCCGTGAACAGCGCCTCCTCGACCGTGCGGCAACCGGCCGTGTTCGGCAGCACGCGGTATCGCTGCCAGTCGATGAAGTCGAGCTCCGTGCGCGCGTTCGGGTTGTCGAGGTCGAGCCGCCGGATGGCGACGGTCACCAGCTCCGCGCCGGACGCATCGAGCGCGGCGACGGTCTGCTCGGGGCTCGCGTATTTGCCGGTGCCCAGGAACAGCCGGGAGCGCAGCGGCGTGCCCGCGATCATCAGCGTGTCATCGTTCATCGTTCGCCTCCGTCTGCCGGTGTGCTTCATCGGACGCGCGCGCCGCTTCGGCGAGCCGGCGCATCAAGCGGCTGCCCGCGACTGCGACGGCGAGCATCGCCGCGGCGATCGCCAAGACGAGCCAGTCGCCGCGCACCGCCGCCCATGCCGCGAGCGCCGCGAAGGCCGCCGCCATCGTGTAGTAGAACCACGACGGTGCGTATCCGGAGCGCGACCAGCGGCGCCAGAGCAGGTGCATCAGCCGCGCTCCGCATCGATCGGGATGCCGGGACGGTACTTCGGCCCGACTGGCTGCCAGTACCGGTAGAAATGATGCACCGGGCCGTGCCCGTGGCCGATGTCGTACGAGTGCTGGATGGCGAGCGTGACGTACGACTTCGCCAGCGCGATCGCGGACGGCACGTCCAGTCCTTTGGCGAGTCCGGCGGCGATCGCCGCGGCGAACGTGCAGCCGGTGCCGTGCGTGTTGCGGGTGCGCACGCGGACCGACGTGAACTCGCGGAACGATGTGCCGTCGTAGTACAGGTCGGTGGCGCCTTCGTCCCGCTCGAAGTGGCCGCCCTTCATCACGACGCCGCGCGCGCCCAGCCCGACGATGCGCTCCGCCGCATCTCGCGCGTCGTCCCACCCGCGGATGCGCCGCCGTGTCAGCACTTCGGCCTCCGGCACGTTGGGCGTGACGATGAGCGCGAGCGGGATGAGCGAGGCGGTCATCGCGTCGATGGCGTCGTCTTCGAGGAGCTTCGATCCGCCCTTCGCGACCATCACGGGGTCGACGACCAGGTTCGTCACGCCCTGCGCGCGAAGCCGCGCGGCGACCGTCTCGATGATGCCGGCGTTTGCGAGCATGCCGGTCTTCACCGCGCCGGCGCCGATATCCGTGAGCACGGCATCAATCTGGCCGGCGACGAGCGGCTCCGGCATCGCGAGCCAGTCGGTGACGCCGAGCGTGTTTTGCGCCGTGACGGCCGTGACCGCGCTCGCGCCGTAGACGCCCATGGCGGCGAACGTCTTGAGGTCGGCCTGGATACCGGCGCCGCCGCCGGAGTCGCTGCCGGCGATCGTAAGCGCGCGCGGGATCGATGACTCGTCGGGCATGAAAACGCGCCTCCCGGGTGCCGGAGGCGCATGTCGCTGTCCACTCCCTGCGCCGGCATTACCCGGTCAGGTTCGGCGGTCGACCGCATCGCCGGCGGCCCTCTCAGCCGGGCTTCTCCCAGCTCCCGCAGAACGTCCTTCGATTCACTGTCAGCCTACGGGCGCCCGCGAGGCGCGTCAAGGCGCCAGCGTTGCCTCATCGATGAAGCAGAGCCGGTTGCCGGAAGGGTCGCGGAGGCCGAATGCGCGCTCGCCGTTGGCGCGCCGGCGCGGCCGCCCCTCGACCCATGCGCTTCCGGCGGCCTTCGCGCGCTCGTGCGCCGCGCGCAGGTCCGGCACGGCGAAGCACACCTCGGCCGGGCGGCGTGCGTCGCCGTCGGTCGCGACGCAGGCGAGCGTGGCGCCGCCGCAGCGGAACGCGTGCTCGCCGGGCGCGACGCGCTCGCCCGCATCCCCGAGCAGCGCGGCGTAGTACACCGTCGCGGCGTCGATGTCATGGACGGGCAGCGCGACGCGTGCGAGGTGGGCGCGGTCGTCCGGCGGCGCGCCGGGCGCGGCCGCCGCGGCGAGGCGCTGTTCGGCCGCCGTCAGTGACGCGCGCGCGATCATGTCCGGCCGGCGTCGCGCTGTCCGCTCGATGCTCTGGCGCCGCCGCCAGCGGGCAATCCGCGCGTGGTGGCCCGAGAGGAGCGGCTCCGGCACCGCCATGCCCCGGTACGCGGCCGGGCGCGTGTACTGCGGGTATTCGAGCAAGCCGGCGGCGTGCGACTCCTCCGCCAGCGACTCCTGCGAGCCGAGGACGCCCGGCTGATGCCGCGCGACTGCGTCGACTACGACGATCGCCGCCGGCTCGCCGCCGGACAGCACGTAGTCGCCGATGCTGATCTCGTCGTCGGCGAGATGCTCGCGCACACGCTCGTCGACGCCCTCGTAGTGGCCGCAGATGATGATCAATCGTTCCGCGTCCGCGAGCTCGGCGACGACGCCGTGGTCCAGCGTGCGCCCCTGCGGCGTCAGCAGCACGACGCGACCCGCGGGCTCCGCCATGGCACGCACCGCATCGACGCACTCAAAGATCGGCTCGGGCTTCATCACCATGCCGGGCCCGCCGCCGAAGGGGTAGTCGTCGACGACGCGGTGGCGGTCGCGCGTGTAGTCGCGCGGGTTGTGCAGCGCGATCGTCAGCGCGCCGCTCGTGCGCGCCCGCCCGATGATGCTGGCGTCGAGCGCGCCTGCGAACATCTCCGGGAACAGCGTGACGATGTCGATGCGCATCGCCGCGCTACGCGCCGCCCGCGTGCCGGGCGCGCTGCTCCGCTTGCAGCAGGCCGACGCTCTCCGCGCTGCGGCCGTAGATGTCGGGCACGGCCCAGCCGTTGATGCCTGCGTACGTGTCGACCTGGCTGCGGTGATGGATGTCGTGCTCCATCATCATCATCAGGATGCGCCAGCCGGAGAGCTGGCCGTCGGTGTCGATCATCGTCACCTTGCGGCCGAGCCAGGCGCCGGGTGTGCCGTCGAGCAGCGCGTGCAGCGCGCGGGCGCTTTCGTCGAGCGCCGGCAGCCAGCCGTCCCGCCGGGAGACGTCGGGCATCGGCGGGCTGATCCAGCCACGGCCGAGGTACGCGCTCGCGAAGTAGAGCCGCGCCACCGCCATGTGCCCGACAAGCGTGTTGATGCTCCACGCGCCCTCGCCGGCGCCGGTGGACGGCGCCCATCCGTCGGCCTCGGGCGGGAGCGCGGCGATGTCGCGCCGCGCGCGCCGGTGCACGGCATCGAAGTACGAGAAGAATGCCTCGATCGAGCGGATCATTTCGCCCCCTCCGCGAACTGCCGGCGCGCGATCCAGTCGCGCAGCGCCGCCTCCGACGTCTCGAACGCCAGCTCCTGCCACGGGATGTTGTCGATGTCGAACCAGCGCACCTGCAACGATTCTGGATCGGCGACGTACGCTTCGCCAGCGGGCGACTCGCCGGAGTAGGCGACGAGCACGATGCCGATGTCCGCCCGGCCGTAGACGCCGACGAGCGCCGCCGGTTCGACGGCGAGCCCCACCTCCTCGAGCGTTTCGCGCGCGGCGCCGTGGGCGGGCAGCTCACCCATCTCAAGGAAGCCGCCCGGGAATGTCCAGTAGCCGGCGCGCGGCTCGTTCGCGCGCTGCTGCAGCAGGACGCTGCGACCGCGCCAGACGATGATCGCCGCGACGACGCGCGGGTTCATGTAGTGGATGAAGTCGCAGTTCACGCACTGGAACCGCCGCCGGCGCTCGGCATCGATATACCGTTCCTCCAGCAACTGTCCGCAGCGCTGGCAATGGACCGGCGTGAACAGTTGCTCAGGCACGATTGACATCCCGAGCAGAGAAGATGACTTTGGCGAGCGAATTGCTTGACTGAAACGACGCATGAGGCCTATGCTCTGCGCCGTGCCGCGCCAGCCTGCGCGCCGGCATGTCACAACCTGTCTCAAGGAGGGAGCAAGGTGGTCTTTGAAGATAAGTCATTGACCTGCCGTGATTGCACGGGGACGTTCGTCTTCACGTCGGGCGAACAAGGGTTCTATCTCGAGAAGGGATTGCTCAATGAACCCCAGCGCTGCCCCGGCTGCCGGGCCAACCGCCGGCGCGATCGCACCACCGGCGGACGTGCGATGACGACCGTCACGTGCGCCCAGTGCGGCGGGGAGGCGACGGTCCCCTTTGTGCCGCGGCTGGACCGCCCGGTGCTCTGCAGCAACTGCTTCGACCAGGACCGCGCGTCGATCGCCAGCTGACCCGCCGCTCGGACGTAACGCTAACGCCCGCCGATCACACCCCGGCGGGCGTTCGTGTGTCCCGCGCTGATCACGCGACATCAGCGTGCCGGCACCTCCGGCGTGTGGCCCTCGATCCACTCCGAGCCGTCCTCCCACACTTCCTTCTTCCATACGGGCACGATCTGCTTGATGCGGTCGACGGCATAGTGGCACGCCTCGAACGACTCGCCCCGGTGCCCGCTCGACACGGCGACGAGCAGGCTCGTTTCGCCGATCTCGAGCCTTCCGACGCGGTGGACGATGCCGATCTCGAGCACCGGGAACTTCGCGCGCACCTCGTCGGCGACCTCGCGCATCTTCTTCATCGCCATTTCGGGATAGGCGTCGTACTCCAGGTACTGCACGCGCCGGCCGAGGTTCTCGTTCCGGACGATGCCGTAGAACAGCGCGATGGCGCCGGCGTCGTCGCGGTGCACGGCTTCGACGAGCGGCGCCGGGTCCAGCGGCTGGTCAGTGATCTCGAACATCAGCAGCCTCCACTTACCGGCGGGATGAGCGCCACGCGGTCGCCATCGCGCAGGATGTGCGCCGCCGTCACGTACTCCTCGTCAACGGCGCACACGGCCGTCTCCAGGTACGGGCGGACCTGCGGGTAGCGCTCGGCCAGCGCCCGGTACAGCGCGCGGACGTCGGCGCCCTCCGGCACCTCGACATCGACCTGGCGCTCGCCGACCTTCTCTCGCAGGCTCGCGAAGAGGCGCACGCTCACGCTTGGCATCGGTCGTCCCGGCTCATGTTGACATTGTAGCCGCCGAGCGCGGTTCGCCCGAGCATGACGCGCGCGTATACTCGCGCCGATGCCGCAGTTGATCGACCGCGTCTCGCGGGCGGCCCTGGACCTGCTCTTCCCGCCCCGCTGTGCGCTGTGCGGGCAACACGGCGCGTTGCTTTGCGGCGCGTGCGCCGCGTCGCTGCCGCGGCCCGCTGGCGAGCGCTGCCCGGGGTGCTGGACGCCATGGCCGTCCGGCGGGACATGCCGCCACTGCCTCGGCGCGCCGCCGGCGTTCTCGTCGCTCCGCTCGGGGTACGTGATGGAGGGTGGAGCACGGCGCCTGGCGATCGAGCTCAAGTACGAGGGGCTTACGTCGCTCGCCGAGCCGATGGCGCGGCTGCTCGCGCCGCTCGCGCCGGGCGACTGCGACGCCGTGATCGCCGTGCCGTTGCATCGCGGGCGGGCGCGCTCGCGCGGCTACAACCAGTCGGCCGAGCTGGCGCGTCTCCTGGCGCGGGAACTCGGCGTCCCGTACCTGCGCCGCGCGCTCGTCCGCGTGCGGGCGACGGCGCCGCTTGCGAAGACGATGCGCCGCGAGGAGCGCCGGGCGATCGTCGCCGGTGCGTTCACCGCGCGGCCGCCCGTCGCCGGCCTGCGCATCCTGCTCGTCGACGACGTCGCGACAACCGGCGCCACGCTCGACGCGGCGGCCGGCGCCCTCCGCGACGCCGGCGCGGCCGACATCCGCTGCCTGACGTGGGCGCGCGCCGGTTGAGGTGCGCCCGCCGCGCGGCGATCGTATAGTGCGGCGTCGCGCGAAGCGGCGCGGCGGGGAGGCTGCATGCTCGGCGAGCAGGAGGTCCGGCGCATCGCTGATACGGTGATCGGCGCCAGCCGCGCCGACCAGACCGAGGTCGAGGTCTTCTGGCACAACTCCGCGCTCACGCGGTTCGCCAACAACTACATCCACCAGAACGTCGAGCTGACCGATGTGGACGTGCGCGTGCGCTCGGTGATCGGCCGCAAGATCGGCATCGCATCGACGAATGAGCTGTCGCCGGAGGCGCTGGCGAACGTCGCTGCGCGCGCGTTTGAGATCGCCGAGCACCAGCGCGAGAACGAGGACTTCCGTTCGTTGCCGCGGCCGGCGCCCGTGCAGCGCGCCGAGGCGTACGTCGAGCGCACGGCGCGCTGCGGGCCCGAGGAGCGCGCGGCCGTCGTCGCGCAGATCTGCGATGCGTCGTCGCGGGCGGCGCTCACGGCGGCCGGAGCCTACCACACGTCCGTGCAGGAGATCGCGCTCGCGAACTCGCTTGGCGTGTTCGCCTACCACACCGAAACGCAGGCCGATGTCAACACCGTCATCATGTCCGAAACGTCGAGCGGGTATGCGGCGCGCGTCAGCAAGGATGCCGCCGATATCGACGGCGATGCGATCGGGCAGGAGGCCGTCGACCGCGCGCTCCGCGGCGTGAACCCGGTGACCGTCGAGCCCGGCGAGTACGAGGTGATCCTCGAGCCGTACGCCGTCGTCGACCTGCTCGACTTCTTCTCGTACCTGTCGTTCGGGGCGCTCGCGTTCATGGAAAAGCGCAGCTTCATGGCCGGGCGCATCGGCGAGCGGGTGATGGACGAGAAGATCAGCATCTGGGACGACGGCCTCTCGACCGACGGCATCCCGTCGCCGTTCGATTACGAGGGCGTGCCGAAGCAGCGCGTCGACTTCATCGAAGGCGGCGTTGCGAAGGGCGTCGTGTGGGACACGTACCTGGCCGGGCGGCAGGGTGGCGATGCGCGCTCCACCGGCCACGCGCTGCCCGCCGGCACGACGATCGGCGCGCTGCCGCTGCACATGTTCATGGCGCCGGGCGACGCCTCGCGCGAGGCGATGATTCGATCCACGAGGCGCGGGCTGTGGGTGAGCCGCTTCTGGTACACCCGCACGGTGCACCCGCTGAACGTCGTGACGACGGGCATGACGCGCGATGGCACGTTCCTCATCGAAGACGGCCAGGTGGTGGGGCCGGTGCGCGACATGCGGTTCACGCAGGGCTACGTCGACGCGCTGAACCACGTCGACATGGTCGGGCGCGACGACATGCTCGTCCTCGGCGACATCGGCGGCGGCGTGCGGCGCGTGCCCGCGCTCAAGCTCGCCAAATGGAGCTTCACAGGCGTCAGCGAGATGTGACGCCGCATGACGCTCTTCACGCTCGATGAGGCCGAAGCGCTGCTCCCCCGCGCGCGAGAGGAACTGCTCGCGATGCAGGCGTGCAAGGCGCAGGTCGATGCGCTGCGCGGCGACCTCGGGCATGCCGTCGGCGCGTCTGCCGGGAACGGTCACGTGAAGGATGAAGCGACGCTCGGCGCCAAGCGCCGCCGCGCCGAGTCGCTGGTCGAGGAACTGAACGAGCGGCTTGCGCGCTTCCACGAGTGGGGCATCGAGCTCAAGGACCTCGACGAAGGGCTGCTCGACTTCCCGAGCGAGCGCGATGGGCGCGTCGTCTACCTGTGCTGGAAGCTCGGCGAGGAGCGCATCGCGTTCTGGCACGATGTGGATGCCGGGTTCGCCGGCCGGCAGCCGCTCTGACGCACATTTCCGCACGTTCTGCCGTTCGGCACCTTCCGCCATCCGCGCATCGTTGGTATCGGTATGGGCGTGCGCGCTTACGCGGACGGCGCGCGCGGAGGAGGAGCGACGATGAAGACACAGACGATGCTGGCGCGCATCGTGGCGGCGCTGGCGGTCGGCGCGCTCGCGCTCGCCGCGATGGCTTGCGGCGAGCCGGCGGATGAAAACCAGACGCCCGTGCTGACGCCTCCGCTCACCCCGGCGTCGGGCACGCCGGGCGCGACCGCGACGGCCGCGGAGACGCCGTCCGGAACGCCGGCGGAGACGCCGTCCAATGGCGGCGGTGAGGCGCAGGAGTTCACGATCGTCGGCCTGAACACGCTGTTCGACGTGACCGAGTTGGATGCGACGGCCGGCACGATCAAGTTCACGTTCGAGAACAAGGATCCCGGCATCCTGCACAACCTCGCGTTCTTCGATGGCGCAGACGCGACCGCCGACCTCGTCGGCGCGACGGAACTCAAGCCCGGTCCCGCGACCGATGTCCTCGAGCTGGAGTTCGACGCCGGGTCGTACTACTACCAGTGCGATGCCCACCCCGCGACGATGTTCGGCACGCTCACCGTTAAGTAATCCAGCGCATCCAAACAGCGCGCGTTGCGGCCTCGCCGAATTGGCGAGGCCAGCTTCGCATTATGCGGCCGCAGAATTGCGTTTAGCCCGACCGTCCGTGAGAATATCCGCAGTTTGAGCCGGGAAACTGCGAAGGCGGTGCAATGAAGCCAACCATGGTCGAGTCGCGGAGGGAGTCCGTGGCCCGCGTCGACACGCCGGCCGCAAGGATGTTCTGCGAGGCGCTGGAATACGAGACCGCCTCGGCGCCGGAGTTCATCGATATCACGGACGACCTGACGCGGATCGTCGATGAGGCGCGCGTGCAATTTGGCCAGGTGACGGTCTTTTCGCAGCACACGACGGCCGCCATCAAGATCAACGAGAACGAGCCGCTCCTGCTGCGCGACCTCGCGCGCACGCTGCGGCAGTTCGCCCCGCCGAACGCCTACTACGAGCACAACGACTTCACCCGTCGCACGGTCAACATGAACGAGGACGAGTGCGCGAACGGCCACGCCCATTGCCAGCACCTGTTTCTCTCGGCAAGCGAGACGATCCCCGTGATCGACGGCCGGCTGGCGCTCGGCACGTGGCAGCGGGTGTTCCTCATCGAGCTCGACCACCCGCGGCTCCGCCGTGTGCTCGTCAACGTCGTCGGAGCGGCCTAGCACGGGCGACGCAACTCACGGCCGCGGGCGGCGCGGCTTCTACGCGATCGCCCACCGCGCCGGCAACAATCTCCATTCGCTCGAAGAGGCGATCGAGGCCGGCGTTGACGCGATCGAGTGCGACTTCTGGCACAGCCGCGGCCGGCTCGTCCTGCGGCACGAGCGCAAGCTGCCGCTGCTCCCGGTGCTGTTCGACCGCTGGCACCTGCGCTTCGCGCTCGGCGAACTGTCGCTGCGCGACCTGTTGCGCGAGATCAACTTCCGGACGGAACTCTTCCTCGACATCAAGTCCGCCACGCCGCGCGCGGCCGACGCCGTCGTCGGCCTCTGTCGCGACCTCGATGCCATGATGCCGCGGACGCAGGTGTCATCGCCGCGCTGGAAGCTGCTTGACCGCATCGCGGCCGCCGGCGCCGGCATGCGGCTGTTCTATTCGATCGGCGATCCACGCGCGGTCGAGCCGCTGTTGCGGCGTGCGGCGGCGGGCGACCGGCGCCCCGCGGGCACATCGATCCGGCACACGCTGCTGCGGCCGCGGCTCGTCGAGCGGTTCCATGCGGCCGGGCTGGAGGTCTACGCGTGGACGGTGAACGACGCGGCTCGCGCCCGCGAGTTGCTGTCGTGGCGCGTCGACGGCATCATCTCCGACGACATGGCGATGTTCGACGGCGTGTAGCGCCGTTCGGACCGCCCGCTGCATCACGATCTACCGCGGGATCAGGTGCACAGCCGTCGCCTTGAACGAGGCGACGACGCGCGCGCCGGGCGCCAGCGCCAACTCCTCCGCCGATCGGCGGGTGACGCGCGCGACCAGCGGCACACCGGCATCGATCTCCACCCGCGCGTCGGCGCCGCTGTAGGTGATGCGCGTGACCTCGCCGGGCAGGTGATTGCGCGCGCTGCCGCCCGCCGCCTCCGTCGCCGCGCCGATGCTGATGTCCTCGGGCCGCAGGCAGACGAGCGCCGCGCTGAAGCCGCCGCCGGACACCGCATCGATGTGGTGCGCGCCGGCGGCGAGCGTGAGCAGGCCGTCCGCGCCGCCGACGACGGTGGCCGGAATCATCGTCTGCACGCCGACGAACGCCGCCGTCGCTTCGTCGGCGGGCGCACGGAACACGTCGGCCGGCGCGCCGATCTGCGTGATGCGCCCGTCGATCATCACCGCCACCTCGTCGGCCAGCCGCGCGACTTCATCGCGGTCGTGGCTGACGAGCACGGCGGTCACGCCGGTCTCGGCGAGCGCCGCCGCGAGGTCGGCGGTCAGCGTCTCGCGCGTCGGCTGGTCGAGCGCGCTGAACGGCTCGTCGAGCAGCAGCACCTCTGGCTGGAGTGCGAACGCGCGCGCCAGGCTCGCGCGTTGCGCCTCGCCGCCTGACAGCGTCCGCGCCGAGCGCTGCGCCAGCGCTTCGATGCCGAACTGGCGCAGCCAGCGGTCCGCGCGCGCCCGCCGCTCACGCCCGCCGACGCCGCGCAGCCGCATCCCCTCCTCGACGTTCGCGCGGACGGTGCGGTCGAGCAGCAGCGGCTCCTGGAACGCGACGGCCATCCGCCGCCGCAGCGCCAGCTCACGCCCGCTCGACGGGGCGCCGTCGAACCGCACGTCGCCGCGTTGCGGGCGTTCGAGCAGCGCAAGGTGCAGCAGGAGTGTCGTCTTCCCTGCGCCGTTTGGCCCGATGATCGCGAGCACGCGGCCCGCCGGCACGTCGAGCGCCGGCACATCGAGCACGCGGTGGCTGGCGCGCTTCGCGACGAGGCCGCGCACGCTGAGTTTCGGCGTCAGCGCGGCCATGCGATGTCACGGCGCTCGCCCGGGGCGCCTTCCGACCAGCGGTCGCGCCGCGCGCCGAACTGCACCCACGTGAACAGCACGTTCACGGCGACCATCATCGTCAGCAGGATGATGCCGAGCGCGAGCGCCGCGCCGAACTCGCCACGGCTCTGCTCGAGCAGGATCGCGCCCGTCAGCACGCGCGTGTCCCCGGCGATGTTGCCGCCGACCATTACCGATGCGCCGACCTCGGAGATCGCTGCGCCGAAGCCCGCCATCACGGCGGCGAGCAATGGCAGGCGCACCTCGCGCAGCAGGATCCACAGCATCTGCAATCGCGAGGCGCCGAGGGCGTACACCTGCAGCCGCAGCTTTGGCGGGAGCGACGCGAGCGATGCGGCGGTGAATCCGGTGATCACCGGCGTGGCGATGATCGCCTGCGCGATGATCATCGCGCGCGGCGTGTAGATCCAGCCGAGATCGCCGAGCGGGCCGCTCCGCCACAGCAGGATCGCGACGACGAGCCCGACGACGACGGGCGGCAGGCCCATCCCCGTGTTCACGAGCGCGAGCAGGATGAGCCGCCCGCGGAACCGGCCGAATGCCAGCGCCGCGCCCGCCATCACCCCCAGCACGAGGCTGATCGCCGTCGCCGTGCCCGAGACGTAGAGCGAACGCAGCGTGATCTCGTAGACATCGCGCTGATTGTGCGCGAGCAGGCGGAGCGCTTCCCGGAACCCATCGATGATCAGGTCCATGCCATCACCTCGCGATGCCGCATAGCGTACCGCGCGCCGTAACGAGGCGTGGCGGCGTGGCTACTGCGCCGGCTCGGGCTTGCCCGCGTCCGCGAAGAACAGCGGCTCGCCGAACTTGTCCACGCCGAACTCGCCGATGATCTTCTGCACGTCGTCGCGGACGACGAACGCGGACCATGCGCGCGCGCCGGCGGCGTTCACCTTCGTGTGCTTCTCCGGGTTGACGACGATGACGTGGTAGACGTTGAGCAGCGACTTGTCGCCTTCGCTCAGGATCGCGAGGTCCAGGTTCTCGCGCTGGGCGAGGAACGTGCCGCGGTCGCTGATCGTGTACGCCGCCTTCTGGTTCGCGATCTGGAGCGTCGCGCCCATGCCCTGGCCCGACTCCTCGTACCACGACTGGCCGGCCGGATCGATGCTGTACGCCTTCCAGAGCTTGAGCTCGAGCGCGTGCGTGCCGGAGTCGTCGCCGCGGCTGATGAACGGCGCCTTGCCCGTGGCGATCGCCTGCATCGCCGCCTCGAGCGAGGCCGTGGCCTTCACGCCGGCCGGGTCCGCCTCCGGCCCGACGATGATGAAGTCGTTGTGCATCACGAGCACGCGCTCGATGCCGTTGCCGTCATCGACCATCTTCTTCTCCGCCGCCGGCGAGTGGGCGAATACGACGTCGGCGTCGCCGCGCGACGCCTGCTCGATCGCCTGGCCCGAGCCGACGGCGATCGTCTTCACGGTATAGCCGGTTTCGTCCTGGAACATCGGCACGAGGACGTCGAGCAGCCCGCTGTCTTGCGTGCTCGTTGTCGTTGCGAGGATCACCGTGCCGGACGCCTTCGTCGCGGTCGCCGCGGCGGGTGTGCCGGCGGTCGCCGCCGGCGTGACAGCGCCGTTGCCGTCGTCATCGCCGCATGCCCATGTGAACGCGGCGGCGAACGCGAGAAGTGCCAGCGCCGGGGACAGCCGTTTCATCGCTCCTCCTTCTTCGATATGCCCGCCAGAGCATAACGGCACGGAGATGCAAGCGGAAGAGGATGCCGGTGCGTGTGGACGCTGCGCGGCGCCGTGGATCTACTTGGGGAAGAAGCGCGCGAACTCGCGGTCGAGGTCGCGCTCCATGGTACGGCGGAAGTTGGCGTACATGCCGACGAGACGGCGCCCTTCGTCGGTAAGGCGCGAGCGGCCTCCGCCGGCGCCGCCGGCCGCGCTTTCCACGAGCTTCACGCCGAGGTTGCGCTCGATCTCCTTGAGCTTGCCCCAGGCGCGGCGGTAGGAGAGCTGCATGGCCGCGGCGGCCTCGGCCAGCGAGCCGGTCTCCTCGATGAGTTCGAGGAGATGCACGCGGTAGTCACTGAGGACAAGCGCGCCCTCGCGCTCGACCCAGAGCTTGATCTTCGGCTGGAAGCGTTGCACGGCGACATGGTACGACAAGCGCGCTCGCCGGGCGGCTCCAGCCTGTCAACGAGCAAGCCCGCCGAAGGTGGCGGCGGGGAGCGTCCCTGCTACGGACGCCACCGGACCTTCGGCGGGCCATACGAGTGCGCGCTCCGATACTACTCGCTCGAGGCGGTGCGGTGGAGATTTCTTATGTGCAATTTGAAAGGCCTCAGCGTTTCCGCGATGAGGCCTTTCTGCATGCGGGGTGCCGGGTGCGCTCAGGCTGCCTTGAGCGCCTCGTTCGGGGGCTCGTGGTCCGTCGGGGAGGCTGCGCGGTCGTCTTCGCTGCGGAGGTCGCCCGACCAGAACTGGTGGAGCAGGTACACGCTCGCGAGGGTCACGACGGCGCCGAGCGCCAGTGCGAACTCCACGGTGACACCTCCTGTTGGGTGAGGTTGACGGGTGGCAGCCGGGGAACGCCGCCACCCGCCGAAACCTACTTCTTTGCGGCCGCCTTCCGGGCGGCCGGCTTCCGCTTCGCGGTCGTGCGGGACTTTGCCGCAGCGGCGCGCGCCGGCTTCTTCGCGGCGGTCTTGCGGGCCGCCGGCTTCTTCGCGGCGGTCTTCTTCGCCGCCGGCTTCTTCGCGGCGGTCTTCTTCGCCGCCGGCTTCTTGGCGACGGTCTTCTTCTTCGCCGCCGGCTTCTTGGCCGCTGCCTTCTTGGCCGCCGGCTTCCTGGCGGCCGGCTTCTTCGCGGTTACAGCCATACCTTTCCTGCCTCCTGTCTTCTTGGACCTGTGCCCCTACCCGTTAGGAGCAGCCACTCGTGCTACCGCAGTTTTCACAGCGGTAGCACGTCCCCGACCTGATCATGATCCACCCGCAGTTCGCGCATGCGGGCGCATCGGCGTGCCCGTTCGCGCGTGGCGCGCGGTACGCGGGCGGCACCGCATCGGCTTCCGATGCGGATGCGGTGCTGTTGACGCTCGCCGTGCCGACCGCGCCGCCTTCGATCATCGGCAGCGGGTACTGGCCGGCGGCGAGCGCGGCCTTGATCTCCGGCGTCATCACGCCGACCTCGTACGCTTCTTGCGGCGACATGTACTGGCTTGCGATCCAGCGGAACACGTAGTCGATGATCGACTGCGCGAACGGCAGGTCGCGGTTCTCTGTCCGCCCCATGGGCTCGAAGCGCATGTGGCTGAAGTTGCGCACCAGGTCACCGATCGGGACGCCGTACTGCAGTGCGTAGGAGATTGCCCGGCCGAACGCTTCCATCAGCCCGGCGACGGTCGAGCCCTGCTTGGCCATCGAGAGGAAGATCTCCCCCGGTGTGCCGTCCTCGTAGAGCCCGACGATGATGTAGCCATCGTGGCCTTCGATGCTGAACTTGTGCGTCACCGAGGCGCGGGTGTCGAGCATCTTCCGGCGGACCGGGTGGTGCGATGGCTCGGCCGCGGCGGCCGCGGCCTTCCCGTCCTTCGAAGTCGAGAGCGGCTGCACGCGCTTGGAGCCATCGCGGTAGATGGCGATCGCCTTCAGTCCGTGGCGCCACGCCTCCAGGTAGGTGTCCGACACATCCTCGATCGTTGCCTCGTTAGGGAGGTTTACCGTCTTGGAGATCGCTCCCGAGATGAATGGTTGCGTTGCGCCCATCATCTTGATGTGGCCCATGTGGTGGATCGAGCGCTTGCCGTTCTCCGGCTTGAACGCGCAGTCGAACACGGCGAGGTGTTCTTCGCGCAGCGCGGGTGCGCCCTCGATCGTGCCGTGTTCGTTGATGTGCGCGATGATCGCGCTGATCTCGGCCGCGTCGTAGCCGAGACGCTCGAGCGCGCGCGGGACGGTCTGGTTGACGATCTTGATCATCCCGCCGCCGACGAGCTTCTTGTACTTCACGAGCGCGATGTCCGGCTCAACGCCTGTCGTGTCGCAGTCCATCATGAACGCGATGGTCCCTGTTGGCGCGAGCACTGTTGCCTGTGCGTTGCGAAAACCGAACTTCGATCCGTGATCGATTGCATCATCCCAAGCCTTGTGCGCCGCGTCGACCAACTCCTTCGGTGCGAGCGCTATGTCTATTGTACGCGATGCATCACGGTGTTTTGCAACAACGCGCAACATCGGGTCGCGATTTTCGTGGAACGCGGCGAAAGGGCCGACCCGTTGTGCGATCAATGCCGACGTCGCATACGCGTGTCCGGTCATCAGCGCGGTGATCGCCGCTGCGTGCGCGCGCCCCTCGTCGCTGTCGTAGGGAAGTCCGAGCGACATCAGCAGCGCGCCGAGGTTCGCGTAGCCCAGTCCGAGCTGCCGCATCGCGATCGTGTTCGCGGCGATCTTCTCCGTCGGGTAGCTGGAGTTGCCGACGATGATCTCCTGCGCGAGGATCGTCACCGCGACGGCATGGCGGAACGCGGCGATGTCGAACGTGCCGGCGTCGTCGACGAACTTCATCAGGTTCAGCGATGCCAGGTTGCACGCCGAGTTGTCGACGTGCATGTACTCCGAGCACGGGTTGCTGGCGTTGATCCGCGCGGTGTTCGCGCACGTGTGCCAGTCGTTGATCGTCGTGTCGTACTGCATGCCGGGGTCGCCGCACTCCCACGCCGCCGCGGCGATGCGCCGCAGGAGGTCCTTCGCCTCGACCGTCGTCTCCGCGGCGCCGCCGAGCACCGACTTCAGCTCCCAGGGGGCGCCCGTGAGGGCGGCGCGCATGAAGGCGTCGGTCACCCGGACCGAGTTGTTGGCATTCTGGAACTGGATGGACGACCAGGCGTCGCCGTTCAGCGACATGTCCCAGCCGGCCTCGCCCAGGGCGTGGGCCTTCCGCTCCTCGTTCACCTTGCAGTCGACGAACTCCTCGATGTCCGGGTGGTCGGCGTTCAGCACGACCATCTTTGCCGCGCGCCGCGTCTTGCCGCCGGACTTGATCGACCCGGCGATGCTGTCGGCGCCGCGCATGAAGCTGACCGGCCCGCTCGCCGCCCCGCCGGCCGACAGCGTCTCCCTGCTTGACCGGATCGGCGAGAGGTTGACGCCGGAGCCCGAGCCGCCCTTGAAGATCATGCCCTCCGTCTTGCACCAGTCCAGGATCGACTCCATGGTGTCCTCGACCGAGAGGATGAAGCACGCCGAACACTGCGGCCGCTCCTCGACGCCGACGTTGAACCAGACCGGGCTGTTGAACGCCATCTTCTGGTAGACGAGCAGGTGCGTCAGCTCGTCGTAGAACGCCTGCGCTTCGGCGTCGTCGAGGAAGTAGCCATCGCTGACGCCCCACTGCGTGATCGTCTTTGCCACGCGGCGGATCATCTGTTTCACGCTGCGTTCGCGGGCGTCGGTGCCGATCTTGCCGCGGAAGTACTTCGACACGACGACGTTCGTCGCCGTCTGCGACCAGGTGTCGGGGATCTCGACGTCGCGCTGTTCGAAGAACGAGACGCCGCTTTCGTCGGTGATGCTGGCGGTGCGGTACTCCCAGGTAATCGCGCCGTACGGGTCTTCGCCGGAGCGCGTGAACAAGCGCTCGACGGTAAAGGCCGTTTGGGCGAGTGATCTCCTCGTCTCGGGGTCGGCCTGGAGGACCATGACTGCGGGAATCCTTTCGCTAGCCTGCCTGAATGTCGTCTGTCCTCGTCATCGCCGCGCCGTGCGTCGCGATCGCGCGGGCAGCGTTGCGGTGCGTCTGGCGCTGCGAGCGGGCGAGAGTGTGCACAGACTGCGGGACGCGTCCCATCGCCGCAACCGGTTTTCGCCAACCTCTCGAAGCGCTAATCCCCGTCATGTTGTCTTACGTCGCGTGAGCGGCCGCCGCAGGCCGCGCGAACGTCTCCCACCGCTGCGCGAGCTCGCGCGCGAGGGACTCCGGCTTGAGCACCGACATGCGCACCGGCGAGCGGCCGGCGCGCAGCGTGCGCAATAGCGCCTCGAAGCGCGCGTCGTCGAGCCCGCTGAGCCGGTAGTCGGTCAGCAGGGCGACGCCATCTTCGATGGCGCGGCGCTCGCCCGAGTCGGCGAGGAGCGCCATGCGGCCGCGAAGGTCGGCGACGGTCTCATCGAGGAAGCGTTCGACGTTCGGCATCGTGCCCTCTCTCAGTGCGCGTGCTCGGCGCGGACATCTTCGGCCAGCGCGGCTTCCGCATCGCGCGGCGCTGACGCCGTATCGGTGACGGGCGTGGCGTAGCCGGCGGCCAGGTGCTCCGGCACGCGCTCAACGATGCGCAGGCGGTAGACCGACACGCGCTGCTCCGAAGGGCCGCGGAGCTTGAACGTCAGGTGCCGGTTGCTGATATCGAGCACGGCGCCGCTTTCGAGGTGCAGCGTCAGCGCGTGCCGCTCCCGCTCGAGCATGTGCAGCTCCCACGAGGGCCACATGGTCACCTCGCCGCGGTCGCGGTTGACCTCGCACGGCCCGCTGGCGATGAATTCGCCCTCGATGTTCATGAGCTTGCCTTCGACACGCACGTAGATCAGCACTCCTTGCTTCTGGCGCGTTGCGGGTTATCGGGCGTTGCGTGCTCTCTTCGACTGCTCCCGCGGTGCGTCGGCCTGTCCCTGGAGCGGGACAGGAGTCTGCACCGGCCGCACCGGGCGGCGGGTACGGGTTCGGTACATCGGTGCGGCCGGTCGCAGCCGAAGAGAGAGTGGAGCGAACTCGGGCTCGTCGAGCAGCGGCAGTTGCGCCCCCGCCGGGCGCGTGCCGCTGTCGAGCGCTTCGAGTTCCTCCCGGAATGCTTCGAGGTCACCGAACTGGCGGTAGACGCTGGCGAAGCGGACATAGGCAACAGGGTCAAGCTCGCGCAGGCGCTCCATCACCATCTCGCCGGCGAGGGCGGAAGGGACTTCCGGCGCGCCGAGCTTGTACAGCGCGCGCTCGATGTCATCGGCGACGGCCTCGATCGCCTCGGACGGCAGCGGGCGCTTCTCGCACGCCTTGCGCAGCCCGAGGGCGAGCTTCTCGCGAGAGAACTCCTCGCGGCGCCCGTCCTTCTTCACGACGTACAGCGCGACGGCCTGTACCCGTTCGTAGGTGGTGAAGCGGCCGGCGCAGTCCGGCGAGAGGCACTCCCGACGGCGGCGGATCGAGTCGTCGACATCGCGTGAGTCAACGACCTTCGAGTCCAGAGAGCCGCAGAACGGGCACTGCATAGTGGTCTCGCTGCTCCCCTCATCCAACGCTCAGGCATCGCGCCCGTCGCATGTTCGGCGAGAGTACCACTACATCTGGGGGCTGTCAACACGTGCGCAAGGCAAGGAGGCACTAGATGTTGTGGTCTGTAGCGCGCGCGGGCGCACGCCGGGCAGGCGAACGTGACGTAATGATGAAACGGGCGGCGTTATGGAAAAGCGATCGCGAGGGTGCTAGAATGGCCGCCGAGTAGCCCAGGTTCCCGGTCTTGCGGCATCTGCCCATGCTGCTCCACCGGGTCGGGCTACTTGTTTCTTCCCGGCGCACGTTGAGGCGGCGGGGAAAACGGGGAAGGCCGTGAGCGGCGTCATCTCCCAAAACGTCGCTCACGGCCCATGCCTTTCCCTGGTGGGGGAAAGTGTCCGGTTTCCCGGACGGTCTGGCTAGACAGGCACCTCCTTTCCTGGAATCACCACGCCCCCTGCTAGCGCGCCGCCACCGTGCGGCGCAGGAACGTTGGCAGCTCGGTGTCGTTGACGTCGGGAGCGCCCGTGCGGTGCATCGCCACCGGCTCCTGCGTCTCGGCGGCCTCGCCCTCGGCTGGCTCGCTCGCGTCGTCGAGCGGCTGGTCGCGGCGGTACTGCTCCGGGATCGGGTGCACGGCGACGGGCCGCGCGAAGCCGGTGGCGATGACGGTGATCTTCACCTCGTCGCCGACCTTCGGGTCGATCGCCGTGCCGAAGATGATCTCCGCCTCGGGGTCGACGACCTCGGCGATGACCTGTGCCGCGGCGTTGAGCTCCTGCAGCCCGAGCGTGTGGCCGCCGGTGATGTTGAACAGCACGCCCTTCGCGCCGTGGATGTCGACATCGAGCAGCGGCGAGGCGATGGCCATGCGCGCCGCCTCGACCGCGCGGTCGGCGCCGGCGCCGCGGCCGATCGCCATCAGCGCGGGGCCCGCCTCGGCCATGATCTTGCGTACGTCGGCGAAGTCGAGGTTGATCTCACCCGGCAGCGTGATGATCTCGCTGATGCCCTGGATGCCCTGCAGCAGGATGTCGTCGGCGGTGCGGAACGCGTCTTCGACCGTGGCCTTGTCGTCGCAGGTCGCGAGCAGGCGGTCGTTGGGGATGACGATCAGCGTGTCGACCTTGTCCTGCAGGCGCTGGATGCCTTCTTCGGCCTGGCGCAGCCGCTTCTTGCCCTCGAACCCGAACGGCTTGGTGACGACGCCGATCGTCAGCGCGCCCGCTTCCTTCGCCACCTCGGCGACGATGGGCGAGGCGCCGGTGCCGGTGCCGCCGCCCATGCCTGCGGTGACGAACACCATCTCGCACCCGCGCAGCGACTCGAGCAGCTCGTCGCGCGATTCCTCGGCCGCGCGCAGGCCGCGCGCCGGGTCGCCGCCGACGCCGAGTCCCTTCGTCAGCTTGTCGCCGATGCGGATCCGCACTTCGGCCGGCGAGAGCTGCAGCGCCTGCGCGTCGGTGTTGACGGCGACGAACTGCACGCCGGCGATCTGCTCGGCGATCATGCGGTTCACGGCGTTACAGCCGCCGCCGCCGACGCCGACGACCTTGATCGGCGGCAGACCGTCTGAATACGTCCGTGTCATGGTCTTCTCCCTCCGTGCTTCTTCCCGCTTGAGTTGCGCCAGTTCCTCTTCGAACATCACTGACTGCCGGTATTCGGGCATCCAGCCTCCTTCCTCTGCCTCCGCGCTATTCGGGCAGGAGCACGCGCGCCCAGTTGCCGACGCGGCGCCACATGCTGCCCAGGTTGAGCGACGCCCGTGGCGCGCGATGCCACGTGCTCGCCTCCGCTTCGTGTACGGCCCACTGCAGCAGGCCGACGCTGGTCGCGTATGCGGGGTCGATGAGCACGTCCGTCAGGCCGTGCAAGTCGCGCGGCGTCCCGATGCGCGCCGGCCACCCCGTGACCTGCTCGGCGAGCAGGTCCAGCCCCGAGAGGTTCGCCGTGCCGCCCGTGAGCACGATCCCCGCCGAGATGATGTCGTCGTGCACCGCGCGCTTCACCTCGGCGACGATCATCTCGAGGATCTCCTCGCAGCGCGCCTGCACGATCTCGCACAGGCGGCGGCGCAGCTCGCTCTTCGTCCCTTCCGAGCCGAACGCCTCGATCGTGATCTCCTCGCCTGCGTCGACCATGGACGGGATGGCGTGGCCCCACTTCTTCTTCGCGTCCTCGGCCGCCTGGTAGGGCGCGCGCAGCCCGACGACGATGTCGCGCGTCACGTGGTTGCCGCCGACGGGGATCACCGCCGTGTGGTAGACGCTGCCATCGACGAACAGCGCGATCGCCGCGGTCCCGCCGCCGATGTCGGCGAGCACGACGCCCTGCTCCTTCTCCTCCTCGTCGAGCACCGCCTCGGCCGCGGCCAGCGGCTCGAGGATCAGCCCGTCGACCTGCACGCCGACGTTCTCGACGCACCGCGTCAGGTTCTGGATCGCGCTGTCGATGCCGGTGACGATGTGCGTCTCGACATCGAGCCGGGTGCCGTACATGCCGACCGGGTCGGACACGTTGTCCTGGCCATCGACGACGTAGTAGCGGGGGATGACGTGGATGATCTCGCGGTTGGTCGGGATGCTGACGACGCGTGCGCCATCGAGCACGCGCGTCACGTCATCGGGCATGATCGGCCGCGTGCGGTCGGGGATGGCGACGATGCCGCGGTTATTGAGGCAGGCGATGTGCGCGCCGGCGACACCGACGTGCGCCGACAGGATGCGCGTGCCGCTCGACCGTTCCGCCTTCTCGACCGACGCCTTGATCGAGTCCGTCGCGTCGCGGATGTTCTCGACCATCCCGCGCGAGAGCCCCGCCGCGGGCGCGACGCCGACGCCGAGGATGCGCATCTCCTCATCGTGCGAGATCTCACCGACCACCGTGCAGACTTTCGTCGTGCCGATGTCGATTGATGCGAAGGTGCCACCGCGTGCCATGAGTTGCCTCCCTCTAGTTGAAGCTCAGCCGGTCGCCAAACCGCAGATCGATCGCGCTGAGCGCCAGGTCGTCCTCGCGCACGCGCTCCAGGAGCACGTACAGCGTGGCGACCTTGAACTCGTAGTCCCGTGAATCGCCGAACGTCACCCACACCGGCTTGCCGTCGACGTCCTCGCCAGAGAGCACGACGGTGAGGCCGGCGGTGCGCCGGTAGATGAGCGCGAGCACATCGCGCCCGAAGGCGGTGCGCGACTCGTCGACGAGGCGCGCGGCGAGTTGCACCGCGCCTGGGTCCATGCGGTCGCCGGCGTTGATCGCGCCCTCCGGCTCCGCCTCGACGATGACCGGCGCGTCCTCGGCCGCGGCGACGCCGTCCAGGACGTAGCCGTCGGCGTCGATCGGCACGCGTGCGTCGCCGATCTGCCACGATCCCCACGCGACGCGCTCTTCGATCGTGATCGTCGCGCCGGTCCAGCCGTGCTTCTCGATCGTCGCGCTGCGCACCTTCGGGAGCGCCGCCACGCGCGCGCGCGCCGCCTCGAGGTCGACCGTGAACGCGCTTGCTCCGTCGATGCCGGCGGCGGCGCGGACTTCATCGGTTGACAGCTGCGACGCCCCGACGACGTTCACCTCGTGCACCGTCAGGTACGGCGAGCGATATGCCCACACGGCCGCCGAGCAGATGCCCGCGACCATCAGCCCGAGCAGCGCGAAGCGCGCCTGCCGTGGCGTGAGCCGGAACGACGGCGGCGGCGCGGGGTCGCGCCGCTGGACGCCGCGCGGCGCTGTGTCCTGCGCGCGGACGACGCGCCGCGCGCGCGCGGGCTTCGCCGCGCGGTAGGGCCAGCGCCCGGGTGTGCGCGCGCTAGGCACCGAACGCCTCCCTCTGCCGGAACCGTTCGAACGCCAGGTCGACGATCCGGCTCACCAACTCGCTGTAGGAGACGCCGGCCTTCTGCCAGAGCGTCGCGAACATGCTTACCGGCCGGAAGCCGGGCAGCGTGTTGATCTCGTTCACCACGGGCACGCCATCGTCCGGCAGGAAGAAGTCGATGCGCGCGAACCCCGCACCATCGATGGCGCGGAACGCGGCGACGGCGTCGCGCCGCACGGCATCGGACGCACCGGCGGGGATGTCCGCCGGCGCGATGATGCGCGCCGAGTCATCGAGGTACTTCGCGGCGTAGTCGTAGAATTCGCCGCCCGCCACGACTTCGCCCACGGGCGACGTCTGCGGCTCGTCGTTGCCGATCACCGCGCAGTCGAGCTCGCGGCCGGTGATCGCCTCCTCGATCAGCACCTTGCGGTCCATGCCGAACGCCGCCGACATCGCCTCGCCCAGGTCCTCGCGCGAGCGCACCTTGCTCACGCCGACGCTGCTGCCGCCGTTCGACGGCTTGACGAACGCCGGGAAGCCGAGCCGCTGCTCGACGCCCCGCGTGATGCCGGCGTCGCCGCCAGCCCACTCGTGCGACATGACGACCACGTGCCGCGCGACGCGCAGTCCGGCGCGCTCGAACAGCTGCTTCTGCAGCGCCTTGTCCATCCCGACCGCGCTTGCCGCCACGCCGCAACCGGCATACGGGATGCGGAACATCTCGAGCATGCCCTGCAGCGTCCCGTCCTCGCCGTTCACTCCGTGGATCAGCGGGAAGACGGCATCGTTGCCGGCGAGCGCGGCGATGACTTCCGGCCGCTCGGCGAGCGGTGGCACATCGGCATCGATGCGCTTGGCGAAGAGCGCGTCCCCGCGGTCGATCTGCGCTCGCGTCTCTTCGGGCGTGAGCCAGCGGCCGTCGCGCGTGACGGCGAACGGCACCGGCTCGAAGCGCTCAAGGTCGATCGATTGCATCATCTCCATCGCCGAAACGACGGAGACCTCGTGCTCGACCGAGCGCCCGCCGAACACGACGCCGAGGCGCTGCTTCGCCATCAGAAGCCTTCTCCCACGAGTGCCACCTCGTTCTGCAGGTCGATGCCGAAGCGTTCCTTCACGCGCCGGCGCGCCTCGCTCATCAGCGCGGACACGTCCGCGGCGGTCGCCGCGCCCACGTTCATGAAGAAGTTGCAGTGCAGCGTCGAGATCTGCGCGTCGCCGATGCGGTGGCCGCGCAGGCCGACGGCATCGATCAGTTCCCACGCGCGGCGGCCTTCCGGGTTCTTGAACGTGCTGCCGCCGGTGCGCCCGCGCGGCTGCGCCGACAGGCGCTCGGCGTCGATCGCGTCGATGCGCGCGACGAGCGCCGCGGCGTCGCCCGGCACCACCTCGAGGGTGGCGTCGAGCACGACGCAGCCATCGCACTCGCCGCGGGTGAAGATGCTGTTGCGGTACGTGAGCTTCAGGTCTGCGGCGGGCGTCGCCGTGCGCGAGCCGTCGGCGCGGAGCAGTGTCGCCGAGCGCAGCACATCGGCCGCGCAGCCGCCGTAGGCGCCGGCGTTGTAGACCACCGCGCCGCCGACCGAGCCGGGGATGCCGGAGGCCCACTCGAACCCGCCGTACCCATCCTTCGCAAGGCGGCGGGCAAGCGCCGCGAACGACGCGCCGGACTCCGCACGCAGCAGCCACGCGCCGTCGCGACGCGCCGGTCCTTCGATGTCCTTCGCCTGGTTGTCGATGACCACCCCGCGGACGCCACGGTCGCCGACGAGGATGTTGCTTCCCGAGCCGAGGATGAACACCGGCGCCGCCGCCGCCCGCGCCTCCGTCACCGCGCGCGCCAGCTCGTCGGCCGAGCGCACGGTGACGAAGATGTCCGCCGGCCCGCCGATGCCGAACGTCGTGTGGCGGGCGAGCGGCTCGTCCGCGCGCGATGGCGCGATCGCCGAGAGCCGTTGCAGCAGGTCCGCGTCCAGTCCCGTCCCTCCGTGCCGCCTCTCCCGTTGAGGCGGCGCCTGCAGTGCGCCGCTCACGGGCGGCTCCGCAGCAACTCCAGCGCCTCCCGCCCGACGCGGTCGATATCGCCCGCGCCGACGGTGAAGAACACGTCGCCCGGCAGAAGCGCGGCGGCGACGGTCGCCGCCGCGCCGGCAAGCGGCACGAACGAGGCGCGCGGCGCGTGGATCGCCTCGGCGAGGTCGGCGCCGGTCATGCCGGCTTCCGGCTCCTCGCGGGCGGCGTAGGTCTCCGTGATGTACAGCGCGTCGATGCCGTCGAAGCAGGCGCGCCACGCGTCGAGCAGGTACCGCGTGCGGGTGAACGTATGCGGTTGGAAGAGCACCACCAGCCGCCGCCCGCCGAAGCGCTCGCGGGCGGCCTGCACCGTCGCCTGCACTTCCGTCGGGTGGTGCGCGTAGTCGTCCATCACCGTCACGCCCGCGGCTTCGCCCACGTGTTCGAAGCGGCGCTGCGCGCCCCGGTACGACGCGAGCGCCGCCTGCATCACCGATGCCTCGATGCCGATCGCGTTCCCCGCGGCGATGCCGGCGAGCGCATTGCTGACGTTGTGCTTGCCCGGCAGCGCGATCGTGAACGTGCCGATGCCGTGCCCTTCGTGCTCGACGACGAACGATTGCCCGTGCTCGTCGTGAGCGATGCCGCCGGCGCTCCACGTCGCCGGCTCGGTGAGTCCGTAGGTCTGGCGGTCGCCGGCGCGCACCCCGGCCGTGGCGGCCGTCTCGCGCACGCGCGGGCTGTCGGCGCAGGTGATGAGGTGTCCCTCTGGCGGCACGCTGGCCATGAACTGCCCGAACGCCGCCGCGAGCTCTTCCTCGGTGCCATAGATATCGAGGTGGTCCGGCTCGATGTTCGTGACGATCGCGACATCGGGCGTGTAGGCGAGGAATGCCCGGTCGTACTCGTCGGCTTCGACGACGATGTACTTGCTGTTCCCGGGCGCGGCGTTCGTGCCCAGGCTTCGCACGTCGCCGCCGATCAGGTACGTGGGGTCGAGGTCGGCATGCACGAGCATGTGGGCGATGAGCCCGCTCGTCGTCGTCTTCCCGTGCGTGCCGGCGACGGCGATGCTGTAGCGCCCCTGCATGAGCCTTGCGACCATCTCCGCCCGCTTGATGAGCGGGATGCCGCGGCGCTGCGCCTCGACGAGCTCCGGGTTGCCGGCGTGCGCGGCGGACGTCGTGACGACGAGCTGCGCATCGCCGACGTTCTGCGCCGCGTGGCCGATGGCGACGGAGATGCCCCGTTCCTCGAGCCGCGCTGTCATGGCCGAGGCGCGCTGGTCGGAGCCGGTGACGGTGTGGCCCCAGGCGTGGAGGATCTGCGCGATCGCCGACATGTGCGCGCCGCCGGCGCCGACGAGGTGCACGCGCTCCGGCACGTTCGCCGCCAGCGTCATGCCGCCACCTCCAGCACCACGCGTGCGATGTCGCGCGTGGCATTCGGGCGGGCGAGCGCGCGCGCGGCCTGCGCCATTGCGCCGCGCCGCGCGTCATCGTCGAGCAACGCGGCGACCGCTGCGCCGAGCGCCGGCAGGCCTTCGTTGCGCAGCACGATGGCGGCGCCGCGGTCCTGCATGAACTCCGCGTTCGGCGCCTGCGACCCCCCCTCGTACTCGCCCGGGACGAGGATCGATGCCACGCCCGCCGCCGGCAGCTCGCCGAGCGCCGACGCGCCGGCGCGCGAGACGACGAGGTCAGCCGCGAGCATCGCCGCCGCCATGTCGTCGGTGTACCCGTGCACGCGGTAGCGCGCCTGTTCGGCCGGCGCCAGCGCCTCGCGCCGGTCGAGCATCCGCTGTTCCTCTGCCGGGCCGGCGATGTGCAGCACGATGCAACGCGGCAGAAGCAGCGGCAGCGCTTCGCCGACCGCGTCGTTGATCCGTTGCGCGCCGAGGCTGCCAGCCGTCACCAGCAGCATCTTCTCGCCGGGCTCGATGCCGAGCCGCGCGCGCGCCTCCTCGCGGGTGAGCGTCCGGAATTCGTCTCGCACCGGGTAGCCCGTGACAACCGTCTTGCCGCGCGGCAGACGATCGAGCGCACGCTCCGACGTTGTTGTCATGCGGGTGGCGAGGCGGGCGAGCATGCGCACGGCCCATCCGGGCGTCACATCGGGCAGTTCCACGACCAGCGGGCGTCGAAGCAACCGTGCGGCGATGCCGACCGGCACGCTGGCGTAGCCGCCGGTCGCGAAGACGGCGTCGGGGCGGTAGCGCAACAGGATCCACAGCGACTGCACCGTTCCGGCCGCCAGGCGCAGCAGGTTCCGCGCGAACAGCAGCGGCGTCGCGACGCGCATCGGTCCGGCGGCGATGGCGCGGAACGGGATGCCCGCGCGCGGCACGATCGTCTCATCGACGCGGCCGCGCACGCCGATGTACAGCAGGTCGAGCGGCTCCCCGCGCGCCGCCGTCTCGGCCGCGAGCGCGCGCGCGACGGCCAGGCAGGGATACACGTGGCCGCCCGTTCCGCCTCCGGCAAGCGCCACCTTCACCGCGCTCCCTTCCGCTGCGGCCAGGCCGCCTTTCGCGTCTCGCGCGATGTCCGCCGCTTGGGCCGCACGATCTTCTCCGACGAGCCGTCCGCCGGCGGCTGCTTCTTGCCGATCGTCTTCGGGTCGACGGCGTAGCGCGAAATGCTGAGCAGGATGCCGGCGGCGGCGAGCATCGTCATGAGCGCGGAGCCGCCGTAGCTCACGTACGGCAGCGGGATGCCGGTGAGCGGCAGGGCGCGCGTCACGCCGCCGATGTTGATGATCGCCTGGTAGCCGATCCACGAGATGATGCCGACGGCGAGCAGCGCGCCGAAGTCATCGCGCGCGCGTACGACGACGCGGAACCCGCGGACCATCAGCAGCGCGAACAGGCCGAGCACGACGGCCGTGCCGATGAACCCCATCTCCTCGCCGATGATCGCGAGGATGCCGTCGGTGTGCGCGCCGGGTACGTAGAAGAACTTCTGCCGGCTTTCGCCGAGCCCCAGCCCGTGCCAGCCCCCGCTGCCAAGCGCGATGAGCAGCTGCAGCGTGTGAAAGCCGCGCCCGCTCGGATCATCCTCGGCGCGGATGAACGCGAAGATGCGGTCGGCGCGGTACTGGCCGGCGGCGATCAGCATCGATGCCACGACGGCGCCGGCGCCCGCCGTTGCGAACACGTGCGTGAGCGATGCGCCGGCGACGAACACCAGCGTCAGCGTCGTCGCGACGATCACGATGGTCGTGCCGAGGTCAGGCTGCAGCATGATCAGCCCGGCGACGAGGCCCATCAGCAGGACGAACGGAAAGAAGCCGGTCCAGAACGCCTTTACGTGCTCGCCGCGGCCAGCCAGCCACGCGGCGACGTAGATGATCAGCGCCAGCTTGGCGAACTCGCTCGGCTGCAGCGGCGGCACCGGCCCGCCGAGCGAGATCCACCGCGCCGCTCCGTTCCGCTCGACGCCGATCCCGGGGACGAGCACGGCGACGAGGGAAAGGATCGCGCCGAGCATGAGCAGCGGACTGACCACGCGCAACTGCCGGTAATCCATCTTCATCAGCACGAGCAGGGCCACGCCGCCCACCACGGCGAAAAAGATCTGCCGATAGACGAAGTAGTTGGCGTCGCCGAACTCCAGCAGGCCGAGCGCGAAGCTGGAGCTGTACA
Organism: Dehalococcoidia bacterium; assembly: GCA_021462855.1. Lineage (GTDB taxonomy): Bacteria > Chloroflexota > Dehalococcoidia > DSTF01 > JACRBR01 > DTUCFX13. The sequence goes on along the minus strand of JAJTXQ010000014.1, from coordinate 346,165 downwards.
CGGCGAGTATTCCAAACACGACGAGCGCGCCGACGGCGAACAGGATCATGTAGTCGGGCGTGCCGACGCGCAGGCGGGTGGGGTGCGCCGTGACGGCCATCAGCTCGCCTCCGCCAGCGCGCGGACGAGACGGCGGAAGTGCTCGCCGCGCGCCTCGAAGTTCGGGTATGCGTCGAAGCTCGTGCAGGCCGGCGAGCACAGCACGACGTCGCCGGCCTCGGCCATGGCGCGCGCCTCGCGGACGGCCTCGTCCAGCGTGGCGGCGCGCACGGTGATGGGGCGCTCCTCGAACGGCGCCTCGGCGGCATGCGCTTCGACCGCCGCCTCGAACAGCGCGCCGTCCGCGCCGAAGAAGACGATGCCGGAGCAGCGGCGCAGCGCCTCGGCGGCGAGTTCGTCCTTTGGCAGGTCTTTGTCCTTGCCGCCGAGCAGCAGCACGATCGGCGCATCGAACGAGCGGATGCCGGCGAGCGCGCGCTCGGGTGTGGTGGCGATGCTGTCGTTGACGTAACGCACGCCGTCGATCTCGGCGACAAGCTCGAGGCGGTGGGCGACGGCATGGAACGAGCGGACGGCCGAGGCGATCGTCTCCGCCGGCACGCCGGCGAGCGAAGCGACGGCGGACGCCGCCAGCGCGTTCGCGACGTTGTGGCGCCCGGGCAGCGGCACCTCGCTGGCGGGCAGCAGCATCTCGTCGACGTTCTCGCGGCGCAGGAAGAGCGCGTCGTCGCGCAGGAACGCGCCGTCGCCGGGCAGCGCCGCGCCGAGGGTGAAGTGCACCGCGCGCGCCGGCGTGGCGTCGGCCATCGCGGCCGAGATGTCGTCGTCGAGATTGAGCACGACATCATCGTCGGGCGACTGGTGGCGCACCATGTTCATCTTGAGCGAGACGTAGCGGTCCCACGTGAACTGGTCGAGGTGGTTCGGCGTCACGTTCAGGATCGCGGCGATGTGCGGGCTGCGGTCCGTGAGCTGCAGCTGCGTATGGCTGATCTCCATGACCGCCCAGGTGCTCGATTGCATGCCGTCGAGCTGGCCGAGCAGCCCGACGCCGATGTTGCCGCCGGCGATGTGCGGCAGCCCGGCGGCGCCAAGCATGTGCTCGACGAGGGCGGTGGTGGTGGTCTTGCCGCTGCTGCCGGTGACGCCGATCGTCGGGCCGGGGCAGTGCTCCATGAACGCGCGAGTCATAGACGTAACTTCCATGCCGTGCTCGCGCGCATAGACGAGCCAGGGGTTGTCCATGAAGATGCTCTGCGACGCGAAGACGACGTCGCTGCCTGCGAGGTCGTCGGGCCGGTGCTGACCGAGCGTGTACTGAATGTCGAGCCCCCGCAGCTGCTCCAGGGCGCCGGCGAGGGCATCGGGAGTGCGGGTATCGAGGGCGGAGACGCGGGCGGCGCCGTGGGTAGCGGCGTAGCGTGCGACATCGATGCCTTCGATACCGAGACCAATAACGGTCACCCGTTTCCCCACCAGGAAGTCTCGTTCACCTGTCATAGCACGTTAGCAAATATCGTGTCAAGATCCCCCGCATGTCAATCCAGCGCCGAAAGCGCGACCCCCGCGAGCGCGCCTGCGGCCGTGACCAGCAGGAACGCCGCCGTGATCCGCGTCTCCGGGATGTCCATCAGCTCGAAGTGGCAGTGGAGCGGCGCGCGGCGGAAGATGCGCTTGCCGCCGCTCAGCCGGAAGTAGCCGATCTGGACCACGTCCGCCGCGATCTCGGCGACGAACATGACGCCGATGACCGGGATCAGCAGCCACCACCCGGTCTGCAGCGCGACGATCGCCAGCGCGCCGCCGAGCGGGCCGGAGCCGACGTCGCCCATGAACAGGCGGGCGGGGTAGGCGTTAAACCAGAGGAACCCCATGAGCGCGCCCACCATGACGAAGCAGAACGTGGCGACGCCGTCCTGCCCCTGCCGCAGGGCGATGGCGCCGAACGCCGTGAAGGCGATCGCGCTCATGCCGCCGCACAGCGTGTCCAGGCCGTCGCTCACATCGACGGCCGACGTGGTGGCGACGATGATGAAGATGACGACGGCGATGTACAGCGGGCCGATGTCGTACGCGCCGAAGTGCGGCACGAGCATGCGCGGCGCGTCCAGCGGCCCGTAGAGCAGCGCGGCGGCGACGCCGCCGAAGATCGCGTAGGCCAGCGCCTTGAGGATCATCCCTGCGCGGCTGTGCGCGTCGCGCTTCACACGGTCGACGAGCGTGCCGAGGTCGTCGTAGAACCCGACCGCGCCCATGACGATGACGGCGGCGACCGGCAGCAGCACGTCGCGGTCCTTCGGCACCGCGACCGCGAGGCCGAGCGCGGCAGCGACGCCGGCGAACAGCAGGCCGCCGAACGTCGGCGTGCCGGCCTTGATGTTGTGCGTGTCGGGGCTCTCCGCGGCGATCGCCTTGCCGATCTTGCGCGCGCGCAGGTACGACACGAGCGGACCGCCAAGCGCGAACGAGATCGCCGCGGCAACGACACCCGACAGCAGCGCGTAGGTCACGCTTCCCCCCTCAGCTCCTGGACCAGCGTTTCGAGCGCGAGACCGCGCGACGCCTTGACCAGCACGCTGTCCGTCTCGCGCAGGTCGCGTGCGATGTGCGCCGCGACGCCGTCCTTCGCCTCGCTGATGTGGACATCGCGCATGCCGGCGGCGCGCGCCGCCTCGCCGATCATCCGGCCGAGCGGCCCGACGGCGTACAGCACGTCGGCCACCTGCGCCGCGGCGCGGCCGACCTCGGCGTGGCTCGCCTCCTCGGCCGCGCCGAGTTCGAGCATGTCGCCGAGCACGGCGATCTTGCGCGCCGGCGCGCCGGCGAGCAGGTCGAGCGCCGCGTGCATCGATGCCGGGCTCGCGTTGTACGTGTCGTCGATGATCGTGGCGCCGTTGCGGCCGCGGACGATCGTGAAGCGCGCTGGCGGGCGGACCTCGCTCAGCGCCTCGGCCACCTCGGCGAGTGACAGCCCGTCGACGATGCCGACGGCCGCCGCGGCGAGCATGTTCGAGACGAGCGCTCGGCCCGGCAAGTGCGAGTACACGTGCTCGCGGCCGTTGCCGTGCACGAGCGTGAAGCGTGTGCCGTTGAACCCGTGCGCTTCGATGTCCTCCGCGCGCACGTCGGCGCCGGCGGCGAGCCCGAACGTCATAACGTGCGCGCGCGTGCGCGCCGCCATCGCCGCCACCCGCTCGTCGTCGGCGTTGAGCACCGCCACGCCATCGGGCGGCAGCGACGCCGGCAGGTCGCCCTTCTCCTTCGCGATCGCGTCGACCGAGCCCAGGCGCTCCATGTGCACCGGGCCGACCATCGTCACCACGCCGATCTGCGGGCGGGCGATGTCGCAGAGCAGCGCCATCTCGCCCTCCGCCCACATGCCCATCTCGAGCACAGCGCGCTGGTGGCGCGTGGTGAGGTCGAGCAGCACGAGCGGCAGGCCGATCTCGCTGTTGAGGTTGCCCTCGTTCTTCAGCACGCGGTAGCGGGTCGCCAGCAGCGCGGCGATGATCTCCTTCGTCGTCGTCTTGCCGACGCTGCCGGTGACGCCGACCACCTTCAGCCGCGCGCGCGCCTGCCGGCGCTGCCGCGCCAGCTGCTGGAGTGCCGCGAGGACGTCGCGCACGACGTACTGCGCGCCCTCCGCCTCGACGAGCCGCTCGACGACGGCGCCTGCCGCGCCGCGCCGCGCTGCATCGGCGACAAAGTCGTGGCCGTCGGCGCGTTCGCCCTTGAGCGCGAAGAACAGGTCACCGCGCCCGGCCTTCCGCGAGTCGACTGCCGCGCGGCGGAACCGCATGGGCCCGACCGTCGGCCCGCGGACGAGCGTGGGGCGGAGCGCGGTTGCGAGTTCGATGGCGCTAATCATGAACGTGCCGGCCTGCCTCCGGCGCGTCCTCGCGCGTCAGCGGGAGGTCGATACGAGTTGCGACCCCTCCGGGCGCACGCCGAGGTACGCAAGGATCGACGGGGCGAGTGCGCCGAACACGGGCGCCGAAACCTGGCCGCCGAGCCGATCTTCTTTGAAGTCGAGTTTCACGAGCATGATCATCCGGGGATCATTTGCTGGCGCGAATCCGACGAACGAGGCGATGTTGCCATCCAGCACGGCGCCATCGGCGAGCGTCGCGCCCGTCGTCGTGCCCGTCTTGCCGCCGACGTGGTAGCCACGCACGGACGCGAGGTGCCCCGGGATCCCCTCCACCACGAGGTTCATCATGTCAGCGACCGTGTGCGCCGTCTCTTCGCTCACCACCTGGCGCACGACGACCGGCTCAAACGTCCGCGTGCCCGTCGCGGTGATCTCCTGCTCGACGATATAGGGGCGCATCAGCCGGCCGCCGTTGACGAGCGAGGCGATCGCCGTGATCACCTGCAGCGGCGTCGCCGCCACGCCCTGCCCGAAGCTGTTGGTCGCGAGGTCAACATCGGCCCACAGCGGGTCTTCGTTCGTGCGCAGGAGCCCGCCCGGCTCGCCGCCCAGGCCGGAGTGCGTCGGTTCGCCGATGCCGAACGCGCGCAGGTACTGGTAGAACGCGTCGGCGCCCACCTCCTGCGCAAGCCAGACGGCGCCGGTGTTGAGGCTGCGCTGCAGCACCTGCGTCACCGTCGTGACGCCGTTCACGCTGTAGTCCCAGTTGCGGATCGTCGACTCCCCGATGTACGCGGCGCCGATGTCGTCGTACGTGCTTTCCGGCGTCACGTGCCCCGTGTCGATCGCCATCGCCGCGGTGAGCGTCTTGAAGACGGAGCCGGGCTCGTACACGTCGGTGACGGCGCGGTTGCGGAACAGGCCTTCATCCGGGTCGTTGAAGTCGAGTTGGGAAAGCCGGAAGCCGGGGCGGCTGGCCATCGCCAGAATCGCGCCGGTCTGCGGCTCCATGACGATGATCGTGCCGCCGAGCGCGCCGGTGCTCGCGATCCGCGCCTCGAGCTCGCCTTCAACGAGCCGCTGGACGTAGCGGTCGATCGTCAGCCGGATGTCGCCGCCCGGCTGCGGCTCGCGCCCGTAACGCTCCTTGCCGAGGGCGATGCGGTTGCCGATGCTGTCCCGCTCGAAGTAGATCGTCCCCGGCGAGCCGCCGAGTTGCGCGTCGAAGTCGGCTTCGATGCCGGTGAGCCCGCCGTGGTCGCGCCCGACGAACCCGATCAGCGTCGAGGCGAGGTCGCCCTCCGGCCAGTAGCGCTTTTCGGTCCGCACGACGCGCAGCCCTGGCGCCTCGACGCCTTGCAGGCGTTCCCCCTCGTCGAAGGCGAGGCCGCTGTACGCCAGGTAGAGGCCGCTCGCCTCCGCGCGCACTTCGTTCACGAGGTCCTCGGGCTTGCGTCCGATCACGGGCGCGATCGCATCGGCGGCGGTGCGCGCGGCGGCGATGTCCTGCCAGTCGCTGCGGTCGATAAAGATGTCCCATGCGTCGACCGTCGTGGCGAGCGGGTATCCGTTGCGGTCGAGGATGGCGCCGCGCGGGGCCCGCACTTCTTGCTGGCCGAAGTGCTCGGCGCGCGCCTCCTGCTTGTAGTGCCCGACATCGACGAGCTGGACGTAGGCGATGCGCGCGGTGAGCAGCGCGCCGGCGACCGCGAACGCCGCGGCGAGCGCGTACAGGCGGAGGTTCATCCGGCCGCGTTGCCCGAACATTGTCACCTCACCCCGGGCTCATCCGCAGCGAGCGGACGGCACGCTTCAGAAGGGCAGCAGGTCCACCAACCGCTGCCAGAGGGAACGCCCGGCGTTGTCCGCCGGGACGGCGGGCGCATCCTGCGGCGCGAGGTAGCGCGTCGGCAGCGCGCGCCGTTCCGGCACCGGCTGGTTCACCGAGATGTACAGGCGCCGTTGCGCCGGCTCCATCTTCAGCCGCGTCCTCGCTTCCATGTCGACGCGCGCAAGCGACGACAGCCTGCCGACCTCCGCCTCGAGCTTGTGGTTCTCGGCCGCCTTCGTGTCGCGCTCGCGGCGCAGAGACTCGATCTCGTAGCCGGTGCTCGTAAGCCGGCTGAACTGGTTCACCTGCACCAGCGCGATGACGATGACGAGCGCGACGGCGCCGATCAGCCAGCCCCTCGCGCCGCCCGGCTTCGGCACATTCCGCGGGAAGGGGAGCGCGGGGCGTTGCAGGGCTGCCATCCGCGCTCCGGTCAGGCCGCCAGCGGGCGGATGCACTCTGCGGCGCGCAGCCGGGCGCTGCGAGCCCGCGGGTTGGCGTCGATTTCGGCGAGCGTCGGCGTCATGGCGCCGCGCGTGACGAGCCGGAGCGTCGCGCGGTGGCCGCACCGGCACTCGGGCATGCCTGGCGGGCAGATGCAATCGCGCGACTCGCGCCGGAAGTACTCCTTCACCAGGCGGTCCTCGAGCGAGTGATAGCTGAGGACGGCGATGCGGGATCCAAAGCCGAGCAGGCCGTGGGCCTGAGGAAGCGCGGCGGCTAGAACGTCTAGCTCATTGTTAACCGCGATGCGGAGGGCCTGAAATGTCCTGGTGGCGGGGTGGGTTTTGGAATTGGCCCTCCTACCCACGGCCTGCTCGACGGCTTTGGCAAGTTCAGCGCTCGTCCGCAACGGGCGAGCTTCGATGATGCGGCGCGCGATCCGGCGCGACGCGGGCTCTTCTCCGTACTGAAAGATGATGTCTGCGAGCTCCTGCTCGGTGGATTCGTTCACGATGTCCGCGGCGGTCGCGCCGGTGTCGCCGAAGCGCATGTCGAGCGGCGTTTCGCGCAGGAAGCTGAACCCTTCGCCCGTTTCGAGCTGGTCGGAGGACAGGCCGAGGTCCATGAGCACGCCGTTCACCGGCGCGAATTCGAGCTGGCGCGCGACCTCGCCAAGCTGGCTGAAGTTGGCCTGCACGAGGCGGAAGCTGCCCTCGTGCGCGGCGAGGCGGGCGCGGGCGCGCTCGATGGCTGCCGCGCTGGCGTCGAGGCCGAGCAGGGTGCCGCCGGGCTGGCTGGCTTGGAGGATGGCGACCGCGTGGCCGGCGCCGCCGACGGTACAATCGACATAACGTCCGCCGGATTGGACGTCCAGCGCGGACAACACTTCAGCTACCATCACGGGGACGTGCGCTGTTTCGATGCCGGCCATCAGCGTTCCCACGATTCCACCGACTCCATCGTAGACTCCAGGCCGCCGTCGATGCGAGACATAATCTCGTCGTACTCCGCCGGCGCCCAGATCTCCAGCCACTCGCCCGCGCCAATCACCAGCACCTTGCCCGCCAGCGCGGCGTACTGGCGCAGCGGCCCGGGCACGAGCACCCGGCTCTGCGGGTCGAGCTGGGCGTGATGTGAACGCGAGAAGAGCACCTTTCGCAGCGCGCGCCCCTTCCGGCCCATGGGCGACGGCGCCGTATAGCGGCGCGCCATCTCCTCGAACGCCTCGGGTGTATACACGCGGATGCAGTGTTCCGGGGAGCCCTGGCTGAGCACGATCCCGCTTCGAAATGCGTCGCGATACGCGGGGGGGAGGGGAACCCTCCCTCTCTCGTCCATCGCATAATCGAAGGTTCCGAGAAAGTACACGGGATCGTTCGGTGTCCTGCCGGGCGCTCATCGGGTCCATCCGGAGCCAGTGTTCCCCACGAACTCCCACAGACTACCATCGAATCGGTGGGTGTCAAGGGGCATATACAGAACTTCGATCCATATTTCCCCACGCATCTCCCGCCCGCGCCCGTGGCGGGCGCAACCAGGCCGCGGCCACGGCAAAGCTGCTAGCATGCGCGGCATGACGACACCCCTCCGCATCGCGATCCTCACCGTGAGCGACAAAGGGAGCCGCGGCGAACGCGAGGACACCAGCGGCACCGCCCTCCGCGCGATGGTCGTGGGGATCGGCGGGGAGGTTGTGCGCTACGACATCGTCCCCGACGAGCGCGACGTGATCGCCGCGACGCTGCGCGCCTGGTGCGACGCCGGCGACGCCGACGTCGTCCTCACGACCGGCGGCACCGGCATCGCGCATCGCGATGTCACACCGGAAGCCACGCTCGACGTCGCCGAACGCATCGCGCCGGGGATCGCCGAGGCGATGCGCGCCGAAGGCATGCGCGCGACGCCGAAAGCGATGCTGAGCCGGGCGGTGGCGGCGGTGCGCGGGCGCACACTTATCGTCAACTTGCCGGGCAGTGAGAAGGGCGCGCGCGAAAGCCTCGACGCGATCATCGGCGTGCTGCCGCACGCGGCGGAACTGCTCCGCGGCGACACCGAGCACACGTAGCGAGTCGTCCTGTAACGCCGCCATCTGCTGCGCCAACACCGTCGCGCCTGCGGCGATCGTCGGCTATACTCGTGCCGTCCTGCGACACACTCCTCGATTCACGCGGACCGCGGGGCGCCGTCCGCGCGCACGACACGAACTGACGCCATCCCGCGCTCACCCGCGCACGTGGTTGCATGACGGCACGCACGTTTGTCTGGACAGGATTCCTCGCCATCCTCGCCTTCGCGCTGATGGCGGCGAGCCGCTTCACCCTCCTCGATCCGGTGCACAACCTGACGCTCGACGTCACGTCGCCCGTGCAGTCGCTGCTGAGCGATTCAACGAGGCCGATCGCCGACTGGGTCAACAACATCACCGACGCGCGCGGGCTGTCGCAGGAGAACAAGCGGCTGCGCGCGGAGAACGAGCGGCTGACCACCGAGCTCTCGCTCGCGCGCGAGGACTCGGCGGAATTGCAGGCGCTGAAGGACCTGCAGGCGATCCAGCAGCAGTTCCCCGATGACACGTTCCTCGAAACGTCGATCGTGGCGCGCGACTCGAGCAACACCGGCGCGATCGTCGCGATCAGCCGCGGCCGTTCGGACGGAGTGCGCGAGGGGATGATCGTCGTGACGGAGGGGCGGAGCCTGGTGGGCACGGTGTCGAAGGCGTTCGATGACTACGCGTGGGTGCGGCTCATCACCGACCCGAAGAGCGCGGTGAGCGCGATGGTGCAGGAGTCACGCGCGGAGGGCGTCGTCGCGGGGGACTACGGCGGCGGGCTGACGATGGAGTTCGTCGGGCAGGGCGCCGCTGTGAAGGAAGGCGACTTCGTCGTCACGTCGGGCGTCGGCGGCGGCTATCCACCGGGCATCGTCATCGGGCGCATCGCACGCGTGCGCAAGACGGAGCAGGACCTGTTCCAGAAGGTGGATGTGGACCATCTCGCGAGCCTGTCGGCGCTGGAGCGCGCGCTTGTGCTGATGAGCTTTGAGCCGAAGGGATACGATCGCCCATGAGGTACGTGCTCGGCGGCGGCCTGGCGTGGTTCCTGGCGATGTTCCAGGCGTCGTCCGTCGCGCAGGTCCACGTGCTCGGCGTGACGCCGAACCTGTTGCTGGTGATGCTCGTGTGCTGGCTCGTCGTGCGCGGGCTCGATGACGTGTTGCCGATGGTCGCGGTCGCCGGCATCACGACCGGGTTCGTGGCGCTGGAGACGCCGGGGGTGGCGCTGCTGGCGCTGCTGATCCCGATCGTGTTGCTCGGCGTGGTGCGCGAGCTGCACGTCGTGCACAGCGAGCTGCTGCTCGTGGCGGCGATGGTGCTGGTGGCGTCGGTGCTGTACGAGGGCGTGATGCTGCTCGGCGCGATGGCGACGGGCGGCGTGCTCGATCCGCTCGGCGGGCTTACGGATGCGGTCGCTCCCGCCGCGCTCGTGAACCTGGCGCTGATGCCGCCGGTGTACTTCGTGATGCGCTTCGCCCGCCCCGACGCGCGCCGCCGGCCTTCGTACCTGCTGTAGGACGCACGGACTGTATGGGGATCCTCGCGAACGGAAAACGGCGGCGGTGGCGTTCTGAGAACGTCGAGCAGCCGGACCCCGAGCAACAGGTCAAGCTCAAGCTCCTGGCGCTGCGGCTCGCCGTGGTCGCCGCGTTCATGGTGCTGAGCGTGCAGCTCGCGCGGCTGCAGTTGCTGCAGGGCGAGGAGTTCGAGCAGCGCGCCGCGCTGAACCAGCTGCGCGTCGAGCCGGTGGTCCCCTCGCGCGGGCTGATCTACGACCGCAACGGCGTGCCGGTCGTCGAGAACGTACCCGGCTTCGCGGCCGCGATCGTCGCTGCAGACATTCCGAAGAGCCGCACGAAGGAGATCGCCGCGCGCGTGGAGCAAGTGATCGGCGTGCCGGCGCTCGAGACGGAGATGCGGATCGAGGCGGCGAGACAGGCGCTCAACCCGTTCGACCCCGTGATCATCAAGGACGGGCTGACGAAGGACGACACGTTCCGTCTGCGCGAGCGGCTGGCGGACATGCGCGGCGTGCAGATCGTCGTGGAGCCGGTGCGGCGCTACACGGGGGGCGAGGTGCTGTCTTCGATCCTCGGGTACACCGGCCGCGTCGACGAGGAGGATTTCCGCCTGCTGGAAAGTCGCGGGTACCTGGCGAGCGACCGCATCGGCAAGGCCGGCGTCGAGGCGGCGTACGAGCGCTACCTGCGCGGCAGTCTCGGCACGAAGGAGATCGAGAAGGACGCAACGGGCCGCGAGATCCGCGTGCTCTCTGAGGACGCGTCCGTGCCGGGCAACGACATCGTGCTGTCGATCGACCTGGACCTGCAGCGCAAGGTGACGGAGCTGACGCAGGCGTCGGCAAAGGGCGGCCAGGCGGCGGCGATCGTCATGGACGTGAACACCGGCGAAGTGCTCGCGCTCGTCTCGCTGCCGCTCTACGACAACAACGTCCTGTCGGGCAAGATCGACGAGGCGCGCCTGCAGCGATACCTCGACGATCCGAAGAAGCCGCTGGTCAACCACGCGCTCGCGGAGCAGTACGCGCCGGGCTCGATCTTCAAGCAGATCACCGGCGCCGCCGCGCTGCAGGAGGGCGTCGCGCACCCGGGCACGACGATCACGAGCAACGGCTTCATCAACGTGCCGAACGAGTACGACCCGTCGGTCGTGTACACGTTCCGCGACTGGCGCGCGCTGGGCACGCTCGACTTCTACGGCGGCTTGGCGATGTCGTCGGACGTGTACTTCTATTACCTCTCGGGCGGCTATCACCAGTACGGCGCGAACTTCAACGGGCTCGGTATCGACCGGCTCGCGGAGTACACACGCGCGTTTGGCCTGGGGCGCGAGACGGGGATCGACATCGCCGGCGAGGCGCCCGGGAACGTGCCGGACCCGGCGTGGAAGCTCGACACGTTCGGGGAGCAGTGGACGCTCGGCGACACGTACAACATGGGCATCGGGCAGGGATTCCTCGCGGCGACGCCGATCCAGATGGTGCGCGCGGCCGCGGCCGTCGCGAACGGGGGCAAGGTGCTGACGCCGCGCGTGGTGCGCGAGGTGCGCGACAGCCAGGGGCACGTCGTCGTCCCGGACGCGCCGAAGGTCGAGGGCACGGTGCCGGTGAGCGGCGAGAACCTGGCGATCGTGCGCGAGGGGATGCGGCAGGCGGCGTCGTGGGGCACGGCGAAGGACGGCGCCGTGCGCGGCATCGAGGTGGCGGGCAAGACCGGCACGGCCGAGTTCGGCCAGCGCTTCGCCGACGGCACGTACCTGACCCACGCGTGGTACAGCGGCTTCGCGCCGTTCGATGCACCCGAGATCGCCGTCACGGTGTTCCTCGAGCGGGGCGTTGGCGCGATCGATGCGGCGCCGCTGTTTTCGAAGATCGTCGACTACTACTACCACCGGCCGGCGCCCGCCGGACCGCCCGCCACCGGGAGCGCACCGTGAACCTGCGTAACACGCCGACGCGCGAGTTCGCCCTGCCGCTGGCCGTGGCCGCCGCGGCGCTCGTGGCATACGGCGCGTTGTTGATCTACAGCGGGAGCCTCAACACGTATGGCTCGCCGGGGCAGGCGCTCTCGCATCCGGTGACGCGGCAGGTGCTGTTCGCGGCGGTGGGCCTCGCCGGCATGCTGCTGATGGCGCGCGTCGACTACCGGCTGCTCGGGCCGCTGAGCGTGACGCTGTACATCGTCTCGGTCGCGCTGCTGCTGCTCGTCCTCGCCATCGGCGCGAGCGAGTATGGCTCGCGGCGCTGGATCCCGATCGCCGGTACGCAGGTGCAGCCCTCGGAGATCGCGAAGGTGACGACGGTGATCATGCTCGCCAAGTACCTGTCCGATGCCGGTGAGCGCGTGCGCACCGCACGCGTGTTTCTGACCTCGCTCGGGATCGCGCTGCTGCCCGCGGTCCTCGTCGTCGTGGAGCCGGACCTCGGATCCGCGGCGGTGTATCCGATGCTGTGGATAGGCATGGTCGTGCTCGCCGGCGCGCGGACACTGCACCTCGCGGCGGTCGCGGGCGCCGTGTTGGCGGTGACGCCGCTGGCGTTGTGGCAGCTCGCGCACGGATATCAGCGGGAGCGCCTCGACATCTGGCGCGATCCGCACAAGGATCCGACGGGCGCCGGCTTCAACGTGCTGCAGGCGGAGATCAGCATCGGCTCGGGGCGGATGTTCGGCAAAGGGTTCACCCACGGCACGCAGACGCAGCTCGACTACCTGCGCACGCAGACGACGGACTACATCTTCAGCGTCGGGGCGGAGGAGCTCGGCTTCGCCGGCGCGATGGTGCTGTTCGGGCTGTACGTCGTGCTGCTGCTGCGTTGCCTGCGCGTGTCCTCCCTGGCCGACGACCCGTTCGGGCGCCTGCTGCCGGTCGGGATCATGACGTTCATCCTGTTCCAGGTGTTTGTTAACATCGGCGTGAACATCCGGCTGGTGCCCGTGACGGGTGTCCCGCTGCCGCTGGTGAGCCAGGGCGGCAGCTCGCTCGTGACGATCCTGGGCGCACTGGGAATAGTGCAGAGCATACTTGGGCATCGACGAAAACGAAGGCGCATCTGAGCAGGGCGGAGGATTCCTCCAGGGGCGCGCGTTTGCGCTGATCCGCGTCATCGTTACGGCGGCGATCGTCGCCGGGCTCATCTTCAAGCTGTCACCGGATGAACTGCGCGACACGGCGGGCGATGCGGACCCGTGGATGCTGCTCGCTGCCACCGGCCTGATGATCATCGTGCAGGGCTTGGTCGCGGTGAAATGGATGCTGCTGCTGCGCGCGCGCGACGTCGCGTCGCCGTGGCCGCTGCTCCTGCGGTGTTATTGCGTAGGCAACCTGCTGAGCACGGTGCTGCCGACAGCCGTCGGCGGCGACGTGTACCGCGTCTACCGCATGCAACGCGAAGCGAATGCGCGGGCCGCGGATGTGACGATGAGCGTGCTGTACGAGCGCGCCACCGGCTACGGGGCGATGACCTGCATCGGCGCGCTGGGCGCCGCGTTCCACTTCGACCAGCCGGCCATCGGGCTGCTGGCGTTGCTCGGCGGCGTCGCCGCGGCGGCGCTGCTCGCGGTGCTGCTGCCGCGGATGCCGTTCCCGGCCGTGCGCGACGACCACTTCCTGCGCAACCTGCTGGCGCACCGCCGCGAACTGATGGCGGTGTACCAGGCCGCCGTGTTTTCGCTGCTGATCCAGGCGCTGTACATCTCCACCATCGCGCTGTCGGGGCGCGCGCTGGGCATCGACGTGTCGTGGTGGTACTGGGCGTTCGCGACGTGGGTCGTGGCGCTGGCGCTGTTGCTTCCGGTGACGCTCGGTGGCCTCGGCGTGCGCGAGTCGAGTTACTCGGCGCTGCTCGGCCGCGCCGGCGCAGCCGCCGCGCAGGGCGCCGCGGCGGGGTTCGCGCTCGCGGTGCTGGTGACGGTGGCGAACGCCGCCGGACTGCTCGCTGTCGAGGCGTACGAGCGGATCGCGGGGCGGCGGCGGCTGGCGCAGCGGCTGCGCGCCGAAACCTAGCGCGCCTCGCGCGTCGGTTCGCGCTCGAGCAACCCGCGGATGGCGTCGAGCGGGTGCGCGCCGGCGAACAGCACGTCGCGCAGCGCGTGCGCGATCGGCATGTCGACGCCGTGCCGCCCGGCGAGCGTGCACGCGCCCGCGGTGGCCTCGATGCCTTCCACTTCGCCGCCGGCGGACGCGACGGCTTCGGCCACGCCCGCGCCACGCGCGATCGCCTCGCCGGTGCGCCGGTTGCGGCTGTGCGCGCTGTAGCACGTGGCGATGACGTCGCCGGTGCCGGCAAGCCCCGAAAAGGTCGGCGCGGCGGCGCCGGCGGCGATGCCGAGCCGCGTGATCTCGGCGAGCCCGCGCGTGATGATGCCCGCCTTGGCGTTGTCGCCGAAGCCAAGCCCATCGGCGATGCCGGCGGCGATCGCGACGACGTTCTTCAGCGAGCCGGCCAGCTCGACGCCCGGCAGGTCGCCGGACGCGTAGACGCGGAACGCCGGCTGGTGGAACAGGGCCTGCGCGCGCGAGACGGTCGCGGCGCCCGCGCCGGCGATCACGGTGGCGGCGGGCAGCCCCTGCTGGATCTCCGGCGCCAGGTTCGGGCCGGAGAGCACGCAGAGGTCGCCCGCGGAGCGCGCCGTCAGTTCCTCGCGCAGCATCTCGGAGACCCGCTTCGCGCTCCCGTGCTCGAGCCCCTTCACCGCGTGCACCAGCGTCACGCCGGACGGCAGCGCGTCGCGGAGCGCGCGTGCGTTCTCGCGCACCGAGCGCGACGGCACGGCGAGCACGAGCGCGGCCGCCGCGGCGAGCGCGGCGGGCGCGCGGGCGGTGGCGCGGACGGCGTCGGGCAGCTCGAACGACGGCGCGCGGGCGACGTGGCGGGTAGCGTTGATCTCGCGCGCCTCGTCGTCGGTCCGGCAGATGAGCGCCACATCGTGCGCGTTGCGGGCGAGCAGCGCGGCCAGGGTCGCGCCCCACGATGTCGCGCCGGCGACGGCTACGAGCGCGATGGCTCGCCCTCCGCGCCGGTCTGCGCGCGCTTCTCGCCGCCCTTGCCGATACGCGGCTCCGTCCCGGCGAGCAGCCGCTCGATGTTCGGCCGGTGCTTGTAGACGATGAGCACGGCGGCGGCGCATGCGTACGCCGCGTACGCCGGCGGCGAAACGCCGAGCGCGGCGAGCACGACGAACAGCACGGCGAGCAGCGGCGCCATCGTGATCGACATGAGCGACATGATGCGGAAGGCGCCGACGACCAGCGCGGCCACGGGGATCAGCGCCACCGACGCGAGCGGGTTCATCGCCAGCGCGGCGCCGAAGCCGGTGGCGACGGCGCGCCCGCCGCGGAACCCGGCGAACACGGGCCAGATGTGCCCGGCAACCGCCGCGAACGCCGCCGCCGCGGCGAGCCACGCGCGGTCGTCGTGCACGCCGATGCCAGCGAGCTTCGCGAGGCCGTGGCCGAGGTACACCGGAACGATGCCCTTGGCGATATCGAGCACGATCACCGCGACGCCCGCCTTCATGCCGGACGTGCGGATGACGTTCGTGGCGCCGGTGACGCCGCTGCCATACTCGCGCACGTCGATGCCGCGCGTCAGCCGCCCGACGATCAGCCCGAACTGCACCGAGCCGATGGCGTAGCCGATCGCCGCTGCCACGGGTATCGCCCACCACATGCGCCGCTCCCTCCTGCGTCAGGTGTCCGCGCCGCGGCTATCGTAGCCGATCGCGAAGCGGACGGGGCGCGAAGGACGGCGGGGCCGCACGCTGCGGAGCACGTTGCCCGCAGCGTACGGCCCCTGGCCGGGCACAACGCCTTGTCGTCAACGGCGCGCGCCGTGCAGGTACCCGCCGCTTCCGGTGTCGGGCCCCGCGATGCTGCCGGGGGAAGGGATCAGACCGCCCCCGCCCTGCCCGCCGCAGCCGGCTCCGCAGTCGAACCAAGCGACCAGGTCGCCGCTCGCGCCGCCGACGCCGCCGATCTGCACCAGGTAGCCGACGCCGGGCTTCGGGTTGAACGAGAACGAATCTGTCGTGGTGCAGCCGATGTTGACGACGCCGCCCGGCGGTGACATGCCGGACTGCTCGTACACCGCGATCACGGTGTCGAAGAGCGTGTTCCGCGTGTCGACCGAGAACTCCTGGTGCTGGTCGGGCGGCACGTAGTACCAGACGGTCTTGCCGATATCGCCGCAGGGGCGCGGCTCGTCGGGGTCCAGCGTGGCGCCGTTCGTGCGTGTGTACGCCTGGTACGGCGCGTATGTCCACTCGGGTGCGAGCCAGCTGTCGTTCGCCGGCGGGCAGCCGCCGACGCAGTCGGCGTAGACGGAGAGCTCGCCCCCCGCGCCGTTGCGGCCGCCGACCTGCACGAACAGCGTCTCGCCGCCGCGGACATCGAACTCGCCCCCGGCGCGCTCGCCCGTCCCACCGGCGAAGCACGCGACCTGCGCGATGCCGTTGTATGGAGTCACGCCGTCCATGCCGGGTACGCGGTAGACCGCCATCGCGGTGTCGAACGTGCTGTCGTCGGTGCTGTACGTCATGCGCACGTCGGCCGGCGACCACACGCGGTACCACACCGTATGCGCCATGTTGCCGCAGGACGTCGGCTCGCCGTCGTCGAGCGTTGCGCCGCCGGTGTCCTTGAAGTCGTACATGGGGTATCCCCACGGCACTTCGGTCCAGTACGCGCGGCTGATGCTGTCGCCGTACGGCGGACAGGGACCCGGCGTGCAGTCGATGCTGACGCTCAGGTTGCCGCTTGCGCCGTCCATGCCGCCGACCTGGATGAAGTAGTACTGATCGACCTTCGCGTCGAACTGCGCGCGGGCGTCGCCGCCGGCGTCGGTCGCGCAGTCGAGCTCGTGCAGTCCGTCAAACGTGAAGTCGAACGTCGGGTTGTCATAGACCGCCACCGCAACGGGGAAGTCGCTGCCGGTCGTGTCGACCGTGACCTTCGTCGGGCCCTCGGCCATGACGCCCCACCAGACAGTCTTGCCCATGTCGCCGCACGACGTGGGCTCGTCGGGTTCGAGTGTCGCGCCGCTGGTGTCGAAGCCGTCGATGAACGGGGGTGTCGAAAACCCGGCGTAGCCGATGCGGTCGTTGTACGGCGGGCACGTCCCGTGGCAGGACAGGTCGAACACCAGCGAGCCCGAGGCGCCGCGCGCGCCGCCGGCCTGGAACCAGTACTGCGTGTCCGCCTTGAGCGCGACGGTCAGCGCGGCCGCGCCGGCGCCGTCATCCTCGCAGGCGATGTTCTCGATGCCGCCGGGCGGAGACGGCAGGGTGAACGGGTCCATGAAGCCGTAGACCGCGACCGCCGTATCGAAGCTGCTGCCCGCAGTGGTGATGTCGAACTCCATGTCCGCATTCGGGAAGAACGTGAACCACACCGTGTTGCCGATGTCGGCGCAGGGGCGCGTCTCCCCCGGTTCGAGCGTCGCGGCGCGCGTGTCGACGGTCGTCGACCAGTGCGGCTGGTAGATGTCGACCCAGCCGTACGTCGCGGTGGCCTGGTCATCGTTCGGTGGCGGGCACGCCGGGTCGCACTCGGCGTGGATGCGCAGCGTGCCGCCCGACGAGCCCTTCGACGCGACCTGGATGTAATACGACGTGCCCGGGACCACCCCGAACGCGACGCGGGACTGCGCGCCGCCGGAGTCGTCGTTGCAGACGATCTCGGCGAGCCCGCCTCCCGGTGGCGACGGGACGAACTCGACGGCCGCCTGGTACACGGCCAGCACCGTGTCGTAGTTGCTGCCCGCCGTGTCGACGGTGATCGTGCCGCTGGTGTCGGCGTACAACTCGTACCACACGCTGCCGGTGATGGGCGCGCAGGACGCGTCTTCGCCCGGTTCGAGCGTGGCGTCGCCGGCCGGCTGCGTCAGGTCGAACGGCAGGGCGCTGATGCCGGGCGGCGACATCGGCGGGACGAGCGGCGACTTGAATTGCCAGTCGTCGTTCGGCGGCGCGGCGGCGAGCGGCGCGGCGTGCGCGCGCTCGCCCGGCGCGTCGCGGTGCGCCAGCGCGCCGGCGGCGACCGCCAGCGCCGCGAGCGCGATGATCCATGCAGCCATCCTGAAGCCGATCCGCATCTCACACCTCCGGTGCGTGTGCCGTAGCGATCATGAGAACGCCGCAGCGAGTGAAAGGTTTACCGCCCAACCGAACTTTCCTCCTGTCTGCTCAAGGCGCGTCCCCCAGCCGCAGCTCGACGAGCGAGACGTCGTACGGCTGCTGGCTCGAGAACGTGACGTACACGGTCGCGCCACCGTCGCGCGAGAGCGCCGGGTGGAGCTCTGCGCTGTAGCAGTACGGGTAGCTGTCCTCGACGAGCTCGCGGCAGTCGAGCCACGTTACGGGCGCCGACCACGGGCCCCACGGGTCGGGCGCGCTCCGGACGGCGAGCCGCGCCAGGCCGTCGTTGTACAGCGCGAGCCAGCCGTCCCCGCGCGGGTCGCGCGTCACCTGCACGCCGTTGTCCGCGGGCAGCATGCCGCGCTCCCACGGCCACATCGGCGCCGCCCGCGATGCATCGGCCGTCCAGGACGCGCCGTCCCAGTAGCGGTACGCCGCCGCGTCGTCCAGCCGGGTGGCGGGCGCGCGCGCGACGTAGCTGCCGCTGCTCTCCGTGTTGAGGTAGACGTACACGTCGCCCCCGGCGCGCACGGGGGAGCGGGCGCCCGTCACGCGCGAGCCGAAGCCGCTGCGCTCATCCCACAGCGTCTCCACGACCCGCTCGCCGACAACACCGCCGGCGCGCATGCGGCCGAGCCCGACCGCGCCGACGTGCCAGGCGAACGGCGACTGCCGGTACGCCTTCACCATGAAGAACGCGATGCTGCCGTCATCGAGCGCGATGAGACCGTCGGGCCAGGCGGTGGTCTCGTCGGCGCGCGGGAACAGCGGCTCGGCCCGCCCGCCGCTGGCTTTGAACGTCAGCTCGATGCAGTCCGAGGCGTCGTGGTCGTCGGAGACGGCGATAGCCGCGGGGATGACGTCGGCGCGGCCGGCCGGGCCGCGCCGCACGGTGTCGCCGAAGAACCAGTACGTGCGCCCCGCCGCGGCGATGCTCTGCGCGCCGTCGGCGCCGGTGATCGCCGCCGCGCCCGCCGACGCGTTGTCCGCGATCAGCCGGCAGACCAGCCGCGAGGCCACGGCGACCGGCGGCCGCGCGACGGCGTCGGGCGGCGCATCGCCCGACGCGCTGGCGCACGCGGTGATCACCGCCGCGGCCGCAACGATGGCAACTGTCCGGAACAATGCGCCCTCCGCACACGGTGGGGACCCGTGTACTTGATTAACGCTCCGACGGCGCAAAGGTTAACCGTGGCCATGCGAACAAGGCGTGTCCGGCGGCTACCCGCCGGCTATCACTTCACTCTAGGCGTTGTTTCGGCGACCATGCGCCGATGGATGCGGGGGTGGGCGAGCTGGCGTTCGTCGTCGCGGTGCTGCTGCTGGCGAGCACGGCGCAGTCCGTCGCGGGCTTCGGCTTCGCGCTGGTGGCCGTCCCGTTTCTCATCACGACGCTCGAGGTGCGGGACGTCGTGGTGTTCGTCGGCATGCTCGGCATGCTGAACTCGGCGATGGTCGCCCGAAGGGTGTGGCACGACGTGCCGCGCCGCATGGTGGCGACAATGCTCGCCGCCAGCTTCGCCGGCATGCCGCTCGGGCTGGCGGTGCTGCTGTTCGCCCCGGCCGACGCGCTGCGTCTCGCGGTCGGCGTCGCTTCGATTGTCATGGCGTCGGCGCTGATGCTGGGGGTGGAGTTCGGCGGGCGGGGCGTCGCGGGGGAGGCGATCGCCGGCGTCACGTCGGGCGTGCTGAACACGAGCACCGGGATGAACGGCCCGCCGGTCGTGCTCTACCTGCAGCACCGCGCGCTGGAGCCGCCGGCGTTTCGCGGCGCGCTGTCGTCGTTCTTCGTGGTCAGCGGCGTCACTTCGTTCGCGCTCTTCGTGATCGCCGGCGTGGTGAGCGCGAGCGCGCTGGCATTCGCCGCCGCCGGCGTGCCGGCGGTGTTCGCCGGCAACGAGATCGGGCACCGGTTGCTGGGGCGGTTGAGCGCCGGCACTTTTCGCATCCTCGTGCTGGGCCTCCTCGTGGTGACGGCGATGGTCGCGGTGGGCACGTCCCTCGCCCGCATCGTTGCCTAGCGCCAGGGGGCGGGCGGGACCGCGTGCCGGCGACACGGGGGCAGCGCGCGCCGAAGCGTGGTGCGTGCCTCCGCGCCGCCGCGCCATCGGGGGGCCGGCAGCCGTGTGCATAAGCGAAGCCTGTACTATCCTTTCCGGACGGCGACCGGACCGGCGGTCCGCGCCGGGGGCGTGGCGGGTCACGTTGGCCGGGCGGCTCTACGAGAAACATCCTGGAGGTATCGATGGAACTCAATAACGTTGTCCTCGTGGACGGCGTGCGGTCAGGTTTCGCCCGTGGCGCGCGAGGCTCGCTCGTCGCTACGCGGCTCGATGACGCTGCCGCGACGGTGCTTCGCGCGCTCCTCGACCGCAACCCGAAGGTCAGCCCGTGGATGATCGAGGACATCGGCCTCGGCAACGTCATGGGTTCGCCGGAGATCATGAACATCGGCGCGAACAACGTCGCGCGGCTCGCCGGCCTGCCGGCCGAGGTCTGCTCGTTCGATTCGAACCGTCAGTGCGGCTCGAGCATGGAGACTTTGCACCGCGTCGCGCAGTCGATCATGGTCGGCGCGACGGAGTGCGGCATCGCCCTCGGCATCGAGCGGATGGGCCGGTCGCTCGGCGGCAACATGGTGCCGGCGACGAAGAACCGGGTTAACGACTTCAACCGCAAGCGTGTCGAACAGAACGAGATCCAGCGCAACATGGCGCCGGACCACGACAAGTACTTCTCGGTGCCGTTCCCCGACTTCATCCTCGACTCGTCGCCCGTGGTTGGCATGACGCAGACGGCGCAGAACGTCGCCGAGGTCTACGGCCTCACGCGCGAGGAGATGGACGAGTACTCGGCGGAGAGCCACCGGCGCGTCATCGCGGCGGTGGAGAAGGGCGTCTACAAGGACGAGATCATCCCGCTCGAGGTCGAACTGCCGGTGTTCGACGACCAGGGCGCATGGGTCGAAGGAGAGCACGGCAAGAACGTTGTCTTCGACCGCGACGAGTGCGTGCGCCCGGGTACGAACGTCGAGGGGCTCGGCCAGTTGAAGCCGATCGCCGGCCTCGTGAGCTACGGGAACCAGGAGGTCCGCATCACCGCCGGGAACTCGTGCCCGACGAACGACGGCATCTCGGTGGCGCTGCTGATGAGCGAGAAGAAGGCGCTGCAGTTGGGACTGGCGCCGCTCGCCCGGATCGTCGGCATGGGCGTCGGCGGCGTGAAGCCGCAGGTGATGGGCCTCGGCCCGGTGCCGGCGACGCACAAGGCGATGAAGCACGCCGGCATCACGTCGGACCAGATCGACCGCGTGGAGTTCAACGAGGCGTTCGCGGCGCAGGTCATCCCGTCGTGCCGCGAGCTCGGCATCCCGCTTGACCGGGTGAACGTGAACGGCGGCTCGATCGCGATCGGCCATCCGCTCGGCGCGACGGGCGCGCGGCTCGTCTCGACGGTGTCGCACGAGCTCCGGCGATCGGGCAAGCGCTACGGCCTGGCGACGCAGTGCATCGGCGCGGGCATGGGCATCTCGACGATCGTCGAGGCGCTGTAGGTGACGTAACGCATCACCCGGACGGGTTCTGTCAAACGGCGGCGGTCGATATTTCGATCGCCGCCGTTTTGTCATATCCGCTTGCGGATCGCGCGCGTATAATGCGCTCGGCCACGCACGGACGGCATCCCGTCCGGACATCCATCTCCCGACAGCACGAGGGACAGCGCGCCCGGTGGGGGCGCGCGTGGGGCGGTGGATCACGCGCGGCAACCGGGGCGCCGCGCACGACGCGCGCATGCAGCCAGGGAGGGGTATGCCGGTCCGGACGTGGGTGGGGCGGTTCTGCGTCGTCGAGGGGCGCGTCACGGAGGAAGGCCCGTGGCTCGGCTCCCTCATCCGCCAGCGACCGGATGAAGAAGCGGACGAGCTCTACGTCCTGATCGAGCCGGCGAACCACGGCAGTGTCGAGTACACGTCGCAGCTGGTCGACGTGATCTCGCAGCTCTACTCAAAGGACCCGCTGTCGCTGACCGGCGCGCTGACGCGATCGCTGCGCGCGGCGCACGACCACCTGCGCGAATGGAATCGCCACAGCCTGAAGGAGCATCGCGTCGGCGCGGGGGCGAGCTGCCTTGCGCTGCGGCACACGGACGCCTATCTCGCGCAGGTCGGGCCGAGCGTGGCCTACGTGCTCTCGGCCGGCGGCGAGTTCCGCCGTTACGACCCGGACGACACGTCGTTCGAAGGGTCGCTCGGCATCGCCGAACGGTTCGAGCCGGGACTGCGCCGCATTCCGCTGCAGCCGGGCGACCTCGTGCTGCTCGCGTCCAGCCACATCGACGACATCGCGACGGCGGAACACATCCGCCGGGTGCTGGCAAAGGGCGCCGACGACGCGCTCCCCGAGCTGTACCTGCTCTGCCGCGACGAGCCAAACATCGCGCTGATCATGCTCTCGTGTTTCGAGGAACCGGAGGAGGAAGCGCCACCGGAGTTCCTGCTGCGCGAGCCGCCGCCGTTGGACGACGCCGATGCGGCCGCCGCCGGCGCCGGGGAAACGGGCCCGTCCGCCGAGTCAGCGCCCGCGCCTGTGTTGCTTGCGGAGCCGCCGGTCCGGGCGCCGGTCTCGGCGTCGGCATCGATCGGCGCATCGGAGGGGTCGCTGCCGCCGCACGCGATCAACCAGCACGTGCGCGAGATCACCGCGTCGGCCGCGCCGCCGCCGCTCGCCGGCGTGCGCATCCGCGGCGACAGCTCGACGCCGCGCTACAAGCGCTCGACGGGCATGTTGCCGGTGCCGCAGCTGCGCATCCCGAAGCTGGCGGTGTTCGCGGCGCTGACGCTCGCGTTGCTCGGTATCGTCGCGTATTGCCAGCTGCCGGGCTCGGTGCGGGAGAGCCGCGAGGCGAAGTTCGACACGCTGATCGCCGGCGCCCGCGACGCCAACGCGCGCGCGCAGGCGACAGGTGACGCGGGGCTCAAGCGCCAGCTGCTCGGCGAGGCGCAGTCGAAGCTGGATGACGCGGCGAAGATCCACGACGACGATGGCACCTTGCTCGCGCTGCAGGCCGATGTCACGGCCGCGCTCGGGGTGCTCGACCAGATCGTCGAGGTGCGCGAATTCACGACGGTCGTCGACCTGGCGCAGCAGGTGACCGGCACGCTGACGGTCACGCACACCGTGACCGGCGGCGGCAACGCGTTCTTCGTCGATGCGAAGGGGAAGCGCGTGCTGCGCGTCCCGCTCGCCGGTGGCGCCGCGCCGGAGACGATCATGCAGGAAGGCGAGCCCGCGGGCTTCGTCACCGCCGGGCGGCCGGCGCTGATCGCCTGGGCGGAGCAGACGCAGAGCCTGCTCATCCTCGATGACCAGCGCCAGGCGTTCGTGTACTTCCCGGACCGCGGCGCGCTGCCCATGACGGTGCGTGGCGCCGATGGCTGGGGCTCGCTCGACGCGATCGCAGCGTCCAGCGGCAACCTGTATGTGCTCGACGTGAACGGCGCGCAGGTCTGGCGCTACCTGCCCGGCCAGGGCGGCTTCGACAGCGAGCGCACGGGACTGCTCGACGGCGCGGACCTCTCGTCGGCGACGGAGATCGCGGTGGGCGAGGACGTGTACGTGCTCGACGAGCGGGTCGGCATCCGCCGGTTCGAAGGCAAGACCGAACGGCCGTTCCCGCTGGCGGGGATCGACCGGCCGCTCGCGCAACCGGCGTCGCTGTCGGTGCTGCGGGGGTCGAACCGGCTCGTCGTGGCGGACCGCGGCAACAAGCGCATCGTCGTCGCGTCGGCGACGGGCGAGTTCATGAAGCAGATCGTCAGCACTTCGTTCACGGACCTGCGCGCCGTCGCCGTCGACGAGGGGACGAATACGCTCTACGTCCTGAACGGCGATACGTTGCTGCAGGCGCCGTACCCGCCGTAGCTACTCGTCGCGATCCACCGGAACGACCACGGTCGCGGGACGCCGCGGCGCGCCGCCGCCGCCGTTGCGCTTCGCCCGCACGTACGCGAGCACGATGGCGATCGCGAACAGCCCGAGGAAGAACCACTCGAGGAAGCGCACCATGCTCTTCGTGTCTCCGAACTCCAGCCCGGCCGTGCCCAGGATGTAGCCGAGCGCTGTGTATGAGAGCACCCAGATGAGGCCGCCCGCGTAATCGAGCGGCGCCCACTTACGGTACGGGATGTGAAACAGGCCGGCGGCGGCGGGCCCGACGACGCGTGAGTACCCCGCCATGTGGTACGCGAGGATGATCCACGAGCTGTGCTGCTCCATCGGCTCGCGCACCTTTTCCATCATCTCGCCCATGCCGGTGCGGTCGAGGAACTTGGTCCAGCCGAGCCGCCCGATCATGTAGCTGATCGTGTCGCCGATGATCGTCGCGATCCATGCGAGGCCGAACACGACCCAGATGTTGATCGAGCCGTTCTCGGCAGACAGGCCGGCGAGCATCAGGATCACTGCACCCGGCACGAGAAGGCCGAGGAACATCGCGTTCTCCACGAGCACGCCGAAGAAGACGACGATGTACCCGTAATCGTGGAACAGCGTTTCGAGGCGGCCGATCATCCAGCCGCTGAGGCGGGAGACGACGTTCAGGTTGTCGTTCAAGCCATCCCACGGCGAGATCCGCGGGAGCAGCACGAACACGGCGACGACCGCCAGCGCGAGGAAACTGCCGTTGCGCTTGAACCACTCGCCGATGCGGTCCGGTTTCGATTCGTGCTGCAAGTTTCCTCGGTCGGCGTGCGTCGCGCGTCGTTTCCCTTACCTACGATAGCCGATGGGGTTCAGGCTTGCTGTGCGTCGATCCGCGCGGCGAACTCGATGTCCTTGTCGGTTACGCCGCCCTCGCTGTGCGTGCTCAGTGACAGCTTCACCCTGTCGTACGAGACCTTGATCTCCGGGTGGTGGTCGGCCTCCCGTGCGAGCCCGGCAACGCGGTTCACGAAGTCCATCGCCTCGTCGAACCCGGCGAACCGGTACACCTTCTCGATCCCGTCGTCGTCGCGCTCCCAGCCGCTGAGCGACCGCAGGCGTGCTTCCACCTGCTTCCTGGCCAGCAACATGGAGATCCTCCGCGCTGCTCCCTCTTCGCTCATTGTCGGAGAGGCGGGCGGGCGCCGCAACCCGCGATGCCCCTATATCGGCACGGCGCCCCGCGGGCGGGCGCGCTATCGCTTCGTGGCGGGCGGTGGTATTCGTGCAGCGCGGCCGCGTGGCCGCCGAAGGGGAGTGCGCGTGCAGGACGAGTACGTCAGCAAGGACGTCCAGGCGCTGAAGGTCTTCGAGTGGGCCGCGGGCGCGGCCACCCTGCGGATGGCGTACTACGGCATCAAGCTGGGACTGTTCGAGGCGATCGTCGCATCGCCGGCCGGGCTGACCGTCGAGGAGATGGCCGAGCGAGCGCCGGCGGATCCGCGCTACGTGCTCGCGTGGGCGCGTACCGCGCTCGCCGGCGAGCTGCTCCGCTATGACGCCGCCTCGGGCCGGTTCACGATGGCGCCGTACATGGACCAGCTCTTGCTCGATGACGGCGACTTCCAGTACATGGCCGGACTGGCGACCAGCTCGGCCGTCGAGTCGCGCCTCGCCGACCGCATCGCCGAGTGCATGCGCACGGGCGAGGGGATCCCGTTCGCGGAGTACGGGCACGAGATGGTCGAGTCGATCCATGCGTTCAGCAAGGCGGCGTACGAGCTGTTCCTGCCGAGCGTGCTGCTGCCCGCGCTGCCGGAGCTCAGCGAGCGCCTGCAATCCGGCGGCTCGATCCTCGAGATCGGGTGCGGCGCGGGCGCGGGGCTGGTGGCGCTCGGGCGCGCCTTCCCGGAGTGCGGCGTCACCGGCCTCGACTCCGACGCGACGTCGGTCGGCGTCGCCCGCGAGCGCATCGAGGCCGCCGGGATGGCGGAGCGTGTGCACGCCGAGGAGATGCGCGGCGAGGATCTGACGAGCGAAGACGCGTTCGACTTCATTTACACGCAGATCTCGCTGCACGAGATGGATGACGCGCGCGTCGTGCTCGCCAACGCCCGGCGCGCGTTAAAGGACAACGGAGTGCTGCTGATCACGGAGATCCGCGGGCCAGAACGCATCGAGGAGTGCACGGGCACGTACAACGCGGTGCTGGCGCACATCGACCTGTTCTACGAGGTGCCGCAGGCGATCGCCAAGGGCGGCCACGCCGTCGGCTTCTTTTCGCGCGCCGAGATCGAGGCGATGGCGGGGGAGGCGGGACTGCGCAACGTGCGTGAGCTCGAGCTCGACCAGCCGCTGTACGCCGCGTTCGTCGCCGGGAAGTAGGCGGCCAACGGCAAGGCGCGAGCGAATGCTGCTCGCGCCTGCGCTCGCGTGTCGGTCCGTTATCTACGGCGCCTGCGGCTTGAGGTTGCGGTTCGCGATCAGGCCAAGGCTGTCGAACGGCCAGTACGACACCCACGCCTGGCCGATGATGTTCTCCTCCGGCACGAAGTCGCACTGCTGCTGCTGCGGGCAGTTGGAGCCCCATGCATGCGAGTCGAAGCTGTTGCGCCGGTTGTCGCCGAGCACGAAGTAATGGCCGTCCGGCACCGTCTTCGGGCCGTAGCTGTAGTTGGCGCTGGCGAGGATGTAGTCCTCCTTCAGCGGCGCGCCGTTGATGTACACCGTGCCGTCGCGCACCTCGACCGTGTCGCCGGGGACGCCGATAACGCGCTTGATGAAGTCGCGGCTCGTGTCCAGGTGGAACCGGAACACGATGATGTCGCCGCGCCGCGGGGCGCGGAACAGGTGCCGCTCGCGGCCGCCATCGTCGGAGATGAACGGCAGGAAGCGATGGACCTGCTCCATGTCGACGCGGAAGTACAGCGCCTTGTTCACGAGCAGGTACTGCTCGCCGGAGAGCGTCGGCTCCATGCTGGAGCCCTCGACGCGGAAGTTCTGGACCACGGCCTTGACGGCAAAGAAGATGAGGACGGCAAGGATCACCGTCTCCGCCAGCTCGCGGCCGACACGGC
Source organism: Dehalococcoidia bacterium (assembly GCA_021462855.1). Lineage (GTDB taxonomy): Bacteria > Chloroflexota > Dehalococcoidia > DSTF01 > JACRBR01 > DTUCFX13. Next base: position 319,318 of record JAJTXQ010000014.1, on the reverse strand, counting down.
GCAGGCGCGCGCTCGTCGCGCGACGGCGGCGCTTCTCGTACGGGAAGGCGCGCTCGGCGGCGTGCGGGCTCAGGCCCAGGTCTGCGGAGGTGTAGGCCAGTTCGAGCGAAGCCGGGACTTCCGTCACGTCAGCTTCGTAGGCGTATGGCGCAGGGCGTCCTGAAGGCGCTGCGTCGCCGGGCGCCGGCGCGCGTTCGATGTCATCAAAGTGATGTTGCGTTGGCGGAGGCTCGCCGGCTGAGGGGTCTCGGCCGGGCCATTCATTCGACATATGCGGCCCTATTCTAGCACGCGCATCCGTTGCGCCGCGGCTCTGTTAGAATTCGCCCCCGATGACCACTTCCTCGCCCGAGACGAGCGCGGACCCACCGGACGCCGGCGCCGAGCTCGTCGCACGCGCCCGCGAGGGCGACCTCGACGCATTCAACGCGCTCGTCGATGAGCACGAGCGCGCGGTGTATAACCTCTGCCTTCGAATGGTCGGCACGCCGGCGGCAGCGGAGGATGGGACGCAGGAGGCGTTTTTCGCGGCGTGGCGGGCGATCGGCACGTTCCGCGGTGCGAACTTCCGCGCGTGGCTGCTGCGCATCGCGGCCAATGCCTGCACCGACGAGTTGCGCCGCCGCGCCCGTCGCCCCGCCGTCTCGCTCGATGCGCCGGCGCCCGGCGCTACCGCGCCGGTCGAGCCGCCGGACCCGGCGCCGGGCCCCGAGTCCGCGGCGCTGCGCTCGGAGCAGCACGCGCGGATGCAGGCGGCCCTGCTGCGGCTGCCCGCCGACCAGCGCTTCGCCGTGGTGATGTGCGACATCCACGGCTACGCGTACGAGGAGATCGCGGCGGCGGCGGCAGTGTCCCTGGGCACCGTCAAGTCGCGCATCGCCCGCGGGCGCGAGAAGCTGCGGGCGCTGCTCGCGGGCGAGCGGGAACAAACGGGCGGACGGGAGCGTCTGTAGATTGACCGGGCGGAGCGGCATGCCGCGCAGCGTAGCGCCCGGAGCACGGTGAACCTGTGAAGAATCCGTTAGCGATGTTGCGCAGAACTCACAAACCCGACGTCGTGGCGCTGTCCGCGCTTGCGGACGGCGCGCTGGCGCCGGCCGAGGCTGCCGCGCTCGAGTCGCATGTCGCCGGCTGTGACGTGTGTCGCTCCAGGCTCGGCGAGTTGCGCTCGGTCCGCGCGATGCTGCGCGCGATGCCGGAGGCCGATGCGCCGCGCTCGTTCCGCCTGCGCCGCGCCGATGTCGAGGCGGCGGCGAAGCGTGGCCCGTCGCCGCTGTGGTACCGGGCGATGCCTGCGCTCAGCGCGGCGGCGCTCGTGATGTTCGCGACGCTTGTCATGTTGGACGCGTCGACCAACGGGGAGGATGGCGCCGGCCCGATGGCCATGACGGCCGCGGAGGACAAGGGCGCGGCCGAGATGCGACGCAACGCCGAGGCGCCTTTGGCGGAGGGAGCGGGCGCCGGCACGACGGCCGACAGCGACGCCGGCGCCGAGGCGGACCCGCCGCAGGGCGCCGCCGGTTCGTCGGCGGGCGACGATGGCGCGCCGTACTCCGCGTCGCCAGCGCCGGAGCGCGAGACGCTGCAGGAGGACGGATTCGCAGAGGCGATGGCGGACGACGACGACGCTCCGGGCGCGATGCGCATCGCGCAGTGGTCGATGCTGGCCCTGGCTGCGGCCGCGGCAATGGTGGCCGCGGCCGCATGGTGGAAACGGAGGGAGAGGTCATGAACAGGAAGCGGTTGATCCTCGCGGGGGCGTTGTTTGCGCCGCTCGCGCTCACGATTGCGGCGTGCGGCGACAAGACGACGCGCATCGAGACGCCGCCGGATGACGCCGTACGTGGCATCACCGTCAGCGGCGAGGGAAAGGTGCAGGCGAAGCCGGACCTGGCGCTGATCCAGCTCGGTGTGTCGGTGCTCGCCCCGACGGTCGCCGGTGCGCGCACGCAGGCGGCGACATCGATGGACGCGATCATCTCGTCGATCAAGGGGAACGGCGTCGATGAGAAGGACATCCAGACGACGCAGCTGTACATCAGCGCGGAGTACGACTACAACAGCAACGGCACGCAGACGCTGCGCGGCTTCCGCGTGAACAACACCGTTTCGGCGAAGATCCGCGAGATCGACAACACGAGCAAGGTGATCGACGACGCGGTCGGCGCCGGCGGCAATGACACGCAGATCCAGGGCATCTCGTTCACGATCGACAAGCCGGAGACGTTGCAGGACGAGGCGCGCGAGAAGGCGGTCGGCGATGCGAAGGCGCGCGCCGAGACGCTGGCACGGGCGAGCGGCGTGTCGCTCGGCAGCCCGATCGCCATCGTCGAGGGGGCGGCGGTCTCGCCTCCCGTCCCGTACGCCGCCGGACGCGCGGCGGCCGACCTTGCGCAGGAATTCGAGTCGACGCCGGTCCTCACCGGGGAGCTTGATGTGGTGGTGAACGTCACCGTCACCTGGTCGATCGAGTAGCCTCCTCATCTGGAGTGACGACGAGCGCGCCCGCCGGCTGGCGGGCGCGCTGTTGTGCGCGGGAACCCCGATATCGCGGCGGCGCGCACCCGCTACAATAGAAGGCTGGCGGCGGGAGAAGGCCGGCTGCGGGACCGAGCGAACAGCGGGGATATGGCGACAGACCAGAAGCAAGATTACTACGACGTCCTCGGCGTGGCGCGCGAGGCGACGCCCGACGAGATCAAGAAGGCGTTCCGCCGCCTGGCGATGCAGTACCACCCCGACCGAAACAAGGAGGCGGGCGCCGAGGCCCGCTTCAAGCAGGTCAATGAGGCGTACGAGGTGCTCTCCGACCCGGAGAAGCGCGCGATGTACGACCGGTACGGGCATGCTGCGGCGCAGGGTGATAACCCGTTCGCGCGCGGGTTCGACGGGTTTGGGTTCGGCGGGCTCGGCGACATCTTCGACGCGTTCTTTGGCGGGCAACAGGGGCGCGCGCAGCGCGGCCCGCAGCGTGGCGCCGATGTCCGCCGCACCGTCACGATCAGCTTCGAGGATGCGGTGTTCGGCGTCGAGCGCGAGATCGAGGTGATGACGGCGGAGATCTGCACCGCCTGCAATGGCCTGCGCGCCGAGCCCGGCACGCAGCCGGAGCGTTGCGGGACCTGCAACGGCACCGGCGAATTGCGCAAGGTCCAGCAGAGCATCTTCGGGCAGTTCGTGAACGTGGCGATGTGCGACCGCTGCCGCGGCGAGGGCCGCGTCGTCGGCACGCCGTGCCGCAACTGCAAGGGCGTCGGGCGGGAGAAGCGCAAGCGCAAGCTGAGCGTGAAGATCCCCGGCGGCGTCGACCACGGATCGCAGATGCGGCTCAGCGGCGAAGGCGAGATCGGCGCGAACGGCGGTCCGCGCGGGAACCTCTACGTGCAGATCAACGTCAAGCCGCACGATGTCTTCCAGCGCGACGAGGACGACCTGCTGCTCGAGCTCGAGCTCAGCATCGCGCAGGCGTCGCTCGGCGACGAGGTGCAGGTGCCGACGATCGAGGGTGAGCCGCACACGCTGCGGGTGCCCGCCGGCACGCAGACCGGCGAAGTGTTCATCGTGCGCGGGAAGGGCGTGCCGCACCTGCGCGGCAGCGCGCGCGGCGACATGATCGTGCGCGCCAGCGTCGTGACGCCGAAGGGACTGACGAAGGAACAGAAGGACCTCCTCAAGCGCCTCGCCGAGTCGATGGGCCAGGACGTGAAGCCGCAGGAGGACCGCGGCTTCATGGGCAAGATCAAAGACGCGCTCGGCTAGGTGCGCGGCAGGCGCAGAAACCTGACCAACGCGTCGGTCGCTTCCGCATAGACGTCACCGCGTGTCCGGCCGCTCGCCTTCGGCGCGGCGAAGCCGTGGTCCGCGGAATCGATCAGGTGGACGCGCGCGCGCGGCGCCAGCGCCGCGGCGTCGGCGATCTCCGCGGGCGATGCGAAGGCGTCGTTGGCGCCGCTGACGAACAGCGTCCGGCAGCGGATCGCCGGGAGATGCTCGGTGCGCCGCTGCTCCGGCCGCCCCGGCGGATGCAGCGGGTACGCGAACAGGGCGAGCGCGTCAATGCGCGCTCCATCGGCGACGGCCATCGACGCGATGCGGCCGCCCATCGAACGCCCGCCGGCGCAGAGCTTCGCGCGGGGCGCGCCGAACTCGCCGATCATCGCGCGCCACGTGGCGAGGAGCACCGGCGTGCGGTCGGGCGCGCGGCGTCGCGCTTCCATGTACGGGAATTGGAACCGCACGGCGGTGACGCCGCGCGCCGCCAGCGCGTCGCACAGGTGCGCGCCAAACGGATCGTGCACGTTCGAGCCGGCGCCCGGCGCGTAGAGCAACGTCCAGCCCGCGTCTCCGGCGGGCGGCGAGACGATCGCTGTCACCTCCCCCGCGCCGGGCACGCCGATGCGCCGCGTGGCGGCGGGCATGCGGTCGCGCCGTCCGGCGCCCGATCCCCGGTGATCGCAAGGACCATCGCCGCCGCGGCCGCGGTCGTCGCGCCGAACGCGAACGTGGCCTCGGGCCCGATGAGATCCCACAGCGCTCCGCCGAGCACCGACGCAACCAGCACCATCACGCCGAGTATCGCGTTGTATAAGCCGAGCGCGGCTCCGCGGCGCTGCGGTTCGACGAGATCGGCGATGTACGCGCGCGCCACGCCATCGGTCATCGCGATGTAGGCGCCGTACACCGCGAACAGCGGCCACACCGCCCACGCGTCGCGGGCGATTGCGAAGCAGCCGTAGACGGCCGCGAACACCGCGAACCCCGCGACGAGCACGCGCCTTCGCCCGATGCGGTCCGAGCGGATGCCTGCCGGCAACGACAGCGACGCGTACACGACGTTGTACACCACGTACGCGAGCACCGCCGCCAGCGCGCCGAGGCCGAGGTCGCGCGCGCGGAGGATCAGGAACGCATCGCTGGAATTGCCGAGCGCGAACAGCATCGTCACGCCGAGGAAGACCAGGAAGCGGCGGTCATAGCCCGCAAGCGAGAGGATTGGCGGCGCGCTGGCGCGCTCGCGCGGCGCGCGCGCGGGTTCGCGCGCGAGCAGCACCAGCGCCGCACCCGCAACGCCGGGCAGGAACGCCAGCAGGAAGATCGGCCGGTAGTTTCCGGCGCCGAACATCGCGAGCAGCGCGATCGCCACCAGCGGGCCGACGACCGCGCCCGCGCTGTCCATCGCGCGGTGCAGGCCGAACGCGCGCCCGTGCTCCGACGGCTCGATCGACTCGGCGATGAGCGCGTCGCGCGGCGCCGTCCGCAGCCCCTTGCCGGCGCGGTCGAGGACCCGCGCGCCGAGCACCATCGGCCAGGCGACGGCGGCGGCGATCGCCGGCTTTGCCACGGCCGCCAGTGCGTAGCCGCCGAAGATGAGCGGCACACGTCGCCGCACGCGGTCCGAGAACCAGCCCGAGTACAGTTTCAGCACGCTCGCCGTGCTCTCGGCGATCCCCTCGATGACGCCCACCGCGACGGCCGGCGCGCCGAGCGGCCCGCTCAGGAACAGCGGGATGATCGGGTACACCATCTCGCTGCTGACGTCGGCGAAGAAGCTCACGAACCCGAGCAGGGCGATGTTCCCGGCGAGTCGGTCGCGCTTGCGTTCGCCGGTGATGTTCGCGCTCACGCACGCATGATACGCGGGGCTCGTCTGGCCCGCGTGGCACGGCCTCGCTACGCTGTGGCGCACACGGAGGCAGACATGGCGTTCGACCCCAAGCACAACTCCCGCACGATCACCGAGGGCCGCGACCGCGCGCCCGCCCGCTCGTACTACTACAGCATCGGGCTCACGCGGGCCGATCTCGAGAAGCCAATCGTAGGCATCGCCAACACGTGGATCGGGACGATGCCGTGCAATTTCAACCTGCGGCTGCTCGCGGAGAAGGTGGCCGAAGGCGTGCGCAAGTCGGGCGGCACGCCGATGGAGTTCAACACGATCGCCATCAGCGACGGCATCACCATGGGCACCGAGGGGATGAAGACGTCGCTGATCTCGCGCGAGGTGATCGCCGACTCGATCGAGCTCTGCACGCGCGGCTACATGTTCGATGCGCTGGTGTGTCTCGTCGGCTGCGACAAGACGATCCCGGCGGCGGCGATGGCGCTGGCGCGGCTCAACATCCCGGGGATCATCGTCTACGGCGGGTCGATCCTGCCGGGGACGTTCGACGGGCGCGACGTGACGATCCAGGACGTGTTCGAGGGAGTCGGCGCGAACGCCGCCGGGCGGATGTCGGACGCCGACCTCGAGCGGCTGGAGCAAGCGGCGTGCCCGGGGCCCGGCGCATGCGGCGGCCAGTACACCGCCAACACGATGGCGCTCGCGATGGAGTTCATTGGCCTGTCGCCGTTCGGCAGCGCGAGCGTCCCGGCGGTCGACCCGCGGAAAGACGACGTCGGCGTGCGCGCGGGCGAGATCGTGATGGACATCCTGCGGCGCAACGTGCGGCCGCTCGACATCCTGACGCGCACGGCGTTCGACAACGCGATCGCCGGCGTCGCCGCGACGGGCGGGTCGACCAACGCGGTGCTGCACCTGCTCGCGCTGGCGCGGGAGGCCGGCGTGCCGCTGACGATCGACGACTTCGATGCCGTGAGCACGCGCACGCCGCTGCTCGCGGACCTCAAGCCGGGTGGCCGGTACGTGGCGGCGGACCTCGACCGCGCAGGCGGCGCGCAGCTGGTCGCGCAGCGGCTCGTGCAGGGCGGCTTCGCCGATGCATCGCGCATGACGCCGACTGGCCGCACGTTTGGCGAGGAGGCGTTGCTGGCGGTCGAGACCGCCGGGCAGGACGTCGTGCTGCCGCTGGAGCGGCCGATCAAGCCGACGGGCGGGCTCGTGGTCCTCAAGGGTAACCTCGCGCCGGAGGGCTGCGTGGTGAAGGTCGCCGGCCACGAGCGGCTCACGCACCGCGGCCCCGCGCGCGTGTACGACCGCGAGGAGGACGCGATGGCGGCCGTCACGCGGCGCGAGATCAAGCCGGGCGACGTCGTCGTCATCCGCTACGAAGGGCCTCGCGGTGGCCCGGGCATGCGCGAGATGCTCGGCGTCACCTCGGCGATCGTGGGCGAGGGGATGGGCGAGACGGTCGCGCTGCTCACCGACGGGCGGTTCAGCGGCGCGACGCGCGGGCTCATGGCCGGACACGTTGCGCCGGAGGCGTTCGTCGGCGGGCCGATCGCCGCCGTGCGCGAGGGCGACACGATCAGCTTCGATATCCCGAACCGGCGGCTCGACGTCGAGATCAGCGGCGACGAGATGCAGGCGCGGCTGCGCGACTGGCGGCCGCCGCCGCCGCGCTATCGCACCGGCGTGATGGCGAAGTACGCGGCGCTCGTCTCATCGGCGAGCGAGGGAGCGATCACGGCGGCGGGCTTGTAGCGAGGGCGCGCGGAGATATGCCGAGGGCGGAGGCCATGCGGCCTCCGCCCATTGTGTCGTCGTGTGCGGTCACCGCGACGGTCAGGTCGTGGATCCTGGCGCCGCCGGCGGTGGTTACTCGCGGTGCGGCTCGCGGCGGGCGATGAACGCGGCGGCCTCGGAGCGTCGGCGAAGGTTTAGCTTGCTGAGGATGTTGCTGACGTAGTTCTTCACCGTCTTGTCGCTGAGGAACACCTCCTCGGCGATCTCCTTGTTGGTCTTGCCTTCGGCGATGAGCGTGAGGATCTTGTGCTCTTGCTCGGTAAGCTCGGCGAGCGGGTCGTCCTGCGCGCGCTTGCCGGACATGCGCACGCGGTCCATCACCTTCTGCGTGACAGCGGGGTCGAGCAGCGACTCGCCGCGCGCGACAGCTTCGATGGCTTCCGCGAGCTGGTTACCGCGTGTCTGCTTCAGCAGGTAGCCCGCGGCGCCGGCGAGGATCGATGCGAACACCGCGTCTTCGTCGGCGTACGACGTAAGCATGATGACCTTGGTCTCGGGCCGGACCTGGCGGATCTCGCGGCACGCCTCGATGCCGCTGCCATCAGGGAGCCGCACGTCCATCACGATGACATCGGGCTGGGTGCGCGCGGCCTCGGCGACGGCGTGCTCGACATTCGCGGCATCGGCGACGACGCTGAAACTCTCGTGGCGGTTCAGCAGCGACCGAAGGCCCTCGCGGACGACCTCGTGGTCATCGACGATCATGATGCGTGTCTTGGTCATGCGCGGTCTCCAACCCCTTCGAGCGCCGGCAGTTCGACGCGGACGAGCGTGCCCTCCCCCGGCGCACTCTCGACGCACAGTGTACCCCCGGCGGAACGCGCGCGCGAAGCCATGTTGCGCAGCCCCCGGTGCTCCTCGCCATGCTCCATGCCGGATTCGAACCCCTCGCCGTTGTCGCTGATCTCAAGCCGGACGTGCGCGTCGTTGCTTGACAGCGCGAGCGTGACCGATGTGGCGCGCGCGTGCTTGCGCACGTTGTTCAGCGCCTCCTGGGCGATGTGGAACATGGCCATCGCGCGTTCCTCGCCGACCGCGGGCACCGAAGGCTCGACCCGCACAGTCGTGTCGATCAGCGAGTTCGCGCGGAAGTCCTCGGCCAGCGCCGCGAGCGATTCGCCGAGGTTGCCCGTGAAGCGAGCCGGCCGCAGGTCCATGATGTAGCTGCGGATGTCGCGGATCACGTCGTTGAGCTGCTCGATCGCGCGGTCAATGCGCTTGGCGACGGCCGGCGGGTCGTCGGTGACGTCGGCGGCGGCGTTCTCGAGATTGAGGCCGACGGCGTAGATGGACTGGATCACACCGTCGTGGAGGTCCATGCCGATGCGCTGGCGCTCGCGCTCGGCTTCCGCCTCGGCGAGCAGCTGCTCCCGCTCCACCTCCATGCGCTTCCGCTCGGTGATGTCGCGCACGGTAGAGATCACGAGCATTCCGTCGACGGTGCGGATCGGGCTGAGGCTGATTTCGGCCGGGAACACCGTGCCGTCCTTGCGCTCGCCGCGCAACTGCAGGCCGGCGCCCATCTCGCGGGTGTGCGGGCTCGCCCCGTAGCCGACGCGCTGGCGCAGGTGGTTGCCGCGCATCTCCCGCGGGATGAGCGTGTCGACGTCCATGCCGACGAGCTCGCCGGCGCGCCAGCCGAAGATGCGCTCCGTCTGCTGGTTGACCATGACGATGCGCCCCTCGGAATCGACGATGACGATCGCGTCCGGCGCCGATTCGAGCAGGTCGCGGAACTTCGCCTCGCGCTCGATCAGGTCGTCGCGCATGCCCGTCACCGAGCGGAAGATCAGGAATGCGAAGCCGATGACCGCGGGGATGGAGATGCCGGCGGTGATCACTGCGCCCGCCCACAGCGGCAGCCCGAAGCTGTATACCGCCGTGACGATGAAGATGATGTAGGCGACCGGCAGCACCACCGCCAGCACCTGCAGCCGGTCGAGGCGCGTGTCCCTGCGAGCCTGCTTCGCCACGCGGCTATGATACCGACCGGCCCGCGGTGCGCGCAGGAGCGTGCGCGCGGCGTGTGCTACGTTGACGAACGTGAAGACGCTTCCCGATTACCTGCGCCCGGGGCTCGATCTCGTCATCGTCGGCATTAACCCGGGGATGCGGTCGGCGGCGGCAGGGCACCACTACGCGGGCCCGGGCAATCACTTCTGGCCGCTGCTCTCGGAGTCGGGGCTGGTCGGCGAGCGGCTGACTGCCGATGACGACGCACGCGTGCTGGAGTGGGGCATCGGGCTGACGAACATGGTGCCGCGCGCGACGCGCGGCGTCGCCGACCTGGCGCTCGCCGAGCTCCGCGCCGGCGCGAAGGCGCTGCGCACGAAGCTGCTGCGCTGCAGGCCGCGCGTGGTGTGCTTTAACGGCAAACGCATCTACGAGGTCTACGCCGCCCACCCGAGCGCGTTCGGCGTGCAGCCAGAGCGCATCGGCGATGCCGTGGTGTTCGTCATGCCCTCGACGAGCCCGCGCGGCGCTGCGTACAAGCGCGCCGACAAGGCGCGGTTCTTCCGCGACCTGCGGCGCGTGGTCGAGGCGCAGCGGCGGGCGGTGGCATCGTGAACGCGCCCGGGCCGGCGCTGCCCGTGTTCTCGCCGCGGCTCGACGAGATCATGGACGCGATGATCAAGGGCAGTATCCCGAACATCGGCCGGTTCTGCGGGTACTGCTACACGCCCGTCGGCAAGCGCGACGAGGCGTGCGGCCACTGCGGCGCGTCGCTCGCGGAGTGGCCGCCGCTCGACCGCATCCCGCAGGACGCATTCGCGCTCTACCGGCGGATGCGGAAGCGGGAGTCGCTGATCGTCAACTCGTTCGCGTTCGCCGGGCTCGGGCTGGGACTCGTGCTGTTCATCGTGCTCGCGTGGGTCGCGGTGTACCGCATGGACCAGTCGCTGTGGATGCTCGCCGCGGCGACCGCGGTGTTCATCGTCGGCGGGCGCGTGTTTGCCGGGCTGCTCGGCGGCTGGATCGGCGATTCGATCGGCTACGACTACGCCCACCGCAAGCTGGCGGTGGAGTGGGCCGAGTTCGAGCGCGAGCGAGACGCCGCGCGAGCGTCGGCGCGGAAGGGAGCGCCGGCGCCGGAGAACGCGGCGGCGGAGCCCCGCTGAACCCCGCCATGCGCTACATCGAACTCACGGCGGCGGTGCCGGCGACGCGAGCGGAGTTCACCGCGGACCTGTTGCGCGCGGCGACCGGCGCGGACGCGTCGATCGACGTGCCGTTCACGCAGCCGGACCTCGAATCGGACGCCGTGCCGCGCCCTGGCGGACGCGCACTCGTGCGCGTGTATCTGCGTGTCGCCGGCGACGCTGACGCGGCGCGCGCTGCGCTCCTGGACGCGGACGTCGGCGCCGATGTCTCGGTGCGCGACGTGGCGGAGGAGGACTGGGCGGAGGCCTGGAAAGAGCACTTCCACATCGAGCGGTTCGGCGAGCGCATCGTCATCGTGCCGTCGTGGCGCGCGTACGAGCCGGCGCCGGGCGATGTCGTCGTCGGGCTCGACCCGGGGATGGCGTTTGGCACCGGCCAGCACGAGACCACGCGCATGTGCATCGAGGCACTCGAGCGGGCCGTGCAGCCCGGCATGCGCGTGCTCGACGTCGGCAGCGGCTCCGGGATCCTGTCGCTCGTCGCGGCGAAACTCGGCGCCCGCGTGACCGCCCTCGATACGGACCCGGACTGCGTGCGCATCACGACCGACAACGCGCGACGCAACGGCGTGGGGCGCGCGGTGGACGCGCGCGAAGGAAGCGCCGGCGCGGCGTGGCCCTTCGGCGAGCCGCCGCTCGGGACGTTCGACGTCATCGTCGCCAACATCGTCGCGCGGGTGATCGCCGGTCTCGCGCCTTCGCTCGTCGAGGCGCTCGCGCCGGGCGGGCGGCTCATCGTTTCGGGCGTGATCGGCGAGCGCGAGCGCGAGGTGCGCGACGCGCTCACCGGCGCGGACGCGCGCATCGACGCCGTGCGCCGGATGGGCGAGTGGCGCTGCATCGAGGCGGTGCGCTCGTGAGCCGCCGCTTCTTCGTCCCGCCGCCCGCGCTCGATGGCGACGACGTAACGCTGGAAGGCGCGCTGGCGCACCGACTCGTGCGGGTGCTGCGCCTGCGCGCAGGCGACGAAGCCGTGCTGTTCGATGGCAGGGGCGGCGAGGCGCTCGCGCGCATCGAGTCCGCCGGCGAGCGGCGCGTGCGAGCGAGCATCATCGCGCGGCGCGACGGGACGCCCGAGCCGACGGTGCGCGTGCACCTGTACCAGTCGATCACGAAAGGCGAGCGCTTCGACTGGCTGATCGAGAAGGGCACGGAGGTCGGCGCGGCGCGCTTCGTGCCGCTGCTCACCGCTCGCGCGGTGGTGAGGACCGCGGCCGGCGGCCAGCGCGCCGAACGCTGGCAGCGCATCGTGACCGAGGCAGCGGAGCAGTGCGAGCGCACGGTCGTCCCGGACGTCGATGAGCCGATGGCGTTCGATGCGGCGCTGGCGTCGGCGCCGGGTCTGCTGCTGCTGCCGTACGAGGAAGCGCCCGCCGCTACTCCCGGCATCGCCGAGGCGCTTGCGGCGGACATTGACGCGCTGTTCGCCGCCGGCGAGGTGAGCATCTTCATCGGCCCGGAGGGTGGCTACGAGCCGGCGGAGGTCGAGCAAGCCACTGTCGCGGGCGCGACGGTCGTGACGATGGGCGGGCGCGTGCTGCGGTCCGAAACGGCCGGGCTCGTGGCGCTGACGCTGGTCATGCAGGCGACGGGCCAGCTGGGCTGACCGTCAGTTCATCGGGTTGCCGCCGTTGACGTTCAGCGTCTGGCCCGTCACCCAGTCGGCATCGGCCGAGGCGAAGTAGGCGACGGCGGCGGCGATCTCGTCGGGCCGGCCCTGGCGGCCAAGCGGCGTGACGCGGAGCACCAGCCCCTTCATCGCGGCGGCGTCCGCGCCGAAGCGCGTCGCCATGTTTCCGAACGTGGCGTCCATCATGTCGGTGTCGACCGAGCCGGGCGCCACGGCGTTCACGGTGATGCGGTGCGGCGCCGCCTCGATCGCCAGCATCTGCGTGAGGCCGATGATGCCCCACTTCGTCGCGCAGTAGGCGCCGTACTGTGGCGCGCCCATCCGCCCGGCCGACGAGGAGATGTTGATGATGCGCCCGCCGTGGCCGGCGGGCACCATGTGCCGCATCACGCGGCTTGTCAGCAGGTACACGCCGTTCAGGTTGACATCGACGACGTCGTACCACTCCTTGTCGTCGATCTCCCACAGGTTGCGCTCGCCGCAGTAGGCGAGCCCGGCGTTGTTGACGAGGATGTCGATCCGGCCGAATCGCGCGATCGTCTCCGAGACGATGCGCTCCGCCTCTTCTTTCTTCGACAGGTCGGCGTCGATCGCCATGCCGCGGCGGCCGAGCGCCTCGATTTCCCCGGCGACGCCGGTGGCGCCCTTCCATCCGATCGCGCGCTCGGCTTCCGGGAACGATTCCGGCGGGCGCGGTGAGCCGACAGCGACGACATCCGCGCCATCCTCGGCGAGGCGCACGGCGATCGCCCGGCCGATGCCACGGTGGCGCGCCGCACCAGTGACGATCGCAACCTTGCCTTCGAGTCCGCCCGACATGGCGCCCCTCCTCAGTGGCTGTGCACGCGCAGCGCGCGGTTCGGCTGCGACGGCGGGGGCGGCTGGTTCATCCCCGGCTCATCCGGATCGAGGTGGATGGTGACGATGGCGCCGGGGATCAGCTCGGTGATGTGACCTTCGATCTCATCCATCCGGCGGTGCGCGTCGCTCACGGTCATCGCGGGATCGATGACGATGTGCAGGTCGATGTGTTTTTCGCGGCCGGACTTGCGCGTGCGCAGCGCGTGGTACCCGCGCACGCCGTGGCTCTCGTGCTCCAGGCAGTGCTCGAGCTTCCGCACTTCATCCTCGGGCAGCGCCGTGTCGATGAGCTCACGCAGCGCGGCGCGCAGGATGGCGTAGGCGATCCACAGCAGGTACGCCGCAAGCAGCAGCGCGACGATCGGGTCGAAGATGTTGTTGCCGGTGATCGCCACGAGCATGAGCCCCAGGATCACCGCGCCGGCCTGCACAACGTTCGTCATCAGGTGGTGGGCGTCGGAATGGATGGCGACGGAGCCGCTCGCCCGCGCGGCGTGGAACGAGTAGGCGGCGACGGCGAAGTTCATCGCGACGGCGACCGCCATGACCACCAGCGACGGGCCGATTTCGATCGCGCTGTCGCCGGCCGCCATGCGCCGCAGCGCGGCGACCGCGACAAAGACCGCGCCGGCGCCGATGAGCGCCGCCTGCGACATCGCCGCCAGGCTCTCGGCTTTGCCGTGGCCATAGGGGTGCTCCGCATCGGCCGGCTGCAGCGCGAGCCGCACGGTCAAGAACGCGAGCGCCGACGCGAATACGTCCTCCGCGCTGTCGATGCCGTCGCCGAGCACGGCGACCGAGCCGAAGACGAACCCGGCGGCCAGCTTGAGCGAGACGAGCACGAGGTTGGAGACGAACGAGAGCAGCGCCGCGCGGCTCGCGATGTCGAGTTGCCAGAACCGCCGCGTGCCGGACGCGAACACCGTCATGCGGGCATCTTACACGGCGTGCGGCGTTGTCAGGCGATGCCAGCCGCGGCGAGCGCGGCGTGCGCGAGCGCGCGCCGCGAGGCATCGTCGCCGATGATAGCGGGCGCTAACAGCGCGCGTGTGCCTGCGGCCTCGATCGCCGGCACGTGCCGGGCGTCATCGGGGTCGGCGATCAGCGCGTCGATCAGGCCGGCGTACAGGCGCGCGACGCCGGCCGCCGACACCTCGTGGCCGAGGCCGGCCATCATCTCGCCGGCCGGCGGCTGCAGCGAGCGATCGCCGATGATCGGGCTCACGGCGACGCGCGCGCATCGTGCCCGCGTCACGGCGTCGCGGATGCCCGGCACCGCGAGGATCGGCGCGATGCTGCCGATGGGGTTGCTCGGCGCGATGAAGATCGCCTCGGCGCTCGCGAGCGCGTCAACGACGCCCGGCGCTGGTCGCGCCGCCGCGGCGCCATCGAATCGCACCGCGCGCACGGTATCGCTCGCGTGCCGCTGCACGAGGAATCGCTGGAATGCGAGGTCGCCGGCGCCGGTCTCGACCACGGTACGGACCCGGTCGTCTGACATCGGCAGCATGCGGACGCGCACACCGAACGCCGTTGCGATGTCACGCATCGCCTCGGACAGCGTCGCCCCGTCGCGGAGGAGGCGTGTGCGGTGGAGGTGCGTCGCCAGGTCGCGGTCGCCGATGTTGAACCAGGTCTCGTGACCGAAGCGGCGCAGCGCGTCGAGCCAGCGGAAGGTGTCGCCGCGCAGGCCCCAGCCGCGATCCTCGTCGACTTCGCCCGCCAGGGTGTAGGTGACGATGTCCGGGTCGGGCGAGACGTAGAGGCCGTGGAACTCGTCGTCGTCGCCGGTGTTGACGATCGCCGTGATGCGGTCCGGCTCGACGACCGACGCGAGCGCGCGTACAAACCGCGACCCGCCGATGCCGCCGCAGAGCACCGCCAGCGTCATGCGTGGCGCATCAGCCGGCGGTCGCGGGCTCGCGCACCGGCTCGGCCGCGGGCGCGGCCTCGAGCGGCTGCCGCTCGGCGGCCTCCTCGCCGAGCTCGGCGCGGTGCCACAGGAACAGCACCGCACAGCCGACGACGAGCGTCATGATCGCAAAGATCAAATACATGCCGCGGAGCCCGAGCGAGTCGGCCAGGACGCCGCCGACGGGCTGCATCACCGCGAAGATCGCGCTGCCGATCACGCTCTGCACCGACAGCATCGTCGCGCGGCGCTCGCTGGGGATGCGCTTGTTCACGTACGTCGCGAGCAGCGGGCTCTGCATGCCGGCGATGGCGCCGATCGGCAGGAATGCCGCATACGCCCACAACGAGTCGAACCCGGCGAGGAAGAACATCGCGATCGACAGGCTGACGGGCATCGCCAGGAACGAGCCGCGTTGCCCGATCGACGAGACGATGCGGTATGCGACGAGCGCCGACAGGATGCCCGCGCCGCGCACCGGCGCCTGCCACAGGCCGAGGTCGCCCGTGTCTACGCCATGCTTCACGAGGAACGGCTGCGCGAACACCATCGGCGTGAACGTAGCGATGACGAGGATGGCGCTGAACAGGAAGATGTAGCGCAGCGCCGGCTGCCGCCACGCGTCGCGGACTCCCGCGGCGACGGTGCGGAAGTAGTCGTCGTGTTCGGGCGCGTGCGGTTCGCGCGGCTCGTGCATGATGAACGCGAACGGCAACGCGGCGAGCCCGATGCCCGCGCTCAGGATGATCGGGAAGGAGAAGCTGGTCGCCGCGGCGATCGGCGCGCCGATGAGGATGGCGAGAAGCACGGCGAACGACGTGATCGCCCAGAGCCGCCCGTTGATCTGCTGGAATTCCTCCTCGCGGCCGGCCTTCTTCAGGCTGTCGTAGAGGATCGCCGTGTCGGCGCCGGACTGGAACGTCTGCCCGAGCCCCCACGCCGTGTACGACAGGAGGATGATCGCGTAGTTGTCGGCGATGCCGAAGATGAACACGGCTACGGAGAAGAGCGCGCTGCCGAACATCAGCGACACGCGGCGGCCAAAACGGTCGGCGATCGCGCCGGTCGGCACCTCGGCGAGCACGATGAGCAGGAAGAACGGCGTATCCAGCAGCGTGATCTGCGTCAGCGAGAGGCCGCGTTCCTTCTGCAGGTAGACGACCCAGATCGGCCACCACAGCTGGAACTGCATCAGGAAGCGGTAGACGTACGACTTCCAGACGTTGCCTTCGAACGCCATCTCGTCGCGGATGCGCGTGAGGAGGTCCATCGGGGCGAGTGTACCTCAGGAAAAAAGAGGAGCCCCGCGCGGGGGCTCCTCCGGTGTCAAGCGGCCCCGGTTCAGAAGAAGCTGTTGATTTCGCCGATCGCCTTCATGATCTCGACGCCGGTGTCGAACACGAAGATCCCCGGCGCGTAGGCGTTCTCATCGCCGACGAAGAAGCCGAGCACCACGGCCCACACCAGGAATCCGACGCCCGCCGCGGCGAGCACCTTGCCGGCGACCGCATCGGTCACCGACTGGATGGCGATGACGTTCGCGCCGAAGAACAGCGCGACCGCGGTGAGCGCGATGCCGAACTCGAGCTCCGGAATGAACATCAGCACGCCGAGCGCGAGCGGCGCGGCGGCGAAGCCCATCACGCGGATGAGCTCGTTGATGTCGGCTCGCGCCCGGAAGACCGTCGTGAGCATGACGTAGGTCAACGCGACCGCCACCGCCCAGAGGATGAGCGAGAAGATACTCCCGAGGATCATCGACTTGACGAACACATCGCCAGAATCGGGAAGGTCGGCGAAGAGCCACCACAGCCATCCGCCGAGGCCAAAGAGGAACGTCGACACGACGGCGACGACGATGGCGGGCACCGTCGAGCCGCCGTCGGAGCGCACCTCGTCGAAGACCGTCGTATCGAGCGACGCCAGACGGCGGAGCCGCATGGTGAGCGCGTTCGGGTCGAAGCTGGTCTGTTGCATCATCGGCCTGTCCTCCTGACTTGCCGGGGCACCCGCTCAAACGTTCAAGCGAGTATCTCATACAACACTATTGGCCGGCTTGTCCACTGTTTCAGCGCACTATTTTCCGCCGAGCGGCGACTTGGCCGGCAATCCCGGCCGGCGCGGGTACTCGGCCGGCGTCTCCCGCAGCTTCGCGACGACCACCAGGCGCTGCGGCGGACCCGGCACATCGAACGGCAGCACGATGGTCCGGCCGCCGATCGCGCTCAGGGCCGCCCCGGCCGCCTGCACCTCGTCATCGGCGCGCGAGCCCTTGGGCGAGACGAGCCGGCCGCCGACGCGCGCGAACGGCAGCGCCAGCTCGACGAGCGCCGGCAGGGGGGCGACCGCTCGCGCGAGCACCAGGTCGAAGCTACCGCGCAGGGCGCGGTCGTGCGCGAGCGTCTCGGCGCGCCCCGTCAGGACCGTCGTGCGGTCGAGTCCGAGCGCGTCGACGAGTGCCTCCAGGAACGCCGCCTTCTTCGCCGTGGCCTCGATCAGCGTGAGGTCGACGGACGGCCAGGCGATCTTGATCGGAACGCCCGGGAACCCGGCGCCCGCGCCGACGTCGAGCACGCGCGAGTCGGGGCGCAGGATCTCGCGTTCGCGCAGCGCTGCGCCGAGCGCAAGCGACTCGATGAAGTGGCGCCGCACGACCGTGTCCGGGTCCGCGCTGCCGACGAGGTTCAGGCGGGACTGCCAGTCCGTCAGCAGGTCGAGGTAGGCGCCGAATTGGGCGATCTGGCCGGCGCCGAGCCGTACGCCGCGGGCCGCGGATTCGCGCTCCAGCACGTCGAGCATCACCCGGAGGATAGCACCGCGTTTGACGCATTTTCCGCCCGCCTCCTACAATCAATCTGGCAGGAGGGACATATCGCCCATGGCAGGTGAGGTCACCACGGATTCCATCACGGTTTTAGACGCTGCACATAAGTACCTCGATCTCCTCAAGCCCGCCGCGACGGCGGAGGCCCAACCCGAAGTATTGAAGTTCGCCCGCTGGATCGGCGAGTCCCGGGATCTCTCCGCGGTCAACGGTCACGACGTCGCGCAGTACGCCGAGCACCTGCCGCCGACCGTGACCGATGCGGCTCGCCGGGCGGACACGGTCCGCGCGTTCCTCAAGTGGTGCAAGGAGAGGGGCTACTCGCGCGAGAACCTCGGCACGCACCTGCGCGTGCGCAAGGCGAACAAGTCCAGCGCCAACGCCCAGACCATCGAAGAGCAGCCGGTGTACCTGACGAAAGACGGGCACGATGCGCTCGTCGCCGAGCTCGAAGGGCTGAAAGATCGGCGGCCGCAGATCCAGGAAGACCTGAAGCGCGCGATGGCCGATAAGGACTTCCGCGAGAACGCGCCGCTCGACGCGGCGCGCAACGAGCAGGGACACCTCGAGGCGCGCATCCGCGAGCTGGAGTCCACGCTTCGCAAGGCGGTGATCCTCGAAGGGAACGCGGCGAACCCCGGTGACGTCGCGCGGCTCGGCGATGTCGTCACGATCAAGGACCTGCGCACGGGTGGCGAGAAGACCTACACGCTCGTCAACCCGGATGAAGTCGGCGCCGGATCGGGGCGCATCTCGATCGCCTCACCCGTCGGGCGCGCGGTGTACCAGCGCCACGTCGGCGAGGAGGGCGAGGTCGAGGCGCCGAAGGGCACGTTCCGCGTGCGCGTCGAGGGCATCCGCGCGCAGTAGGGCGTCAACGGTACACGAGCACGAGGCCGCGCGGGCGGCCTCGTTTGTTTATGCGTCGCGGGCGGCGGGTTACAGGCCCTTGAACGTCGGTGTCCGCTTCTCGACGAATGCGCGCGCCGCCTCGCGGTGGTCGTTGGTGGTGCCGGAGAGCTGCATGTTGAGCGCCTCCTGGTCGAGCAGCGTCAGCAGGTCGCTGTGCTCGGCGCGGTTCTGGTTCTCCTTCATGCGGGCGTACGCGAGCGTGGGCCCGGCGGCGAGCTGCGCCGCGAAGGCGAACGTTTCCTCGGCCAGGCGCTCGTGCTCGACGACGCGGTTCACCATGCCGATGGCGTGCGCCGCCGCCGCTTCGAGTATCTCGCCGGTGAAGTAGAGTTCACGCGCCCGGCCGCTGCCGACGAGCCGCTGCAGGAAGTACGAGCCGCCGAAATCGCCGGAGAAGCCGACGTTGCGGAAGATCGTGCCGAGTTTCGCGCGGTCGGAGGCGATGCGCACGTCGCACGCCAGCGCGAGGCTCAGCCCGGCGCCGACGGCGTGGCCGTTGACCATGGCGATCGTCGGCTTGGGCATGGTGTGCAGCACGTAGCTGGTCGTGCGCTGGGCGGTGCGCAGCCAGCCGACGCCGGCTGCGAAGATCGAGCCGAACGACGCCTCCGTCGCAGCGCCGCCGTTGGCCGCCGCGGCGTTCGTGCCGGCGGCCATGCTCTTCACGTCGCCGCCGGCGCAGAACGCGCGCCCGGCGCCCGTCAGCACGACGGCGCGCACGTTGTTGTCGGCGCCGCAGTCGGCCAGGTACGCCGCGAGCGACTCGACGAGCGGATGGCTCATCGCGTTCAGGCTGTCGGGGCGGTTGAGCGTAATGACGGCGACGCCGTCGCCACGCTTGTCCAGCAATACTTCGTCGGCCATGGTGCGCCTCCTACTGCTCGCGCGCGCGTTCCTGTTCGATCAGCTGCCGCCGCAGGATCTTGCCAGAGGGGTTCTTCGGGATCGCGTCGACCGCCTCGATCGCGCGGATCTTCTTGTAGGGCGCCACGCGCTCGGCGACGAACGCGGCGACTTCGTTGAGGTCGAGCCCCGGCTCCTTTGCGACGACGAACGCCTTCGGCACTTCGCCCGCTTCGTCGTCGTACTTGGGGATGACGGCGGCATCGCGCACGCCGGGGTGCTCCATGAGCAGCGCCTCGAGCTCTGCGGGTGCGATCTGGTAGCCCTTGTACTTGATCATCTCTTTCTTGCGGTCGTGGATGCGCACGTATCCGTCCGGGTCGGCGGAGGCGATGTCGCCGGTGCGCAGCCAGCCGTCAGCGGTGATCGTTTCCTCGGTGGCGTCGGGGCGCTTCCAGTAGCCGAGCATTACCTGCGGGCCGTAGACGAGCAGCTCGCCGACCTCGCCGGGCGGCAGCTCCTCGCCGTTGTCGAGGCTGACGACCTTCTCGAGCGTGTCCGCCACGGGCGGGCCGACGGTGCCGTCGCGCGGCGCTTCGAGCGGGTTGACGTTGGTGATCGGGCTCGATTCCGTCATGCCGTACCCCTGCATGACGATGCAGCCGAGCTTCTCGGTCGCCAGGCGCGCGACCTCGGCGGGGAGCGGCGCTGCGCCCGACATGAGGAAACGCAGCGACGACAGGTCGAACTCGTCGAGACGCGGGTGGTGCACCAGCGCAAGGATCGCCGGCGGCACGCAGAACAGGTCGGTCACCCGGTGCTGCTGGATGATGTGGAGCGCGGACTCCGGGTCGAAGCGCGGCAGGATGATCTGCGTCGCGCCGGTCGCGAGGCCGCAGTTGAGCAGCACCATCATGCCGTAGATGTGGTAGAAGGGCAGGAAGTCGAGCATGACGCCCGACTCCTCCATCATGTTGAGCGCGAGTGTCTGGCGGATGTTCGCCGTCAGGTTCTGATGGCTGAGCATCACGCCCTTCGGCAGGCCGGTCGTGCCGCTCGAATACGGCAGCACCGCGATGTCCTTCATGGGGTCGATGTCGACGGGCGTCGGGTCGCCGGGCGCGCCGCGCGCCATCTCCCACGCGGACTCGAGGCTGAAGATGTGCTGCAGGTCGGGCAGCTTCGGGCGCGCCTCCTCGACGATCGGCTTGAGCGCGCCGAGCGTGAACAGCATCTTCGCGCCGGCGTCGTGCAGCTGATGCTCGACCTCGCGTTCGCGGTAGAGCGGGTTGAGCGTCGTGACGGTCGCGCCCGCCATGATCGCGCCATGCAGCGCGACGGCGTACTCGGTGGAGTTCGGCGCGAAGATGCCGACCATGTCGCCTTTCCGGAGGCCTTTGTCCTGGAGCGCGCGCGCCATCCCGCCGACGGCGGCCCACAGCTCGCCGAACGTGTACGCCGCGCCCTCGGCCGTCATGAGCGCCACCTTGTCCGGCAGTCGCCGCACGGTGCGCTCGAGGATCTGCGGCACGGTCATCGGCTCGTATGGTTCGAGGCTGGGCCAGTAGCTACGGAATACCAACGGTCACCTCCCGTGTGCGGATAGGAAGCCTACGCTAACAGAGCGGTGAGGGGGCGACAATACCGTCGCGCCCGGCGGCGCTCACCGCTCGCGCCGGACGCGCTTGCGGCCAGTCTTCTCCAGGTGCTCGACCCACGCGTCGGACGCGGCGGCGAAGCGGCGCTCCGCTTCATCGAACTGCGCGAGCATCCAGTCCGGTTCATCGTTGAACTCCGCGCGGCGCTTGTCGAGCGCCTTTCGCGCGTCGCGGAGCGCGGCCTGCGCCTCCTTGAACGCGGCGCCGAGTTCGAGCGAGCGTTCGTCGGGCGGCTCCGACATCTCGAGCGGGCGATCCGGCATCGTGCGGCGCGGTGGCGGCGCGGTGCTTCGGTCGTAGACGCGCGCGCCGCTGCGCTCAAGGCGATCGGTGCGTGCGGCGCCGCGTTCGCTCCGCTTGCGCTCGGGGCGCTCGCCTCGCTCCGGTCGTTGGCGCTCGCGCTGCCCGCCCTCGGGCGCGCGGCGGATGCGGCTGCCAGGGCCGGGCGGCGGGCCCGGTGGTGCGCCGCGCTCGCCGCGTCCGGAACGATGGTCGCGACGCGGCCCGCGGCCCTCGCCGGCCGCCGCGTCGGGTGGCTGCTGTTGCTGCGGCGCCTGCGCATCGCCCGGCGCGCGGCCCTGGCCGCCACGCCTCCCGCGCCTGCGCCGCCGCTTTTGAGACGGTGATTGCTCGTCCACGCGGGCAGCGTATCCGGCGGCAGAGCGCGAGGCTAGCCGCTATCGCCGGCGCACCGCCCGTTGTACGCTCAGCGTCATGAAGCTGAGCGAAATCCCGACGCCCGCCCTCGTCGTCGACGCGGCGGCGATGCAGCGGAACATCGACCGCATGGCGGCGTACTTCGCGGGGCGGGCGTGCAAGCTGCGGCCGCACTTCAAGGCGCACAAGACGCCGGAGATCGCGCGCCGGCAGCTGCTCGCCGGGCAGTGCACCGGTCTCACGTGCGCGACCGTCGGCGAGGCCGAGGTCGTCGTTGCGGAGGGGATCGAGACCGAGATCCTGATTGCCAACGAGGTCGTCGGGCCGGGCAAGGCGGCGCGCGTGGCGGCGCTCGCGCGGCGCTCGCGGATCGTCGTCGCGGTCGACTCGGAGTACGGCGCGGCGGACCTCGCCGAGGCGGCGCGCGCCGCCGCTGTCGAGATCGGCGTCGTGGTCGACGTGAACGTCGGCATGCCGCGGTGCGGGATCGCGCCGGGCGAGGACGCCGTGGCGCTGGCGGGGCGGGTCGCCGAAACGCCGGGCCTGCTGCTTCGCGGGATGATGGGGTACGAGGGCCACGTCGTCGGTATCGCCGACCGCGCCGACCGGGCGCCGCGCGCCGAGAAGACGATGGAGCGGCTGCTCAGCACGGTGGAACTGGCGCGCGGGCGCGGGCTGCCGGTCGACATCGTGAGCGCGGGCGGCACCGGCACGTACGACATCACCGGCGCGCTCGAAGGGATCACCGAGGTCCAGGCGGGCTCGTACGTGCTGATGGACACCGCCTACGCCAGGCTTGACCTTCCGTTCGAGCAGGCGCTCAGCGTGCTGGCCACGGTGCTGAGCCGCCCGCGGCCCGAGCAGTGCGCCGCCGACGCCGGCCTGAAAGCCTGCGCGGTCGACCACGGCAACCCCGAAGTCAAGGGCGTTCCGGGCGCGTCAGTGCTATTTCTCAGCGATGAGCACGCGACGATCGCGCTGCCCGGCGAGTGCGTGCTTGCGCCGGGCGACCGTATCGAGCTGTGGCCGTCGCACATCGACCCGACGATCAATCTGCACGATGTGCTGTACGCCATCGACGGCGACGAGGTCGTCGCGACGTGGCCCGTAGCCGCGCGAGGGTACATCGAGCAGCGCGGGCGCTAGACGGCAATGTACAGGCCGCGCGGCCCGTACATTGCTCCCCCCGCCGATGACGTCTCGCACTGACGTGCGCGCGGTTATGCCGAGGACTGCTGCATCTCCTCGAGCCTGCGCCGTTCTTCCACGACGATCTGGTGCACGCGCTGGCGCGAGACATGGAAATGCCGCGCGAGCTTCGCCTGGTTGCCCTTCACCAGGTCGCCTCGCTCGATGAGGTAGCGGACCGCTATCCGGAGCCTGCGTGTGCGCTCGGGATCTCGCTTGGCCATGACGTGCTAGGACTTCACTCCCGAGGACATCGTCATCGGCACCACGGCGCCGGCATGGGCGCGCGCGTGGTGCGGCACACCCTCGGTGTAGAGCATGCGCCGCTCTTCGACGACGATCTGGTGCACGCGTTGCCGCGAGACGTGGAAGTGCTCTGCGATGCGGCTCTGGTTCCCCTTCGCCAGGCAGCCCCGCTCGAGCAGGTACCGGACCGCGATGCGGATCTTCCGGGTGCGCTCTGGGTCGCGCTTAGCCATCTCCGTCCCCTTCCGTTACGCTTGACATACAACCAAACGCGGACGGCCCGCCGGTCATAACGCCGGACCGCGCAATTCACCCGAATCCGAGGCGCCGGAAATGGCCACAACCGAAGCGATCCGCGAGTTGCTTGACAAGATGGCCGCGGAGCGTAATGCGCTCCTTGCCGAAGCGGAGGCGATGTCCGAGGCCGACGCGGAGTGGGCGCCGGCCGATGCCGAAGGCGAGGCGCAGTGGTCGGCGAAGGAGCAGCTGGCGCACCTGGCCGAGATGGAGACGGCGTATCGCGCCTGGGTCCAGCGTGCCCTCGATGAGGACGACCCGGACGTCACGGGCGTGCTTGGCGAACGCCCGGCGATCGCGCTTACCGAGGCGCGGGGGCGCGGCGTCGCCGAGCTGACGGCACAGCTCCGCGAGCAGCGGGTGCGCACGCTCGACCTCATCGAGTCGATGACGGAGGAGCAGTTCGAGCGGACGGCATCGCAGCCGATGTTCGGCCGGCTGACGGCGCTGCAGTGGCTGCGCTCGTACTACCGCCACGACCGCATGCATCGGGACCAGATGGCGGGCCGCGAGCCGTCCTACAAGCCGAAGTTCGTGACTGGCTCGGAGCCGGACCAGCGCCGCGGGCCGCGCACGGCCGGGTAGGCGCGCATGGGCGGCGGAGGCGATGCGACGGACGAACGCGCCGAGCGGCGCGACCAGCGGCGTGCCGCCGAGCGCGCGCGGATGAAGAAGCACGGGGCGCGCACCGGCGCGGTGTACCGCGACGCCGTGCTCAAGCGGCTGCGCAAGGCTGCCGGGGTGCGGAAGGCGCGGCGGGGACGGGGCTGACATGACGTATTCGATCGTCGCGCGCGACGCGGCGACGGGGCAGCTCGGCGTCGCCGTGGAGTCTCGCTATTTCTCGACGGGGTCCGTCGTGACCTGGGCGGAAGCCGGCGTCGGCGCGGTGGCGACGCAGTCGTTTGCGCGCATCGACTACGGTCCGGAGTTGCTGGCGCTCATGCGCGACGGACGCGACCCGCGCTCCGCCCTCAATGAGCGCGTCGCGGCCGACGACGGCCGTTCGGTGCGGCAGGTCGCGTGCGTCGACGCCGCCGGGCGCGGCGCGGCGCACACGGGCGAGCTGTGCATCGCCGACGCAGGGCACATCACGGGCGGGGGGTTCGCGGTGCAGGCGAACATGATGGCGAACGACCGCGTGTGGCCGGCGATGCGCGACGCGTACGAGCGCGCGAGCGGCGACCTCGCCGGGCGCATGCTGGCCGCGCTCAATGCGGCACAGGCGGCCGGCGGCGACATCCGCGGGCAGCAGTCGGCGGCGCTGCTCGTCGTCGGCGGAGAGCAGTCGGCGCGGCCGTGGCTGCGCGAGATCGAGCTGCGCGTCGAGGACCACCGTGACCCGCTCGGGGAGCTGGCGCGGCTCCTGCGGATGCACCGCGCGTACCAGCTATCGGACGAAGGCGAGGCAGCGATCCTGAAGGGCGACATCGACGCGGCGCGGGCCGCATTCACGCGCGCGGTAGAGCTGGCGCCGGAAGACGAGCAGTTGCAGTTCTTCGCCGGGCTGGCGCTGCTGCGCGGCGGCGACGAAGCGAACGCGACGCCGCTGCTTCGCTCAGCGTTCGCGACGGCGCCCGGATTCGCGGACCTCGTGCCGCGGCTGGTAAGGCTCGGGACGGTGCAGCAGGAGCTGCTCGCGCGTATCGAGGCGCTGCGGCCGTAGCGGCGGCTACGCGACGGAGCGCGCGTCGCGGCGCTGGCGCTCGAGCTGCTCTTCGAGCAGCAGCTCGACGAACACCTGCGTGATCTGCGGGTCGAACTGGATGCCGGCGGCGGCGACGAGCTCGTTGAGCACGCGATCGTGGCTCATGCCTTTGCGATATGGGCGGTCGAGGCACATCGCCGAATACGCGTCGGCGATGGTGATGATGCGGCCGATCAGCGGGATGTCATCGCCCTTGAGGCCGCGCGGGTAGCCGGTGCCGTCGTAACGCTCGTGGTGGCAGGCGACGGCCTGGATCACTTCCTTCAGCTGCGGCACCTCGCGGATCAGCACCTCGCCGATCACGACGTGGCGCTGCATCACGCTGTACTCGTCCTCCGTGAGCGGCCCGGGCTTCTTCAGGATCTCGTCGGGGACCGCCAGCTTGCCGATGTCGTGCAGCAGCCCGGCGATGCGCAGTGCGCGCTTCGATTCCTCGGACAGGCTCATCCGCTCGGCGAGTTTCACGGCGTACTCGGCGACGATGTCGCAGTGCACCTTCGTGTAGCTGTCTTTCGCGTCGACCGCCTGCACCAGGCTATCGAGGACGCCGAACGTCGTGTCCTCGATCCCTGAGACGGCCTTGCCATCGGCGGACTGCCACGTCCGCTTTGCGGCGTACATCGCGGCGTCGGCGAGGGCGACGAGCTTGGACGGCGAGTCGGTGTCCTCCGGGAAGCTTGCGACGCCGAGCGACATGCCGACGGGCACCGGCGCGTTGTCGTCGGCGCGGAACTCCGTCTTGCCAAGCCGCTCGGTGAGGTCGTGCGCGATCGCGGCCGCGCCGGCCCTGCCGACGCCGGGGAGGATGATGATGAACTCATCGCCGCCGTAGCGGCACACCGTGCCGCGCGGCTCGGCGGCCTTCCGCGCGACGTCGGCGACGAGCTTCAGCACGTTGTCGCCCATGACGTGGCCGTACGTGTCGTTGAACAGCTTGAAGCCGTCGATATCGCCCATCAGCAGCGAGAGCGGCGCGCCGTCAGCCGCTGCCGAGGCGAACGCGGCGTCGAGCAAGTGCAGCGCGCCACGGTGGTTCATCAGCCCGGTGAGGGCATCGGTGCTCGCGTGCTGGCGTTCGACCTGCACGGCGCGTTCGAGCCTCGACGTGTACTCCTGGAGGCGCAGGTGGGACTGCATCAGGTCGCGGTTCACGCGCACCTCCTCCAGCGCGCGCGTCGCTTCTTCGGAGAGCGCGCGGAGGATCGCCGCCTGGTCGTCGGGCAGTCCGTGCAGCGCCGGCATCGCGGCGGCGACGGAGCCGATGAGCTCGGCGCTTCGGCCGAGCAGCTCGACGTTGCTCGAGATCGTCGCGATCTGTCGTTCGAGCCGCTGATTGCGCCCGACGCCGACGAACCGCTCGAGCATGATCGTCAGCGCCGGCATCGCCGAGTCGACGAATTCGATGAGCTGCTCGACGGCGCCCGCCGGCCACGAGCCGCGCAGCACCAGCATCTCGGTCCAGCTGTCCGCGGTGGGGATGTGCCACGCGATGAAGTCGCGGCGCTGCTTGTTGGCCGCGCGCGTGATGAACCGCACTTCGCCATCGGCGATGTTGAATGCGAGCGGCACGCGCAGCTGGATGAGACGCTGCTGCAGATAGCTGAGCGCGTCGTGCGGGTAGCGCGTGGGGTCGTCGCCGGCGCCGCAGCCGGCGAACCCGTCGCCTCCGCCGTAGAAGATGAGCGCGGCGACTGCGCCCGTCTGCCCGCGGATCAGTTCCAGGCTGCGGACGAGCGTGTCCGCGGCGGGCGAGTGCTGGGTGGCGCCCAGCGCGAGCTTGGCGAGCGCCGGCAGGGATTGGTTGGTCACTCGGGCAACCTCCTGCGAAGTATCGGCCGGGCCGCGGACGTTCGTAAGGCGCGGTGGCCGGCGCGAACGTCGTGCCCGCCCTACGTGATTCCCCTATCGGGCGGCTTCGGGCGTTCGCCGAACATCTGGTCAGGAGTGGAATGACATGCAGCATCAAGCCGAGTCCGAAGCTGCAGAGCCGCGCACGAGCCCGTGGGCGTTTGTGCCGCCCGTGCCGGTGACGATCAAGGAAACGGGCATCCCGGAAGCGTTCCTGCGCGAACTGGTGCTGAAGACGATCTGGGCGCACGATATGCCGTCGCTCGGCACGATCTCGACGGTCACCGGCCTGCACGCGCGCGTCGTCGATGAGTTGGTGACGGGCCTGAACCGCGAGAACCTGTGCGACGTGGACTCCGGTTCGGCTGGCGGCGTCGGGTTCCGCTACCGGCTGACCGACCGCGGCCGGAACGCCGCGCACGAGGCGCTCGAGCGCAGCCGCTACGTCGGCGTCGCGCCGGTGCCGGTGCACACGTACAACGAAGTAGTCGCCGAGCAGGTGCGGCGCTTCAAGCGTCCGCCGCTCGACGAGATCCGCGTCGCGCTCGAACACATCGTCCTGTCGGAACGGCTGATCGAAGTGATCGGCCAGGCGTTCTTCTCGCGGCGGGCGCTGATGATCTACGGCCCGTCCGGCAACGGCAAGACTGACATCGTCACATCGATTGCGCGCATCGTCGCCGGCACGGTGATCATCCCGCACGCGCTGTACGGCCACGGGCAGCTGATCCGCGTGTTCGACCCGGACGTGCACAAGTCACAGGTGGAGCACGAGGAGAAGAGCGAGGGGCTGTTCGCTGACACGGCGCTCCGTCATGACCGCCGCTGGCTGCCCGTGAGCCGCCCGCACGTGATCGTCGGAGGCGACATGGGCGCCGACGCGCTGGAGATGAGCTACGACGCGACGCAAGGCGTGCACCAGGCGCCGCTGTCGGTCGTCGCCCAGGGCGGCGTGCTCGTGATCGACGACCTCGGCCGCCAGAAGGTATCGCCGAAGGAGATCCTCAACCGCTGGGTGCTGATGATGGAGCAGGGCTACGATTCGTTCGCGCTCAGCTCGAGCGAGATCGTGCGCCTGCCGCTCGATGTCACGCTCGTGTTCTCGACCAACCTCACGCTGCGCGACTTGATGGACGAGGCGTACCTTCGCCGCATCGCGTACAAGATCGCGATCCCCGATCCTGACCGCGACCAGCTCGCCGAGATCACGCGCCGATTCTGCGCCCGGAAGTCCATGCCCTACTCGGAGGACGCGATCGAGTACCTGATGGACAAGCTGTACCGCCCGGGCGTCTCGCCGCCGCACGGGTGCTTCGCGCGGGACATCATCACCACGGTGATCGATGAAGCGGAGTTCCAGGGCCGCGATCCGGTGCTCGACTTCGAATCGATCGAT
This sequence comes from Dehalococcoidia bacterium, assembly GCA_021462855.1. Taxonomy (GTDB): domain Bacteria; phylum Chloroflexota; class Dehalococcoidia; order DSTF01; family JACRBR01; genus DTUCFX13. The sequence continues at coordinate 290,754 of JAJTXQ010000014.1, read as the reverse complement.
ACGGCGTGTTCGCTGTACCTCGGCGATGGCCAGGTCGCCGAAGACACGGAGCGGGCCGCGTAAGTCAGCGCTGCCGCGGCACCAGCGCCGCGCTGAACAGCGTGCGGCCGTGGCGTTCGCCGATGTACACCGTGGTCCCCTGGTAGCGTGCCTGCACGAGCGGCGCCAACGCCATGTAGTTCGCGCCGATGAACACGAACAGGGTGTCCTGCGCCGGATCGGCGGCCAACGGGTCGGGCGGCCCGTACGGCGCGCCCGGGTCGGGCGGCGTGTTCGCATCAGGGCGCCGGCGGTGCTCGCGCGAGCGATCCTCGCCGGGGATGCCGGGCGCGAGGTACAGGCGCGTCGGGTAGCCGTAGTCCCACCGCGCGGAGAACAGCACCACCTTGTCCGGCTGCCGCTCATCGATGAACCGCGACGCGCTCGCAAGCTCCGTCGCAAAGACATAGTCCGCCTCCTGCGACGTGGTGAGCTCGCTGAAGTAGTAGTCGACATTGCGCCAGCCGACCCACGCGACGATGGCGGCGATCGCGGCGTACGTCGCGGCGCGCCCCCAGCCGGTGCGCGCGTCGCCGGCGCGCCACGCGCGCTCGAGCGGCAGCGCCATGAACACGGCGAGGAACGGCGAGAACGCGATCATCCGCCGAAACTCGCCGGTGACGGTGATGACCGCCGCGGCGGGAAGGACGGCGAGCATGATCAACAGGTACGCGTACGGCAGCCGCCGCACGTTCCATAGCGCGATGAGGACGCCGACCGCGAGCAGCAGCAGCGTGATCTCGCCGAACATGTGCCCCACGCCGGTGGCGTCGACGCCGTCCAGGCGCGGCGTGTCCGTGAGCGCGCCGAAGGCGTCTTGCGCGCGGTCGCGGATCACGCGGTACTTGTCGCCGACGCCGTCGGCCTCCTTCCACTGCGGCGTCTCGCGCAGCGAGTTGCGCCGTTGCGTCGTGTCGAGGAAGTTCTCGTGATCGCGCACGTAGTTGATCATCGACAGCGCAGCAAAGTAGAAGCCGCCGAACGCCGCGGCCATGTCGCGCACGTAGTGGTGCAGCCGTCGCGGGAAGTAATGGGCGATGCCGAGCCACGCGGCGAACACCCCGAGCGCCGCGACGAACACCGGGTACGCCTGGTATGTGTACGCGCTCAGTCCCGCGAAGATGCCGGCGACGAGAAAGAGCCACCACCGCCCGTGCTTGATCGCCAGGAACAGCGCGAGCGTCGTCGCCACCACGATCAGCGGCAGCGAGCCGGTGATGTAGGCGATGCGGCTGAAGTGGATGTGCCACGCCGAGAAGGCGAGGAAGATCGCGGCGAGCGCAGCCGCGCGCGGCCCGAACATGGCGCGGAACGCGAAGTACGCGATGGGCACGGTCGCGGTCCCGAGCAGCGCGAGCGCGAAGCGCACGTTCTCCGGCGTGTCGCCGAGCGCCCGGACGACGGCCGCCGTCCAGTACGCCGGGCCGGCCGGGACACCGAGCGCCGTGGCCGGCAACCACGGCCCGATCCACCCTTCCTTCAGGACGCGCTGGGCGTCGAGGCCCATCAGGCCCTCGTCGCCGTGGAATCCCGGTGGATAGTTCGCCAGGTCCCACGTGCGAAGGAGCAGCGCGGCCGCGGTGACAGCGAGCACGAACGCCGCCTCGTAGACCAGGGGCGAGACGCGCGCGGCGCGGTCGGCGAGGCGCTGGAGTGCGCTGGTACGCGGCGCTGTCGACATGTCGGCCCTCCGCCTCGCGCCGAGGATAGATGGTCGCGCAGGTTGCTTTCAATCGAGTGAACCCGCGGAAGCGAAACGAACGGGCGCGGCGGGGCGTTGCTGGTATGATTCGCGTCGTCATTCCGGCGGGAGGCCGGGAAGGGGCTGGACCTGACCATGCAGGCGTCAAGCATCCGCCGCGAGGCGAGCGCATGACCGTTCTGAAGTTGCGGGAGCGCCTCGCGGTCCGCGCGCCGGCGCTGCCCGCCTTCGTGACGCACGTGGGCGCGCTCCTCTTCGCCGTCGCCGGGATCGCCGTCGTCGGGTACGCGCAGTACCACGCGGACGCGGTGACGGCGCCGTTCGACATCCCGTTCACCGGCCGCCTCGGCGGCTACTTCGACCGGACGTTCCGCGCGCGGAACAGCCTGGAGTTCGCGCTGCCGCTGTTCGTCGCCGGCGGGCTGATCCTCGCCCGTGTTGTGCCGCCGTCTGCCGCCTGGTCGATCCGCCAGTGGCGCGATCTCGGCGCGAAGGGCGCGGCATGGCGGCTGTACGCCTTGCTCGGCGTGCCGCTCGTGCTGTGGGGCTGGCTCAACCTGCGCCTCTACAACGACCACTACGAGGGCTCATATCGCTGGATCTTCTTCCTTTCGATCGCCCTCGCGCTGGCGGCGTTTCTCGCCATCGACCGCGGGCGCGGGCGGCTGGCGATGCCGCGCTTCTCGCGGGCAGCGCCGTTCGAGGCGCTGTACGTGCTGGCGCTCGCCGGCATCTTCATCGGCATCAACGCGCGCGACCTCGACACGTGGCGGTACGCGGCGATCGGCGATGAGGGCGCGTTCTATGACTTCGCCTCGCGCGTGCTCCACGGGCAGCCGCTGAACTGGTTCAGCCAGCGGGGGCCGTACGACCAGCACCCGATCCTCAGTTCGGCGTACCAGGCGCTGTCGTTGAGGGTGTTCGGCGACAGCCTGTTCGGCTGGAAGATGGCGTCCGTCGTGGCGGTCGTGCTGACGCTGCCGGTGTTCTACTGGCTTCTGCGCGAGATGTCGGGTGCGCGCGTCGCTATCTTCGGCACACTGTTCCTCGCCGCCTCGCACTACCTGTTTGCGTACGCCCATACGGGCTACGACAACATCTTCACGCTCTTCCCGACGGTCGCAGCGCTCGCGTGCGCTGTTGCGGGCATGCGGCGCGGGAACTACACGCTGCTCTTCGCCGCCGGGCTGTTCGCGGGCATGGGGTTCTATACGTATTACTCGTCGCGCGCGGCGATCGGCATCGTCGGGCTGGCGATGCTGTTCATGGGACGGCGCCATTTCCGGCTCGACGCTTACGCCGTCGTCGGCGCGGGCTTCGTGATGTTCGCGCTGCCGATCTTCGCTACGGACCGCTGGCTCGTGATCGACGAGATGTTCAACCGGTCGGCCACCGTCACGAAGGATCCGCTGATGGAGCGGATGTACGAAAGCCTGGGACGCACCTTCCTCTCCTTTAACTTCAATCCGGCGAACATCCATTACACCGCGGGCCCGCTCATGGACGGCATCAGCGTGACGTTCGCCATGGCGGGACTGGTATACGCGTTCGCGCGGCTCAACGAGTATGGCTCGCGCGTGCTCATCGCCTGGCTGATCATCGCGGGGACCGTTGCCGGGTTGATGTCGGAGTACGACTTCGTGTCGATCTCGCGCATGCACTATGCGCTACCGCCGATGGCGGCGTTCGCGGGCATCGCGGCGGACCGGCTGATGGCGTCGCTCGGGCGCGTGATACGCGCGCAACGGGCCGAGTGGGCGTTGACGATCGGCGGCGCCGTCGCGCTCGGCGTGATCGTGTTCATCATCAACGGGCAGCGGTTCTTCGGGTACTCGGCGGAACACAGCCCGACAACGCCGGAGACGGTGATCGTGCGCGAGCTGACGCGGCCGGCGTGTCGCGAGGCGCCGCTGCGCGCGATCACGTACACGCAGGCGCCGGAGCCAGTGATCGACGGACTGTGGAAGTTCTTCGGCATGGGCAGTGAGAAGCCGGTGCAGATCTCGCGCGCGGAAGGGCCGATGGCCTACCAGCCGTACCCGCTCACCGGCGGCGTCGGGTGCGTGGCCGTCGGCGAGGCGCTGTCGCCGGAGATGATGCCCATCTCGAAGCGGATGGAGCTCGGCGCGACGGGCGATGGCAGCGACTTCCGCTACGCCGTGGACGAGAGCGGCGGGACGAAGGTCGCGTTCGTGCCTGCGACCGACACGCCGCGCGGGCTGCGGCCGGAGGACGTCGCCGGCGACTGGCGCACGAACCCGGACGCCGCCGTCCTGGGCGAGGTGGTGCAGGGGCAGACGAAAGACGCCTTCGCACCGATCGATAGCCCGACGTTCGCACCGGTCACGGCGACGGACGTGTCGGACTTCGAGCCCGTCGTGGTGATCGATGACGGGGAGGGCGGGCGCGCGTATCCGCTGCGCGTGCTGATGTGGAACGGCGTGGTCAACGACGTCATCGCGGGTGTGCCGGTTGCGGTGTCCTACGACACGATCGGCTCGACGCCGCGCGTGTTCCGCCGCGACCCCGGCGGGCGGACGCTGACGCTCGGGGTGAGCGGGCTGCTGCGGCACGGCAACGCCATCATCTACGACCGCGAAACCGAGACATGGTGGCAGCAGGCCACCGGCGAGGCGATCGCCGGCGAGCTGAACGGCCAGCGGCTCGCGCCGGCGACGTTCACCGTGAGCTCGTGGGCGGCGTTCCGTTCGTCGTATCCGCAGGGGCGCGCGCTCACCACCGACAGCCGCTACGACCGCAACCCGTACCTCGGCTACGACACGCCGGGCGGCAAGGCGCTGTTCACGCGCGCCGCCATCGACGGTCGCCTGCCGGCGATGCAGCGCGTGCTGCTGATCGAGGGTGGCGGGCGGCCGGTCGCGGTGCCGTTCCCCGACCCGAAGGACAAGCGTCTGCGCGCGTTCGAAGTCGAATCAGGCGGGCGCTCGCTCGTCGTGTTCTTCGACTGGAACGTGCGGTCGATGCTGGAGCGCGCGCGCCCGTGGGACTCGCGCATGGTCGGCAGCGCAGTCGCGTTCGCCGGTACACGGGATGGCGGCCGGGCCTTCGATAACCCGGCGAACGTCCCGGAGGGGTTCATCGACGACGCGACATCTTCGCGCTGGGACTTCTTCGGCGCCGCGCTCGAGGGGCCGGACGCCGGCCAGCGGCTCGAACCGGTCGTGGCGGTGCAGGGCTTTTGGTTCAGCATCGCCGCGCTGTACCCGGATGCCGAACTCATCATCCCCGAGCCGCTCCCGTAGCAGCGGAGCCGTCCGCGCCGAGCCGATGATCCTGGCAGGAGGTGCGCGATGGCGTTCTTCGCGCTCGTCGAGTCGCACACCGGCGAGATCATCGACGTCGTGACCTCGCTCGATGAGGCGTTGCCCCCGGGCGTCATGGCCATCGAGCTGCCGGGCCGGTTCGACGACGTGCGCGCGTGGCTGCGGGCACGCAGCAAGAACACCGGCGGTGGTGGCGCTGGCGAGGCCTTCGTCGATGGCGACGACGACGGGCAGCAGCACGGCGGCCCGCCGCGCAACCCGGAGTACCGCGATGCCGAGGCGTTCTTCGCGCGGCTCGACAACGAAGCGATGCGCGCGGACCTCGGCGGGCGGCAATTCGTCGTCGTGTTGTTCGATTTGGCGCCGGTCGACTGGCCGCTCGCAACGGAGTTCGCGACGGAGGCGCTCCGCGCGCACGGGCAGGAGCTGCTCCCGTGCGACGTGGTCGCGCGGCTTCGGGAACACCTTGCCGGCGTGCTGTTGCCGGACATCGAGGCGGAGGGGATGAACATCGAGCCGGAGCGCGGGCGCACCGCCGTGCTCGGCTACCCGCGTGACCGCGAGGCGATCGACGCGCTGCGGCGCCGCAAGCATCCCTGGCTGCGGCCGCCGGCCTACCGCCGCGCATCGTAGTCGACCGCATCAATCGACGTCGCGCGTGCGTGGGCGTACCTTCGGATCGATGGACGCTGTGTTGCTGAACGCGCGGCCTTATGCGGGTTTCGCCGATACCGCCCGAGGGCCGCGAGGGTGTGTGATAAGCTCATAATCTGGCACCGCATCGCGAAGGACAGGCCGTGGGAACCCGCATCACCCTGCTCCGGCCCGGCCGCGTCGCATACCGCGACGCGTGGCGCATGCAGCAGCGCATCGCCGATGAAGTGCGCGGCGGCGCGCCGGGCACGCTGATCCTCCTCGAACACCCGCCCGTGTACACGCTCGGCTCGCGCGGCGACACCGGCAGCATGACCACGCCCGAGGGCCTGCTCCGCGCCGCGGGCGCCGAGGTGGTCCAGAGTGACCGCGGCGGCGATATCACGTTCCACGGGCCGGGCCAGGTCGTCGGCTATCCAATCATCAACCTGCGCGCGCGCGGCGAGGGGCCCGCGGCGCACGTGCGGCGCCTCGAGCAGGTGATGCTCGGCGCGCTGGCGGAGTTCGGCATCGCGGCGGATCGCAGTGCGGGGCGGCCCGGCGCCTGGTGCGGCGACGCGAAGATCGGCGCCATCGGGGTGCGCGTCGCGCGTGGCGTGACGATGCACGGGTTCGCGCTGAACGTCGATGTCGACCTCTCGTGGTTCGACCGAATCGTGCCGTGCGGCCTCGCCGGCGTGCGCGTGACGTCGATGCGCGAGCAGGCCGGCGTGACGTACGGCGCCGGCGACGTGCAGGACGCGCTGGCACGCTCGTTCGCGCGCGTGTTCGATGCGGAGCTCGTCGTGACGGAAACGGGAGCCGGCGTTGGCAGTTGACCGCGCGCGCCCGCTACCCGCGAAGCCCGAGTGGCTGAAAGTGCGCTTCCCGGCCGGGGAGCGATACCAGCGCCTGCAGCAGCTGATGCGCGGCGAGGGCCTGCACACCGTGTGCGAGGAGGCGCGCTGCCCGAACATCGGCGAGTGCTGGAACGCGGGCACGGCGACCTTCATGATCCTGGGCGACACCTGCACGCGCTCGTGCGGCTTCTGCAACGTGAAGACGGGCCGGCCGGCCGACGGACTCGACCTGCTCGAGCCGCTGCGCGTCGCCAGCGCCGTGCGTTCGCTCGGGCTCGACTACGTCGTCATCACCTCGGTGAACCGCGACGAGGTCGAGAGCGGCGGCGCGGAGGGGTTCGCCGCGTGCATCCGCGCCATCCGGCGGGACGACGCCGGCGTGCGCGTCGAGGTGCTGATCCCGGACTTCAAGGGTAACCGCGACGCGCTGGCGATGGTCGTCCGCGCGCGCCCGTTCGTGTTGAACCACAACGTCGAGACAGCGCCGCGGCTGTACCCGCGGGTCCGTCCGCAGGCGCGCTACGAGCGCTCGCTCGACCTGATCCGCCGCGCGAAGGAGATGGCGCCCGGCATGCTGACGAAGTCCGGCTTCATGGTCGGGCTGGGCGAGACGAAGCGGGAGCTGCTGGAGGTCATGCGCGACCTGCGCGACCACGGCTGCGACATCGTCACGATCGGCCAGTACTTGCGCCCGACGCTGCGCCACCTGCCGGTCGAGCGCTACTACGACCCGGCGGAGTACGAGGAGTTCCGCGCCTACGGCCGGGAGATCGGGCTGAAGCACGTCGAAGCGGGTCCGCTGGTGCGCTCGTCGTATCACGCGGAGAAGCAGGCGGCGCCGGCAGCGCGCGGCGGCGGCGTGATCCCGCTGCAGGTGCGCAGTGGCTGAGTACGACGTCGCGATCATCGGCGGCGGGCCGGGCGGCTATGTCGCGGCGATCCGCGCCGCGCAGCTCGGCAAGCGCGTCGCGCTCGTCGAGAAGGAGCGCGTCGGCGGGTTGTGCCTGAACTGGGGCTGCATCCCCAGCAAGGCGCTGCTCTGGAACGCCGAGGTCGTGCGCCTGGTGCGCGACGCGGCGAAGTATGGCATCGAGATCGATAACGCGCGCTTCGATATGGGCAAGGCGATCGACCGCAGCCGGCAGATCGTCGACCAGATGGTGAAGGGCGTCGAGTTCCTGCTGAAGAAGCACGGCGTCGACACGGTGCAGGGCGAGGCGCGGTTCCAGTCGCCGTCGCAGCTCCGTGCGGGCGACCTGACGGTCGATGCGAAGAACGTGATCATCGCGACGGGCGCGCGGCCGCGGCAACTGCCCGGACTGGCGACCGACGGCAAGACGATCATCGGTAGCCGCGAGGCGCTGGCGCTGCGCGAGCAGCCGGCGAAGGCGATCATCGTCGGCGGCGGTCCGATCGGCGTGGAGTTCGCGCAGTTCTGGAGCGCATACGGCGTCGAGGTGACGATCCTCGAAGCGTTGGACCGGCTGCTGCCGCTCGAGGACGAGGAGATCAGCGCGCAGCTCGAGCGGGCATACAAGAAGCAGGGCATCAAGTTCATCACCGGGGCGCAGGTCGCGGACGCCTCCGCGAACGAAGGTGGCGCAAGCGTGCGGTTCACGGCGGAGGGCGCCGAGCAGACGCTGGCCGCCGACAAAGTGCTCGTGGGCATCGGCTTCGAGGCGAACGTCGCGTCGCTTGGGCTCGACCGCATCGGCGTGCAAGTCGAACGCGGGTACATCAAGACCGACGGCAGCCTGCAGACGGCGGCGCGGGGCGTGTACGCGATCGGCGACGCGACGGGGGTCATGAATCTCGCGCACGTGGCCTCGGCGCAGGGTGTGATGGTCGTGGAGCGGCTCGCCGGCATGGAGTCGCCGCCGCTCGACTACAAGCGGCTGCCACGCGCGACGTTCTGTCAGCCGGAGGTCGCGAGCGTGGGCTATACCGAGCGTGAGGCGCGCGAGCTCGGGCGCGAGATCAAGGTCGGCAAATTCCCCGCGCGGGCAAACGGCCGGGCAAAGGCGATCGACGCGCTCGACGGCATGGTGAAGATCGTCGCCGACGCCAGGGACGGAGAGACGCTCGGCATCCACATCATCGGGCCGATGGCGTCGGAGACGCTGGCCGAGACGGCGCTGGCGATGACGCTCGAGGCGACGCCGCGCGAACTCGGCTGGAGCGTCGCGGCGCACCCGACGCTCGGGGAGACGGTCAAGGAAGCAGCCCTCGCGGTGAACGGCGAGGCGATCCACTTCATCACGGAGTAGCGATGGCACGTATGACCGAGACGCCGCCCGCCGCCCGCCCGCCATCGCAGCCCGACCGCCGGTCGCTGCTGCGGACGATGCTGCTCATCCGCCGGTTCGAGGAGAAGGCGGCGGAGATGTACGCCAAGGGCAAGATCCACGGGTTTCTGCACCTGTACATCGGGCAGGAGGCTGTGGCGACGGGCGCCGTGGCGGCGGCACGGCCGGATGATTACATCGTCTCGCACTACCGCGAGCACGGGCACGCGCTCGCCCGCGGACTCGACCCCGGCGCCGTGATGGCGGAGCTGTTCGGGCGGTCGGGCGGCGTATCGGGCGGGCGCGGCGGGGCGATGCACCTGTTCGATGCGAGCAAGTCGTTCATGGGCGGCTATGCGATCGTCGCGGGGCACATGCCGCTCGCCTGCGGGCTCGGGCTCGCGGAGCAGTACAAGGGCACGCAGCGCATCGCGCTTAACTTCATCGGCGATGGCGCGGTGAACGAGGGCGAGTTCCACGAGTCGCTTAATCTGGCCGCGGTGTGGAAGCTGCCCGTGCTGTTCATCTGCGAGAACAACTTCTACGGCATGGGCACCGACGTGCGCCGCGTGTCGGCGGTGATCGAGGTGTACAAGCGCGCGGAGGCGTACGGCATCCACGCCGAGCAGGTCGACGGCATGGACGTGGAAGCGATGTACGAGGCAACGCACCGGCTGGCGGAACGCGTGCGCCGCGGCGAAGGCCCCGTGTTCCTCGAGGCGATCTGCTACCGCTTCCGCGGTCACTCGATGTCCGACCCGGAGTTCTACCGGCACAAGGACGAGGTGCAACGCTGGCGCGTGCTCGACCCGATCGAGCAGTTGCGCGCGCGCATGTTCGACGCGGGCGAGCTCGATGACGCGCGGTTCGCCGAGTTGCAGCACGAAGCCGACGCGATCGCCGGTGAGGCGGTGCGGTTCGCCGACGCGAGCCCGCCGCCCGAGATCTCGACGCTCCACGACTTCGTCTACAAGGAGCGCAGCGATGCCTGAGATTACCTACCGGGAAGCGATCCGGCAGGCGCTGCGCTACCAGCTGCAGAACGACGAGCGCGTGTTCCTGATGGGCGAGGACATCGGCGCGTATGGCGGGTCGTACGCCGTGACGAAGGGGTTCCTCGACGAGTTCGGCGAGCATCGCGTGAAGGACACGCCGATCGCCGAGTCCGTCGTGGTCGGCGCGGGCATCGGCGCGGCGATGGCTGGCCTGAAGCCGATGGTCGAGCTGATGACGATCAACTTCAGCCTGCTGGCGATCGACCAGATCGTGAACAACGCGTCGAAGCTGTACTACATGTCGAACGGGCAGATTAACGTGCCGCTGGTCATCCGCATGGCGGGCGGCGCGGGAAGCCAGCTCGGCGCCCAGCACTCGCACAGCCTCGAGAGCTGGTACGCGCACGTGCCCGGCATCAAGGTCGTGGTGCCGTCGACGCCGTATGACGCGAAGGGCCTGTTGATGACCGCGTTCGACGACGAGAACACGGTGATCTTCATCGAGCACACGGCGCTGTACGCGTCGAAGGGCGAAGTGCCGGAGGACGGATACCGCGTGCCGTTCGGCAAGCTGCAGGTATTCCGCCCCGGCGCCGATGTGACGTTGATCGGCTACTCCGGCAGCCTGCACCAGGCGTTCCGCGCGGCCGAGCGAATGGCGCAGGAGGGCATCGAGGCGGAGGTGCTGAACCTGCGCACGCTGCGGCCGCTCGACGTCGACGGCATCCTCGCGTCGGTCCGCAAGACGCACCGCGCGGTCGTGATCGAGGATGACTGGAAGTTCGGCGGGTTCGCCGGCGAGATCGCCGCGATCATCCAGGAGCAGGCGTTCGATGACCTCGACGCACCGGTGATGCGCTGCAGCGGGTCCGACGTGCCGATGCCGTATGCGGCGGCGCTCGAGCAGGCGGCGCTCCCGCAGGAGGACGGCATCATCAGCCTGGCGAAGCGCATCGTCGGGGGCCGCGCATGATCTCGGAAGTGGTGATGCCGCAGATGGGCGCCGACATGACCGAGGGCACGCTGCTGCGCTGGCTCAAGGCCGAAGGCGACGATGTCACGCGCGGCGAGATCATCGCCGAGATCGAGACGGACAAGGCGAACATCGAGATCGAGGCGTACGACGCGGGCACGTTCCGCAAGGCGCTCGCGCACGAGGGCGACGTCGTGAAGGTCGGCGAGGTGATCGCCGTCATCGCCGACGCGAAGGACGACATCTCGCGGTACACCAACGGCGCCTCCGCGCCGCCCGCCGCCGCCGCGTCCGGGCCGGTCACGCAGGCGCCGGTCGGCGTCGCCGCGGCGGCCGACGCATCGCCCACGGTGGAAGCGGCGCCGGCGACCGCCATCCCGCCTGCGCCGCCGCCTTCGACGGAGGGCGCGCCCCTGGCGTCGCTGCCCGCAACCCCCGGGGGGCGCCTGCGCGCGTCGCCGCTTGCACGAAGGATCGCGCGCGAGCGGGGGATCGACCTCGCCTCGGTGCACGGATCGGGGCCCGACGGGCGCATCATCAAGCGCGACGTCGAGAGCGCGACTGCCGGCGCCGCACCCACGCCGCAGCGCACGGCAGCGCCGCGACCCGCCGCCCCCGCGCACGACACGCCCGTCGCGCCGACGCGCATGCGGCAGGCGATCGCCCGCCGCATGGCGCAGAGCAAACGCGAAGCGCCGCACTACTACCTTCTCGTCGACATCGACATGACCGACGCGATGGCGCTGCGCGCGCAGTACAACGCGCTGGCCGCCGAGGACGAGCGCGCGAGCATCAACGACCTCATCGTGCGGGCGTGCGCGCTCGCGTTGCGTGCGCACCCGGAGTTCAACGCGACGGTCGAGGGCGACGCGGTGACGCAGCGCGGCGCGCAGAACATCTGCATCGCGATCGCGCTCGATGACGGGTTGATCGCGCCGGCGATCCTCGACGCGGGCGCCAAGTCGGTCGGCGAGATCGCGCGCGACGCGAAAGATCTCGTCGAGCGGGCGAAGAACGGCGCGCTCCGCGCTGAAGAGGTGACCGGCGGTACGTTCACCATCACCAACCTCGGCGCGTACGGGATCGAGGCGCTGATCGGCATCATCCAGCCGCCGATGACGGCGATCCTCGGCGTCGGCAGCGTGATGGCGCAGCCGGCGGTGCGCGACGGCGCCGTCACCGTGCGGCAGGTGATGAAGGTCGCGCTGTCCGCGGACCACCGCGTGACCGATGGCGCGCAGGGGGCGCGCTTCCTCGGCGAGATCAAGCGGGTGCTGGAGACGCCGCTCGCGCTGTTCCTGTAGCCGCGCGCCGGTTGCTACAATGGGGCGCTCCACGGGCGGTTAGCTCAGCTGGAAGAGCGCTTCCTTCACACGGAAGAGGTCACAGGTTCAAGTCCTGTACCGCCCACCACCCACGCCCCGCAGCTTGATGGCCCGATCGCGCGCGCCGTACACTGGCTTCGATGCGGCGTCCCGCCATCGCAGCCACGCTCCTCTTTGCCGTCGCGGCCTTCGTGCTTGGCGCGTGCGGCGGCGACGATGATCCCGGCGACACGCTCACACGCACGCCGGCAGCGACACCCACGCCGTCGGCCAGCGGGACGCCCACGGGCGACATCCGCGCCGTCGCGCTCGACGAGGTCGCCGACGTGCAGTCGCTCGTCGGCGAGACGAGCGGGCAGTTCGCGCAGCAGGATGTGATCTACGCCGACCTGACGGGCGACGGCGCCGACGAGGCGGTCGTGCCGATCTCGGCCGGCGGCACGCTCGGGGCTGTGGCCTTCATCGTGCTCGCGGCGGAGGGCGACGACGCCACGCGCACGTTGCTGCGCGAGCGCCCGTCCGGCACGGGCGGGCTCGCCGTCGCAGTGGAGGGCGAGGACCTGGTCGTGACCGAACCGGTGCCGGGCCCCGACGACCCGGAGTGCTGCCCTTCGCAGCTGCGCGTCACCACGTACGCCTGGGACGGCAGCGCCCTGGCGCAGGCGTCCCAGGAGACGATCCCGAACCCGGACGGCGGCGCGAAGCCAACGACGCCACCGTGACGCGCGGTAGCGTCCGGTCGCGACAACGCGCCCTCCCGGCGTGAGCCGCCGATGACGCCGCCGGTGGTCCGGCGCGTCGTGCGCCCCTTGACGCGGTTCCTCGCCACCGAGGCGGCAGGCGGCGTGCTGCTGCTTGCCGCGACCGCCGCCGCGCTCGCCTGGGCGAACATCGACGGCGACAGCTACGACGATGCCTGGTCGCGCGGCGCCGGCGTCGCCATCGGTTCGCTCGATCGCATGACCGTGCACGCGTGGATCAACGACGCGCTGATGACGCTGTTCTTCTTCGTCGTCGGGCTCGAGATCAGGCGCGAGCTGCTGCGCGGTGAGCTTCGAGGGGCGCGGCGGGCCGCGCTTCCGGCGATCGCCGCCCTCGGCGGGATGGCCGTCCCGGCGCTGCTGTATCTCGCCGTCAACGCGGGCGGAGGCGCGACGCGCGGGGGGGGCGTGCCGATGGCGACCGACATCGCGTTCGTCGCCGGTGCGATGGCGCTGCTGGGGCGGCGCGTGCCGGCATCGCTCAAGGTGTTCGTGATCGCGCTGGCGATCGTCGATGACATCGGCGCGATCGCGGTCATTGCGCTGTTCTATACGGACGGCCTCAGCCTTGGATGGCTCGCGGCGGCCGTCGGCACGTTCGCAGTCACGGCCGCTCTGTCATCCGCGGGTGTCCGCTCGCTCGCGGCGTACGCCGCGCTCGCGCTCGTCGCGTGGTTCGCAATGCACGAGTCGGGCGTGCACGCGACGATCGCCGGCGTCGCGATGGCCTTGCTGATCCCGACCGGTCACGATGCAGGCGGCGTGGGCGCCACCGCGCTCGATCGGCTCGAACATCTGCTGCACCCGTGGAGCAGCTACGCCGTCGTGCCGCTGTTCGCGCTCGCGAACGCCGGCGTCCCGCTCGGCGGCGACGCGGTCCGCGACGCGCTTGATTCGCGCGTGGCGCTCGGCATCGCGCTCGGGCTGGTCGTGGGGAAGCCGGCGGGGATCCTGCTGTTCTCGGCGATCGCGGTCGTGGCGCGCGCCGCGACGCTGCCGCGCGACGCCTCGTGGGCGGCGTTCGCCGGCGTGGCGATGATTGCCGGGATCGGGTTCACGGTGTCGATCTTCATCGCCGGACTGGCATTCGCCGGCCCCGCGACGGCCGGACAGGCGAAGATCGGCATCCTCGGCGGGTCGGCGCTCTCCGCCGCGGGCGGTGTCTCCGCGCTGGCGCTGGCGGCGCGCGCGAAGGCGCATTAGCGTCGGCTAAACCTGAATCGGCCAGCGGGCAACAATTATTTCGAGGGTGTGAAAGCAAGAACGGCACCTGGGTCAACGACCGCCGCATCGAGGGCCAGGCGTCGCTGTCCGACGGCGACACGGTCCGCCTCGGCGACGTGGAGTTCGTCTACTCGGCGCCTGACCTCGCGACGCGCACGATCTCCCGCCCGGCCGATGCGACGCACGAGACGGTCACGTTCCTGTTCGCGGATCTCGTCGGCCATACGCCGATCTTCGAGGCGCTCGGCTCCGACGCAGCCTACCGCGTGATCAGCGCGCGCGTCGCCGTCATGCAGGCGGCGGTAGCGGACCATGGCGGCCGCGCGTTCAAGAGCGAAGGCGATGGCATCGCCGCGAGCTTCAAGACCGTCGGCGCGGCCGTCGATGCGGCGATCGGCATCCAGCGTTCGTTCGCGGAACTGACGGAGGCGGGCCCGCCGGTGCGTGTCGGCATCAACTCCGGCGAAGCGGTGAAGCACGGCGACGACTTCATTGGCCTGGCGGTGAACAAGGCGGCGCGGGTGATGTCGCTGGCCGGCGGCGGCGAGATCTTCCTGTCGGAGGTGAGCCGCGCGCTGCTCGCGCCGACGACGGGACTGCACATCGCCGCGCGCGGGTGGTTCGAGCTCAAGGGGTTCAGCCGCAAAGAGCGCATCTTCGAGGTCGCCTGGTCGGACTGACCGGCGATACCGCCATCCCCCGCGCTGCCGTACACTCGATCGCGCGGCGCCTTCCGCCGCGAAGGAGGCATCATCATGGTCGCTCTGCTCGGTGACATCGCCCTCGACGACGACTACACGCACCCGCTCGGGCCGGAGAAGAACTTCAACGAGAGTATGTACTTCAACTTCTTCGACCGCGCGCGCAACTGCGGCGGCTTCCTGCGGCTCGGCAACCGGGCGAACGAGGGCTACGCCGAGATGACGCTGACGCTGTACCTGCCCGATGGCAGCGTGCTGTTCCAGTACAAGCGCCCGGAGATCACGCACAACGACGCGATGGACGCCGGCGGCATGCGCTTCGAGGTGACCGAGCCGATGGTCCGCCTCCGCACGACATACGACGGCTCGGCCGTGCACCTGAAGGAGCCGGCGCAGATGGCCGACCCGGCGACCGCGTTCAAGAACAACCCGTTCAAGAAGGTGAAGCTCGACCTTGCGCACGAGGCGGGGGGGCCGGCGTACGGCACGAGCGGCCGCAACCACAAGGTCGTCGATCCCGAGCAGGAGTTCGCGAAGGCGCACTACGAGCAGCACATGATCGTGCGCGGCACGATGGACATCGACGGCGAGTCGTTCCCCGTCGACGGACTCGGGCTGCGCGACCACTCGTGGGGCCCGCGCTACTGGCAGGCGATTCACTCGTATCGCTGGCTCACGATCAACTTTGCGCCGGACTACGGGATGATGGTCTCGACGATCTGGCGCACGCCCGAGGAACGCACGCAGGGCGGCGTCGTCGTCCGCGGTGGGCAGATGAAGCGCATCACCGGCGTGGACATCGACACGGAGTTCGAAAGCAACGACCTGTACCACCGCAGTCTCGTGGCGCACCTGACGCTCGACGGCGGGGAGCGCATCGACGTCAGCGGCAAGGTGATGTCGTTCATCCCGCTGCGCAACCGGCGCGAGGGCATGACCACGCACGTCGGCGAGGGGATGACGGAGTTCCGCTGCGGCGAAGCCGTCGGCTACGGCCTGTCGGAGTACCTCGACCAGGTGACATAGGTGAGCGAACAGCTCCGCGACCCGGACGCGCTTGGCGAGGCGCTCGCATCATTCATCCAGCGCGAGTCCGGCGCGGCCTCCGTGCGCATCACCGGCATGCGGCGCCTCACCGGCGGCGCCTCGCGCGAGACGTGGTCGTGCGACGCCGCGATCGATCGTGGCGCCGTGGCGGAAGCGCTGCCGCTCATCCTGCAGCGCGACACCCGTGGCACGCTGACATCGCTGCCGCGCGCGCTCGAATTCCGCCTGCTGCGCGCGGCGTTCGACGCCGGCGTGCCCGCGCCCGAGCCGCTGTTCATGGGAGACGACTCGCTCGGCGCCCCGTTCTTCCTCGTCCGCCGCATCGAAGGCGAGACGCTGCCGCGCCGCCTGCTGCGAGACGACGAGTACGCCGGCGCCCGCGCCGCGCTGACGCCGCAACTCGGCGCGATCCTCGCCGCCGTGCACGCGATCCCGCTCGACGGGCTCGCCGACCTGCCCGGGCCGCCGCCCGGCGCCGCATCCGCCGTCGCGTCGGAGCTCGACCGATACGAGGCGGTGTTCCGTGGCATCGCGGTGGAGCCGCACCCGGCATTCGAGCTGGCGTTCCGCTGGTTGCGCTTGCACCTGCCACCGGCGGCCGGCGAGCGTCGCACGCTGGTGCACGGCGACTTCCGCATGGGCAACGTGCTGTTTGGCCCGGAGGGCGCGCGCGCGCTTCTCGACTGGGAGCTCGCGCACACCGGCGACCCGAGCGAGGACCTGGCGTGGGTGAGCGTGCGCTCGTGGCGCTTCGGCGGCGACTGCCCGGTCGGCGGGATCGGCGACCGCGAGACGGTTTTCGCCGCATACGAGGCCGCGGGGGGCGCGCCGGTCGACCGCGCGCGCGTGCACTTCTGGGAGGTGTTCGGCAATCTGCGCTGGGGCGTGATCTGCCTCGGTCAGGCGCGCACCTATCTCGACGGCCGCTCGAACAGCGTCGAACTCGCCAGCATTGGCCGGCGCACGGCGGAGACGGAGTGGGAACTGCTGAATCTGATCGAGGCGGAGGGCTGAGATGCACGACCGTCCGACCGTCGACGAGTTGCTGCGCGCGGTGGAGGCGCTGCTCGACGAGCAGTTGGTGCCGGCGCTCGAGGGCGCGCGCAAGTACAACGCGCGCGTTGCATCGAACGTCATCAAGATCGCGCGGCGCGAGCTGCAGCACTACGAGCGCCAGGCCGACGAGGAGTGGCGCGGCCTCGACATCGTGCTCGGCGCGGCGGCGCGGCCGGCGGCGCCGGCGGCGCTGCGCGAGGCTATCCGCGCGCGGAACGAGGAGCTGGCGCAGCGCATCCGCGACGGTGACGCCGACGCCGGCGATTTCCGG
Source organism: Dehalococcoidia bacterium (assembly GCA_021462855.1). GTDB lineage: Bacteria > Chloroflexota > Dehalococcoidia > DSTF01 > JACRBR01 > DTUCFX13. The sequence goes on along the minus strand of JAJTXQ010000014.1, from coordinate 273,598 downwards.
CGCCTCGTGCTCGCGCACGTGCGCGACACCGTGCACGCCAAGCTCGAAGTGGCGAACCCCGGCTGGCTCGAGGGCTGAAGCCTACTTCGCGAAGATCCCGCCGAGGAAGTCGAGGATCAGCTTCGCCGCGATACGCGCGGTGACGCCCGCCGCGTCGTAGATCGGGTCGACCTCGGCGATGTCGAACCCCGCCACCTCGTACCGCGCGGCGACGGCGAGCAGCGCATCCTTCAACTGGTAGTAGGTGAGCCCGCCCGGCTCCGGGTAACCCGTGCCGGGTGCGCCGCCCGGGTCAAGCACGTCGATGTCGATCGTCACGTACGCCGGGCCGCCGGCGGGCAGCGCCGCCAGCGCGGCGGGCACGCCCTCGCGCACGATCCGCTCCGACGGCACGATGACGACGCCGTCGCGTTGCGCCGCTTCCCACGGCTCGAAGCGCTCGAGCACGCCGCGCAGGCCGACCTGCACGATCTGCCGGACGTGCGATAACTCGCTCACCCGCCGCATGTGGTTGTCGTGCGAGTATCGCACGCCGTGCTTCTCGTCGGTGTAGTCCTGGTGCGCGTCGAACTGGACGACGGTGATCGGCGCGCCGTCGAACGCGCGGACGATGGGGAACGTGATCGCGTGGTCGCCGCCTACGAACACCGGCACACGGCAGTTTCGGCGGGCGATCCGCGCGGCATCGGTGATGATCGCGAAGTTCTCGAGCAGGTCGACCGTGCGGATGTCCACGTCGCCGACGTCGGCCATCGATACGCCTTCGAGGATGCGCGAGCCGCGCTCGGCGTCGATCCAGCCCGTCCACTCGCGCTGCGGTTCGTAGCGCGTGGACGCGTCGCGGATCGCCGCGGGGCCGAAGCGCGCGCCCGGCCGGTCATTCGTCGCGCCGTCGAATGGCACGCCGACGAAGCCGATGTCGGCGTGCCACGTCGCCGCGTCCTCGACGACCGGCGCGCGGAAGAACGATGCGAAGCCGTGGCGCAGCACGCCGTGCGCGTTGCTCGGCGCCGCCGCGGTCGACGGCGCGCGGAAGACGGGCGCGGTCATCGCGCCGCCCCGGTGGCGCTAGACGTCGATCTGCGCCTTCTGCAGTTTGCCGCTGTAGTCGACATACACCGACTTCCACTCCGTGAACGTCTCCAGCGCGGCGATGCCCGCCTCGCGGTGGCCGTTGCCGGTGCCGCGCGTCCCGCCGAACGGCAGGTGCACCTCGGCGCCGATCGTGCCCGCGTTCACATACACCAGCCCGGTATCGAGCCCCTCGACGGCCCGGAACGCCCGGTTCACGTCCCGCGTATATATCGACGAACTGAGCCCGTACATCACCCCGTTATTCACCTCGATCGCCTCGTCCAGGCTCTCGACCCGAATCAGCGCGGTGACCGGGCCAAAGATCTCCTCCTGAGCGATGCGCATCGAAGGCATGACGCCGGTGAAGACCGTCGGTTGGAAGAAGTAGCCGCGTTCGAGGCCCGTCGGATGGGCGCGCTCGCCGCCGCACGCGAGCTTCGCCCCCTCGCTGTGCCCGACGGGGATGTACGACGCGATCTTCTCGAGCGCCGGCGGGTTCACGACCGGACCGACATCCGTCGCCTCCTCGAGTCCGTCGCCGAGGCGCAGCTTGAGCGCGCGGTCGACGAGGCGCGTCGCCACGTCGTCGTACACGCCGGACTGCACGAGCACGCGGCTGGCGGCGGTGCAGCGCTGGCCCGTCGTGCCGAACGCGCTCCACACCACGCCATCGATCGCCAGCGGGATGTCCGCGTCGTCGAGGATGGTGATGGCGTTCTTGCCGCCCATCTCGAGCGACACGGGCTTGCCGAGCTCGGCGCAGCGGACCGCGATCTGCTTGCCGACGGCGTTCGACCCCGTGAACGAAACAAGCGCGACGGACGGATGCTCGATGATCGCCTGGCCGACGCTCGATCCCTCGCCGTGGACGAGATTGATGACGCCTGGCGGCAGGCCCGCCTCCTCGAGCGCGGCGATGAGGTTGTGCGAGCTCTTCGGCGCGAACTGCGACGGCTTGAAGACGACGGTGTTGCCCGTGACGAGCGCGGGCATGATCTTCCACGACGGGATCGCCATCGGGAAGTTCCACGGCGTGATCAAGCCGACGACGCCGACGGGCGCGCGCACGGACATCGCGAACTTGTCGGGCAGCTCCGATGGCGTGGTCTGGCCGAACATGCGCCGGCCCTCGCCCGCCATGTAGTACGTCATATCGATGGCTTCCTGGACGTCGCCGCGCGCCTCCTTGAGCACCTTGCCCATCTCGGACGTGAGATCGCGGGCGAACCGCTCCTTCTCGCGCACGAGGATCTCGCCGGCGCGGAAGAGGATCTCGCCGCGGCGCGGCGCGGGTATGCGGCGCCATGCGCGCTGCGCCTCGGCGGCGGCGCACGCGGCGTCCTGCACATCCTCGGGTCCGGAGAGGGGGTACGAGCCGGTGATCTCGCGGGTGGCGGGGTTCTCTCGCTCGAACCGGCGGCCGGAGCGGGCGTCCAGCCACTTGCCGCCGATGTAGTTGCGGTATTCCAGCGTCATCGCGGGGCACCTCCTGGTCTGCGGGAAGCAGGAGTTTTCATCCAGTGTAACTCTCGGCCAAGGGCCACCCGTGCGCGAGGGTGCTTCCCCGCGCGTGAACTGCGGATGCGTGACGGGGGCGAAGCCAGCCAGCCGCCGCGCGGCCGCCGCCACTGCGACCGCTGGCGTTAGCGCCGCTTGAGCTCGAACGGCTCGCCGTCGACGAAGAAGCGGCGCGGTACGGAGTTGCCGAACCGGTCGACTTTCACTTCGACCGCGACGGTGTGGTCGCCGCCGAACGGGAGGTCGCCGCCGCTGCCCTCCGGGATGAACACGCTCTCGATGCCGTAACGCACGCGGAAGACATCCGGCTGTGGCGAGTCGAATGCGTGGCTGGAGTCGAAGCTGTACGTGCCCCTGATCAACGCCGTGTCGCCGAACGACGACTCGCGGCGGTTGTGCACGGCGACGGCGCGCCAGATCCCGTCTTCGCCCTCGCGCAGTTCGACGTAAATCGTCGGATCTTCCAGTTCGTCGTCGCCTTCGAGTTCGCGCGTGTCGATCGTCGAGATCTCGTACTCGAGCTCGACGAAGTCGCCGCGGATCAGGTCGCGCGGGTCGACCGGCTGCACCGCCAGGAGCACCGTCTCGCCGGTCCAGACGGTGTACTGCTTGAACCCGAGGAGCCCGAGCAGCACCAGGAACTGCAGCGCGACGACGAGCATGAGCCTGCGCAGGGGGGTGCTCATGCCGGCGCCTCCCCGCCACGCGCGCTTCCGCGCGCGTCATCGCCCGGCTCCATCGCCGCGAGGACGTTTCGCCGGATGCGCTCCAGCAGGAACGCGGCGCCGATCAGCAGCACGCCGCCGATGATGAAGAACGCGGAACCGGCCAGCAGGCTCCAGAAGACGTCGATGTAACGCGTCACGAGGCCCGCGGCCACCAGCGCCAGCCCGAGGTTCACGTACCGCTCGTCGCCGTGCACGTACCCGCGCGCGACCAGGCCGAGCGCGACCGCGAAGAACAGCGCGTTGAAGAGGATCGCGTAGCCCGCCCATGCGGGCCACGTCGCAACGACGGCCGCCACCGCCAGTATCGCGATCAACAGCGCGCCCTCGATGTGCTCCTCGATGCGTCGCGCGCGGAGCCACCATTGCGCTGCGGTAAACGCGGCCGCGATCGCGAGGGAGACGTACACGACCGTTGGCGCCGCGTACGACTCCACATCCGCATCGATGATCTCGTCCCAGATCTCGTCGAAGGTGAACGCGTAGATGAGCCCGACGAGCATCAGCAGGCCGGCGAAGATGTACACGTCGCCGTAGCGGTCGAGTTCGCCGCGCAGCGCGTGCAGCCGCCCGATGGCATACACGGCCACGCCGAACGCGCCGATGACGATCAGCGTGGCGGCGGACTCCGGCGGGTCGGGGTAGCGCTCGAAGATCGAGCTGAACACGAACGCCAGCGAGAACCCGATGCTGATCAGCAGCACGATCCGCGATTCGAACGCGTATGCGAGCGCGAACCCGCCGGCCGCCGCGAGCAGCCACAACTCCGGCAGGTTCGGCATGTTGTAGATCTGAGCCAACAGGAAGATCCCCGCGACGTAGAGCACGTAGCCGAGGAGGAAGAACGCGCTGCCGATGCGCTGCTGGTCGTACCGGTAGATCAGCGCGTACCCGATCGCGTACGCCGCGGCGACGCCGGCGAACACGACCGCCGTGCGGAACCAGTCGGCCATCTCTTCCCAGTTGGCGGCGAACAGCAGCACGATACCGCCGCCGAGCACCAGCGCGCCGATGATCGACACGGCCGTGACGAGCCAGCCGAGGCGGAGCGCGTTGACCGCGCGTCCGGCGCCCGCGCCCTCGCGCGCGAGGATCGCATGCTCCTGCTGCACGGTGATCAGGCGCTCGCTGCGCCAACGCGCGAGGTCGCGCGCCATCCGTTCCCGGTACTCACCCTCATCCATGCGTGCAGTATCGGGCATGCCGTTGCCCGCGCACGAGGGCGCGATGCACCGTTGACGGTAGTCCGTATGGACTATGGCGCCGCGGCGGCGGCTGCGGGCTCCCCGGCGCGCGTGAGCGCTTCGAGCGCGGCGATCAGCGTGTCGCGCCAATCGTTGCCGAGCGCCTCGAGGTCGAGACGGACTTGCGTGCGCCCGACGCTCACGGCGCCCGTCTGCTCGAGCGCCCGCCGCTCGCGCATGCCGATGCGCCCGCGGATGTCGTCGTGGTCAGCCGTGCGAAGGGCCAGGATCGGGCGGCCTCCCGTCTCCTCGCGAGCGACGGAGATGACGCCCGCGCGCTTCGCCCGCACGCGAACGTCGACGATGAACAGCAGGTTGCGGACCGATGCCGGCGGCGCGCCGAACCGGTCGTGGAGCTCGCGGTCGAGGTCCGCTGAGGCGCCGGGGGACCCGGCGGCGGCCATGCGCTGGTACAGCGAGAGCCGGAGATTGAGGTCGCCGACGTAACTCTCGGGGATGTATGCCGCCAGGGGCACGTCGATCGTGATCGGCGCCTCGATCTTCGAGGGCGGCGGCGGCTCGCCGCGGGCGAGCGCCTTCAGCCCCTCGACGGCGTCGGCGAGCAGCCGCACGTACAGGTCGAAGCCGACGGCGCCGATCTGCCCGCTCTGCTCCGCACCCAGCAGGTTGCCCGCGCCGCGGATCTCCAGGTCGCGCAGCGCGATCTGGAACCCGGCGCCGAGCTCTGTCGCCTCGAAGATCGTCTGGAGCCGCTTCTGCGCAACCTCGCTCAGCGCGACGTGCTTCTCGTAGAGCAGGTAGGCGTACGCGCGCGCGGCGCCGCGCCCGACGCGCCCGCGCAGCTGGTAGAGCTGCGCCAGCCCGAACTTGTCGGCGTTGTTGATGATGATCGTGTTCACGTTCGGGATGTCGAGCCCCGACTCGATGATCGTCGTGCAGACGAGCACGTCGGCCTTGCCGTCGGTGAAGTCGAGCATCACCTTCTCGAGCATGTCCTCGTGCATCTGCCCGTGGCCGATCAGCACCTCGGCCTCCGGCACGAGGTCGCGGATCTTGCGCGCGACGAGCTCGATGTTGTGCACGCGGTTGTGGACGAGGTACACCTGCCCGCCGCGCTCCATCTCGCGCACGATCGCTTCGCGCACGAGGTGGTCATCGAACTCCGTGACGTAGGTCTTGATCGGCAGGCGCTCCTCGGGCGGCGTCTCGATCGTCGACATGTCGCGGATGCCGCTCAGCGCCATATTGAGGGTGCGCGGGATCGGTGTCGCCGTGAGCGTGAGCACGTCGACTTCGGCGCGCATCTGCTTCAGCCGTTCCTTGTGCGCTACGCCGAAGCGCTGCTCCTCGTCGATCACCACGAGCCCGAGATCCTTGAACGTCACGTCGCGCTGCAGCAAACGGTGCGTGCCGATGACGATGTCGACGCCGCCGGCGGCGGCATCGGCGACGATGCGGCGCTGGTCCTTGTCGCTGCGGAAACGCGACAGCATCTCGACACGCACGGGAAAGCCGGCGAGCCGCTGGCGGAACGTGTTGTAGTGCTGCTGCGCGAGGACCGTCGTTGGCACGAGCACGGCGACCTGCGTCCCGTCCATCACCGCTTTGAATGCCGCGCGTATCGCGATCTCCGTCTTGCCGTAGCCGACGTCGCCGCAGACGAGGCGGTCCATCGGTCGGTCGCGCTCCATGTCCTGCTTCACGTCGCGGATCACCGCCACCTGGTCGTGCGTTTCGACGTACGGGAACGATGCTTCGAGCTCGGCCTGCCACGCCGTATCCGGCGGAAACGCGTGCCCGGCCGACACCTCGCGCGCCGCGTACAGCTTGAGCAACTCGCTGGCGAGCTCCTGCACGGCGCGGCGCACGCGGGCCTTCGCGCGCGGCCACTCCTGCGAGCCGAGCCGCGTGAGCGACGGCCGGTGCTCACCCGGCCCGATGTACCGGCTGACGCGGGCGACCTGCTCGGTGGGCACGAAGAGGCGATCGCCGTCGGCGTACTGCAGCTCCAGGTACTCGCGCTCGCGTCCGTCGACGTCGCGCCGGACGAGGCCGGCGAACTTCGCGATGCCGTGCTCGATGTGGACGACGTACTCGCCCGGCGTGAGCTCGGCGACGAACGCCTCGCGCGAGGCGCCGCGGCGCGGCGGCGCACGCCGCTGCTTCGTAAACCCGAAGACTTCCGCATCGGTAAGCAACGTGAGTCCGGCGCCGTCGCCGCCGACGGACCAGCCGTGCGGCAGCGCGCCGTTGATGAGCGTGAGCGCGCCCCGCCCGAGCTGCGGCGCCGCCATCGCGTCGGCGAAGCGCGCATAGACATCGTGCTCCTCGAGCAGTTCGACGAGCCGCTTCGCTTGCGTGGATACGATGACGACCTGCTGGCCCCGCCGCAGCGTCGACGTCAGCTCATCGGCGAGCACACGGAGGCGGCCGCCGTACGCCGCCGCCGGGCCGAATGGCAAGCGCACCGCGCCCTCCGGCGAGCCGGTGAGCGCCTCGCCGGTCGCCCAGCGCGACAGGCTCATGCGGGTATCCCACCGCTCGATGGCCGCACGCACGTCCTCCCACGGCGCATGCGGCTCGGGCATGCCGTGCGCCAGCTCGCCGCGCGCTTCGAGGTCGCGGCGCGCGTCCCGCGCCTGGTCGTCGCGTTCCTGCTCGACCGCGTTCACGTCCGCCGGCTCATCGACAACGAGGAGCGCGCCCTCGGGCAGGTGGTCGAGCAGCGTGCCCGTCGCGAGGAACGGCGTGTACGCATCGATGTCCTCGAACCCCTCGCCCGCCGCGAGCGCGTTTCGGTCGTGCTCGATGCGCTCGCGCGCGTCCCCGCGGAGGTGCGCGAGCTGCATGCGCGCTGCGAGGCCCGCCATGCGCGCCGGGTCAGCCATGAACTCGCGCGCCGGGCCAATGCGGAGCGTTTCGCGCAGGGCGGTAGAACGCTGCGTCGCGGGGTCGAAGTCGCGGATGCTCTCCACCTCGTCACCGAACAGCTCGATGCGCAGCGGGCGCTCTTCGGCCGGCGGCCAGACGTCGACGATGCCGCCGCGGCGGCTCGCTTCGCCTGGCGCGGTGACCTGCGGCTCGATGCGGAACCCGGCGGCGTCGAGCGCGCGTATCAGCGCATCGAGCGACGTGCGTTCGCCGCGCACGACGGCGACCGTCGCCCGGCGGAGCTCGTCCGGGGAGATTGTGCGCTGGGCGAGCGCGGCGGCGCAGGTCACGATCACCGGCGCGATGACCGGCGACGCGGCGAGCGCGTCGAGTGCGTCGAGCCGGCCGCGGACGTCGTCCGCGTCGGGCGCGAGCCGTTCGTAGGGCAGCGCGTCTCGCTCGGGGAATACGAGCACGCGATGTGACGCGTGTCCGCCGAGCCATGCCGCGAGTTCGTCGGCGAGCGCGTCGGCGTGGTGCGGCCGCGGCGTGACGACGACGATCGGGCGCGTTGCGTCGCGCGCCAACGCCGCGAGCGCGGCGGCCTTCGCGCCGTCGCTCACGCCGAGCACGAGCGGCTGTCCCGCGCCGATGCGTTCGCGGAGGCGCGCGAGCTCCACCGTCTCGTCGATCACGGGCAACAGCGCGGACAGGTCCATGCGGACTCCGGTGGACAACGCGACTGGGGGCTGATCGCCCGATCAGCCCCGTCCGAAGGCATTGTAGCCGGTTGGCGCGGCGGTCGCCGGTCAATCAGAATCACGGGCATGACGGCCGATCGCGCACGGGACCGCGCGCTCGCGGCGGAATCCGCGCTCCACACCGCGCTCGGCTCTCCGGCGTGATCCGTCGACGCGCTGGTGCGGTAGGCAGGGTCGTGCTCATGCAGGCGCGCGGGTGCGCGCCTGCCGCGCTGCTGGCAGCGACCGGATTGCGGCCAAATGGCCCCCGAGGAACGTCCGGAGCGGCATAACGGCGCGCCGCCCGTTCGCCTACGATGACCCGAAAGGTGTGCCTGTGACGAACTCAAGCCCGAACGAGCCGGCGACGGCCGGGGACGCGATCGACGCTCCTCTGCTCATCGAGCTGCAGGAGCGGTTCCCGCTCGATGCCCGGCCGTTCGATGTGCTCGGCGAGCGGCTCGGCGTGCCGGCGGCGGACGTGCTCGCGCGCGTCATCGCGCTGCAGGACGCGGGCGTGCTGCGGCAGATCACGCCGATCTTCGAGGCCGCTGCGCTCGGCTACACGAGCAGCCTCGTGGCGATGCGCATTGCGCCGGAGCGCCTGGACGCCGCCGCCGGGGTGATCAGCGGACACCCGGGTGTGACGCACAACTACAGGCGCGAGCACGCGTTCAACCTGTGGTTCACGATCAACGTGCCGCCCGGGTCGGACCTGCGCGCGCACATCGACCGGCTGCACGAGCTCGCGGGGTCGGAGGCTACGCTGCCGCTGCCGACGGTGCGGCGGTTCAAGATCGGCGTCTCGCTCGACATAAGCGGCAGCCGGAGCATGACGCACAAGTCGGCGCAGCCAGCCGCGCCGCGCCATCACAAGCGGACTGGCCCCGTCGAGCCGCCAGGCGATGCCGAGGTCGCGCTCATTCGCGCCGTACAGGGCAGCCTGCCATTGCGCCGCGACCCGTTCCACGACGCGGCCGTCGCGCTCGGCGTGAGCGATGCGGACGTCGTTGCGGGCCTTGAGCGGCTGCGCGAACGTGGCGCGCTGCGACGCGTCGCCGGCATCCTTCGCCATCGCGACGCGGGGTTCGGCGCCAACGGCATGGTGGTGTGGGACGTGCCGCCGGAGCGCGTCGCCGATGTGGGCCGCGCGATGGCGTCGTTTTCGGCGATCAGCCACTGTTACGAGCGCCCGCGCTTTCCCGAGTGGCCGTACAGCCTGTTCACGATGATCCATGCGCGCACGTCCGAGGAGTGCGACGCGTTCGTCGCCGAACTCGAGGCAACGAGCGGCATCACCGACCACGTGACGCTGTACAGCACCGTTGAGTACAAGAAAGTCCGGCCGGTGTACTTCTCGCCGGCGATTGAGATCTGGGAGGCGGAGAACGGGCTGCGCTAGGGCGTCTGTCCCGGGACGTACACGCAGCACGGCTCTTCGGCGAGATAGTCGCCGGTCACGGCCCATGCGCGCGCCCGCGAGCCGCCGCACACGTCCTTGAAGTCGCAGCGTCCGCACTTGCCCTTGAGCAGCGACGAGTCTCGCAGCGAGCGGAAGATCCCGGAGTTGCGGTAGATCTCCGCCAGCGGCGTCTCTCGCACATTGCCGGCGCAGACCTGCAGAAACCCGCTCGGGAACACATCGCCGACATGCGAGATGAAGCAGAACCCCTTGCCGTCGTTCACGCCCTTCTCCGCGGGCGCCTTGCCCTCGCGGAATGCGTAGCCCGCGCCGGTGAGCTCGAACGATTGCGCGCCGCCGGCCGCCGCCTTCGCGCGCATCCGCTGGATGAGCACGCGGCGGTAGTGCTGCGCGGCGGTCGTCCGCACGCGAAACGGCGCCCCCTCCGAGATCTCGGCGAGCCAGGTCAGTGCGCGCTCGTGCTCGTCCGGCGTCAGCATGGCGTCGAGTTGCGCGCGGCCCGTCGGGACGAGGAAGAAGACGTTCCACACGGTGGCGCCGAGCCGCGTCACCAGGTCGAAGGTCGCCGGCAGGTCATCGATGTTGCGGCGGCTGACCGTGGTGCCGATTTGCAGGGGCAGACCGACATCGACCACGTCGTGGATGATCTCGGTCGTGCGCTGGAACGCGCCGTCGACGCCGCGGAACGCGTCGTGCACGCGCGGGCCGGAGCCGTCGAGGCTGATGTGCACCATGTCGACGCCGGTGTCGCGCACACGCTCGATCGCGGCGCGGGTGACGAGCTGCGTCGCGCTTGGCGAGAACCCCACCTTCAGCCCGCGCTCGACCGCGCCTTCGAGGATCTGGAACACATCGCGGCGCATCATCGGGTCGCCGCCGGTGACGACGAGGATCGGCTTCCCCAGTTCGACGACCTGGTCGAGCACGCGAAACGCCTCGTCGGTCGTCAGTTCGCGCGGGTCGCGCTGCGGGATCGCCTCGGCGCGGCAGTGCACGCAGGCGAGCGCGCACGAGCGCGTGATCTCCCACGCCAGCGTGAAGGGCGACTTGTCGAAGTCGACATCGAGGAACGGCGGCCGGCCCTGCGGGCGCGCTGCCGGTGCGCCGGGTCGCGCTTCGCTCGCCATCAGGCGCCCACCAGTTCGGGCCGGTGGATCTCGTCATCGGCCAGGTAGCACGCGGGGTCGTGGCCCCAGAGGTCGCCGGTCGCCGCCTCGGCGCGGACGCGAAGGTTGCCGTTGCAGATGTCGTAGAACCGGCAGCCCGCGCAGCGGCCACGGATCAGTTCGCGCCGGTTGCGCAGCCCGCGCAGCAACGGGATCGAGAGGTCCGTCCAGATCTCGCTGAACGGGCGCTCGCGCACGTTTCCCAGCGTCAGGTGCCAGGAGAACTGGTCCGGGTGCACGTTGCCGAGATAGTCGATGCAGCCGATGCCCGTGCCGGAGCTGTTGCCGCCGTTCCAGCGCATCAGCCGCAGCACTTCCTCCGCCCGCTCGGGCTGTGTGCGCTTGATGCGCAGGTACAGGTACGCCGCGTCGGCGTGGTTGTCGACGGTGAGCACTTCCTTGTCGATGCCGCGCTGATGCCACTCCAGCACGCGGTCGCACAGCAGGTCGATGGCGGCGCGCGTCTCGCCGGCATCGAGCGCGTCGGCCGAGATCTTCGCGCCGCGGCCGCTGTACGCCAGGTGGTACATGCAGAACCGCGGGATGTCCTCCTCCTCGAGCAGGTCGAGGATGGCGGGGAGTTCGTGCTGGTTCCGCCTTGTGATCGTGAACCGCACGCCCACGCGGACGCCTGCCTCGCGGCAGGCGCGGATGCCGGCGATCGACGCGTCGAACGCGCCGCGCTTGCCGCGGAAGCGATCGTGGATGTCCCGCAGGCCGTCGAGGCTGACCCCGACGTATGCGAAGCCCTGCTCCTTCGCTTCGCGCGCGACCTCCGGCGTGATCAGCGTGCCGTTGGTCGAGAGCACCGCGCGCATGCCGCGCTCGCGGGCGTGGCGCGAGAGGGTGAACAGGTCGGGCCGCGACAGCGGCTCACCGCCCGAGAACAGCACGACCGGCGAGCCGAACGCCGCCAGGTCGTCGATGACGCGCAGGCCTTCCTCGGTGGTCAACTCGCCTTCGAACGGCCGGTCCGCGGCCGATGCGTAGCAGTGCACGCAGTGCAGGTTGCAGGTGCGGGTGATGTTCCAGACCACGACCGGCTTCTTGTCCTCGGAGAAGTGCAGCAGGTGCGAGGGCAGGGCGGCAGAGCGACGCTGATAGCGCAGCGCGTCGCCTTCGCTGACGGTCCCGGTGAGCAGTCGGGAAAGGCTCAGCATCCTCCACCTCCGGACACAGCGCCCGGTGTGCGATCCCGGCGGCGGGCGGCCGTGTGCGGGTTCAGTCTCGGGAAGCGCATGGCCCTTCCGCCAGAGCCGATCGACCCGCAGAGGCGCGAAGCTGGGTCAATCGCTGCATTCGGACGGCCAGGCGCAACGAGGACGCGCTGGCGACGCGCTGTGAGGGCCTGATGGACGCTGCCACCGAGCTTGCTACCGGGATGCGCCGCTAAGCCGGCAGGTCGCGGCGCGCCCGGTTCGCGCGGCGGTCGCGGGTGCCCTCGCGGGTGATGCGCGCGACGATCTCGTCGGCGGTCGCGCCGATGATCTCGTGGCGCTGGTACACCGCGGCGGTGTTCTCCTCCGGCCCGACGACGATGGTCAGCGCGGGCCCGGCATCGACCAGGCAGCGGCGCGTGCCGGCGGCCACGGGCGGATCCTCGATGACGATGGCGTCGGGAGCCAGCTCCGCGAGCCGCTCGGGCGACACCTCGGCCAGCGGCAACGCCGCAACGTCGACCGCGGCCGAAGCGCCGAGCGCCTTCGCGATGGCCTCTCCGAACAGGCGGTGCTGGAACAGGACGACGACGCGCTTCTGCCGCATACGGCACTCCCGGCGCGGGTGACTCGATCCGCCGCGCCCGATGCCATCCTCTGCGTTGCGGCTGCGCCTGACACGGGCGCGGCGGTAGATCGTGGGAATGAAGTTGCCGTGTATCGCCCGGTACACCGGCGCTTCGCCGCTACTCGCGTGGCGGCATCGGCACGATCCCGGCGCGCATTGCGTAGGCGGCGGCCTGCACGCGGTTTTGCAGGTGCAGCTTTTCGAGGATGTTGTGCAGGTGGTTCTTCACCGTGCCCTCGACCACGCAGAGCTTCAGGCCGATTTCGGCGTTGCTCATGCCTTCGGCGACGAGCCGCAGCACCTCGCGCTCGCGCGATGTGAGCTCGGGTGCGCCCGGCTGGCCCTGCTCTTCGCGCGGACGGCGGCGGAACTCACCGAGCAGCTTGGAGGCGATGGACGGTGAGACGGGCGCCTCGTTCGCCATCACACTGCGAAGCATCTGCGTGAGCTCCTCCGGGCGCAGGTTCTTGAGGAGGTAGCCCTCGGCGCCGGTCTTGATCGCCTCGAAGAGGTCGTCGTCGTCATCCGACACGGTGAGGATCACGACCTTCACCTCCGGGTGATTGGCCTTGATCACGCGCGTCGCCTGGATGCCGTCGCATTCCGGCATGTGGATGTCCATCAGCACGACATCTGGCTGGAATGCCTTGACCTTGTCGATCGCCTCGTTCCCGTTCGATGCCTCGCTCACGACCTCCAGGTCGTCTTCCGCCTCGAGCAGCGCGCGCACGCCCTTGCGGAACAGCACCTGGTCATCAACGAGCAGTACCTTCAAACGCGACATGGGACCCTCCTCCTGGATCGCTCAGCGGCAGCAGTACGAGTATGCGCGTGCCGGCGCCCGGCGCCGATTCGACGGTGAGCTGCCCGCCCGCGCGTTCCACGCGCTCCCGCATCGACCGCATCCCGTAACTGCGCCCCTCCTCGCGTTCGAGGCGGCCGGCGTCGAAGCCCCGGCCGTCGTCCTCGATCGTGACGCGCAGGTGCGATCCATCGTTGTCGATGCGGACCGTGGCGTTGCGCGCGGCGGCGTGCTTGCGGACGTTGGTGAGCGCCTCCTGCACCACGCGCAGCAGCTGGATCTCGCCCTCGGGCGCCAGGCTTGTCGCCGCGTCTGGCGGCAGATCAAGCCGCACATCGACGCCGGACTGGCGCGAGAACTTCTGCAGGTACTGGCGCAGTCCGCCGATGAATCCGCCCGCAGGCGCGACCGTCTCGCGCAACCCGAGGATCGCCTCGCGCACGTCGACGTACGCCTCGTTCGCGAGGTCCTGCATTTCCTCCAGCTCGTCGCCTGCGCGCTCGAGGTCGCCGGACTGGAGCCGCTTGCGCGTCGTCGCGGCCTTCAGGTGCAGGTAGCCGAGCACCTGTGCCAGCGTGTCGTGCATTTCGCGGGCGATGTGGTCCCGCTCCTCGAGGACCGCGACCCGGCGCTCGTGGTCGAGCAGGCGCGAGTTGTGGATGGCGATCGCCGCCATGTCGGCGAGCCCCCCGAGCAGTTCGCGGTCGCTGTCGCTGAAGGCGGCGCCATCGGTGGGCGCGACGCACAACTCGCCGAGGATGCTGTTGCCGAAGCTCAGTTGCGAGCGCAGCGCGCCGGGCGTCGTCGCGCCCAGGTCGCAGCCCGGCGGTGAGTTGCCGATGATCCGCACGCGCGAACCCGCATGGACCGCAGGGTTGGCGAGGGAGAAGGGACCGAGCGCCGTCGTGTCGCCGGCTGTCTGGGCCAGGCTCAGCGTGCCGTCGTGCTCGTTCACGAGGCACAGCGCTGCCGCGCGGCCCCCGACGAGCCGGCAGGCGTCGGCGGTGACCTGCTGGAGCACGCGCGTCACGTCTTGCGACGACGCGATCTCGATGCCGACGGCGTACAGCGCGCGCATCGCCCGCTCGCTGCGGCGCACATCCTCGAGCAGACGATACCGCTGGAGCGCGGCAGCAGCGTGCGTGGCGAGTCCGTCGAGCAGGCGGCGCGTCGATGTCAGGGCGCCCGCCTGCTCGCTGTCGAGCAGGGCGTAGAGCGTGCCGGCAGCATCGAGCGGCGAGGCGACGAGCACACCGTCGCCGCTGCCGGCGCCACTGATCAGCGTAGCCGCCCGGTGTTGTCCGGCATCGAGATGGGAAGTCGCCGACTCCGCGAGCGCGTCTCGCTGCTCGCCGATGGCGCTCCACAGCCGCCCGCCCGGACGGCTGAGGGCGATGCCGACGGCGCGCGCCGGCAGGACGGCGCTGGCCGATTCGAGCGTCCGCGCCACGATGGCTTCATCGGTGAGCGGGCCGGCGAGGGCGTTGCCGAGCTCGTTGAGCGCCTGCAGCTCGGCGGCCCGCGCCTCGCTCGCCTGCTGGCTGCGGTCGACCCAGCCAAAGACGAGCGTGGCGAACAGCGCCGCCCCGAGAGCCAGCGCGAGGAAGAAGATGACCTCGCCGAGGATCACGCCGAACGGGTCGACGTCAAGGATTCCCGTTGTCACGTGCAGGAACATCACCCACACGACCGGGAGGGCGATTGCGACCCATCGCAGATTCCGCACGGTCATGGCGACCGCTCCTTCGCCAGGACGGCGGCATGGTCCGTGCTGGCACCTCTACGTATGCATATACGCGATGGTCCGCTCAGTGTCGATCGCCCCGAATATGCCGGGTCATATGTACCGGTCTTCACATGCACGTGCGGCGGGACGCGGGGAGGCTCGCCCGGCGTCATGCGGGCGCCAGGGCGTCGGGGTGGGCCGGCGGGGCGCCCTATGCGGCGTCGTGCTTCGGTTCGGCGCCGGCGAGCAGCTCCGCGATGGACTGGTGGTCGAGCGGGCGCGCGAAGTAGAACCCCTGGCCCAGGTCACAGTCAAGCGTCTGCAGCCGCACCAGCTGCTCGTTGCTTTCGATGCCCTCGGCGACCATCTCCAGGTCGAGCGTCTTGCCCAGCTCGATGATCGCCCGGGTGAGTTCCTTCTGCTGCGGCACCGAGGCGACGTCGTCGATGAACGACTTGTCGATCTTGAGCAGGTCGAAGGGGAACTGGCGCAGGTAGCTCAGCGACGAATACCCGGTGCCGAAGTCGTCGATCGCGAGCCGCACGCCGAGCGCCTTGAGCTCGTGGAGACGGCCCATCATCATCGTCACATCCTGCATCATCACGCTCTCGGTGATCTCGAGGATCAGCCGCTGCGGTCGCAGGCCGCTCTGCTCGAGCGCATGCGCCACCTCGTCCGCAAAGCCCGGGTGCTGCAGTTGCCTGGCCGACACGTTGACGCTCATCGTCCATGCGGTCGCCGCGGGGTAGGCGCGTTCCCACGCCGCCGCCTGCTGGCACGCTTCTTCGAGCACCCAGCGGCCGAGCGGGATGATGGTGCCGGAGTCCTCTGCGAGCGAGATGAACGACGACGGCGCGATGATGCCGCGCCGCGGGTGATGCCAGCGGACGAGCGCCTCGACGCCGAACAGCTGGCCGCTGGCGAGCGAGATCATCGGCTGGTACTGCAGCACGAACTCGCCCGCATCGACGGCGTGCTGCAGGTCGGCGAGCAACTCGAGCCGGTCGAGCAAGGCGACCTGCATGCTGGGCTCGAACACTTCGAAGCGACCCTTGCCGTGCGCCTTCGCGACGTACATCGCCGTGTCGGCGTCGCGCAGCAGCGCGTCGCCATCGGTGCGGTGCCGCTGCGCGTCGCTGACGGCGATGCCGACGCTGGCACGCACGATGATCTCCTTGCCGTCGAGCTCAAACGGCGGACCGAGCGCGTCGAAGATGCGCCCGGTGACCTCCGTCGCCTCGCCCTCGGCTGTCACGTCTTCGAGCAGGATGACGAACTCGTCGCCGCCGAGGCGCGCGACCGTGTCGACCGCGCGCAGGCAACCCTGCACCCGCTCGGCGACCTGCGTAAGGAGCCGGTCGCCGGCCGAGTGGCCGAGGCTGTCGTTGACGCTCTTGAAGTTATCGAGGTCCATGAACAGCACCGCGACGCGGGTGCCCGTCCGCTCGGAACGGATGAGCGCGTGCTGCAGCCGGTCGGCCAGCCGCGAGCGGTTCGCGAGCGCCGTCAGCGGGTCGTGCGTCGCCTGGTAGCGGAGCTGCTGTTCGAGCAGCTTGCGCTCTGTCACGTCGCGCAGGTTCAGGACGAGGCCGTTGATGGCGGGGTTCGTGTGCTGGTCGGTGCCGGTGAACTCGAGGTGCCGCCACTGACCGTCGCGGTGGCGCACGCGGCCCTCGCCGGTGACGACGCCTTCACGGTCCGTCATCAGATCGCGGAGCGCGGCGATGAAGCCGGCGGCGTCGTCCGGGTGCACGTGGTCGATGAGCTTGTGGCCGGCGAGGTCGTCGGCGCGGTGGCCGAGCACGCGTTCGATCGAGGGGCTCTGGTAGCGCACCGTCGTGTCGGCGTCGATCACGGTGATCAGGTCCGAGGTATTCAGCACGAGCGAGCGGAACCACTCCTCGCGCCGGCTCACCTCGGCCTGCGATTCCTGCAGCTCACGATACAGGCGGATGCCCATGATCGCCGTCGCGGCCTGCGAGACGAGCGCGCGCAGGAACGCGACCTCCGCCTCCCCGAACGAATGCGATGTCGAAGTTGTGAAGGAGACGAAACCGAGCGCCCGGTCCTGGAAGACGAGCGGGAACACTGCCACCGAGATCAGGTGCGCGCGCCGGAAGTACGCTCGCAGGGCCGGCAGTTCCGGCCGCAGGAGCTCAAGCTCCGCACGCTCCATGATGTCGGGTTCGAACATGTCGGAGATCAGGATCGCCCCGCCGCTCTTCGCGAGCTCATGTCCGAGTCGCAACTCGACCGGCGACGCGGCCCGGTTCGTGGTGCCCTGGAACTGCGCGGCGGTGTCCGTCTCGGAGTGGCGGGCACGGTTCGTGATCCGTTCGCTGATGCCGTCGCCGGCGTCGTTGTAGGTCATGATCGACACCCAGTCGACGTTCGCGCTCTTGGCGAGGGCCGTCGCGATGTTCGCCAGCGCGTCATCGATCGCCCCCGCGCTGTTGAACGCGTTCGATACGTCGGCCAGCGACGTGAGCTGGTCGCGCTGGCGGACGCGCCGCTGCGCATCGAGCACGTTCGATACAAGGTGCGCGGTGATGGGCCGCGCGGCCTCGATGAACTGGACGTGCTCACGCGTCAATCCGGATGGCCACGGGCCGCGCACGACCAGGATCTCGGAGTTCGACTCGTCGCCCGGCAGGATCGCTCCGGCGTGTGTCGCCGGCACCCCTGCGGCCAGCGGCCTGCCGCCCGCGACAATGCCGCCATCGACATCGAACAGCCCCGCGGGCACGGTCGGGTTCGCGGCTCCCTCGCGCCAGATGATCCAGTAGCCGCGCTGCTTGATCTCGTACGTCGAGGGCTCGCACTCGCATCCCATGCGGATGAAGTACGGGTCGCCGGCGCGGATGACGTACGCGTCCTCGGCGCGGAGCGCGTCGCGCACCAGCGCGCAGGCGTCGAGCACATCCGCCGTCGTGGGAAGCGGGCGCGTGCAGATACGCGCCAGCGATTGCAGAGCTTCCGAATGCATGTCCACCTCGATCGTTGCGCGAACGCTCGTATCGGAATCGGCAGCGTAGGCGCGCCTCCCGATGGGGCGTACGGCAAGATCGTCGGCAGAAAACCCCGAAAGCTGCTGGGCGGGCGGGCCGGGCGAACCCGGCCCGCGCCGCCCATCGAGGCGTGCCGGTCAGTCAGGAATCGACGTCTTCGGCGGCCGCGATGGGGCAGGCGGGACGCGCCGTCTCACTTTGGCAGGCGGTCGTTGTAGCTCTTGATCGCGTTGGTGGCGTTGCGCGCGCCGGCGGATAGCGCGCTGTCCGGGGCGGCGCCCTGCAGCAGCATCTGCTCCATCGCCTCCACGACCGCGCGGCGCACTTCGCTGAACGCGCCGACGACGGCGCCGGAGTTCGCCGGTGTGACCTCGGCGCCGGACAGCACGTCGTAGGCCACGCGGAATTGCGGGTTGGCGCCCCAGAACTCGGCGAGCGCGGGCTGGTCGGCCGCCGACTTCCTCAGGGGGATGTAGCCGGTGCCGATGTGCCACGCCGCCTGCTGCGCCGGCTCATGCAGCCAGCGCACGAAGATGCGTGCCGCCTCCTGCTCGACCGGTGATGATTTGTTGACGATGAACAGCGACGCGCCGCCGACGACGACGCCCTTGCCGCCGCCCGCCATCGGCGCGACCCCGACCTTCACATCCGGGAACTCGCCGCTCTCCAGCACGCCGAACACCGACCGCATCGCCGCCGACGAGCCGTGCGTCATCGCCACGTCGCCGGAGCCGATCGGCAGCAGCGTGTCGGCTCCGCTGAGGTTGCGCCCGACGTTGACCGCGAGGCCGCTGTCGACCATCGAGTCGAGCCATGCGAAGATCTCGCGGCCGGCGTCGCTGTCGAAAGCGGCCTCGGTCGCGCGGCCGTCGCGCCCGTTGCCGTTGTTGACGAGCGTCTGCCCGTAGGTCGAGAGCCAGTTCTCGAACGACCACGCGTGCATTTCCACCGAGATGCCGTGTCGCGCGACGCCCGAGTCGACCAGCTGTTGCGACTGCCGCCGCACTTCTTCGAGCGACGCCGGCGGATCCTGCGGGTCGAGCCCCGCCTTCTCGAACGCGCGCGCGTTGTAGTACAGCACGTCGGCGGCGGCGGTGAACGGGTACGACCACAGGTCGCCGCCGATGCTCCAGTACGCCAGCACACGCGGGAGGAAGTCGGACAGGTCGGTGCGTTCCGCATCGATGCAGTCCTGCGCGCGGGCGACACTGCGGCTGTCGATGACGCGCTGCGTCTCGAAATCGACCACCTGCACGATGTCCGGGAGGGCGCCGCTCCGGAGCGCGGCGAGGTACTTGGCGGTGCTCTCGTCGTAGCTGCCCTGGAAGACGGGGTTGACGCGCACCTGCCGCTGCGAAGCGTTGAACTCGTCCACCATGCGCAGCAGCGTGTCCTGGTTGGCAGCCTGTTCCGCGAACCAGAAGTCGATGGCCACCGGCCCGGACGCCTTCTCGACGAGCCCCGTCGGGCATTCGCCGAGGGCAGGGCCGCCGCTGTCGCCGCCGCAGGCGGGCGCCGCCGCCACCAGCACGATGGCCATCGCCATCGCCGCGCGCATCGCTCGCATCGTGCTCCCCCTTCGTGCTGCCGGCGTCACCGGATGCGGTCGTTGTATTCCTTGATCGCCGAATTCGCTGCCTTCGCCGCGTCGGCGAGGGCGGCATCGGGCGCCTTGCCCTGCAGCAGCATCTGTTCCATCGCCTCGACCATCGCCTCGCGGACGGCGGCGTATGGCCCGAGCACCGTGCCCGCACTCGCCGCGTTCGTCTCGCCCGACAGCAGCTGGTCGTATGCCACCTTGAACTGGGGGAACTCCGCCCACAGCTCCTGCACGTCGGGCAACTGCGACGCCGACTCCCTGACGGGGATGTAGCCGCTGCCGATGTGCCATGCTGCCTGCTGTTCCGGCGCGTTCAGCCACTCTGCGAAGATGCGCGCGCCCTCCTGCTTTGCCGCGGACGCGCGGTTGACGATAAACAGCGCGCCGCCGCCGACCTCGACGCCGCCGGCGTCCGCCGCATCGAGCCCGGGCATCGGCGCCACGCCGACCTTCACGTGCGGGAACTGGCCGCTCTCCAGCACGCCGTACACCGTCCGCATCGCCGCCGACGTGCCGATCGTCATCGCCGCGTCGCTGCTGCCGATGGCCAGGAGGTGGTCGGCGCCGCTCGGGTTGCGCCCGACGTTCACGGCGAGGCCGTCGTCGACCATGCCATCGAGCCACGCGAAGATGCGGCGGCCGGTGTCGTTGTCGAACTGCACCGAGGTGGCCCGCGCCGACCGGCCGTTGTCGTTGTCGACAAACGTCTGGCCGGCCTTCGCCATCCACTGCTCAAAGAACCAGCCGCCGAGCTCGATTGACATGCCGTGGTTGGCGGCGCCCGCGTCGACGATCTTTTGCGAGTACGTGCGCACCTCGTCGAGCGTCCTCGGCGGCTGGTTCGGGTCGAGGCCGGCCTTCTCGAACGCGAGCTTGTTGTAGTACAGCACCGGGTTCGACACGTTGAACGGGTACGGCCACATCTTGCCTTCGATGCTGTAGTAGGCGATGACACGTTCGAGGTGGTCCGACAGGTCGTAGCCCGTCGCATCGATGCAGTCCTGCGCGCGGGCGACGCTCTGGCTGTCGACCATCCGCTGCGACGACGTGTCCTCGACCTGGATGATGTCGGGCAGGGCGCCGCCACGGAGCGCGGTGAAGTACTTGGTGACGTTGTCGCCGTACGACCCCTGGAACACCGCCTGCACTTCGACCTTGTCCTGCGAGGCGTTGAACTCGCCCACCATGCGCTCGATCGTGTCACGGTTGGCGGCGGTCATGGCGTGCCAGAACAACACCTGCACCTTGCCGCCGGCTTTGTCGATCTCGCCCCGCGGGCAGGTGGCGGAGAACGAGCCGCCGCTGTCGCCGCCGCACGCCGACAGGATGCCCGCGACGGCGATGCTGAGCGCGGCGAGCGCGCCGGTCATGCTGGCGGCCGTGCGTTGCGTCTTCATCCCTTGATCGCTCCCGATGTGAGTCCGCGGATCAGCTGCTTCTGGAACAGCACGAGCAGCGCGAGGATGGGCGCAGCCGCGATCACCGTCCCGGCCATCACGAGGTTGAACTCGTCGATGTTCGCGGAGACGAGCGCCTTCAGGCCGATCTGCACCGTGCGATGCTCGTCCTCGTTCGTGATCAGCAGTGGCCACAGGTACTGGTTCCACGCCATCAGGAATGAGAATACCGCCAGCGCGCCGACGGCCGCCCGCGATAGCGGCACCGCCACCTGCAGCATGAAGCCGATGTGCCCGTAGCCGTCCATCGCCGCCGCGTCGCGCAAGTCGCGCGGCACAGTGAGGAACGCCTGCCGCAGCAGGAACGTCCCGAACGCCGTGGCGAGGAACGGCACGATCAGTCCCTGGTACGAGTCGAGCCAGCCGAGCGTCGAGATCGTCTGGTAGTTCGGGATGATCGTCACCTCCCACGGGACCATCAAGGTCGCGAGGAACACGACGAACAGCAGGTTGCGGAACGGGAACCGCAGGAACGCGAACGCGTACGCCGCCAGCACCGACGTCGTCACCTGCCCGGCGGTGATCGCCAGCGACACGACGAAGCTGTTGATGAGGTACCGGCCGAGCGAACCCGTCTCGAACGCACGCTTGTATGAATCCCACTGCGGGTCGGTGACGTACAGCTGCGGCGGGTACGAGAAGATCTTCTCGACCGGCTGCAGCGAGTAGATGACGGTGATGTACACCGGGCCGAGGATGACGGCCGCCGCGACGGTCAGCGCGAGGTACTGCGCGGCTTCGGTCGCGACGCGTTGCCAGCGGAACGGCCGCCGCCGCGGCGCGGGCACATTAGTTGCCATAAAACCCCCGCCGTTCGAGGAAGCGGAATTGGATCAGCGTCAGCGTGAGGACGATGAAGAACAGCGCGACGCCCTGCGCCGCCGCGACGCCCTCGTTGAAGTTGCGGAACCCCTCGGTATAGATCGAGTACACGATGACGTTCGTGCGGTCGAGCGGGCCGCCCTGCGTCAGCAGGTCGATCTGCCCGAACGACTGGAATGCGTTGATGGTCAGCACGACGACCGAAAAGAGCAGCGTCGGCGACAGCATGGGCAGCGTGACGTTGAACAGGCGCGAGACCGCGCCCGCGCCGTCGACCT
This sequence comes from Dehalococcoidia bacterium, assembly GCA_021462855.1. Classification (GTDB taxonomy): domain Bacteria; phylum Chloroflexota; class Dehalococcoidia; order DSTF01; family JACRBR01; genus DTUCFX13. The sequence continues at coordinate 251,398 of JAJTXQ010000014.1, read as the reverse complement.
TCGCGCTTTCGTGCAACTCCTCGGGGATCGTCTGCAGGCCGGCGAGGATGACGATGAACGTGAATCCGAGGTTGAGCCAGATCGTCGTCAGCGACACCGCGGGGAGCGCCCACTCCGGGTCGCCGAGCCAGTTGATCGGCTCAAACCCCGTCTCCTTCAGGCCATAGTTGATGATGCCAATGCTCGGGTTCAGCAGCGTCAGCCACATCACCGAGGCGACGGCGACCGACGTCGCGACGGTCGATGAGAAGATCGTGCGGTAGATGATCATCCCGCGCAGCTTCTGGTGCGCGAGCAGCGCCAGGCCGAGGCCCAGCACGAGCCCGGTCGGCACGGTGAACAGCGCGAACAGCCCGGTGGTGAACAGGCTGCGGTGGAACCGGTCAGACCCCAGCACGTCGATGTACTGGTCGAACCCGACGTACGACGCGCTCAGCCCGAACGGATCGCTGCGGAAGAACCCCAGGTAGAACGTCTTGATGAGCGGGTAGAACGCGAACGTCGAGAACAGCGCGATCGACGGCGCGAGGAGCACGAGGGCGAACAGCGCCTCGCGCAGACGCGCGTTCCGGCGCGTCCGCACCCGCAACGAGGATGTTGCCGACGCCTCGCCGATCAGGCCTGCGTCGCGCATCAGCTCACCCGCTCCGTCGTCTCCGGGTTGAACAGGTGGATGTGCTCCGGGTGCGCCGTCAGGCCGACGGTGTCGCCGACGGACGGCGCCGGCTCATCGGCAGCGAGACGCACGATCGCGAACTCGTCGGGCGACAGGTCGCAGATGACGTGGCGCTCATGCCCCAGCGACTCGACGACGCGCACCTGCGCCCGGACGGGCCCGCCATCGAACGACAGATGCTCGGGCCTTACGCCGACGAGGAGGTCGGCGCGGCTTGCCGCCGCGGCGGTCGGGCCGAGCGATGGCGGCAGCGGGATGCGGCCGCCCGGGACATCGATCGCGAAAGCCTCGCCGTCGCGGACGAGCGTGCCGCGCACGACGTTCATCGGCGGGCTGCCGATGAACTGCGCGACGAACGTGTTCGCGGGGCGTTCGTAGACGCTCTGCGGCGGGCCGACCTGCTGCAGCGCGCCATCGTTGATCACGGCGATGCGCGTCGCCATCGTCATGGCCTCAACCTGGTCGTGGGTGACGTACACGAACGTCCGCGCCAGCTCGCGGTGCATCGACACGAGCTCCGCGCGCGTCTTCACGCGCAGTTTGGCATCGAGATTGGACAGCGGCTCGTCCATGAGGAACGCGCGCGGCCGGCGCACGATCGCGCGCGCCAGCGCGACGCGCTGTCGCTGGCCGCCAGACAGCTCCGCCGGGCGCCGGTTCAGCAGCGGCTCGAGGTCCAGCCACCGCGCCGCCTCCGCGATGAGCTCGTCGCGCTCACGCTTCGGTATCTTGCGCGTCTTGAGCGGAACCTCGATGTTCCGCCGCACCGTCATGTGCGGATACAGCGCGTAGCTCTGGAACACCATCGCGATGTCGCGGTTCTTCGCCTCGACGTCGTTCACCACGTCGTCGCCGATGATGATCTCGCCGGACGTCGGCTCCTCGAGCCCGGCGATGAGGCGCAACGCCGTGGACTTGCCGCAGCCCGACGGCCCGAGCAGGACGAGGAACTCCTTGTCCTCGATCTCCAGGTTGAAGTCGCGGACGGCGACGACGTCGCCGAAGAACTTGTTGACGTTCCGGAGCTCGATGCGGCTCATTGGCTTGCTCCACCCGTCCGGCAGGGCCGCGCCCCGTTGCTTCAGCATTTAATGCGATCCCGCGCCCGGCCGCCACAGCGCTCCGTCCCAAGTCAATGAGGCCATCCGGCACCGGCGCCCTCCAGCGCGCCCGGGAGGCTATAATCCGCCGACCAGCGAGCGCGCGATGCCCGAGCCCAACACACGCCTGCAAATCATCGACCGCGACGGCGCCGTCACGGTCGATGCGTCCGCGTACCGCTGGCGCTGGACGCCGGCGGACGACATCGCCGAACTGCGCGACGCGACGGGCACGCTGATCCTCCGGCACCCGCTGCAGCCGGCGTTCGAGGTCGCGCGCGCGCCGGCGGCGGTTGCCGGGACGTATGCGCGCCATGCCACCGATGGCGGACGGCTGATCGTGGCGTGGCGCGGCGCGAATGGCGACGCCGAGGTCGAGCTGACGGTGCGGTTCGCCGCGACGCACATCGTGCTCGAACGTGTGACGTATGCCCCCGCGACGGCGCATGCCGTTGTGCGGTACGCATGGCTCGCGGCGCTGCGCGACGGCCGCATCGTGCCGGCGGGCGCGGCGCGATGGTGCGCCGTGCCGGGCGGGAAGCAGGATCCCGAACAGGCGATCTTTCCGCTCGACCCGCCCGAGCCGGTGCGCTTCTCCGTCGGCTGCTTTGGCAACGACGCGGGGACGCATCACCAGCAGTGGGCGCTGCCGCACTACTTCGTGTGCGCGTGGACGGAGCGCCATGCCGCCGCGTGCATCGGGCTGGCCGGCGTGCCGGACGGCAACGTGCTGCTGACGACGCATGGTGGCGCGCTGTCGTACGAGGTCCACGTGCGCGGCGACCTGTGGGGCCATCGCGCCGGACCCGGCCCGATCGTGTTCGACGACCCGCTGGTGATCGCGCCGGGCGGCGACTGGTACCGCGCCGCGCGCGCGTACTTCGACGCGCTCGTCGCCGACGGCTACGCCCGCAGGCGCAGCGACGATGTGCCGGACGCGGCGTTCCTGGCGCAGTACGACACGTGGGGTGACCAGATCCTGCGCCGCGCCTTTCTCGACCGGTTCAACGAGCAGGCGCTGCGCGAGATCCACGCCGATGTGCGCGCATCCGGCATCGCCGCGCGGCTATTCGTGATCGACGACAAGTGGGAGGGCGTGTACGGGTCGCTCGAGCACGACGCCGGGCGCTTCCCGTCGTTTGTGGCCGCGCTCGACGCGGTCCGCGCCGATGGCCGTGAGGTCGGGCTGTGGACGGCGTTCCCCCGCTGCGAGGACTACGAGGCGCTCGGGCTCGATGCCGCCGCGGTGCTGAAGACGCCGGCCGGCGAGCCGTACGTCGTGCGCGAGCGCGAGCGCGCGTGGTTCATCTTCGATCCGACGGACGAGCGCGCGGCGGCGCACCTGCGCGAGCGCGCCCGGCACCTCGTCCGCGCGTACCGCCCGGCGATGGTCAAGATCGATTTCGGCTACGAGATCCCGCGCCCGGACGTCGCCGGGCCGTCCGACCCATCGCGCGGCGGCGAGCGGCTGTTCTTCGAGTTCCTGCGCGTTGTCTGTGGCGCGATCAAGGAGGAGGATCCGCGGATCGCGATCCTCTATTACTGCATCACGCCGCTCGTGGGCGAATACGTCGACCTGAGCGGTGTCGACGACCTCTGGATGTCTCGCGGCGACTACGGCGCGGGCTTCGCGCGCCGCGCGTTGCTCACGTCGCTCTGCGGCGCGTTCGGGATGATCCCGTACGGCTCCAGCGGCTACGACTGGCGCTCGACCCCGGGCATCTGGCTCGACACGGCGGTGATCGGCGTCCCGGGGATCATCGCGCCGCTGATCGGCGATGAGTTCAAGGAGACGATGACGCCGGCGCTCGCCGCCCGCTACAACGGCGTCGCGCGCATCGCGCGGCGGTCGCCGCTGTTCGATGTCGTGTTCTTCGACGCCGAACTCTACGATGCGGCCGCCGGTCCGGTCGCACGTTCGTGGGGGCGGACGGAGGGCGGCGGCATCGTCGTGGCGGCGCTGCGTGGCACGCCGGAGCGACCGGCAGCCGCGCCGGGCGTCGCGCGCGCGGAGTGCGATGTTGTCATCGCATCGCTCGGCGACGGTGCGATCGGCGATGCGCCGGCCGTCGGCATCGTGCCGTTCGGGCGCGGGCGCGTGACGCTGCAGCGGGGTGGCGCCGTGCGGGCGGTCGCGCACCTGTTCGGTGGCGGCTCGGTGGAGTGGCCGGTGGTCGCGGGCGCCGTGACGGCAATCGATGTCGACATCACCACCACACGCGACGCGCCCGTTGAGCTCCTGGAGCTGCGCTTCACCGACTGACATTTGGACGTGTCCGGATGGCCCTGTAGCCTTGGCGCGGCGGCGGCTAGCATCGCCGCATGGAACGATCGTTCCAGCAGACACTGGGCGGCGGCACGGCGGTCGCGCCTGCCGACACGCGCGCACGCGTCATACGGGCGGCGGCCGAGCTGTTTGCCGCGCGCGGGTTCGCCGGCACCAGCATCTCGGCGATCCGCGAAGCCTCGGGCACGCGATCGAGCTCGATCTACTGGGAGTTCGGCAGCAAGGAAGGCATCCTCGCCGCGGTGCTCGAGGACGCCGCCACGCGCTGGCACGAACACGCCTTCAGCGAAGCGCGGCGCATCGATGCGGAGTGCACCGCGGATGGCCCAGCTCGCCTGACCGCGTTCCTCGAGGCGCTGGCCGACGCGCTCGCCGCCCGCCCCGAGTTCCTGCGGCTGCTCCTTCTGCTGGCGCTGGAGCGCCGCGACGTCGACGCGCGATCATTGCAGGCGATCCGCAACGTGCGGCAGCGCGCCGTCGAGGACCTCGCGCAGTTCTTCATCGAGAGCGGGATCGCCGCCAACCTCCGCCCCGGCCTGGACCTGATGGAACTCGCGCGCGGCAGCCTCGCGTTCTTCGATGGCTCGTTCATCGCCGCGCAGATCGACCCGGAAACGACGGACTTGCGGCGGGCGTTCTCGCTGGTGCGCCTGGGGTTCGCCGCCTTCGTCCGCGACACGCACCATGGAGGTGATGACGCATGAAGCGACTTGAGGGGAAGACAGCGCTCGTCACGGGCGGGGCCTCGGGCCTGGGCCGGGCGATCTGCGTGCGGTACGCCGAAGAGGGCGCGTTCGTCGCCGCGGCGGACATCGACCGCGCCGGCGCCGAGGAGACCGCGCGCCGCGTCGCGGAGCGCGGCATCGCCATCGAGGCGGATGTGCGTGACCGCGCGCAGTGCGAGCGGATGGTGCGCGACGCCGCAGAGCAGATGGGGCGGATCGACATCTTCGTGGCGAACGCGGGCATTGCGCGAGGCGGCACGATCCTGGACATGCCGGAAGCGACGTGGGACGAGCTGATGGCGGTGAACCTGAAGGGTGTGTTCCTGTCGTGCCAGGCCGCGGCGAAGCAGATGGTGCAGCAAGGCGCGCCCGGCAAGATCATCATCATGTCGTCGCTCGCGTCGGAGCGGGCCGCGCCGGGAATGCTCGCGTATGCCGCATCGAAGGCGGCAGTGCGGCAGATGGCAAAGGTGATGGCGCTCGAGTTGATGCCACACCACATCAACGTCAACGCGATCGGCCCGGGTGTCGTCGACACGACGCCGCTCGCGAAGCCGCTCGCCGATCTCATCAAGGCGACCGGTTCGCCGGGCTCGCCGTGGGGCCGCTTCGGCACCGAGCTCGATGTCGCCAACGCGGCGCTGTTCCTGGCGTCGGAAGAGTCGGACTTCATCACCGGGTCGATCCAGTTCGTCGATGGCGGTGTGCTCGCCGGGCAGGCGGGGCCCGCGGTCGTGCTGGACTGACAACCAGGCGCGGAGGTGCCATGACACAGACGAAAGGCTCAACGACCGAGGCGCGTTACCGCGGCGCAGTGGCGTGGGACCGGTTCGCGCGGGCGACCCACTGCGTCGACTGCATGCCGGGGAACTGCCCGTACTACGTCTTTGTAAAGGACGGCGAAATCGTTGGCTCGGAGCCGGTCGGCGCGCTCCCGGCGACCGAGCGCGGCATACCCGACCTTAACCCGATGGGCTGCCAGAAGGGCGCTGCCTGGCACACGTTCCTGAAGGGGCAGGAGCGGGTGCTGCGGCCGCTCAAGCGCGCCGGCGAGCGCGGCGACGGCAAGTGGCAGGAGATCAGCTGGGAGCAGGCGCTGACCGAGATCGCCGACCACCTGCTCGACGCGATCGAGGAGGTCGGCCCGGAGTCGATCATCCACGAAGGCACGCCGGCGGAGGGCGGCCTCCTGTCGATGATGCCGTTCACGCGCCTGACATCGTTGCTCGGCGCGACGCGCACCGATGTGAATGCCGTGATCAACGACAACTCGCCCGGTCACTACCTGACGTACGGCAAGTTCGACCCGGTGATGAGCATCGACGACCCGTACCACGCCGAGTTGCTCATCTTCGCGCACGCGAACCCGGCGTTCACCATGATCCCGTACACGCACGTGTCCGCGGAAGCGCGCTATCGCGGCACGGAGATCGTGCTCGTCGCGCCCGACGTCAGCCCTTCGCACATGCACGCTGACTACTTCGTGCCGATCCGCGCCGGCGCCGACGCGGCGTTCGCGCTCGCGATGGCGCAGGTGATCATCGAAGAGGGCCTGTACAACGAGGCGTTCCTGTGCGAGCAGACGGACCTGCCGTTGCTGATGCGGCTCGACAACCAGCGGTTCCTGCGCGGGAGCGACCTCGCCGAGGACGGCCGCGACGACCAGTTCTACATGTGGGACAGCGGCACCGATGCGCTGGCGCCGGCGCCGCGCGCGACGCTCGCGCTCGATGGCGTAGCGCCGGCGCTGTCCGGAGAGCATCGCGTCCGGCTCCGCGATGGCGCCGAGGTCGCGGTGACGCCGCTGTTCGAGGTGATCGCGCGGCGGTTGCATGCCGAGTACACGCCCGAGCGCGCGCAGGAGATGTCCGGGGTCCACCCGGACATCGTACGGATGCTCGCGCGCAAGGTCGCGACACGCCGGACGACGGTCTATGCCGGCGCCAACACGCAGAAGTACTACCACGGCGACCTGATGATGCGGTCGTACCTGCTGCTGCTCGGCCTTACGGGGAACTGGGGCAAGCAGGGCTGCGGCACGACGGAGTGGTCGACGGCGGGGTTCGACGGGCCGTTCATCTACGGCATGAAGCAGGGAGACAGCGCCGACGCCGCGCGCCAGGTGCTGCAGATGCGCGACATGCTGAGCGCCGCGATCAAACAGCAGGACCCGGCGATGACCGACGAACTCGCGCACATCGAATTCATGCAACGCATCGCGGAGAGCGGCGCGGGCGCGGGCAATCCGCCCGCGTTCCTCTGGTACTACCACTGGGGCATGGCCGAGGACTGGAACCGCCGCGAGTGGAACGACCCGGCGATGGCGCGCCCGTTCGATGACTACGTGCGCGAGTCACTCGACAAGGGCTGGTGGCGCGGCGTCGAGCACCCAGGGGAGAGCGTGCCGCCGCGCGTATACATCGAGGTCGGCGGCAACGCGCTGCGGCGGACGCGCGGCGGTCGCAAGCGCCTGCTGCGGTCGCTGTGGCCGCAGCTCAATTGCATCGTCTCCGTCGACTGGCGCATGTCGACGACGGCGCTCGCCTCGGACTACGTGCTGCCGGCGGCTCAGCACTTCGAGAAGCTCACGTTCCAGTTCCCGAGCCCGTGGACGATGAACCTGACGCTCGGCGACCGCATCGTGGCGCCGGCGGGCGATACCCGGCCCGAAGTCGAAATGGCGCTGCTTCTCGCCGAGAAGGTGCAGGAGCGTGCGCTGGCGCGCGAGCTTCGCACGTCGCGCGACTCGCGCGGCACGGAGCGCCGGCTCGACGACTTCCTCGGACAGTACACGGCGAACGGCACGATCTGGCTCGAGGAAGAAGCGATCGCGCGCGACTGGGTGCAGGACAGCGCGGCGACGGGTTCGCTGCCCGAGGGCACGACGCTCGACACCGTGCGCGAGCGCGGCCACGTGCGGTTCACGAGCTGGGGCAGCGGCCCGGGCGCCTTCTCGCAGTCGTCAGACATCAAGCCGGATGAAACCCACAACCCGCTGCGCTGGCATACCGAGGACAGGGTGCCGTACCCGACGCTGACGCGGCGCGCCCAGTTCTACATCGACCACCCGTGGTTCCTCGAAGCGGACGAGGCGATGCCGGTGCACAAGGAGAACCCGCCGCAGGGCGGCGACTATCCGTTCATGCTCACGAGCGGCCACAACCGCTGGAGCGTGCACTCGATGAACATCACCGACCGGCTGCTCTTGCAGACGCACCGTGGTGAGCCGCACATCGTCATCAACGACGCCGACGCCGCGCGCCTCGGCATCGCCGACGGAGAGGATGCGGAGTTGCGCAACGACATGGGCTCGTTCGTCGCGGCGGCGAAGGTGTCGCCGTCGGTGCGGCCCGGCCAGGTGATCTCGTACAACGGCTGGGAGCCGTACCAGTACCGGTCGTGGGATGCCGCCGCTGACCTGGAGCCGGGGATGGTGAAGTGGCTGCACTTCGCCGGCGGCTACGGCCACCTGAAGTACCGCCCGCTGCAGTGGCAGCCCGTGCCCTTCGACCGCGGCGTCCGCGTCGACCTGCGTCGCGCCAGCACGGAAAAGGAGGCATAGATGCCGTACGCGCCCGACACCTCGGACCTGACGAGCGACCAGATCGCGTTGAAGAACGAAGCGCACCGGTTCGCGGCCGAGGTGCTGCGCCCGGCGAGCGTTGAGATCGACGCGATGACGGCGGATGACGCGATTGCGCCGGGCTCGCCGTTGTGGACGGTGTTCAAGAAGGCATACGGCGCGGGCTACCACCTGCGCGGCATGCCGCCGGAGCTCGGCGGCGCGGCGCTCGGGCCGCTCGAGTCGCACATCGTCGGCGAGGAGTTCGGCTGGGGCAGCGCCGGGCTCGCGATCGCGCTCAGCGTGTCGGCGATGCCGTTCCTGTTCGCGGCCAGGAGCGGCAACCCCGACCTGGTGCGCGACATCGTGACGCCGTTCGCGGAGGACCGCCAGGGCCGGTACATCGGCTGCTGGCCGGGGACCGAGCCGAACCACGGCTCCGACACCATCTGGGCGACGGGCGAGTTCGCGCGGCCGGAGATCCACATGGACTGCGTCGCGCGGAAGGACGGCGATGAGTGGGTGATCAACGGCCAGAAGTCGGCATGGGTGTCAAACGGGACGATCGCGACCCACGCGCTGCTGTGGTGCGGCGTCCACCCGGAGCGGGGCATGTCGGGCAACGCGTTCATCATCGTCCCGCTCGATCTGCCGGGCGTCTCGCGCGGCAGGCCGACGAACAAGGCGGGGCAGCGCGACCTGAACCAGGGCGAGATCTTCTTCGAGGACGTGCGCGTCCCGAGTTACTACATGGTGGTGCCGCCGGAGGTGATGCCGGTGTTCCACCCGATGCTGTTCGCGGCGACCAACGCGGGCCTGGCGACGGCGTTCGTCGGCGTGGCGCGTGCGGCGTTCGAGGAGGCGCTCGCGTACAGCGAGCAGCGTGTGCAGGGCGGCGTGCCGATCGCGCGGCACCAGCTGGTGCACCGCAAGCTGTTCGACATGTTCACGCGTGTCGAGGCGGCGCGCGCCCTGTCACGCAAGGCGTCGCTGCGGCTGCAGTACGGCGTGCCGTCCATCCACTACTCCGTCGCCGCGAAGGTGTACTGCACGCAGACGGCGTTCGACGTCGCCACGGCGGCGGCGCAGCTGCACGGCGGCATGGGCCTGGTGCGCGGCGTGCTCGTCGAGCAGCTGGTGCGCGACGCGCGCGCCGCGATCATCGAGGACGGCGAGAACGAGATCCTGGCGCTGACCGGCGCGCGCGAGTTGTTCTCGCAGCCGCTCGCCGGCAGCCCGACGAACGGAGCGATGGCGCACGCAGCGCCCGAGAAGGAGGCCGCACGATGACGCAACCGGTCAGCATGCCGTGGTCGGCGCCCGTGTTCGGCAAGCCGCCGCACCGGTGGCAGGGAGTGCGGATGGCGGCATTCCCGTTCACGCCGCGCGAAGGCGCGGTTGAGCGCATCCTGCCGCCGGGCATGGAGCGCGTCGATGCGCCCGGGCTGATCACGCTGATCAGCTACCCGCAGACGGAGGGGATCCACCCGTACAACGAGCTCGTGGTGTTCGTCCCGGTGCGGGTCGAGGGCGTCGTCGGGAACTACGTGCCGCACATCTACGTGACAACGGACGAGGCGCTGATCGCGGGCCGCGAGATCGCGGGGTTTCCGAAGAAGATCGCGCGCGTTGAGTGGAACGTCGAGGGCGACGCGCTGCGCGGCTCGGTCTCACGCTGGGACAAGACCCTGCTCACCGTCGAGGGCACGGTCCAGGGCCCGCTGCCGGCGGATGGCGCGCGGCCCGCGGCCGCCGGCGCGCCGACGTTCAACTACAAGCTGATCCCCGACCCCGCCGGCGACATCGAGATCGAGGAGATCACCAGCACCCCCGTGTCGCTCACTCCGCGCGAGCAGCGCGTCGGCACAGCGCGCCTGCGCTGCGGCCCGTCCGACCTGGACCCGCTCGCTGACGTGATCCCGGACGTCGAGGGGCCGATGGTGCTCATGACGTGCGACGTCACGATCCCGCCGGGCGCGGTGGTGAAGCGGATCACACGAGGTGAGCTCGTCGCATAGCGGGGGGCGGGCGAACGCAGCACGGGCGATGCCCGCCGTAGCGTGGTCGCTTCCGCTGGGCGCTCACCGCGCAGCACGCCGCCGGGGGCACTTCTGAGGGGGAGGCTTCCGTGCCTCCCCCTCGCTATGCGCTAGCCTTTCCGCCCTCGGCGGTTACCGGTCCCGGCGGGCGATCCGCCAGGTCATCGCCGTCGCGGCGAGCGCGAGCATCCCGAGCAGCGCCGCCAGCGCGATGCTTCCCGCGGGCGACTCGCCGCCCGGCCCGTTGCCGGCCGAGGGCAGTTCCGCCACGATCGGCGTCCGCGTCGGCGGTGCTGGCGAGGCCGTGGCCGGCAGCACGATCACAGTGCGGGTGGGTTCGACCGTCGGCGTATTCGTCGGCGTGTTGTCCGGCCGGTCCGGCGTCTTGGTGCGCGTCGGCGTGTTCGTCGGCGTGTTGGTGGCCGTGTTCGTCGGCGTGTTCGTCGGCGTGTTTGTCGGCGTCTCCGTCGGCGGCGGCGTCCCGGTCGGCGTCTCCGTCGGCGTCGACGTCTCCGTCGGCGTCGACGTGTTCGTCGGCGTCTCAGTCGGGATCTCGGTTGGCGTCGACGTCTCCGTCGGCGTGCTGGTGGCCGTGTTCGTCGGCGTGTTGGTGGCCGTGTTCGTCGGCGTGTTGGTCGCGGTGTTCGTCGGCGTGCTCGTCGGCGTGTTCGCGACGATCGTGACGTCCGCGCACACTTCGTCCGGCGACAGCTGCGGGCCGCCCGGGACCGGGTCAGCGGTCACGTCGGCGCAGTTCTCCGTGCTCTGCGTGCCCTGGATCGCGGTGAACGTCAGCGTGACGGTGCGGCTCTCGCCATCGTCCCATACGCCGACAGAGGGGCCGTCCGGGCTGGGCAGGAGGTTGTCCCACGTCAGCACTCCCGTGCCCTCATCGACGGTGGTCGGGGCCGGGTTGGCGCTCACGAAGTCGAGGTACGCCGGGTCGTAGTCGTCGACGAGGTCGACGTTCGTGAGGTCGACGTCCTCGGTGTTCGTGACGGTGATGCTGAAATCAACGCTGGACCCCTGGGTCGTCGGGTTCTCGCTGGTCAGCACCTTGTCGATCGTCACATCGCAGATGTCCTCGGCGATGCTCGCGAAGATGTCGCTGATGTCCTCGGTGCCGGCGGTGAAGTAGCCGCCCGGCGAAGCCATCGCCTGCAGCAGGGCGCCGTCCTGCTCCGGGCCCAGCGCGTAGCCGATGACGTAGAGGTACGTGCCGGCGTCCTTGAGCTGCGTCGCCCAGTAGTGCGCGTACACGTCGGCGCCGTCGCCGCTGTAGGCCTGGCTCACGGACATCTGGCCATCCTGCTGGACGGCGAGCTCGTCGGTGTGGCCCGCCGAGAACAGGTTGTCGGCATCGAGCGAGAACGAGCCGTCGCCGTTTGCGTCGAGGTACAGCGTGCCGTTCACGATGCGGAAGTTGATACCGGCGCCGAAGTCGTAGTCGTCGGAGTTGCTCAGTCCGCCACTCTCGTTCGCATCGAGTGCGTTCTGCCGCTGCGCGCCGCTGGCGACCTGCCACAGGCCGTCGACGACGACGAAGTCGGCGGTCGAGTCGCCGCCAGGGAAGTCGACGCTCAGGTCGTCGCCGGAGTCCACGATGCCGTTGTCGTTCACGTCGAGGTAGAGGTCGTTCTCCACGCCCGAGTCGTCGACGTCCTCGGGCCGGTTCGCCGCGCCGTCGGACAGGAGCACCATGTAGTCGTTGCCGTCGGGCGCGGCATCGGGGTCGGCCGGCGGGACGAGCTGCGACTGGCCCAGGAACAACGCGCGGCCGATGTGTGTGAAGCCGTTGGTCGAGTCCCCGCCGATGTCGGCGCGCAGGTTCGCCGCGTTCGTCGTCAGCGGCTCATCGACGCTGGCGGTGCCGTTGGCGAACCCGGTGAGCGCCATCGTGTGCGGCGTCAGGTCGTTATCGCCGGGGCCGCCGGCGAACGCGTCGACGAACGCGGTCGCCGCGACCTTCGCGTTCTCAATCTTGCCCGCGACGTCGTCCATGCTGCCCGTGTGGTCTATCACGAGCGAGATGTCGACTGGCCGCGTGCACGCTGCGCCCGGCGCCTGCTGGGCCATCACCCGCGTCGTATCACGCGGGTGCAGCACGACCGAGGTCAACGCCACGCTCCCGAGCAGCGCCAGCACCAGCGCGAAGCCGATGCCGGACTTGCCGTTGTCCCTGCTTCCTTGACGCTTCATCCATCCTCCCACGCTGCATTCCTTGGCGTTGCAGCTAACAACAGATCAGGTACCGCGGAGCCCGAGTTGGGATGTCCGCTCCACGATCAAACGGACGAGCGGCGTTCTGGTTTCACGGAGAGGGCCAACTTGACAGCGAAAAATGGAGGAGCACCTTCGATCCGCCGCCAGAGCAGGAGCGCCGGCGCCCCAAATCGCCCTCCGGGCGAGATGCCGGGTCGCCGGCGTCGCGCGGCCCTTGCCCGCGCGACCCTTCTCACGCACACTCATGCGCGATGGAACCCATTCTCGGCGGGCTCACGAACCTCGCGCGGCTGCGCGATGCGACGAACGGCCGTGCGTCATCGTGGGACGAGACTGGCGGCAACGCGGACTTCTGGCGCATCCGCGGCGGTGAGCAGCGCACACTGGCCGAGATCGGCGGCGCCGGCTGCGTGCGCCACATCTGGATGACGACGTCATCACGAGAACCGGCGTATCTCCGGCGCGTCGTCCTGCGCATGTACTGGGATGGCGCGACGACGCCCTGCGTCGAGGCGCCGCTCGGGGACTTCTTCGGCGTCGGCCACGGGATGATGGCGGAGTTCGCGTCGCTGCCGCTTTCGATGAGCCCGCGCGACGGGCGTGGCTTCAATTGCTTCTTCCCCATGCCGTTCGCGACCGGCGCACGCATCGAGGTCGAGAACCAGGGCGAGCGTTCGCTCGTGCTCTACTTTTACGTCGATTACGAGACGTACGCCGCGCCCGAGGACGGCGTCGCGCGGTTCCACGCCCAGTGGCGGCGCGAGCACCCGACCGACGGCTGGGGCAAGAAGGGCGAGTCGCACACCGCCGCCGAGCGAACCGACGCGTGGCGGCGCCCGAACCTCGACGGCGCCGGCAACTACGTGATCCTCGAAGCGCGCGGGCGCGGGCACTACGTCGGCTGCAACCTGAACATCGACGTGTTCGAGCGGCAGTGGAACGACTGGTACGGCGAAGGCGACGATATGATCTGGATCGATGGCGAGCTCAGGCTGCGCGGCACCGGCACCGAGGACTACTTCGGCACGGCGTTCTGTCCGGCGCGGGCGTTCTCGGCGCCGTACCACGGCCTGACGGTGTACTCCGGCAGCGACCTCTGGCCGTGGTCCGGCAAGAACTCGATGTACCGCTTCCACATCGAGGATCCGATCCACTTCCGCGAGTCGATCCGGGTGACGATCGAGCACGGACACGCCAACGACCTGTCGAACGACTACTCGAGCACGGCCTACTGGTATCAGGTCGAGCCGCACGCGTCCCCATCGCCGCTGCCGCCGCTTGGCGAACGGCTGCCGCGACCTTCGCCAGGGCGCTGAACCCCGCTCGCATCAGCGCTCCGCGGCTCGGCTCCTTCCCCGCCCGCCCGAACCGTTGGCGCCGGACATGACCTTCGCGACGCCCACGCGCCCCGCGCGGTCCACCGGCGTCGGCTGCCACTGGATCGGCCAGTAGCGCAGGTGTCCGTAGCCGCCGGCGAAGTGCAACCACTTCACCATGCCCGGCTCGACGTCCATCGGGCCACGCCAGTCGCGGAACTGGTACGGGTCCCAGCCGTTGTAGCAGATGACCTGCCCCGGCATGACCGAGCCGGAGAGCTTCACAGGCACCAGGAACTCGCCGACGTCGTTGAAGACGCGCACTTCCTCGCCGTCGTCGATCTTGCGGCGGCGCGCGTCCTTCGTGTTCATCACGAGGTGCGGGCGTCCGCGGTGCGTCTGGAGCAGCATGCGGTTCGTGATGTTCATCGAGTGCACGCTCCACCGGTTGTGCCCCGACGTCATGACGAAGGGGTAGTCGCCGCCCATCTTCGGGTTGTCCTTGTGCACCGGCAACTGCTCGCCCGCTTCGAGGAACCACGGGTGGTCGATGTAGAACTGCGCCCGTCGCGTGAGCGTGGGGTACGGCTGGCCCTTCGTCGTGTGGCGCTGCAACGACGTGTACGGCTTCCCGGGCTCGGCGTCGGTCGCCTGGTTGAGCGTGTACACGCTCTCGCCGACGCGCGTAAACTCGGCCTTGCCACGCTCTCGCATGGTCTTCAAGCTCTGGCCCTTCTTGAGCATCCCGGCCGCCGCCGTGTCCTTCACCCACTCGTCGACGAGGTCGTCTACGCCTTCGACGCCGAGCGTCATCCGCTCGTACAGGTCCTCCAGCCGGTGGACGCGGCCGACGCTGTCGGTGTACTCGGCGAAGCCGCGCGCCTTCGCGCGTTCTTCGATCTTCCCCGCGAGCTTGCGGAAGATGTCCCATTCGCTCAGCGACTCGCCTTCGGGCTTCGCCGCGCCGTCCGAGAACTTCAACTCGAGGAGCGCCGCGCTGGCGGTGTGGAAGTTCGGCTTCTCATAGTGCTGCGCCGCGGGCAGCACGTAATCCGAGAATCGGCCCGTCGTTGTCATGCGCCAGTCGATGCTGACAACGAGGTCGAGCTTGGGCCAGAGGTGCTCGAGCAGGTGGCTGCGCCCGCCGCGCTGACGCCTCAGCATGTTCCCGCCGACCTCGAACAGCACGCGGGGCGGCCTGTCCGGCGCCGGCTTGAGCACGCCCTGCCACCAGCCTGCGTCGACCGCCTCGTTCACATACTCGTCGAACGTCCGCTTCATCGCGGGATCGTTCCACTGCTTGTTGTTCCAGCGGTCGCGATAGCCGCAGTGGTAGTACCAGAAGAACGCCGGCGGGATCATGCCCGTGAGGCCGAGCCGCGTCGCGTTCACCATCGCATCGATGGACGCGATCTCCTTCGAGTCGGCGCCGGCCGCCGCCGCATCGGCCATCGCCTGCAGCTGGTCGCGCACCTCCAGCACGCGCCGCGTCTCCGCGAGACCCGTGCGCTGCTTCTGTCCGAACAGCCCCTGCCCCTCGAGGCCGCTGCCCGGCGACCAGCTCGTGATCCCCGCGCCGAGGCGCCCCCAGTTGCCGCTCAGCGCAAGCAGCAGCAGCATCGCCCGCTGCATCAGGTCGCCGTGATAGTACTTGCACAGATTCATGCCCATGTAGATCGCCGTCGGCCGGGTCGCCACCTTGCGCGCAAGCGATTCGATCACGCGCGCGTTCACGCCGCAGATCGCCGACGCCTGCTCCGGCGTGTAGTCGCGGTTCAGCATGGTCCGCAACACGCCGAACGCCGGTACGACCGCCACGCGCGACCCGTCGGCGAGGCGCACGTTGCGGGTCCGGCTGTCGAGCGCGGGAGTGACCTTGCCCCATCGCAGCGTCTTCGCCGGAGCGAGCGCGAGCGCCTTCTTCGCGGTATCCCACGCGTAGAACCGCTCGTCGGAGCCCCCCGCTTCGACATCGGACTGGCGCAGGAAGCGGCCGCTGTCCACCCGCACGAGCAGCGGCAGGTCCGTCTGCTCGCGCACGAAGCGCTCGTTGAGCAGCTTCTCCTCGATGATTGTGCGGCACATGGCGAGCGCGAGCGCGGCGTCGGTGCCCGGCCGCACGGAGTAGTAATAGTCGGCGTGGATGCTCGACGGACCCGCGTCGGGCGCGAGGTGGACGACCTCGCATCCCTGGTAGCGGGCCTCGGCGACGGCGTGGTAGTTCGGGATCTGCGTATACACCGGGTTGCAGTGCCAGATGAGCCGGAGCCTCGTGCGCATCTCTCCGCCGGCGCCGGTCGCCGGGTTGAACTTGCCCCAGGTGATGTAGTGACCCGGCTGGAAGTCGTTGATCACCGCATTCACATCGGTGGCGACGCCGCCGAGCAGGTTGATGAGCAGACGCTGCGTCGGCCAGATCGCCATTGTGCCGCCTTCGGCGGGCGTCATCTCGTGGATGATCGTCTCCGGGCCAGACTCCTGGATCGCGTCGAGCATCTTGTCCGCGATGTCGCTGAGTGCGTCGTCCCACGACACGCGCTCCCACGTGCCTGCGCCGCGCTCACCGACGCGCCGCAGTGGGTACGCCACGCGTTCCTGGCCGTACAGCATTCGGCTCCACGCGGCGCCCTTCTGGCAGCCCATCGGGTTCTTGTCGGGGACATCGGCCCAGAGCTTCTTCGCGCTGCCCGCGACTTCCTCGAACGCGACTTTTCCGTCCTTGAGATAGATGTGATACATGCAGCTGCCGGGGTAGCAGTCGACGCAGTGGGTCGCCCACGCGACGCTGTCCCACGTCCACTTCTTGCGGTACGCCTCGGCGCTCCTGGGTGTGCGCGGCCGCGCGCTCTTCGCCGCGGGTCGCGTGGTCGTCTTCGCCGCCATCGCTACTTCCTCCCCACTTCGGTGAGCTGGATGGTCGAGGGGTCGCGTGTGAACGGCCCAAACAGGTCGTTCCAGTGGTACACCGTCAGCAGGTCCATGAGCTGCGACTTCTTGCCGGCGCGCGTCTTCGCCATCTCTGCCTTGAGCGTCGCGAGGGCCTGGGACACGCCGTTGCCGAACAGGCTCTCGAGGTACGAGATCGGGATGCGCGACTTGCTCTCGTCGGGCGCGCCGGTCTTGTCGAGCGGCGGCGGCGCGAGCGGTGGCACGTAGAACACGTTCGGGCCGGTGCCGTACTCCGGGTGGAGCGGAAGGGCGACGCGCCACGTGTGCACGAGCTGATGGATCGGCCCCTTCGGGTCGTCGAGATAGCCGACGAACACCAGCCGGCCGGGGCACTGCCGCGCGCACGCCGGCGCCACGCCCTGCTCGAGCCGCGGGAAGCACATGATGCATTGCTGGCTGATGTTGCGCGCGTGGTTGAAGAAGATCTTCTTGTACGGGCAGGCGCGGGCGCAGGCCTGGCGCCCCTCGCACTTCGCCTCGTCACGCAGGACGATGCCGTCGTCCGGCCGCTTGTACATCGCCCCGGTGGGACACGCCTCGACGCACGCCGGGTGTGTGCAGTGGTTGCACAGTCGCGGCAAGTAGAAGAAGTAGCTGTTCGGCCACTCGCCGGCGCCCTGATCCTCGTCCCAGTTGGGGCCCCAGGCCGGCGGCTTGCCGGTCGGCGCAAGGTGCGCGTCGGTGCCCTTGCCGCCGTAGAACACCTCCTCGTAATTGAAGTCCCAGCCGCCGCCGAAGTCATCGCGCTTGGGCAGCTTGCCGAGCTGCAACTTGCCGTTGCGATAGCCGCCGCCCATCTGCTCCCAGTCGCGTGGGTAGCCGCGGCCGGGCATGGTGTTCACGCTGCACCACCACTGGTAGTCGGTGCCGTCGCTGCGGTCATCATCGCGCGTCCAGAGCATCTTGCACGCGACCGAGCAGGTCTGGCAGCCGATGCATTTGTTCAGGTCGAACACCATCGCGATTTGCCGGCTCGCGGGCTTCGCGCCGTTGGTCTGCGCCTGTTTCGCCACCATGGCCATTCCTGTTCGCTGCTCCGGCGTACCCGGGCGTGGCAACGCCCGGTCTCGATCACCGCGATCGTGTGCCGCGGTCGCCGCCCGGGAATAGGGCCAAATGGCATCGTACGATGTTGCGGCGCCCGCCCGCCCGCGTGCGATGCGGCGATTCCCCGCCCCCCGCCGCCCCTCTCGCGCCCCGTGCGATGCTATGATCCAGCCGCCGGCGGCAGGACGAGCACGGAGGCGCCACAGATGCAATCGGGCGACGCATTCACCGCCGAGGAACGCGCGGTCCTTTCGCGCCATGTCACGGATGTCGATGGCTCCGTGTTCGCGCTCATCAACATGCCGGATGTCGTGAAGGGTGCGCTCTTCGCGCGCTACTCCCGCTCGCCGAAGTCCATCAAGCGGCTCTTCCTCGACGAGTTCTACCGGCCTGGCGACGGCGCATCGTCCGCTGCCGCGGACGCCGGCGACGCGCTCGGCCTCGGCCGCGCCGAGGAGCTGTACGAGCGCATGCTCATCGAGTACGGCGACGACTCCGTCGCCCAACTCGTCGGCGCACACATCGCCGTCGAGGGCGCGTCGAACATCCTCACGAAGGTGCTCGAGTGGGGACGGCTCATGAACTATCTCGAGCAGTCAACGCGCTACGTGCCGTACAACGACCGCCCCGGCGGCCGCTGGCGCTACCACGTCCCCTCAGAGCTGCACGGCACGGCCCACGAGCGCCCCTTCGTCGAGACGATGGACGGCTGCTTCGAGGCGTACAACGACCTGTTCGAGCCGCTGCAGGCGCACCTGCGCGATCGCTTCCCGAAGGACGAAGCCGACACGAAGGCGGTGTACCGCCAGAGCATCCGCGCGAAGGCGTGCGACATCCTGCGCGGGCTGCTGCCGGCGGCCACGACGTCGAATGTCGGGCTGTTTGGCACAGCGCAGGCGTTCGAGGCGCTGCTGCTGCGGCTGCAGTCGCACCCGCTCGCCGAGGCGCGCGCCGCCGGCGAGCGCATCCTGGCCGAGCTGCGGAAGGTGATCCCGATCTTCATGCGCCGCGTCGATGTGCCCGAGCGCGGGACCGCGTGGTCGCGCTACCTCGCCGGGACGCGCGACGCGCTCGCCGCGCAGGCCGCCGCGCTGCCGCTGCCGGCCGCCGCGGCGCCTGCCGCCGGTCCGAGCGTCTCGCTCACGGAGTTCGACCCGGAGGGCGAACTCAACGTCATCGCCGCCGCGCTCTATCCGCACGTCGCCGCGCCCGACGCCGCGATCACCGGCATGGTCCGGATGCTTGCGCCGGAACGCCGCGCGGAGATCCTGCGGGCGTGCATCGGCGAGCGCGGGAACCGGCGGCACAAGCCCGGCCGCGCGTTCGAGCGCACGGCGTACCGGTTCGACGTGGTGGCCGACTACGGCGCGTTCCGCGACCTGCAGCGTCATCGCATGCTCACGCTCGACTGGCAGCCGCTCTCGCCCGGGCTCGGCTACGACGTGCCGGAGGAAGTGGCCGCCTGCGGCGGCGCGGCGCGCTGGGACGAGGTCATGGAGCGCGGCGCATCGCTGTACCGCGCGCTCGCCGGCGGCGGCCTGCGCGAGATCGCGCCGTACGCCGTGCCGATGGCCCACCGCATCCGCTTCTACATGCACATGAACGCGCGCGAGGCGATGCACCTCATCGAGCTGCGCACGACGCCCCAGGGTCACGCCGCCTATCGCTGGGTTGGCCGGGAGATGCACCGCCTGATCGCCGACGAGGCCGGCCACCATGCCATCGCCGCGGCGATGACGTTCGTCGGCGGCGAGCAGGAAGGGCTCGAGCGTCTCGCCGCCGAACGCGCGCAGGAAACCAGGCGCCGCGCGCTGTCGGGGTAGCCCTACCCCTTCCCGCGGACGGCGCACCATACTGGCAGCGGAGGCGCCGCCCGTGATCGGCCTGCCCGCGTCTGACCGCCGCCACCGCTACCGCGAGGTCGCGACGACGCTCACCCGCCACGGGATGGGCGCGATCGCCGCGCGGCTCGGGCTCGACCGCATCAACCCGCTGCGGCGCGGCGACCCTTCGCCGGCCGGCGCGGCGACGCCGGCGGTCCACCTGCGCCTCGCCCTCGAGGAGCTCGGCGCCGCGGCGATCAAGCTCGGCCAGATCCTCAGCACCCGTCCCGACTTGGTCCCGCCGGAGTACATCGCCGAGCTCGAGAAGCTGCGCGACCGCGTGCCGCCGGTCGAGACACCGGCGGTCGTCGCCATCATCGAAGCGGAGCTCGGGCGGCCGTGCTCCGAGGTCTTCGCCACGTTCGATGAGACACCGCTGGCGGGAGCGTCGATCGGCCAGGTGCACGCCGCGACGCTGCCCGACGGCACCCGCGTCGCCGTGAAGGTGCGCAAGCCCGGAGTGCTGGAGCAGGTGACGCTCGACCTCGCGATCCTCGCCGACCTGGCCCGGCGCGCCGCGAAGACCGAGCTGCTCGACCCCGCATACGACATCGTCGCGCTCGTGGACGAGTTCTCCTGGACCCTGCGCGCGGAGCTCGACTATGTGCGCGAGGGGCGCAATGCCGACCGCCTGCGCACGATCCTCGCCGAGGAACCGCGCGTGCTCATCCCGCGCGTCTTCTGGGATGTGACGACGCCCGCAGTGCTGGTGATGGACCGCATCGACGGCATCAGCATCGCCGATGTCGCCGCGCTCGATGCCGCCGGCGTGGATCGCCGCGCGCTCGCCCGCACGATGGCCGAGGTGCTGATGAAGCAGGTGTTCGAGGAGGGTTTCTACCACGCTGACCCGCACGCCGGGAACTTCCTCGTCCTGGCCGACGGCCGCATCGGCATGCTCGACTTCGGCATGACGGGGCTGATGAATGACGAGCTGCGCCACGCGCTCCTCGCGCTCTTCGTCGCGACGATCGCCCGGGACGCCACCGCCATCACCGACGAGATGGAGCAGCTCGGCATCCTGCGATCACCCGGCGCGCGCGAGGCGGTGCGCCGCGACGTGCAGCACGTCCTCGACCGCTACTACGGGCTGCCGGTCGACCAGTTCAGTCTCACCGAGTACATCAATGATGTGATGGCGATCGTGCATCGCCACCGCCTGCAGCTGCCGGCCGAGCTTGCGCTCGTGCTCAAGACCGTCGGCATGAGCGAGGGGCTGTGGCGCCACCTCGATCCCTCGTTCAATGCCGCGGCCGTCGCCGAGCCGTTCGTGGAGCGCGCGGCGTCGGCGATGCTCAACCCGCGGAAGTGGGGCCGCCGCGCGATCCGCGCCGCAGGCGACACGGTCGAGCTCGGCGCATCCCTGCCCGGGCAGGTGCGGCGCATCGCCGCGCGGCTCGACCGCGGCGAGTTCGAGGTGGCGCTGCGCCACCGCGACCTGCACGAGGCGCTGGAGCGCACGAACCGCATGATCACGCGGCTGGCGCTGGCGATCATCGCGGCGGCCTTCATCATGGGGCTGCCGGTCGTGCTCGCCGCGTGGGAGCCGCCAGGCTGGCACATCATCGCGCCGGCATGGTTCGCGGCCGGGATGATCGCGCTGCTCGTCATCGGCGTGCGTCTCCTGATCCTCGATCGACCGCGGCGGCATTGACAATCGATACGGATCTGAAACACATCCAACGGCACGTACATCGGCCCCGCAGCGGACGTAGCATGAAGATGCGGAGGCAACGCGCGACGGCAGCGCGCGGACCCCACGGGGGAGCGCCGGGAGGAACGGCGATGCGGTACGAATCGTTCGAACTCGAAGGCTCGCAGGTGCTGGATCGCGTCAAGTGCATCATCCACGAAGGGCACGCTCGCCGCATCATCATCCGGAGCGAGGGGCGCACGGTGGCGGAGTTCCCGCTTACGCCGGGCGCCATCAGCCACGGTTCCGCGCCGGTGCTCGCGGCGATCGGCGCGCTCGCCGCGCTCCTTGCGCACTGCACGGTCGAGGTTGAGCGGCCGGAGATGGCGTTAGCCGGCCGGCGGTAGCGCCGGCGCACGTGACACGCGAGGCACGATGATCTCCCCCTCGCGCGCGTCGCCGAGGGCGACCGCGTCGCCGCGCGCGTACATCAGCGCGGTCCACGCCGCGGCGAGCGCATCCAGTTCGTCGTGCGAGTACGCGCGTGCCATGTCGAGCCCGCGCAGGCCCGCCGATAGCCGCGCAAGCAGCCAGCGGCGCCCCTCGGGCGTCGTCTTCTTCGGCATCCGCCGGCCGAAGAGCATCGCCTTTGTCGCATAGGGATAGACCTCGATCACCAGCGCACCCTGCGCCTCGATCAGCGGGCGCAGGCGCATCCCGCGCTCGACGAGCCCGCGAATGATCGTGCGCTTCGTCGTGTGGTACAGGCCGTAGCCGAGCGCGCGGACGGCGAGTTCGCTTTGGCGTATGCCGGGCGCGTTCGCTGGCGCGCACCCGCACGCCGGGTCAAGGCAGCACAGCCCTTCCGGCAGGCCCAGCGGGCAGTCGATTGCGACGGTCGTCGCGCCATGCCGTGCGGCGAGCGCGACGATCGCCGCGTCGTCCGGTGCAGCGCCGCACGCGATCACGCGCGCCTGCTCGTCGAGCACCGCATAGCCCGATGCCCGCCCGTCGCCCGCGAGGTCGATGCCGAGGTACCGGGGCACGGTCAGCCCAGGATGCGACCGCCAACGACGATCGCCAGCCCCGCGGCCGTCACGAGCGTGAATTCCGCGATCACGGCGCGGTCGAGGTGGTCCGTCAGGTAGTGGGAGATGATGCCCGTGGTCAGGTAAAACGCGAGCAGCAGGAAGACGCCCGCGAGGAAACCATCGAGCGGGATGAAGTACAACACCCAGCGTGCTTCCCCGACGATCACCCCGATGACCGCGGCGAAGACGAGCGCGCGCACGGGGTCGGCCTCCGCTTCGCGGAAGATCTCGATCGCCAGCAGCATGCTGACCAGGCCCACGGAGATCGCCGCAGGCGCGAGGTCGACATCGAAGCCGTACACCACGGCGTAGAAGCCGAATGCCGTGAGGTACGTGATGACGTTCAGCACGAACCGGGCGAGCGGGAACGACGGGCTCGCCGGCTCGACGGAGACGTGCTCGGCGTACAGCGCCGCGCCCATCAGCACGCCGGCGCCGGCCACGGCGGGCACCGCCCAGTAGCCGAGGATCACGTCCTCCAGGAACAGGCCGGCGGAGATGGTGAACAGCACCGGCACGAACAGGTACGGCGACGTGTCGGCCGGCGTCCGGAAGTCGCCGCCGGGGTGCGAGCGGATGATGCCGTCGGCGCCGAGCGCCATGAGCACGGTCAGCGCGAGCAGCAGCCATGGCTGGTCGATCGAGATGAAGAACGCCAGGCCGAGGCAGAAGACGAGCGCGAGCAGCGGGATGCGGCCGGCGCGAGAGATGCGCGGCGCACCGGGCGCCGCGACCGGCGCATCGCCCGCGGGTGCGGCGCTGCGTTCAAGCGTCGATGATGTGGCCATGCGTACCGTCCGGAACAACACGAACGCCCCGTATCCGGGGCGTGAGCGTTGTCCACTAAGGACGTGCCGATCTTACCGGCGCATTTCCGGGGGTGTCAATTGCGGGATGTCCCGCGAATCTGGATGTGAAGCTGCCTAGCGCTTGCGAGGCTTGCCCGCGGACGTCCGGGTTCCCGGCTTTCGCCGGGCGGTCTGCGCGGGGTTCTTGCCGTTCGCGCTGACGCGGATGGCGCGGGCGCGCGCCTTTGCCGGCTCGGGGAGCCACGGACGCGGTTCGTAGCCGTACAACTCGGCGCCGTTCGACCACCACAGCCGGTCGCGGGCGTCGTCCGGCACATCGAGCAGGTCGAAGATCGTGTCCCAGCGGCGGATGTGGTCGGCGATGCGGTCCGGCTGCGTGTCCGAGCCAAAGATCAGCTTCTCGTAGCCGATCTCGTGGCCGATCAGGCGCCGCTCGACGGCGTGCCGCTCGATCGTGGTGCCGCCGCTGAAGTCGAAGTACACGTTGTGCCGCCAGCGCGCGACGGACGCCGCCTCGTCGTAGTTGCCCGTGCCGCCGAGGTGCGCGCCGATCAGCTTCAGGCGCGGGAAGTTGTTGGCGATCGTGTCGAGATGGAACGGCCGCATGCGCATCGCCGAGACGTTGTACGAGAACTTCGCGTCCATCCAGCGGACGTATGCCTGCGCGGCCGCCGGGTCGCGGCGCGGGTGCGTGAGCGAATAATCGAGCCCGCCGCCGATCACGCCCATGTGCAGCAGGATCGGCCAGTCGAACTCCTGCGCGGCCTGGTACACGGGCCAGTAGTCCTCGCAGTCGTATTCGCGGCGCACGCCGATCATCTTCAGCCCGCGGTAGCCCATGTCGCGCAGTTCGTGGAGGCGCGCCGGCGTCGTCGTCTCGGGGTCGATCATGGCCGTCGGGATGAACAGGTCCTCGTGCCGGAGCGCGTGCTTGATCGCGTCCTCGTGCGGGATGCCGAAGCGCCCGCCGCACAGCAGGTTCGCCTTCGTGAGGCCGGCCTCCTTCGCGCGCGCGTACAGGTTCTCGACGAGCGGCCGCGCCGGTGCGTCGGGCTGCTCCCAGTTGCGCGGGAAGTGCATGTGGATGTCGAAGATCTTGCGTGCCATGCGCCCTCATCCCTCCGGCCGAGCGAGCGGTGCCTGCGATGTCCTACGGTAGCACGCACCACCCCGGCGACAAACGGAGAGCGGGGCTGCACAGCCCCGCTCTCGCTCAATTGCTCGTGGTTCGCGGGCTAGCGCGACTTCCGGAGCCGCAGGGCGCTGCCGGCGATGATCGCCGAGCCGACCGCGGCAAGGATGACGAGCCCGTTGTTCGCGCCGGAGTCGTTGCCGGGGCCGGTGCCCGTGTCCGGCAGCACCACGCCGGCGGGCGGCGTCGGCACGACGGTCGCGGGCAGCACCGTCACCACCGGCGAGGCCGTCGGCTCGGGCGTGTCCGGCTGCTCGGTCGGCGTGGCGGTGGGGTCGCGGTCGCGGCGCTTGCGCTCGTCGATCTGCAGGCGGGCGCAGTCCTCTTCGCTCTCGACGTCGATTTCGAACTCCTGCGCGGCGGAGATATCGCCCTCCGGCTGCTCCTGCGCGACGACGGCGCCGGCGACGGCGCAGTTCTGCGTGCCCTCGGTCTCATCCGACGCCTCGAAGCGGACGGTGATCGTCTGGGAGTCGCCATACTCCCACACCGGATCCTCATCGTCGTCCGGGTCAGGCAGTTCCCAGTACAGCATCCCGTCGTCGACGCCGGTCGGCGCCGGGTCGGCGCTGGTGAACTCCAGCTTCGAGCTGTCGAACGTGTCGACGACGACCATGCCATCGAGCGGGACCCAGCCGTCGTTTGTCACGGTAATCCGGAAGGTCACCGTGTCGCCGACTTCGGCGGTGCTGTCGCTCATCAGTTCCTTGGTCAGCGTAATCAGGCACGGCTCGTTCGGCTCCTCCTGGACGGCCAAGTCGTACATGTAGCAGTCCTGCGGGCTGCCGGCATGCGCCGCCGGTCCGCGCCCGGCAATGCTGCCTGCGAGCATCGCCACCGCGAGCAGCCCGCCGACCGTCGCGACCCTCCACACCTGGTTGATCTTGATTCGCATCGTTCTTCCCCCATCGGTTGCCGCGGGTGGTGAGCCGGGCGCCTCGCACCGGCCTGCATCGATTCTAACGGGACAGCGCCCGCTGATGTTGCTACGTCAAGCGCCTGTTTCGCGAAAGAATCCGCTTGACAAGCGGACGCCCTCGGGCCAGGGCGTCCCGGCATGGCCGGGCGCACTCCGACGGACACGGTCGGGCCGCGGCGATGTTGTTATAGTGGTGCCCGCACGAGAGGGACGATGCGCCGATTTCTTGACAATAAGCGCTTGACCGTCGCCGCGCCGGTGCTGCTGTTGGCGGCCGCGCTCGCCGCGGTCGCCTGGCTCGACGCGACGACCGGCGGCGAAGCGAGGCCCGAGCCGTACCTCGGCGCGATCGGCACCCCCGTCCGCGGCACCTATGTGCCGCCGACGGCGACGCCGCCCGGCGCCGAGCGCACCCCGCGCCCGCGGCCCACCAGCGGCCCGCTCACCGGCTCCGCCAGGCAGCGCGACGGCGCGCGCGAGGTCGATACCGTGCTGATCATCGGCGCGCTCCAGGAGTGGAAGGCGCAGCACGGGTCGTACATCACGACGAACGACCAGATCCAGACGCTGTGCGCGTACAAAGAAGACGACAAGGGCTGCGCGCTCAAGGACATCCTCGGACGCGACGTGCCGATGGACCCTCTCGGCAACTCGGAGGGCTACTGGTACCAGTCCGACGGCACGAACGCCCGCATCTTCGTCAACTACGAGCGCGAGATCCCGCCGGAGCAGCGCTGCGATACCGACTACATCGACTTCGAGGACAAGCCGAGCATCGTCTGCGCCGACCTGCCCTGAAACGACCGGGAGGCCGCGGTCACGGTACTGATACGCGCGCGAAGCGTCCGCGCGCGGTCGCCGTGATATCCTGAACCACCGCACCGAAAGGGGACGCCGAGCATGGCCCTCGACCTGTTCAACCGCCGTTCGAAGGAAGACCGCGAACGCCACGGCGACCGCCTGCCCCCCGGCCAGAAGCTTACCGAGGGCTGGCCGGTCCTCCACTACGGTGGCATCCCGTCGATCGACCTCACATCGTGGAAGTTCTCGGCCGTCGGTCAGGTCGAGGAAGAAGCGCACTTCACGTGGGACGAGTTCATGGCGCTGCCGCAGACCACGCTCAGGAACGACATCCACTGCGTGACGCACTGGAGCAAGTTCGATAACGAGTGGACCGGCGTGACCATCGGAGAGCTCATGAAGCGCGTGACGCCGCTCGCATCGGCGAAACACGTGATGGTGCACAGCTACGGCGGATACACCACGAATATCCCGCTCGGCGAGCTGCTCGGCGACGACGTGCTCTTCGCGCACACGCACAACGGCCAGCCACTGACGCCGGACCATGGCTATCCGCTCCGTCTCGTCGTCCCGAAGCTGTACTTCTGGAAGAGCGCGAAGTGGGTGCGCGGTCTCGTCTTCATGGACGACGAGAAGCCGGGGTTCTGGGAGATGTACGGCTACCACATCCACGGCGACCCGTGGACGGAGGAGCGCTACTCGTAGCGCCCCGCGTGCGCCCGCGTCTTGCCCGCGGATCCCCGCGGCTGTAGGCTCCGGGACATAGCGTTCGGCTGGAACCCGGGGTGCGCGTGCCGTCCTTCAGCATCGTCCCGCACAAGGTCTCGACGCGCTTCACCGACCCAATCGTCGCGCCGCTGGCGACGGTCGGCGTGACGCCGAACATGATCTCCATCACGGGATTCGGCGGAAACGTCGCGGCCGCGTGCCTCGCGGCGGGCGGGCAGTTCCGCGCCGCCGGCCTCGTGATGCTCATCGCGAGCGCGCTCGACCTGCTCGATGGCGCGCTCGCACGGAAGACCGGCACGGTAACGCGCTTCGGCGCGCTGTTCGACTCGGTGCTCGACCGCCTGTCCGAGGCCGCCGTCCTCGCTGGCCTGCTCTTCCACTACAGCGAACGCGGCGGCCACACGATGGAGGTCGCCGTCATCTACGCCGCGGTCGTCGGCTCGATCATCGTGAGCTACGTCCGCGCCCGCGCCGAGGGTCTCGGGCTCGAACTGCGGGAGGGGCTGTTCACGCGCGCCGAGCGGGTGATCCTGCTCGCCGCCGCCCTGATCGTCGGGTCGGTTGCCGTACCGTGGGCGCTGTGGGCGCTCGCTGTCCTGTCCCACGCCACCGTCATCCAGCGCGTATACACCGTCTGGCGGAAACTGCATGCCGATGACTAGTGCGCGTGCCAACGCTGCGGCGCGGCTGGCCTCATGACGGCTGCCTACATCAACGGCACGCGCCGCACGTCGCTCGCCGATACGGTCGCGCGCTGGCTCGAGTACGACCTTGCGCAGCCCGTCGCGTTCGCGGCGCTCGCGTTCGTCTATGTGCTGAGCCGCGCGCCGTTCATCAACATCGGCTACGGCACGGACCCCGACGCCTGGCGCATCGCGCTCACGGGCTACTGGTTCTGGGAGCACGGCGAGTTCTACCCCTCGCGGCTGCCTGGCTACCCGCTGCCGGAGTACGCGAGCACGCTGGTCATCAAGGGAGGCTGGCTCGCGACGAACTCGCTGACGATGCTGGTCTCGCTGGCGGGTGTCTGGTTCTTCGCCGCGATCGTGCGGCGCCTCGCGCTGCCGCATCGCGCGCTGCTCGTCGCCGGCTTCGCCTTCACGCCGCTGCTGTGGATCAACAGCATGACGACGATGGACTACATGTGGGCGCTGACCTTCATCCTTGCGTGCTACTACTTCCTGCTCGGCGGCAACGGATTCGCCGCCGCGCTGATGCTCGGGCTCGCGGTCGCCTCGCGCTCGACGTCGGCTCTGTTCCTCGCCCCCGCGCTGTACTACCTGTGGCGCGACCGGCGCGCGGGCGAGGTCCGGCCGTTCGTCGTCACGGTGGTCATGGTGGCGATCGTCGCCTGGCTGCCGATCTACTGGGATTACGGCGTGCGATTCCTGAACTTCTACGACAGCAAGGTCGGCTACCTGTCCGTGCTGCGGCTGCTCGGCAAGGACTGCCTCGGGCTGCTTGGCTCGATGGCGGTGCTCGCCGGGGCCGCGATCTCGCTCCCGCGACTGCGGCGGCTCCCGCGCGACGCCTGGGACGACCGCGACGTCGGCTTCTGGCTGCTCGCGATCGCCGTCACGCTGGTCGCGTTCGCGCGCCTGCCGCACGAGGCGGCGTACCTGATCCCGATGTACCCATTCGGGTTCTTCGTCATGGGCAAGTACTTCCACCGGTGGGCGCTCGCCGGCGTCATCGCCGTCATCGTCGGCGCGGGGTTCATCGACCTCACGTCGCCCGGCGACGAGATCAACAGCGAGGCATTCACCAACGCGCAGCTCGGCAAGGGACTGCTCCTCTCGAACCGCGACACCATGCAGGCGCAAATCGACTTCGTGCACGACATCGAGGCGCTCGAGATCGCGGACACGACGGTCGTCTCGCTCGGGTTCATCTACCCCCAATTCGCGGTGCTGAACCGCGACGACCTTGATCTCGGCATCCTCGAGAAGGACCACGACGCGATCAGCCAGCTCTCGGACAAGGGCAAGGCCGAGGACAAGGAGCGCCGCGTCGTGTACGTCTGGCTGCTCGACTACGACGACTTCAAGCGTTACCGCGAACTCGGCTACGGCTTCCGCTACACGCTCGACGCCGGCCGCAGCACGAACGCGCTGTACGACTACCGCCCGGGGCTGTACGGCGCGGAGCCGATCGACCTCGGCCGCGGCCCGTCCGGCGGCTCCGGCGCCGCCCGCACGGACCGGTAGGTGCGGCGGCCGTGACGCGTGCGCCGAAGCTTCTCGTCGAAAGCGATCCGCTCGAATCAGAACCTGCGCTTCGCTACGACAACAGCCACCGCGCGCCGATGCTGGACGCAGCCCGCGAGATCATCGAGCGGATCATCGCGCGAGAGGGTGTGTTCCGCGTCCCGAAGGACACCGGCTGCTTCACCGCGGAGGTGTGATCAGATCGTCCGGGAAATCCGCTACCATGCTCATGATCACGCACGAAAGGACGCACCGGACGGCTATGCAGGAACTCCGTGAACGCATCGAGGCGCAACACGCTCGTATCCAGCACGTCCTGGTGCGTCTTTGACATCCCCCGCGTAGAGCAGGAAGCGGCCGCGCTCGAGGGACGCTCGGCGGCGCCGGACTTCTGGGACGACCCCCAGTCGGCACAGGAAACGATGAAGCGCATCGCCAGCATGCGCGCGCGCATCGACACATGGCGCGGGCTGGAGCGCCGCGTCGGCGACCTGCGTGAGCTCGTCGAACTGGCGGCGGCGGAGGACGACGCCGCGACGGCCGCCGACATCGAGCGCGACGCGGCGGCGATCGAGGCGCAACTCGAGGAACTGGAGTTCAACCTCACGTTCTCGGGCCCGTACGATGACCGCAGCGCGATCGTCGCGGTGCACGCGGGGGCGGGCGGCACGGAGTCGCAAGATTGGGCCGAGATGCTGCTGCGCATGTACGTCCGCTGGTGCGAACGGCGCGGATTCGGCGCTGAGATCATCGACCTGATGCCGGGCGAAGAGGCCGGCATCAAGCGCGCGCAGCTCGAGGTCACGGGCCCGCACGCCTACGGCTACCTCAAGAGCGAGCGTGGCGTGCACCGTCTCGTGCGCATCTCTCCGTTCGACTCCGAGCAGCGCCGTCACACGTCGTTCGCGCTGGTCGAAGTGCTGCCCGAAGCGACGGACGCCGCGGAGGTGAAGATCAGCCCGGATGACCTGCGCGTCGACGTCTTCCGCGCGAGCGGGCACGGCGGCCAGAACGTCCAGAAGAACTCGACGGCGATCCGCATCACGCACATCCCTACGGGCACCGTCGTGACCTGCCAGAACGAGCGCTCGCAGCACCGCAACCGCGAGCTCGCGATGCGCGTCCTCGAGGCGCGGCTCATCGAAATAGAGCTGACGAAGCACGCCGAAGAGCAGGCGAAGATCAAGGGCGAGCACGTGAGCGCGGGCTGGAGCAACCAGATCCGCAGCTACGTGCTGCACCCGTACAAGATGGTGAAGGACCACCGCACCGGATTCGAGACGAGTGACGCGACGGGCGTGCTCGATGGAGATCTCGACGGGGCGATGAAGGCGTACCTCACATCGACGGTGGGCGCGGATGTTGCGTAGCGCGATGATGCTCATGGCGGCGGCGATGCTCGTGGCGCTTGCCGCTGCTTCGGCGCCGGATGCGTCGGCGCAGGAGCCGATCACGTTTGTCGCGACGGAGACGCGCAATGACTTCCTGGCCGGTGTGACGTTCGCCCTCTCGGTGCGTTCGGACTCGCCGGTGAAGGAGGCGCGCCTGAAGTACGAGCTCGCGCCCGACGGCACCGGCGCCACGGCCGTCGCCGAGTGCAACACCGGCGCGACGACGAACTGCGCGTACACGCTGACGAGCGGCCGGAACATCTTCATCATCCCCGGAGCCGAGATCACGTGGCAGTGGGAGGTGACCGACGAGGCGGGCAATCGCGCGTCCTCGCCCGAGCAACTCTACGTCCACGAGGACACGCGCTTCGACTTCAGGACGATCGTGGATGGCAACGTCACGGTGTACTTCCACTCCGCGACTGAGACGCACGCCGACGCCGTCGTCGTCGCGGCGTCCGAGACGCTGGCGAGCGCCGGCGCGCTGATGCAGACGCAGGTCGGCTTTCCCATCAAAGTGTTCCTGTACCGCACATCGGATGAGATGCAGCCGGCGATCGCGCCCAGCGGCGGCCGCGGCGTGCAGGTGCTGGGCGAAGTCGTCTACAGCGACACCGCGATGGTCTCGGCCGATGTCGATGTGCTGGACATCACGCGTCACGAGATCGCGCACATCGTCACGCGCGAAGCGAGCAAGGGGCCGTACGGCGTGCCGGACTGGATGAACGAGGGCATCTCGGTGTTCTCGCAGCGCGATCCGCTGAGTGGCCATGGCGCCGCGCTGCAGGCGGCGATCGAGGATGACCGCGTGCTGTCGATGAATGAGCTGAACTCGTCGGCGACCGGCGGCGTGGCGCGGACGGTCGGGCTGTACTACGGGCAGGCCGGCTCGATCGTCGGGTTCCTCGTCGACACGTACGGCGCAGACAAGTTCGCCGAACTCGTCCGCACGTTCCGCGACGGTTCGACGAACGACAAGGCGTACCAAGCCGTGTACGGGTTCGACGAGTTCGGGCTCGAGAACGCGTGGCGCGAGTCCGTGGGGCTGCCGCGCCGCACCGCGCCGCCGCCCGCGACGGCGGACGACGGCGACCCGGCGACCAGCGGCACCCCCGCCCCGGGCGGCGGCGGCGACGGCGATGGCGGCGCGACCGCTGACACTGGCGATGACGACGGCATTGCCTGGATGACGGTCGCGGCGATCGCCGCCCTCGCCGTGGCGGCGCTCGGCGCCGTTGCCGCGCTCGCATCGGTCGCGCGCCGCCGGCTGTAACCGGCGCCGCCCGCCGGCGGTACCGCGTGTGGCCGCGACGCGCACGCTACGCCTCCCGGCACTCCTTCAGCAGCGCGATCGCCGCATCTTCGCCGCCCCACGATGTGACGGGCCGTTCGAGCGCGAGGCTCCAGCGCCAGGCGCGGTCACGCGCATCGCCCACGCGCTCGTCCGGGTGCGATGCGGGGATTGCGAGCAGCTTGTGGTCGCCGTCGGCGCGGAGCAGCACGTCGATCACGCGCACGTCGATGCGTTCGCCGCGCGCCGGTTCACCGGAAGCGACGAGCATGACGTCGAGCGGCTCGCCGTCGGCCGGGTTGAGAGCATCGACGATGGCGCCGTAATGCAGCGGCATCGCCTCGCGTTGG
Organism: Dehalococcoidia bacterium; assembly: GCA_021462855.1. GTDB lineage: Bacteria > Chloroflexota > Dehalococcoidia > DSTF01 > JACRBR01 > DTUCFX13. The sequence continues at coordinate 219,178 of JAJTXQ010000014.1, read as the reverse complement.
CCGCGGTACACGACCTCGTCCTCGCAGGCGCTCCACTCCCAGCGGCCGGGCTCGCCGGCGCGCTGTTCGACGACCATCGCGGCCGTCGCGTCCAACATCCGCTGCCGCGCGCGCCGCGAGAGCGCGTCCGCAAGCCGCGCCGGCTCGGGCAGCCGATAGCCGCGCGTCGCTTCGAGCGCCAGCCGCTCGGCCGCGGCGAGCGACACGCGGTGCCCAACCGACACGAAGATCGGCCGCACGCCCTGCCGCGTCCGCACGACCGCGCCGATCACCTCGCCGTTGTCGATGAGGTCCGTGCGCGCGCCTCGCTCGCTCCGCAACGGGCCGCTGGCGCCGGTCAGCCGCGACTTGGCGATGCCCAGCGTCGGGGCATCGAGCAGCAGGCCGACGTGACAGGCGAAGCCGAATCGCCGCGGGTGGGCGAAGCCATGCCCGTCGATCATCACCAGGTCCGGCCGCGCATGCAGCCGCTCGAAGGCGGCGAGCAACACCGGTGTTTCGCGAAACGAGAGCAGCCCCGGCACGTACGGAAATCGCACCGGCGCCTCCGCGGTCACCTCCTCGACGACCTCGAGCGAGGGCCATGCAAGCGCGACGATCGCCGCGACGCCGCGCCCGTGCCGGCGGTCAAACGCCACGTCGCATCCGAGCACGGTGCGCATCGACGCGTTGTCGGGGGCGCCGGTGCGGATGACGCGGGACGCGAGCTCCGTCTGCAGGCGCATCGCCTCGCGCGGCGTCAGGTCCCACGGGTGCAGCGGCGCGATCTCCACGCGCGGATTGTACGCGCCGGCGCGCTTGTCCGCGCCTCGCCGCGCCCGTAGCATGCACCGACGTGAAACGAATCCTCGCGCTCGCGCTCCTCGGCCTCGCGCTGCTCACCGGGTGTGGCATTGAATTCTCGTCCGCGAAAGTGACGGACGACTTCTTCACCGGACTCGATGTCACCGGCGACATGCGCGCCGGCGCCCGCATCTCGATGAACCTCCAGTACCAGCAGAAGTACCCGATGACGGTCTACATGCAATGCGAGCTGCGGCAGGGGAAGGAGCTGGTGAAGGTCATCGGCACGGCGCAGGCGCCCGAGCACCCGCAGGGCAGCCCCGACGCCGAGCCATTTCCCGGGAACTTCATCTTCGACTTCGTCGTTGACCAGCCCGGCCAGTATCGCGTCGAATGCCTGACGCCTGACGACGAAGACAACTACATCATCGAGAAGATCACCATCGCGCCGCCGGCGGAGGTCGCGCCGACGCCAACGCTCGGCGCAGCCGAGCTCGGCCAGTGATCCGCGCCCTCGCGCTGGTGCCGCTGCTGATCGTCGTCGCGCCGGTCGTGCTTGTCGCCGGCGCCGCGCTCGCGCTGTTCGCGGGCAGCCCCGGCTCGTGCGGGGGCGGGCGCGCGATCACGTTCGATCCCGCGCTCGCGTTCGCCTACGACGACCGGTGGCTGGCGTTCAACACCGAGCTCCTGTACGGCAACCCCGCGACGCTCACGATCACCGATAGCGAGGCGACGTCCCGCGCGCGCTTCTTCATCGATGCCGCCGCGCCGATCGACGACGTGCGGATCTGTTTCGTCGACGGCGGCGGCGACGTCAACGCGACGCTCGATACGCCGGTCGGCCCCGACATCGATGTACGCGTGAGGGGCACGGCGGACCTCACGGGAGCGCACCCGCGCGCCGACATCGACTCGATCCGGCTCGGCGCGCTGCCGTCGTTCGTGACGCGCCCGTTCCACGGCATCATCGAGCGCATCGCCGATGACCAGCTCGAGCGCATCACGCTCGACTATCGCCTCGCCGTCGACGTGCGCGAGGGGCAGGCGACGATCACCGGCACACCCTGACCGGCTACGCGAGAGGCGTCCCGGCGGCGACCGGCGCGCCGCTGAACCGCGCGCGCACCGCGGCGGCGGCGCGCAGGCCCGACGTCAGCGCGCCCTCGGTGTACGGCCCGACGAGGTAGTCACCGGCGAAGAACACGCGGTCCGAGCGCGCGCTCCGCTCGCCGAACCGCGCGAGGGAGCGGATGTAGCCCGGGTAGAACTGCGGCACCAGCTCCGGCCATCGATGCACGACGTGGCCTTCCGTCTTGTCGAGCCCGCGCATCGGCAGCTTGCGCAGCTCGCCGTGCAGCGCCGCGATGATGTCATCATCGCCGCGGGAGATGAGCTCGGCGGCGTACTCCTCGCTGAACGCGCAGTTGAACAGCATCTTTCCCGGCGGCACCGCGCCTTCCTTCGGCGTCTCCATCGCCAGCCCGTAGAGCCGCACACCCTCCCGCCGGCCGATGCCGACGCCGTACACGCCCGGGTCCGCCTCCGTCGTCGACGTCATGACGAAGACGATGATGCTCGACGCGTAGCGTACGCCACCGAAGAACGCGCGCTCGCCATCCGTCAGCGTGTCGCACAGCGCGGCGACGCGGTTACCGGGCGTGGCGATGATCGCCGCATCGGCGTGCAGCTGTTCGCCGTCCGCGAGCTGCACCGTCGCGCCGTCGTGCGTCTGCGATACGCGCCGCACGTCGATGCCGGTGCGCACGGGGACGCGCGCGGCGAGCGTGCTCGTGAGCAGGCCGTTGCCGCCCTCGAACGCGTGCAGCCGGAATCCCGAGAACATGTAGGAGATCGTCGCAAGCACGAACGCGCGCGACAGGTTTTCGGGAAGCACCGTGAATGTCGATGCGAACGGCGGCTCGATCACGTAGTCGAGCACCTCGCGGCCAAAGCGGCGCAGCGCCCAGTCGTGCGCCGAGATGTCGTCGAGGGGCGCCGCCTTCTCGATGGCGTAGAAGTCGAGCATCGACCGCGCCCGCCGCAAGTCGTTGATGATGAGCGGCAGCCGCAGCTTGCTGCGCCAGCCGATGTCCCGCGCCCGCAGGATCGCCCGCACGCCGTTGTAGTCAGACGAGGCGAACTTGCCATCGCGGAGGGTCGCGCCGCGCCCGGTGCGCAGCCGCCGCACGTACGGCCGCAGCCCCAACTCATCGACCAGCGCGCGCATGTTGCGATAGCTGCTGGCGATGAACTGCGCGCCGCGGTCGACCACGAAGTCGCCGTGCCGCTCGCTGCGCATCCGTCCGCCCGGGACTTCCTCGCGTTCCAGCACCTGGACGTCGAAGCCGCCCTTCCGCAGCGTGTAGGCCGCGGTGAGCCCGGCGATCCCGCCGCCGACAACGATGACGCGTGGCGCCGTCATGCCGCGCATCGTACACGAGCGTGAGCGCACGATGAACCGCCGGACGTGCGGTTGACAGGCGTCGTATCGCCGGCGTACGATGCTTCACCGGCCGCGCCCGCGGCCACAAAACGAAGGGAGGCGCACCATGGCTGCTCGCAATGACCGCCGCGACTCCGCGCGCTCCCGGGGAACCGCCCGCTAACCGGCGCCAGCAAGCCGGCGCCACGCAGCGGCCGCCCTCCGGGCGGCCTTCGTAGTTCGCACGGATCCTTGACCCCGATATCGACGCGCCATCCGCGTGAAGGAGGTGCCGTATGCACACGTCCCCGTATGCATCGACCGGCCAGCAGCGCTACGCCACGAGGAGCAAGACGTGGGCAAGAACAAGCAACAAGAGCAGCTCGACCTGCTCGATCAACTCGCCGGCCAGGGCCTGATCGAGGACGTCCTCGGCGTGGTCAAGAGCGGCAAGGAGGCGACCGTCTACTGCTGCACGCTGCGCGCGACCGGCGCGCTCGTGGCGGCGAAGGTGTACCGCGGCGCCGACGTCCGTCGCTTCGCGAACGACGCCTCGTATCGTGAGGGGCGCCTGCGCCGGAAGACACGCTTCAGCCGCGCCATCGAGACGAAGACGCGCAAAGGGCGCGAGTTCGCGTTCGGCGCCTGGGTGCACGACGAGTACGAGACGCTCGGCGTGCTGCACCGCGCCGGCGCCGACGTGCCGGAGCCGGTCGCGCTCCAGGACAACGTCATCGTCATGGAGTACATCGGTGATGAGGGCGAGCCGGCGCCGCCGCTCGGAGCGCTCCGGCTCGATGAGCCGGAGGCGCGCGATGCGTTCTCCGCGATCCTGCGGAACATCGAGCTGGCGCTGGCGTGCGACCGCGTGCACGGCGACCTCTCGCCGTTCAACGTGCTTTACTGGGACGGGCGCGTGCGGCTCATCGACTTCCCCCAGGCCGTCGACGCGCGCTTCAACTCGAACGCCCGCACGCTGCTGGAACGCGACGTGGGCAACATCTGCGCCTACTTCTCGCGCGACGGCGTCGAAGCGGACGCCGCCCGCATCTCCCGCGACCTCTGGTCTCGCTACATCCGCGCGGAGCTGTGACCGCGCGCCCGGGCGTGCAACAGGCACGGCACAGCGCGCGTTTGGATCTGGACGGACAAAGGCCTCGCCCAAAGGCGAGGCCCCGTCACAGGCAGAGGAAGGAGGTAGCCGGTTGACCGCCCCTGCAAAGCGATCCGCCGCTACCCCGATCATCGGCTCCGCGCCGGCGATCTGTAGCTGCATGTCAAGAGGCCCCCGATGATTGCCACCGCCCCCGCCCGCACATTCCGGATCCAACCGACGCGCTGGTTTTCCAGCCCGGACACGCTCGACGCCGCCGGCGAGGCGCTCCGAGAGCGGCTGCGCGTGCTCGAGTGTGCGCACGACCGCCGTGCGGCGTTCTGTCGCGCGTATGCGGCGCACATCCCGCTCGTCCGCCGCGCGCTCGGCGATGCAGGCGCCAACGCGGCGTGGATGGAGCGCATCGCCGTCGCGCTTGTGCGGCGGTACCTCGCCGCGCTCTCCGGATGGGACCGCGGCGACATGTCGACGACTCCCGAGGCATGGCGCGCCGCCTTCGCGCTCGCGAGGCACCCCGGCGTCCGCGAGGACCGCGCGCTCGCCGCATCGCTGGCGGCGCACCTGTCGTTCGACCTGCCGCTCGTCATCGCCCGCTGCGGCGCCGCCGCCGCCGTGAACCGCGCCGCGTGCGATGCGCTCGCGGGCGTCGCATGGCCCGGGGCGCCCTCGCGCGTCGTGCGCGATGCCGCCGGCCGTGCGTGGGACGACGCCGCCGCGCTGACCGATGCGCCGGGCGACGCGGCGCGCACGCGCGAGTTCACCCGCATCGAAGCCGGTGTCTTGCGGATGATGCGCTCGTTGGCCGCCGCCTGAGGCCACGCCTATAATCGCCGTGTGAAGCGCGATCCTGGCCGTCACATCGCTGCGCTTCCCTGGCGCGCGACGTCCGTGCTGCTCTTGCGCATGCTGCGCGGCCCCGCCCTACGGGCGGGGGCGATCGTGCCGTTGTGTGCGGGCCGGTTGTCGCACCACGCGCTGGCGCTGGAGTGAGCGCGCTGCTCGCCGGCGCCGCGCGCGCATCGATCGCCCCGCGGCGCGACGACCTCCGCGCGGGCGTGTACCTCGGCGGGGTTGGCGCCTACCGCGCCCGCCGCGCGACCGGCGTGCACGATGAACCGCAATGCCGCGTCATCGCGCTCGGCGACGGCGTGAGCACGCTGATCGTCGCTGCGGTCGACCTCGTCGGCGCGGGCGGGCCGCTGCTCGACCGCATCCGGCGAGACGCGGCGCGCCTCACGGGCGTGAGGCCGGAGGCGATCGTCGTCGCCTGCACGCACAGCCACGCAAGCCCCGATACGCAGGGGTTGTGGGGCGGCGTGCCCGCCGCGTACGAGGAGCACGTCGCCCACCGCGCCGCGAGCGCGATCTGGGAAGCATGGCAGAACATGGCGCCCGCCAACGCGCGCGTCGCCACTACATGGCTCGGCGGCGTCGTGCGCAACCGCCGCGGCTGGCCCGAGACCGATGAGACGCTGACCACCATGCGGCTCGACGCTGCCAGCGGCCAGCCGGTCGCGACGCTGGTGAACTACGCCTGCCATCCGACCGCCAGCGGCCCGGCGAACGTCGAGGTCTCGCGCGACTGGTGTGGTGTTGCCGTCGACGAGGTCGAGCGCGCCGGTGGCGGCGTCGCCGTGTACGTGAACGGCGCCATCGGCGACGTCAACCCCGCGCGCGACGGTGCGATGGAGCACGCGCGCGCGCTTGGCGAAGCCGTCGCCGCGGCCGCGCTCGCGTCGCTCGATTCGGCCACCGGCGCCGGCGGGCGGTTGCGCGTCGACGTGCGCCCGCACGAAGTCACGCTCAACTTCGAGCGGCTGTCCCAGGGCGTGCAGGCGGCGATCGGCCGTGCGGGATTCGCGCTGTCGGCGCTCGCGAAGTCGGGCGGGCTCGGGGCAGCGGCGCTGGCGCTCCACGCGGCGGGGCGGCCCGACCTCGCGCAGATCGTCGCGGCGCTGCGGATGATGTCCGAGCGGCGCCTCGTGCACCGCGACGGGCGGACGTACGTGCCGGCACACGCTGGCGTCATCGCGCTCGGCGACGACTTCGAGGCGCTGTGCGCGCCGGGCGAGGTGCTGACGCGGCTCGCGCTTCCGCTCCGCGCATCGATGGGCTCGCGCCATCGCATGTTCTTCGGGCTGGCGCACGATACGCTTGGCTACTTCATCCCCGAGGACGAGTGGATGACGGGGCGCAACAACAACTACGAGGAGTCGGTGTCACCGGGACGTCACGCCGGCGCCGAGCTTGCCGACGCCCTGCTGCAACTGGTCCCGCACCACGGAGTAAGGCCATGAGACTGCCGCTCATCACGTCGCACGCCGCCTGCAAGGGCCATGCGCCGGAAAACACCCTCGCCGGCATCGAAGCCGCGCTGCGCATCGGCGCGGAGGCGATCGAGATCGACGTGCACTGCACCGCCGACCGCGTGCCCGTGCTGCTGCACGATGACACCGTCGACCGCACGACCGACGGCGCCGGCATTGTGCACGAGATGTCGTTCGATGACGTCCGCGCGCTGGACGCTGGTGCGCGGCAGTTCGTGCCGCAGTTCCAGGGCCAGCGCATCCCCCCCCTCGCTGAGGTCATCGACCTCACGAAGGGCAAGGCGTTGCTGCAGATCGAGATCAAGCAGGCCGGCATCGAGGAAGAGGTCGCGCGGGCCGTGCGCGAGGCGGACGCGATCAACGACTGCGAGACGCACTCGTTCTGGCCGCAGATCGTGCAGCGGATGCGCGAGGTGGAGCCGCGCATGGCGGCTGCGCTGCTCACCGACGGGCGGCGCGTCGTCGAGTGGCAGGATTTCTTCGGGTTTGCGCTGTCGCTCAACGCGCAGGGCATCAGCGTGTACTACGCCTGGGCCACGCCCGCGCGCGTGCGTGCCGGGCAACTGCGCGGTCTGACGTTCCTGACATGGACCGTCGACGACGAGGCGGACATCCGGAAGGTGTGCGACGCCGGCGTCGACAGCATCTGCAGCAACTTCCCGGACATCGTCAAGAGCGTCGTCGCCGAGCGCGCGGCCAGCCATTAGAGGGCGGCACGCCGTCGCGGCCCGCTGCACGGGGACGAAGCGCCGCCGTCGCGTTGCGCGGGATTCGCCGCGTTCCCCGGCGCTCCCGTATACTGGCTGCGCGCACGGGTGTAGCTCAGCTGGGAGAGCAGCGGTCTCCAAAACCGCCGGTCGGGGGTTCGAGTCCCTCCACCCGTGCCATCGAAACGAATCTGGAAACGGCCCTGTGACGGGCCGTTTCGTGCTTCTTGCGGGCGTTAGTCAGCAACGCAGTCAGCAACCAGACAGGGATTGACCTCGGCGGCACTCGGAGGACTACTTCGCCGTCCACACGTCCGCGAGTAGTTCGGCTTGCGCGAGGATGGCCTGAACGGCGGCTTCTTCGAGGTCGGGCGGGTAGCCGTACTTCTTCAGAGTTCGGCGCACGAGACGGCGCAGATTCGCCCGCACCGTCTCCTTGATTGTCCAGTCCACGGTCACATTCGCCCGAACGGTCTTCACCAGTTCGACCGCGATGACCTTCAGTGCGTCGTTCCCGAGGACATCGACTGCGCTCGTGTTCTGGGCGAGCGCATCGTAGAACGCAACCTCGTCCTCATTCAGCCCGAGTTCCTCGCCGCGTCCCTGCGCCTCTTTGATGTCCTTCGCCAACTGGATGAGTTCCTCGATGACTTGCGCGGCCTCGATGCTGCGGTTCTGATACTTACGCAGTGTCTGCTCCAACATTTCGGAGAATGAACGCGACTGTACGAGGTTGCGCTTCGTTCGCGTCTTGATGGTGTCGTTGATGAGCCGTTGCAGCAGTTCCACTGCGAGGTTGCGCTGTGGAAGCCCGCGCACCTCGGCGAGGAACTCATCGGAGAGGATAGAAATGTCGGGTTTGTCGAGCCCGGCGACCTTGAAGATGTCCACGACCTCGTCGCTGACGAGAGCCTTCGAGACAATCTGCCGCACGGCGTGGTCGAGTTCCTCCGGTGACTTGCCATTACCCGTCGTGCGCTTCGCTAGTGCGGCCCGCACCGATTGGAAGAAGTCCACATCGTCGCGCACCGCGAGCGCGTCTTCGTGTGGCACGGCGAGCGCGAACGACAGCGACAGTTCGGTGACGCCCTTCAGCAGACGCTCCTTCGTTCCCGGCTCCTTCAACTCCTGCGCGAGGATGAACTCTATGGCGCGTCCGAGGACGCCGAGCCGCTCACCCTGCGACGAACTGGTGACGTAGAGCGACCAGTCGAAGCCGTGGAACATCGCGGCGACGACCTCGTACTTCTCCTTGAAGACGGCGACGGCTTCCGTCTGGTCGATAGCTGTCTGCCCCTTGCCGCCGCTTTGCGTGTAGGTGTTCAAGGCCGAGCGCAGTTCGCTGGCGAGCCCGAGGTAATCGACGACGAGCCCGCCCGGCTTGTCGCGGAACACCCGGTTCACGCGGGCGATGGCTTGCATGAGACCGTGGCCCTTCATCGGCTTGTCCACGTACATCGTGTGCAACGGCGGCGCATCGAACCCCGTCAGCCACATGTCCCGAACGATGACCACCTGTAGCGGGTCGTCCGGGTTCTTGAACCGCTTCGCGATGCGCTCGCGGGCGTCCTTCGTGCGGAGGTGGCGTTGGAACTCGATAGGGTCGTCAGCGGAGCCGGTCATGATGACCTTGATTGCGCCCATCGCGTCGTCGTCGCTGTGCCACTCCGGGCGCACCTTCACGATGGCGTCGTACATTGCGACGGCGATGCGGCGTGACATCGAGACGACCATCGCCTTACCTTCGATGGCCCGTTCGCGTTCCTCGAAGTGCCGCACGAGGTCATCCGCGATGAGAGCGAGCCGCTTGTCCGCGCCGACCACAGCCTCCAACGCCGCCCACTTCGACCGGAGCTTCGTCTTCGTTTGCTCCTCTTCGCCCTCGGTCCCCTCCTCGAACGCCGGGTCGATGTGCGGCTTCTCTCGCTCGTTGAGAGAGAGCTTCGCGAGTCGCGACTCGTAGTAGATGGGCACGGTTGCGCCGTCCTCGACCGCCCGCTGGATGTCGTAGACGCTGATGTAGTCGCCGAACACTGCCCGCGTGTTCGCGTCGGTGAGTTCGATGGGCGTCCCGGTGAATCCGATGAACGAAGCGTTCGGGAGCGCGTCGCGCATGTGGCGGGCGAAACCGCCGATGAAGTCGTACTGGCTGCGGTGCGCCTCGTCGGCGATGACGACGATGTTGCGCCGGTCGGACAGCAACGGGTGCTGCTTCTCATCCTCGTCGGGGAAGAACTTCTGAATGGTCGTGAAGATGACGCCCCCTGAAGCAACTGCGAGGAGCCGCCGTAGATGGTCGCGGCTCTCGGCTTGCGATGGCGTCTGGCGCACAGCGTCGCGAGACATCGAGAAGACGCCGAACAACTGGCCGTCGAGGTCGTTGCGGTCGGTCAGCACGACGAGCGTGGGATTCTCCATGGCGGGTTCGACGACAAGCCGCCCAGCGTAGAACACCATCGTCAATGACTTCCCCGAGCCCTGCGTGTGCCATACGACGCCGATGCGCCTGTCGCCCTCGGGGCGCGATGCGCGTACCGTCTCCTCCACCGCTGCTTGCACTGCCCAGAACTGGTGGTACGCGGCAACCTTCTTCAGGACTTGCGCTCCGTCGTCCTCGAAGACGACGAAGAAGCGCACGAAGTCGAGGAACCGCCGCTTCTCGAACACGCCCTCGATGACAACTTGCAGCTGCGGCGTCGCGGCTGGCGCGGGTTCTTCCCCTGCGATGGTTCGCCACGGCTGGAACCGCTCGCGGTCGGAGGTGAGGGAGCCGAACCGCGCTTCCAACCCGTCGCTAATGACGAGTGCCTCGTTCGAGACGAACAGCGCGGGTATCTGCTCCTTGTACGTCTGAAGCTGGTTGAAGGCCGACCAGATGGTCGCGTTCTCGTCGGCGACGTTCTTCAGTTCGATGACGCCGAGCGGGATGCCGTTGACGAACACGACGACATCGGGGCGGCGGTTGTGGTCGCCCTCCACGACGGTGAACTGATTGACGACGAGCCAGTCGTTGTTCCCGGGTGTCGCGAAGTCGATGAGTCGGATGCGGTCGCCGACGATGTTGCCGTCGCTGCCGGTGTACTCGACCTCAACGCCATCGACGAGGAGTCGGTGCAGTCGTCGGTTATCGAGGACGAGCAGCGGCGACTCGCGGCGTGTCAGCTTTCGGACGGCGTCGTCTTGCGCCGTGTACGGGATGCGCGGGTTCAGCCGGGCGATGGCGTCGCGCAGCCGTCCGAGCAGGAATACGTCGGCATAGGAGTCGCGCTCGACGGAGGAACCCCCCGGCGATATATCGGGCCCGTAGGCCGTTGCATAGCCGAGCGTGTCGAACCACTCCAACGTGGCTTCTTCAACGTGCGATTCGGCCATGCGGGCCCCGGTGGTCACGCGTTGACCTCGAACCCGCTTGATGTCGGCCAGAGGGCCACCACGCGCTTCGCCAGCGAGTCTGCTCGCTTCACAATCGCCGCCTCGTCCCAGACTTCCCACTCCACGAACTGCCGCGTAAGTTCAAGATGGCTGTGCGCGAACTCCTCCCGCTTTCGTTCGTAAGCATGGTTCGACAGTTCAGGGTTGTAGCCGGTCAGCGTCAGGTTGCCGAGAGTGTGGAGGTACGTTTGATGTACCGTGTCCCACTCTGCACCGAGCATGGCTCGCCATGCGTCACCGTCTGCGTCCTCGCCGATGCCCTGTGGCATCACATGCTCAATCTGCAACTTGTTCTGCTGCAACAGACCATCAACATCGACCTGTTCCTTGTGGCCGATGTCTTCTTCGAGCGCACGTAGCATGAGGCGCGTGATGAACCCCTCGCGTGTGTAAAGGCGAAACCTGACTAGGTCAGGAACGAATCGGTCGTCAGCGGGCCAACCCTGCGCGTCGAGGTACTTCACCAACGTCGCCAGAATCTCACCGGGCCAGAGTTCGCGAATCGCCGCTGGAAACAGGCGTCCGTATCGTCGCGTGGACTCCCCTGTAATCGAACGCCTGATGGCGAAGCTCTGCAACGCCCGTAAGCAGCGAGCGAGTTCGTGCGTATCCAACCGCTGTTGATGGTGTTCTTCCAACAGATGCAACACGAGAGGGTATGCAGTCGTAACTCCGAGTCTCGCCAGATAACTCAGTTCGCGCCGCAGTTCAGGCTCCTTCACCTCAACGGAACGCCAGATGTTCTTGTAGTGCTGCGCGTGACGTGACAGGCTCACGCAGAGGTCGGAGGGCGTAGTCTTCTTCTCTCCATACTCACGCCGAAACGCGACGTAAACCTGACTCAACGGAACGTATCGTCCTTCCCGCATGAGGTAATCGCGGTAGAAGTCCGTCAAGGACAGCGCAGCATGACCATCGACTGCATCGAGCGACCGCTCCATCGGTTCCCACTGCGTAGCGTCGAACTCGTCTTGTTCCTCGATGGGGATGTTCATGAACACGAAGTTGCGGACGAGGTCGGACTCCTTCAAGTCTTGCCCGGTGCCGTTGAGCGTCTCGAAGATGTTGAACGGGTTCTCACTCGTGAGGATTATCATCACCAGCGGCAACCGACTCGTTACGGTGGCATACAGATGCGTGAAGTCGGCCCCATCGCTCGACTTGTACTTCGCTACCTCGCGGCGGAAGAAGTGGTACGCCTCGCCGATTCGCGTGAGCTTGTCCGGGTTCTTCTCCCCATCCAACAGGTCGAACAGCGTTTGACGGTCGCGAGTCCGCAGCACCACTCGGTAGCGTTCGAGTCCCTTTCGTCGAGGTTGAGTCAGGTAGCCATCGGCGATTTCACCAGCGATGTCGTCGAGCCCCGAGTCAGTCGCTTCGTCACGGAGCGCAGAGAGCAGAATCCCGAATGTGGTCAGCCGCTGCTGACCGTCGATGACGATGTAGTGCGGGACTCGCCCGGGCTGATGCTGCCCCTGAACGCAGACGAGTGACCCCATGAAGTGTTCATCCGGGGCGTCAGGTTCCAACAGGTTGAGAATGTCGTCCCATAGCCTTTGCCAGTCGCCGCGTTCCCAGACGTAGTACCGTTGGAACACAGGTACGACGAACTGGTCGCCGCCGTGCAACAGCTTGCGAAGGTCGTAATCGTCAGCTTTCAAGTCGCAGCCTCCACCATCTTCTCCGCAGTGCCGACACGCACCTCGCCCGACAAGAGCTTCGGGAGCAACGTGTCACGCAGTTCAACGAGCGTTCGTGACTCCATGATGTTCGCACGTATCCGCTCGATGGACGGGCGCACGAGGCCATCGAACGCGAGGGCGATGTCCTCACCCGGAAGCGGCAACTTATAGCGGGCGATGTCTTGCCAGTTCACTCGCGGCATCTTCGTCCCGCTCGACATCGAGTCCGTGTAGTCGATGAACTCCTGCGCCGACAACTGCATCACGGTCAGGCTGAACCACTCGGGTAACCTCGGCTGCACCACGAGGATGTCCGACGAACAGACGCCATCGACCACCGCGACACCAACCTTCTTGAAGTACGGGCGCAGCTTGCCGAACAGGATGTCGCCTGCGCTGAAGACGAGCTTCGTGCTTCCAACCTTCTCGACTGTCTCCCACTCGTGCAAGGCGATGGAGCCTCGCGGCATGTGTTCCAGTCCGATGTAGGGCGTATCACGGTCGAGTTCATCGGGGTTCGCGCCTTCGCGCCGATTCGCCGCGATGTCAGCGATACTTCCTGCCCGCCACCCCTGCGGAATCTCGCCGAGGTCGCTGTCCTCGAAGGCGTCCGGGAACAGCGCGGCGGTGGCGGCGTCCATGCCCCACGGCTGCTCGCCGCCCGCCTTCGCCCGCGCCGGGTCGTAGTCCACGAACCACGACTTGAACAACGACCGCGCCATCGCTTCGAGCGTCTCGTTCATGCGCCGGTTCAGGTCAATCTTGTCGTCGAGCGCACCGAGGACGGACGCGATGGCGCGTTGTTCTTCGATAGGCGGAACATGAATCGGCATCGGGGGGATGAAGTTTCGGTTTAGTGACGGCTGTGCGCTTCCAGAGTTGAAGCGCGAGAAGTCGAGATTCTTCAACAGGTAGTACGCGAACCGCTCGTCGTTGCCGTGGAAGTTGATGACGTAGAGTGCGGTGTTCAGGGGCCAGAAGTCCACAGGTGAGTATGTGACGACGCCGAACGATGCGCCGCTGCGTCCAACCGTTACACCCGGGCCCCTTGTACGAGCAGTGCTGTGCTTGCCGGTGATACCGAACGAACCGATAACCGGTACGTCCCCGTCCACCCGCTGGTGTTCCGGGAGGTCATGACCCCTCTGAAGGGTCACGAAATCACCCAGCGTGCAATTACGCCACTCACCCATCGCCGAGTCCACGCATCGCATCGCGTAAGGTGGCTTGCAAGGCATCATTTTCCACGAACTGTTCCTCCAACCGCGCAACGAGCCGTTGCATCTTTTCGTCGAAGGGCTCGTCATCGTCCTCCGCATCTTCCGCGCCGACGTAGCGCCCGGGGGTCAGCACGTAGCCGTGCGAACCGATGTCGTCGGTCGTCGCCGCGTTGCAGAACCCCGGCACGTCGGCGTACTCGTCAGTGGCGTGTCGGTCACCGCGCCATGCGTGGTACGTGTCGGACACCAGCCTGATGTCGTCGTCGGATAGTTCACGGTGCGTCCGGTCGGCCATGAACCCGAGCTTGCGGGCGTCGATGAACAGCGTCTCACGCTGGCGATTGCGGAACGAGCCGTTCCGCTTGTCGCGAGCGAGGAACCACAGGCACACGGGAATCTGCGTCGTGTAGAACAACTGCGGGGGCAGCGCGACGATGCAGTCCACGAGGTCGGCATCGACGATGCGCCTACGGATGTCACCCTCGTTGCCGCTCGCGGACATCGAGCCGTTCGCCATCACGAAGCCCGCCGTGCCGGTCGGCGCGAGGTGGTGGACGAAGTGCTGAATCCAACCGAAGTTCGCGTTGCCCACGGGTGGGACGCCGAACTTCCAGCGCACATCCTCGCGCAGCGTCGCGCCGCCCCAATCGGACGAGTTGAACGGCGGATTGGCGAGGACGTAGTCGGCCTTCAAGTCCTTGAACTTGTCAGCGTGGAACGAGTCGCCCTGCTCGATGTGTCCCTCGATGCCCCGGATGGCGAGGTTCATCATGCACATCTTGCGCGTGTTGTCGTTCAACTCCTCGCCGTAGATGGCGACGTGGCCGCGCCTGCCGCCGTGCGTGTCGATGAACCACTCCGACTGTATAAACATGCCGCCGCTGCCGCAGCACGGGTCGAAGATTCGGGAGTCCTCGTGCGGCGCGAGCATCGAGACGAGCAGGCGGACGACGTGGCGCGGCGTGAAGAACTCGCCGCCCTTCTTGCCCTCCGCTGACGCGAACTGCGAGAGGAAGTACTCGTACACGCGACCGAGGATGTCCTTCGAGCGGTTGTCCTTGTCGCCGAGACCGATGGTGCCGATGAGGTCGATGAGTTCGCCGAGGCGGCGCTTGTCGAGCGCCTCGCGCCCGTAGTTCTTCGGCAGCACGCCGCGCAGGCGCGGATTGTCGCGCTCGATGGCCGTCATCGCGTCGTCGAGCGCCTTGCCGATGGTCGGCTGCTTCGCCTCGGCCTGCAACGTCTCCCATCGCGCCTCGGGCGGCACCCAGAACACATTGACGGCGATGTACTCGTCGCGGTCTTCGGGGTCAGCACCGGGTTCGTCGGCGAGCGCGAGGCGGCGCTCCTCGAAGGCGTCCGAGATGTACTTCAGGAAGATGAGCCCGAGGACGACATGCTTGTACTCGGCGCTGTCGAGGTTGCCGCGCAGCTTGTCGGCGGCTTGCCACAACGTCGCCTCGAAGCCGAGGTCGCCGCCGTTCTTGCCGTTGGTGCCGTTACGCTTCGACGCCCGCGTGGCGCGGACGCCCTCCCCCTTCGCCATCGAGCCCTCCTACCAGGAAGTGTCGTGTGCCCGGAGTTTATCGGTTCGTTGCCGTCTGGGTGTCAACACCTAACAGATTCCCGTAAGGAGGCGTCGAACATCACCTATGAGGCTTCGCACGTCCATCGCTGTTGTTGCGTTAGTCGCGATGTTGCTCGTCGGGTGCGGCAAGGAAGTCATCCGCGAGGTCGTCGTCGTCGCGACGCCGATACCGGCGACCGCTACACCGATACTGCCCACCGCAACGGCGGTGCCGCCTACCGCGACGCCCGTGCCCGCTACGCCCGTCCCTGCTGCTCCCCCGCCAGCAGCCGCAGCGGAGCCAGTCTCGCAGCCTGTCGATACCGGCACGTCGATGATGGAAGTGTTCGCCGCCTGCATCAAAGGTTGGGACAACGCGGCGAAACTCGAAGTGACGCTCGCAGCGCAGGCGGTTGCAGGCATCAACGACCCGTACATCCGCAGCGAGCTTCAAGCGAGGTACGGCGAGTTGAGCGGCTGCGCTGGCGTTGGAGGTGTCGCCGCTGCCGAACCCGGGGCATCAGCTTCCTGCTCGACGGTGCGCGAAATAGCGAGCATGAATTACATGGGTCTCAACGCTGCCGCTGCGTCAGGAACCGACATCCCTTCAGCCCGGGCGTTACTCGCGGAGTTGAACGCTTTCATTGCGGGAGCATGTTGACCATGAGACGAACGAGCGAACGCGGACAAGGCATCGTTGAAATCGGCATGTGGCTGGTAGCCGGAGCAGTCGTCATCGGCGTCGCTGTGTTCGCCGTGCGATGGGCGAACGCTCGCGGCGATAAGCCGCTGACGCCCGAAGAACAAGCCTACGTTCAAGCCGTCGCGATGCAGCAGGCTGCTGCGTACATAGCCGCCGTCGCCACGCAGGAGGCCGAGGCTGCGAACGCCGCGCCACCACCGCCAGCACCGCCCGCGCAGGCCGGTGCCCCGCAGCAGTCGGCCCCGGTCGCGCCTGCCGCGCCACCACCGGCACCGGCTGCTCCGCCCCCACCGCCGCCAGCGGCACCAACAGTTGCCCAACCACCGGCACCACCAGTGGCAGCGCCGACGAGCCCACCGCCGCCACCGCCAACGGTGCCGCCGCCGCCCGCACCGACCATCACTCGCGATGACATCGTCGCCTACTTTGGCGGCGCGGGTGAAGCGCACTGCATCGCGGACGAAATGCTGGCTACGTTCTCGCTGGCCGAGATTTCGCAGATGGGCATCGAGGCAGCGGCTGACGCGATTCCGGACTCCATCGAGTACTGCATCCAGAAGTTCAAGCCGGATGGGCTGTAGGGACGTAAGCAGCTACAGCGGGCCCGCACCACGTCGCGTGTAGCGTTCATCCCTCGCGAGGCTCCGCTGCCGCGACAGTTCCGCCATGCGGACGTACTCGTCTCGCGCCGCCGCCATCGTCGCCATCCTGATAGGCGACGCCGTGGCGTACCAGTGGCGTGACATCACTTCCGCGAGTCGCTCTATGCAGTAGCGCAGGCGCAGCGGATTGAACGTCTCCGGCGCGTGGAGTTGATTCATCTCCTCGGCATCGATTGCGTCGGCCCAGAGGGCGCGCTCGTCATCGAGGCGACGTAGTTCTTCGAGTTGCTCGGGGGAGTAGGTGATGGTGATGGGGCCGTGAAGATTGTCGTCCAACCCGGACGGCGCTCCATCGTGTGTCGTTGTGGCGGTTTCATCCTTGATTGCCATGTGCGGTTCCTTCCGTCTAGTGCCGACCGTCAGACGACGACGGCTTCCTCGTCCCGGCGCTCGCGGAGCCGCGTCACGAACTCGTCGAGTTCCGCGACCAGCACCCGTCTCGCGCCTCCGATGCGGAGCGAGCGAAGCTCGCCTCGCCGGATGAAGCGGTACACCAGCGACTTGCCGAAGCCTAGTCGCCGGGCGCACTCGCCCACCGTCAGGAGAAGTTCATCTGCCATGTACATCACCTCCTTCCTCATGAACTCCTTCCGTCCTCGTCGTGGGCGTACTTGCCCGCCCTTGCACCGCAGTGTACCAGTTGAGTATGATTTGAGCGATGACAGCCCGGAAGCCTTCGTCAAGGACTTCGCTCCCCGTCCCGACCGACTCGGGAGGCTGGTATGTCGCCTCGCAGGTCGTGGTTCGGAACCGCGAATTGGTCTGTCGAGACGCGGACTTGCGGACACTTCAGGACGAGCGCGAAGGGTTGCTCGATGACTTCATCCGACTCGCCGACGCCGACGATGCCGCCATCGCCGACTACGCGACGAGCCACGGGTTGCTGCTGGTGTGCAAGCATCGCGAGCCGACGCTGCACCTCGTCCAAAGCGGGAAGGGAATCTGCGACCCGCTCGGATTCGGCACAGGCCACGTTCGCAGTCCCGTTGCGGTGTGGCGGCGATACGCGGAGGTCGCACGAGCGACGCTGCTTCTCGCAGATGCGCTCCGGCGCGGCGACGTGGGCGACGCCTCCAACTGGCGCTCCCTCTACAAGTTCTCCGAGTCGCAACCTTTCACCCTGCGGCGACTCGCCGAGTCCGACCGGCGCTCGCTTTCGGCTGATGGCACGGATTGGGTTGGAATAGGCAGGAGCGAACTCGCACTGGTCATCGAGCGTTGGCTGGCTGTGGGCGGCGTTGGGATTCGATTCAGGTGGTGGCAGTCGGAGCCAGACATCTCCCTCGGCATCACGACGTTTCCCGCCGCAGGGTTGTTCGCTGCGATTGCCGTTCAACTCATGTCTACCGTCAGCGGACAGGAACTCGCGGTCTGCTCGCACTGCGGCTCTCCCTACGTTCCACCTCGCAAGCCTCGCGCCGGAGAGCGGAACTACTGCAACAAGGAGTCTTGCCGGAAATTCGGCGCACAGGCGCGAGCTTCAGATACGTACAGACGGAAGAAGGAGCGGTTAGCACGACGCAGGGATGCGCGACCCCGAGGAGGTACTCATGGGGAAGCGCGGAAACGGTGAAGGTTCCATCTTTCAACGGAAGCAGGACGGCCAGTGGTGCGCCGTCATCATGCTCCCGGATGGCAGACGACGAACGTCCACCCACCGGACTCGGAAGGAGGCAGGCGACAAGCTCCTCGAAGTCCTGAAGAAGTCCCGTGAGGGCTTGCCTCTGGCTGACGAGCGCATCACAGTCGGGCGCTACCTCGCGGAGTGGCTCGCCACCATCAAGCAGTCAGTGCGCCCGAACACCTACGACCGTTACGAGTCTTACGTGAACCGGCACATCGTGCCGATGCTCGGGCGCATCCGCCTCGCACATCTGACGCCGCAGCACGTCCAGCGTTTATACGCCGACCGTCATGCCGCCGGGTTGTCGCCGACGACCGTGCATCACATCCACGCCTGTCTGCACAAGGCGCTGAAGCAAGCACTTCGCTGGTCGCTCGTCGGCAGGAACGTCACCGACCTCGTGGATGCACCGCGTATCGCCCGCCGCGAAATGCAGACTTTCACCCCGGAGGAGGCGCGGGAGTTCATAGCGGCGGTGTCTGGTGACCGGTTGGAGAGCGTCTACGTCCTCGCCATCACGACCGGGATGCGGCAGGGCGAACTGCTTGCGCTGAAATGGCAGGACGTTGACCTCGAAGGCGGCACGGTGATGGTGCGAGGGACGTTACAGCAGACACCAGAAGGGCTCGTCGTCGCGGAACCGAAGACGAGTGGTTCGCGGCGCAAGGTCTCCATCACGGCAGTCGCCATTGCCGCGTTACGACGACACAAGGTCGCACAGGCAACGGAACGCCTCCGACTCGGGCCAGCATGGGAAGACTCGGGCTTCGTCTTCGTGACCCCGAAGGGCGGGCCCATCGACTCGGACAATCTTCGGAACCGCCACTACTACCCGCTGCTCAAACGGGCAGGACTGAGCCGGATTCGGTTCCATGACCTTCGGCACACGGCTGCGTCTCTCATGGCCGCGCAGAACGTCCATGTGAAGGTCATCCAGACCATGCTCGGCCACAGCCGCGCATCGACGACACTCGACACCTACCTACACGCCTTCCCGGACATGCAGCAGCAAGCAACCGAGGCCATCGACAGGTTGCTCGCGGAAGGTTGATGGTTGAACGATGCTAGGCGGAAATGCAGGACAGTGGCCAGCCCGGGCACACCGGGCAAGAAAATCGGTAGGTGAGAGCCCCTTAGGTAACGGAGGGGCTCTTGAACTTTCAGGTCGCGTTTATACGCGACGAGGAGGACAAGATGGACGAGCAGACAGCGTTAGTGACAAGACCCTTCGACATCTGGGAGGCATGGGAGAGCGTCGAGAGCATCGAGTCCGTCGCCACGATGCCACTCGACCATGCCGAAGGCTTCATGCGGAACTACGAGCGGTCTGACGCGACGCGTGGCCGTCTTCTCCGCAATCGCATCGAGAAGCGACGCCTCGAACTCTCGTATCCGCAGGGCGCGGTCGCCTACGCCGCCGAGCTTGTCCCGGCGTTACAGCGCGGCGACCTGTCGGAGAACGTGTACTTCACCGCGCTCATGGAACATCCCGACAACCTCTCGATGCTCCGAGAGTCAGCAGCAACGGACAGAACGCGGTACGCGAACGCGCTGGAAGGGTTGCAGGGCATCGGCATCGATGTCGGCGAGCTTCGGCTGAAGATGCTGCGCGACGCCGCCGTTCGCATGGACGGCGAGCCACGACGAAAACACTACCGTTTCGCGGACGAGTCAACGCTGATGAACCTTCCGCCGCAGGAATGGCTCATCGAAGGCATCGTTCCCGAGGACAGCCTCGTCGTCCTGTACGGCGCACCGGGTGTCGGCAAGTCGTTCGTCGCCCTCGACTTCGCATTGAGCATTGCCTACGGGACACAGTGGATGGGGAGGGAGGTCAAACCCGGCGTCGTCGCATACATCGCCGCCGAGGGTGGTGGTGCGCCATTCGGGCAGCGCGTGGCTGCGTGGAAGGCAGACAGAAACCTGTCGTCAGCCGAGAACGGACGGTTCCGTCACGGAGGGGCCATTCAACTCCTGAACGCCGAAGGCGGCATGGGGCTCCTAGAAGGCGCGTTGGCGTTACCTGTCCCGGTCAGGCTCATCGTCGTAGACACGCTCCATCGGACAACGGTTGGCGGCGAGGAGAACAGCGCGAAGGACATGGGGCAGTTCATCCAGACGTTGGAGACGCTCCGAACGTACACGAGCGCGACGGTCATGGTTCTTCACCACGAGACGAAAGGTACGAAGGGCATCCGTGGGTCGTCGTCCATCGAAGGTGCTGCATCCACAGTTCTGCACTTGAAGGAGTCGGGCGAGTTGGTCGTTCTTTCATGCGACAAACAGAAGGATGCAGCGGAGTTCGACGACATTCACCTGACACCTCGCGAGGTCTCAACTCCCTCCGGTGGTTCGTCGATGGTGTTCGACCTCGCTTCACCGACAGTACAAGCTGGTGGACTGACGCCGCTAGAGACGGCAGTGCTTGCCGCGCTGTCTGACGAGTTCGGCGGCTCAGGGGCCACCAACGGCGAATGGAAGGAGAAGGTTCAGCAGCGTAACGGCATGAGCGAGAGCGCGTTCAACCGGGCCCGAGCGCGACTCGTCGAGCATGGACATGTCGAGGCGGATGGTTCGCAGTCACGACCGCGCTACACGGTCTCGATGACAGGTGCCGGGTTACTCCAATCACTTCAGAGCACTCCATGAAGCGTTGGAGTAATTCGCCACATTGCTTCACTTCGCTCCACACCCCTCTAGGGGTGGAGCAGTGAAGTGTGGTGCGGAGGGACAATCGAAGGTCATTCGACGTTCTAATTAGTTCTATCCCACTCGGAATCGAAATCAGAAAATATTTCGCGAACCTACCGAGTGCTGTGTCTGTCGGCGAAGCGTCGAGTGCTGGCCCCCCGCCCCTCTCCCCGGGGCGCGTCATCAAGTAGCGGCGTCGAGCCCGACGCGCTGCCGCACAACCGCTCTCACATGTTCTCTCGCAGCGGGCCCGGGTCGGCGAAGTCGTTTAGACACCGACGACCAGCCGCACCGACATCGCACCGCCGACCAGCCGCGCTCCTTCGACGGCGTGTGCCGCAGGACGTGACCGGCGAGCGGAACGGCGACCTTCTCGCCATCCTCCCGGGTACTGAAGCGGACGCGGCCCCAGACTCTCCCGAACCCCCGCTGATGCTTCAGGTGGTCGTCGGGGCTCGTGAACTCGTCGCCACAGGTGCAGCGGCTGGTTGTCAGTGGCTCGTGGTGCCAGCGACGACGAACCGACCGCGCCCATTGGGTGGTCGGCTTACGCCAACGTCGGGGCACATTCGCCCAATCTATGCTCTGTACGTCAATCATCGTGCCTTCAGTGTAGAGAGAACTGGACACGCCTCGCAGCTTCAACGTGCGGAACGGACATCGCGGAAAGGTACGCCGTGCGGCACCACGGGGGTTAGCAGGAACCGTCGAGCGGCGTAAATCGAGCGAGCCCGCCCCAATCCGTGGCCTCGTACTCGATGGTCACGGAGCGCAGCGGCCCACATAGTTCGATGGCCCTTCTCCACAGGTTGCCATCAGCATGGACGACTTCGAGCCCGTCGCCTGTGTCAATGAAGACGACCACGACTGTGCCCGCATCGACGAAGTCCCATACGGTGCCCGTCTTCGCGTAGTGCATGTTCGTGCGCTCCTGTGCAGGGTCGTGTGGATTCGTCCAGACCGAGTCGGGGGCCACAACTATTGTCTGACGCATGTGGGAAGCTACCCGTGCAACCCGTGGCCGTCGTCGTCGCGGAGCGACAGGTTGCCGTCGTCGTCTTCGTCGTAGTCGCAGCCGTAGCAGTTCCGCTGGTCGTCGAAGCCCTGACCGCAATCTCCGCAAAGGTGACCATCGAAACTCCGAACTGTGGTGCAGTCGTCCTCGTCGCATAGGCACACCTCGGCCAGCGGGCCGTACAGGCTCGGGTAACGGTCGATTAGTTCCTTGCCGCGTGGCAGACGCGCACGGCCACGCCGTTCCCCGGGCGAGACTGCCCAACCGAGGGCGCGGGCGCGGGATACCGCAGAATCAGGGTGCAGTACGGAAATGGACTGGTTCATCGTTCCTCCTCATCGTTCCGAGCTTGTCGCTCGGCGGGCGTTAGCACCGTGCCGTGGAGCCGGTTGCTGCGGAGTCTTCGAGCCCGTTGCTCTCGTCCGCTCTGGATGATGGTCGTGGCTCGTCGTACATGACTTGCCACTAGAAGACTCGGCCGATGTCGCCGCCACTGTCGCAGTCAGCAGCCGAGTCAGCGACTAGCATAACTTGATATGCCCGGGCGTAACCAACTTTCGCCGCCTCGACGTGTCAACGACTCACGCGAACACGGTTATGCACGGCGATAACCGTTCGTTCCCTAGCTCCAAAACCGCCGGTCGGGGGTTCGAGTCCCTCCACCCGTGCCACTGTTTTGAATCTGGAACGGCCCCCCTGAGAGCCCGCTCTGTGTCCGGCGATTCCTTCCACGTCACCATACGGCCACGTCACCGTACGGTGTTCTCGATCGGCTGCCCAGCGCCGGCCGGCGCCGTTCGTGGCGGTCGCATTCCACACGCACGGGCGAGCCCGCACGGCCGCCGCAGCGGTGGCGATGAATCGTCCGGGCGTGGCGCCAATCCATCGTTGATCACCCCGAGGCTGCTTCCTCGCAGACTGCCCGGAGCGCGTCCCGGTTCGCCTGTGGCGTCTGTGGCGGAACGCCACACCCTCCTGTGACGAACACGCCCCTGCCAATCGCGATGGTCGCTCGTGCCTGCGCGCGGACCTCCTCCGGTGTCATGGTGTGCAGGCGAGCATGATCGATGCCGCCCATCATCGCCTTGGCGCTGCGACTGCGCGCGTCCGCAAGCGTAGGATTACCATCGCCGCGGTCGGCCCAGTTGAACGCCGCCACCGGATAGTCCAACAACGCGTACAGCATGTTGTGGTCACGGCAGACGTGCAGGATGTTCCATGGTGCGTCGCGCACCGCATCGAGCACCTGGAGATCGTAACGGCGGCCAAACTCCGCGTAGAATGCATCGTCGCTGACGTCGTAGCTCGCCCAGAACAGCGGCGCGTAGAAGATGCCGCTGGCGCCGGCCGCGAGCGACGCCCGGGCGTATTCGATGAGTGTTACGGTGAGGGCCGCGAGCGCGTGGTGCGCAGCAGCCGGGTCCTCCGCGGCGAGTTGTCGCACGCCCGCATCCGGACCGCAGAGCAACCCGGCAACGGCCAGCGGCGAGAAGATCGTCTGGACAACATCGACCTCTTGGCCGACCGCATCAATGATTGCCCGCAACGCCACCAGGTGCTCCGCGAACACGCCTGATCGTCCGTCGACGGGTGCCAGGTTGGCGAGATCGCGAGTCGAATGGACGACTGCCGTCCGGAGGCGCGGCATGCGTTGTTCGGTCGGACGTTCATACGTGTTTCCCCAATGTTCCGCGAAGTACGTCCAGCGTGGATTGAACTTGATGATGTCCCAGCCGTCGGCGCGGTAGGCCTCGAGCGTCTGCGCGACGAGGTCTTCGGGCGACCATTCTCGCAGAAAGTCATGCCCCCACAGCGCGAACGGGGGCCGGTCGGTCGGCTCGCCTGCAATCGTGGCGCGGACGCGATCGCGTTTCGTCATCGTGGGCATGCACGCGCCTCCCAAATTCCAGCCATGACCCGCGGACTGCGCCAGCCGGCGCGGCTACTCGCCGTCGCCAGCGCAGTCGCGTTCAGTGTCCGTGGCCGGCGTCACGCGGACCGTCACCTCGGCGACATCACGGTCGTTGACGATCGTGACATCCTGCGCGCATGGCCCGGAAGTCACGCGGCCCCCGGCGACGTCGGCCTCGTAGCCGTTACCATAGATCAGGGCTGGTACGAAGATCACGCTCTCCATCTCGCCCGTGTCGCGCTTCCCGTCAGCACGGGTGGTGACGTAGCGCAGATCGAAGGTGCGCGTGTCCGCGTCGTAACTGAAGCTCCGGGGGACGCCGGCGAGGGCCTTCGGATACGGGCGCACGAGGGCGCGGAACGCGTCCGGGTCGTTCACCAACTGGAGGCTGGCATCGCTCGATCGGCCGCTCATGATGTTCTCGTTGTAGGCCCAGAAGAGCCAGGGGAGCATGCCCCGGTCGAGTCCATCTGCAAGCCGGTCGAGGAGCGCCGGCTCTGCGCTCGCACCGAACTCCGTGACCAGCACCGGCTTGTCGTCTCGCTCGGCCGCGGCCACCGCGTTGTCGACCACCCCTGCTTCACCGGCGGCGTCCAGCGCGTAGGAGTGTACGGCCAGGAGCGCATCGCCGCCCGTGCCGGTGAGCGACGTCGGCCCCTGGCCGAAATTGAACAGGACGAACGGCTCGACCCAGATCCCCTGCGAGGGCGTGACTTCACGCACCGCCGCCTCGACGCGCCGGGCGAAGGGCGCCAAACGTTCCTGCTCGACTTCCGCGCATCCCTCGGCGGTGATGCACGCGCCCCAGTCCGCCCCGGGGAACGGCTCGTTGATCGCTTCGTAGCCAAGCACTCCCGGCTCATCGCTGAAGCGTTCCACCACGGCCGTAAGTCCGGCGATGAAGCGGTCCTGGAGCCCGGCGCCTCCGGGACCCGGTCGGTTGGCCCAGAAGCTCTCCCACGCGCGTTGCATTGCCGGGTTCTGGATGTAGTACAGCGGGAACACGGCGTCGCGCGGGTTCTCCAGCCCATCATCGATGGCCATCCAGTCGGGGAAGCCGTTACCGTTGTACTTCGGCGCGTACCCATCCTGGTGGAAGTCGAACAACACGTACATGCCCTCCTCCGTGATGTCCGCCACGGAGGTCGCGAGTCCATCGATGTAGCTGGAGTCGATCCTGCCCGGCTCTGGCATCAGCGCACCGAACGTGACGCCCAGCCGCACGGTGTTGAACCCGTGACGGGCGAGAAACCGCGCATCGTCGCGCCCGAAGCCGTCCGCCGCCGGGTAATACGGCGGGCTCTTGTACACCTCGTTGACGCCTCTCAGCTGCACAACCCTGCCCTCCGCATCGACGAACCAGCGACCCTCCGTGGCGAGCGGCGAGAGCCGCACGCCGTCGGCGACGCCGCCGCCGTCTCCGGCACAGCCCACGAGCAGGACAACCCCCGCGATCGCCGCGGCGACACAGGCTCGAAGGTGGGCGCGGGCCGAGGCGACGGGCGCCGTGTGGGCAGCGCTGCCTCGCTCGTGGGTCACGCGTTCGGCCTCCTCGTCGATGTCCGTCTTCGCACGCCGGCGTCTTGAGCGCCACTCATCATACGGGGACGGGGAACCGGGCAGCCGTAGCGCCGGGTTTGCTCGTGAGCGTCGCGGACCCCAGTCGCTTACGGGACCGAGGTTGCGAACCAGGTTCCGGCCAGCATCGTCGCTGGTGGAGCGTTTCGTCAGCGCGGGACCAATCGCGATCCGCGCGGTGTCCGCGGTACGGCAGACCCAAGGCTCGTGTGTGCGCGCGGCGCGGGCGCGCTATAACGGTGCCCATGCGCACGCCCGGCCTGCCCCCCGAAGATCGTCGGCTCTCGCCCTATACCGGATGGACGCGCGCGCATTGGGAGCGCGCCGCCGACCTCATGCTCGATGGCGTGAGGCCGCACGCCACGCCGCGGTTCGCCCTCTATCATCTGCCGCGCGGCCGAGAGAGCATGTCCGGCCACATCTCGGACGGGTTCGAGGGATTCGCGCGGACGTTCTTGCTCGCCGCGTTCCGGTTGGCCGGCGCCGCCGGCGTGGATCCGGGTGGACTCGCGGAGCGCTACGCGGCCGGCATGGTTGCCGGGACCAGCGCCGACCCCGGGAATGAACGCTGGCCGGACCTCGTGGAGGTGCGGCAGGCCCGTGTCGAGGCCGCGTCCGTCGCCATCGGGCTGTACGAGACCAAGGCGTGGATCTGGGATCGGCTTTCGGACACAGAGCGCGAGCGCATCATCGCGTGGTTCGGCCGTGCCCACGGGCAGCGATACGTGCCGAACAACTGGTTCCTGTTCCAGGTGATGGTCAACGCGTTCCTGAAGTCGGTGGGCGCGCCGTACCGGCAGGACGAGATCGACGTCAACCTCGACCGGATCGATGCGATGTACCGGTCCGACGGCTGGTACACCGACGGAGCTGGCCAGAACTACGACCACTACGTCGGATGGGCCATGCACCTGTACACGGCGCTCTGGTGCCGCATGGACGGCGACCAGTCTGATCCGGCGCGGGTGGCGGAGTACCGCCGCAGACTGAGTCGTTACCTCGAGCAGTTCCGGTTCCTCTGGGCGAGCGACGGAGCGCCGCTCTACCAGGGCCGCTCCCTCATCTACCGGTTCGCGGCGGTGGCGCCGCTGTTCGCGGGACACCTGCTCGGGTCGACGCCGCTCCATGCCGGCGAGACGCGCCGCATCGCGTCGGGGTCCGTGCGGCACTTCCTCGAACACGGTGCGCTGGCGGACGGCGTGCTGAGCATGGGCTGGCACGGCGAGTTTCTTCCCATGGCCCAGGGATACTCCGGCCCGGCGTCGCCGTACTGGGCAAGCAAGGCGTTCCTGGGGCTGCTGCTGCCTCCGCACGACGCGGTCTGGCAAGAACGCGAGCAGCCCACGGCCGTCGAGCAAGGGGATTTCGTGGTTGCGATGCGCGAGCCGGGATTCCTCGCAAGCGGCACGGCCGAAGATGGCATCGTGCGCGTCTACAGCCACAAGAGCGACCACTATCCGATGGGCGCCATGGGCCCCGGACTGCGCGACGCCAGCACAACGGCGGTGTATCGCCGTCTCGCGTACTCCACGCACAGCGGCCCCGAGATCGTGCCCGACGACGGCGCCACCGCGCTCGACGCGAGCGTCTCGCTCATCGACGCGCGGGGAGCGGCGAGCGTGCGCGACCGCATCCACGCGATCGCCTGTGCCGACCGATTCGCGGCCTCCTACTATCACCCGTCCGAACCGGCCGTGTTCGGGGGCGTCCATGCGCCCGACTGGTCCGCCCGCATAGAGACCGCATCGATCGCGAAGGGCGCCGCCGAAATCCGCATCCACCACGTCGCATCGCTCGGGCGACGCACCGTCCGCGATGCCGGGTTCGCTGTCGCCGGCGACGCTGTCGACGTGCTGACCGGCGATGGCTGGGCGATGGTGAGAAGCACAAGCGGCCTGACGAGCTTCATCGCCGGGCTGCACGGCTTCGACGAGAGCCAGGCGCAATCGGCATCGGGCCGGAACGCCTTCGGCGATCAGTCCGCGTTTCCCTTCCTGGCGTCGACCCAGAACGTGCACGTCGAAGGTGTGTACGCGTCCTGCTCGATCCTGACAGCAGCGCGGCTCGACCCCGAGCTCGTGCTGGCGAAGCTGCCCCGCGTG
The DNA here is from genome assembly GCA_021462855.1 of Dehalococcoidia bacterium. Lineage (GTDB taxonomy): Bacteria > Chloroflexota > Dehalococcoidia > DSTF01 > JACRBR01 > DTUCFX13. The sequence continues at coordinate 191,637 of JAJTXQ010000014.1, read as the reverse complement.
GCCGTCGAAGGGCGGACCGCCACCATCCGCTTCGACGACGGCGAGGAGTGCTATGTGCAGCTGGTGGCGGCGGAGCACGTGAGCATCACCCTCGCGGGGATCGCGCTCGCCGGCCACATACGCTTCGCCCGCGTGTCGCCGGACCGCACATCGTTCGTGCTGGAACTATGAGCATGAGCCAGCGCCCACGCGCCGCGCTCGCGATGAGCCGCCGCATCTCGCGCAGGATCATGAACGATGAACACCGCACGAGGCTCGCCACGATCTGCGAGGTCCTCGACCCGGAGCCGCTCCGGGACTTCGAGGATGAACGGGCCGCGAAGGTGCTGCGGCAGACGGAGATCCTGCTCACCAGCTGGGGCTGCCCGCGTATCGATGCCCGCGTGCTCGACCGCGCGCCGGCGCTGCGGGCGATCATCCATGCGGCCGGGACGGTGAAGGGGCACGTGTCCGCGGACTGCTGGGAGCGCGGCATCCAGGTGACGTCCGCGGCCGCGGCCAACGCGGTGCCCGTGGCCGAATTCACACTTGCGGCAATCCTCTTCGCGAACAAGCGGGCGTTCGCGCTCCGCGAGCGCTATCGCGAGCTGCGCGCGTTCCGTGACTGGCACGACGAGGCCGGGGAGCTGGGGAACTACCGGCGCGTGGTCGGTGTCGTCGGCGCATCCATGGTCGGGAGGCGTGTGCTCGAGCTTCTGCGCGTCCACGACATGTCGGTGGCGCTCTACGATCCATTCGTGTCAGAAGCTGAAGCGACGAGCCTGAACGCGCACAAGGCTGAGCTCGGCGACCTGCTGGCGCAGAGCGATGTCGTGACACTGCACGCTCCGTCGCTCCCGGAGACGCGCGACTTGATCGGCGCTCGCGAGCTGGCCTTGCTCCGCGATGGCGCCACGCTGATCAACACCGCGCGCGGCGCCCTCGTCGACCAGGCGGCGCTGGAGTCGGAGGTCTCGGCCGGGCGCATCTACGCCGTCATCGACACGACCGACCCGGAGGTGTTACCGGCGGACTCGCCGCTCTACACGCTCCCCAATGTCTTCCTGACGCCCCACATCGCCGGCGCGATGGGCCGCGAAACGTGGCGGCTGACGGACCTCGCGCTGGATGAGGCTGAGCGTTACGCGAACGGTGAGCCATTGCGCTACGGCATCGCGCTGAGTGATCTCGGCCGCATCGCATGATGGGCGGTAACCGGCTCGGCCTCTGCTCCCTCGCACTGCTGGATCGCCCGCTGGAGGATGTGCTGCGCATCGCGGCGGCAGCCGGCTTCGACGGGATTGAGCTCACCGCGCGGCTCCCGCACTTCGACTCGCGCGCCGGCGTGGACGCCGCCGCGGAGATCGCGCGCCAGGTGCGCGACGCGCAGCTTGACCTCATTGCGTACGGGTCATACCTGGGTCACGCGCCGCTGCTGGAAAGCCGGCATGTCGAACGCGAAGTTGCGGTTGCGGCGGCGCTGGGCGCGCGGCTGATGCGCGTGTGGGCGGGCGGCGAGGACTTCCAGCGTACGGCGACGCTCCTGCGGCAGGCGGCAGACGCCGCCGCGGTGCACGGGATCGAGGTCGTGGTCGAGCGGCACGCGGGGTCGTTCGCCGACACCGAGGCGCGCGTCGTGAGCTTGCTCGATGCCGTGGCGCGCGACGAATGCTCGCTGAACTACCAGCCGCTCGATGACATGTTCGAGCGCGATGCCGCGGCGCTGCCGGGCGAATGCGCGAGGCTCATCGGCCGGTCGGCGTACATGCACGCGAAGAACTACCGTGCATCGGCGTCTCCGGAGGGGCGCGTGCGGCCATTCGCGCCGATCGATGACGGCGTGGTCGACTGGGCCGGCGTCATTGCCGCCGCCCGCGCGCAGGGGTACGGAGGGCCGATCTCGCTCGAGTTCCACGGCAGCGCGGCCGAAGACGCCGAGGCCGCAGTCGCGCGGGCGGGCGCGTACCTCCGATCGTGCCTGGCATAGCGCGGTCGCCCAGCAGCGCGCGATGCGGCTCTCGCCTTCGCCGTGGTTGCGGCCAGCCGGGGACGAGGCTGACCGGAACTACCAGAGCACGGGCGACACGGCGTGTCGCCCGGAGAGCCCCTTGAGCTCAACGTCGCGCGACTCGACGAACGTACCGGGCTGGCGTTCGCCGAAAGGACCAGCTCGATGGCCGCCGGCGGGCCGGCCTGCTAATTGTCGGTGTCGAGGTTCGATCGCGGCTGTCCACATGTTCTCTGCGTGCGTCTGCTCAAACTGAGCGCTTCGGCGTTCATGGCTTGCGTGCGGTGAACGTGACGCCCCGTGTGTCGAAATCCTTCGCATCGGACTCGTGACCGGAGCCGGAGAACACGTCGACTTCGCGACCCCAGCGAACGTCGCGGAAGCCAACATGGTCCAAGACCCAGTTCCACTCTGCATACAGCAGAGCACCGGCAATTCAACCGGACCAGAGGTCGATGTCGTCTTTCGCGTCCTGCGGCACTTCCTTATGGACGATGATGTCGCCGATCTGGAACCGCCCGCCCGGCTTGAGCACGCGGAAAACCTCACGCATGACGCCGACCTTGTCGGGCGTGAGATTGATCACGCCATTGCTGATGACGACGTCGATGCTGGCGTCATCGACGGGCAGCTCTTCCATGAAGCCGTGCCGCACTTCAACGTTGGCCAGACCGAGTTCTCGCGCACCGGCGATCGTCTTCTCGCGCATCGCGCCGGTCATGTCGACGCCGACGACGCGCCCGGCCGCGCCGACCTGTTGCGCCGCCTGCAGCGTGTCGAAACCGGCACCACAGCCGATGTCGAGGACGGTCTCTCCCGGCTTCAGCGCTCCCATTGAGAATGGGTTGCCGGTGCCGGCGAACGACTCCACGGTCCCGGCCGGCAGCGTGTCGATGGCAGTGCCGTCGTATCCCAGCATGTCTGCGAGCGGCCGGCCCGTGTGGAAGTGGAAGCCCTTCGCGGGCTCCAGCGCGACATCGGTGTACTTGTCGGTGATCTGTTGCCGGAGACGTTCGCGGTCAACCTTGGCTGCTACCACTGGATTCACCATCGCGACCTCCCGTCTGTCTCGTAACTCGTCGCTGCCTCCACGCATGGGTGGAGGTTGGGCTCGACGCACAACTGGAGTGGCGTCCAACTCGAAAGCTGACACAAGGGCGTCGCGAGTAGCCCGCGCCGTTTGTCCCGCTGCAGTTCACGGACGAGATTGGCATTCCGATGTTCTCGGATTGAGTGGAAGCGGCGCCGCGTTGGTGTCGCGTCGGTTGCGGACCGGGGATCCGGCGGCGGCGGCGATCCCTGCATCGCGCGCAGTGCGGCATCAAGAAACGCCCGGGCGTCGGCGTTCTCGGGATCGAGGGCGAGCGCGTCACGCGACAACTCGTGGACGCGCGCCCACTCGCGCGCGCCGAGGGCAGCCTCTGCCTCATCGAGGACGCGGTCGATCTGGCGTTGTAGTCGTTCGCTCGGCAGATGCCCCCCTGCGCAAGGGCCGTTCGGCCCATTCCGCCCCATTATCTCGCAAGCCAGCGATTACGTGAACCCACGAGCCGGCTCGATTCGTCGAGCACGCGTCGGCGGTGTCGCGAACGCGTGGCGACGCGGCCCGCCGTCTTGCGGGTACGCCTCGATCCTTCATGCCATGTGCCGGTTGCGGGAATTCGAGGAGCCTACGTCGCCGTCAGGCGATCGAGGTCCCCTCGCTGCTGAACAGGTTCTCGAAGACCTCTTTGGTCTGCCGGCTCACGTCGCGGTCCAGCTCTCGCTTGATGGTGTGCCGCGCCACCGCGTACCAGGCGCCGGCGCGACTGAACTGCCGCATTGCCGCGTGGGCGAGCATCAGTTGCTGATACGCGTCCTCGCGGCAGGGGTCGGCGAGCACGATCTGGTGGCAGTAGTCGACCGTCGCGGCATAGTCGCGTTCCTTCCGGGCGAGGCTCGCCAGCCTGCCCAGTGTCTCGAGATGAAGGTCCTTGAGACGTTCGCGCACGACGAGCGCGGAGTCCTCGTACAGGTCGTCCTCCAGGTAGTCCCCGCAGTACAGATCGAGTGCGGACGCGTACTCCTCGCGCGCGCGAGCCAGGTCGCCGTCCGCTTCCGCCCGTTTCCCGAGCCGAAACCGCTCCTCGAACCTTACGACATCGATCTGGATGTGCCGCTCCAGGTTCAGCCGGTAGGTCCCGTCCCGGACCAGGATCCACCCGTCCGCCCCGCTGCCACCCAGCATCCGGCGGAGGTTGTGGGTCTCGACCTTGAGCGAGAGATGCGAGGACGAAGGAAATGCGTCCGGCCAGAGCAGCTCCGCGAGCGCGTCTTTGGGTACGCCCGCGCTGCGGTTCGCCGCGAGTGCCTTCAGAAGCGCGCGCGACTTCGGACGAATCTGGCGGGTCACATCCTGTCCGTCGAGGAGGACGCGGAAGGTCCCGAGCAGGAAGACCTCAAGTCGTTCGGCATGCGTGGCGGACGTCATGCAGCACCTCCCGTGCGGTGACGGCCGGGCGCCACGGACGGCCGCCACACGGGGGAACGATGTCGTAACTCCGCATTCCCGGAGCAGGAAACGGTCGCGCAACTCAAAGGCCCGGCGTCCTCGAGGAGTATGTGCAGGCTTGGTTCCGGTGCGATGCGAACGCACCGTGCGGGGATGCGACAAATGATGAATTCAGCTTCGGCTATTGTCAAGTGGAAACGCATGCCCGCATGTCAAGCAAGCGAGGGTGCGGCGGACTATCCCGGGCTCGTCTCGCGCCGGACGGCTCGCGGGCTCTGTGGTAGGCAGTTCGCACGCGAATCATCGCGCGCCTGGCGAGCAGCGAATGCCCCCGACGGCTGCGCGCCGGCGGTGGCGCGGCCGGCGCGGCGCATGGCGGGCTGCGCATGCCACGGACGTCCGCGGTCCGCCGCGCGCGTGCTCGCCTCGCAGCGGCGCCATAACTGGTTCTTAACCGCGCACGGCTAGCCTTTGCGCGACTGGAAGACCCGTGGGGTGCAGTCAGGAGCAGCTGTCAGGTGGTCGAGACGGTCATTTCGGGGCCCGGCTCCGGTTACCAATCGTTCGTCATCAGGGTCTTTGTGGATGACGCCCGGCAATTCAACCACGGCGAGGTGCTGCATGTCTCGTCGCGGTCACGGCTTCGGTTCAACGAGTGGTCCGAGGCGATGGACTTCATGACGACATTCTCTGATTCCGGAGAAACCGCGCTCCACGGATTCAGCGAGGTGCCGTACTTCCTGCGGCAGCCCTCGTTCGCCGAGTCCGGCGCGGCGCCGTCCGCGCCGGGCCGCGCCAACGGGCATCCGATGCGCGCGCAAGTGACGGCCCGGACGCAGGAGGCTGCGCGCATCGCGGCGCGACCGGAGCGCGAGAAACGCGTGCAGGCCGCCATGAAGCGCGGCCTGGATGTGACTGTGTCGTCGGTGGCGCTGCTGTTCCTGCTCATCCCGATGCTGATCATCGCTATGGCGATCAAGCTGGACTCGCCGGGCCCGGTGATCTACCGGCAACCGCGTGTCGGCAGGGGCGGACGGCCGTTCACGATGTACAAGTTCCGGTCCATGGTGGCCGACGCCGACGACCTGATGCCGGCCCTGGCGGAGATGAATGAGAACACGCTGCCGATCTTCAAGATCCGCCGTGACCCTCGCAAGACGCGCGTCGGCCGGTTGCTGAGGCGCCTGAGCATCGACGAACTGCCGCAGATCTTCAACGTCCTGAAGGGCGACCTGAGCCTTGTTGGCCCGCGGCCGCCCCTGGAGCGGGAGATCGCGGCGTACGAGCCGAGGCACTGGCGGCGGCTTAGCGTACCCCAGGGGATGACCGGGCTCTGGCAGGTCAGCGGCCGCAGCCTGTTGAACTTCGACGAGATGCTGGACCTCGACCTCGCCTATATCGAGCGGTGGACGATCTGGCTCGACCTGGTCCTCCTGATGAAGACGGTGCCGGCAGTGCTTTCGGGTAGAGGTGCATTTTGAGCGGACAAACCCCTGTTGCGCGTGACGCGTCCTGGCGCGGAAGACGGGTCCTCGTGACCGGCATCGGCGGCTTCGTCGGCGGGCACCTGGCGGCGCGGCTCGCGGAGCTCGGCGCGGACGTGGTCGGCATCGTCCGAGACGCGCGGTCCGAGCGCGCGAACATCCACGCGCCCTCCGCCCGTGTGAGCATCGTACGCGGCTGCCTGACCGAGGAAGGGCTCGTCGAACGTGCCCTGAACGAATATGAGGTCGAGTATGTCTTCCACCTCGCCGCGCAGGCGATCGTCAATGTCGCCAACCGGTCGCCTGCGTCGACGTTTGAGTCGAACATACGCGGGACGTGGCAGGTCCTGGAGGCAGCGCGACGCGCAAGCCTGCTGAAGGGCGTCATCCTGGCGTCCACCGACAAGGTGTATGGCGACCAGGCAATCCTGCCGTACACGGAGGACAGCCCGCTCGTTGCGGCGTACCCGTACGATGCGTCCAAGCTCTGCGCGGACATTCTCGCCCGCAGCTACGCGGCGACCTGGGACCTTCCGATTACCCTGCTGCGGTGCGCCAACATCTACGGCGGCGGGGACCTCAACTGGTCGCGCCTGATCCCGGGCACGATCCGCTCCGTCCTGCAGGGCGAGCGCCCGCTGATCCGCAGCGACGGCACCCTGAAACGCGATTATCTCTACATCGATGACGCCGTCGACGCGTACCTGACGCTGGGTGAACAGATCGCCCGCGATGACGTCCGTGGCCAGGCGTTCAACTTCGGCTGGAGCAGGGGCCACTCCGTGCTGGAGATCGTCGACGCCATCCTCGCAGGGGCCGGCCGGACGGACCTCCCGCCGGTGATCCTCAACGAGGCCAAAGGTGAGATCCAGCACCAGTGGCTGTCCGCGGAAAAGGCCGCCCGCGTCCTGCAGTGGCGCCCGCGGGTACCGCTTTCGGAAGGCATCGAGCGCTCGGTGGCCTGGTACGCCTCGTCGTTGGGGCTGCCGGCCGGCCGGGGCTCCGAGCCTGTAGCAGTGCGAGCGTGACGATGCAACGACGAGACATGACGGTCGTGATCCTTTGCGGCGGACAGGGCACGCGGGCGTATCCCTACACGATGAACATGCCCAAGGCGCTGATGCCCGTCAGCGGCGCGCCGATCGTTGAGCAGGTGATGCGCATCTACGCATCCTTCGGCTACTGGGACTTTGTGCTGTCGGTCGGCTACCTGAAGGAACAGATCATCGACTACTTCGCAAGCACCAGGGGCGAGAACGGCTGGCGCGTGACCTGCGTCGACACCGGCGACAAGACGGATACGGCCGGGAGGATCCTCGGCGTGCGCGACCACCTGACGCCGACCTTCCATGCGACGTACTGCGACGGCCTGGGTGACGTAGACCTGGATGCGCTCGTCGAGTTCCACGGCGGCCACGACGGCGTCGCCACCATGACCGCCGTGCAGCTCCGGTCCCAGTACGGCATCGTCGGCTTCAACGAGGACGGGCGAGTCACGCACTTCGAGGAGAAGCCGATCATCCGGGACCGGTGGATCAACGCCGGCTTCTTCGTGTTCGACCGCGCCACGCTCGACTCCTGGACGGGCGAGAATCTCGAGCATCAGGTCCTGCCGCAGCTCGCGCAGGACGACCGGCTCTTCATCTACCGTCACGCCGGGTTCTGGCGGTCGATGGACACGCACAAAGACCAGCAGCAGCTCACGCCGCTCTGGCAGGAGTACGCACCGGCGTACCTGAATGGCGCCCGAAACCACGATCTCATCGCTGAAGGCGCGCGGGATCAGCTTGCCGCGGAGGGCGCCTGAATGCGGACTCGAGCGGCCGGGCGTGCCGCCACCAGCGTCATCCCGGGGGTACCGTGACGTTACGACGCACCAAAGAGCTGAGCCTTGGAGGCGTCGGCCTGTCGCTCGCCGTCGATGAGCGCCACGTCCAGCGCGTGCGGACGAGTCGTCTCTACCAGCTGCTGCGGCGGCGCAACGGTGTCCACCAGGAGCGCGGCCGAAACGGGCATGCGCCGACGGTCGCCGGGGCGCCCGCGCCCGGAGCAGCCAGTGCGCCGCTCCTGTCACCCGAGGCGCGACAGGCCGCGGAGCGAGTCGGAGCGCTGAACTGGTACCACGTGATCGATCTGCCGCACGGCATCCAGACGCCGGGTCGCATCGACCTCCGACCGGAGATCGACCAGTATGGCCTGCCCCGTGACATGCGGGGCATGCGGGCGCTCGACGTCGCCACGTTCGATGGGTTTCTCGCCTTCGAGATGGAGCGCCGCGGCGCCGAGGTCATCGCTACGGACCTTGCGCGCGGCAGCCAGGCGGACTGGCCGGCCCGCATGCGCGCGTATCTCCCGCCGGAGCACGATGTCACGCTCGGCGCGGGGTTCAGACTGGCGAAGGAGCTGCTCGGCTCGAGCGTCGAGCGGCGCGAAGTCAGCGTCTACGACCTTTCCCCGGAGACCGTCGGGACGTTCGACTTCGTCCTCATCAGCGACCTGCTCCAGCACCTTCGTGATCCTGCCCGCGCGCTCGAAGCGGCGTTCCGCGTGGTCCGGAGCGACGGTTGCCTGGTGCTGGCCGAGGTCTACGAGCCCGCGTTGGAGCCGTTCCGGCGGCCGTTTCTCGAGCTCCGCGAGAACATCCGGTACACGTGGTCGATGCCGTCTACCGCGGCGCTGAGCCGCATGCTGAACGTGGCCGGCTTCGTATCGGTCGAGGAGATTGCGCGACCCGACCTGTCGCACTCCGGCGACCTCTCGGCGCCCAAGATCGTGCTGCGCGCACGTCCGTCTGCGGATGCCCGCGCCGCGCCATCGCCGGCGCTGAAGAGGCGGCTGGCCATTGGCGGACTGGAGATCCGGGCGGGCATTCGGCGCCGGCGCGGGTCCGCCGGAGTTCGCCCTTCGCAGCGCGCCACAGATGCGGCCGCGGCGAAGCCGCCGGCGACCGCATGGCCGGAAAGCCCGCAACCGCGGACGACGCAAGAACGGGTGAACGCCATCGACTGGTACCACGTGATGGACCTGCCGGGGGTTGTGACGCCCGGCAAGACGGACCATCGCCGCGAGGTGCATCGATACGGCTTGCCCGAGCGGATGGACGGGCTCAGGGCGCTGGATGTGGCGACGTTCGATGGCTTCTGGGCCTTCGAAATGGAGCGCAGGGGAGCGGACGTGTTGGCGGCGGATCTCGCGTGGATGAGCCAGCTCGACTGGCCGGAACGGGTACGAGGCTGGCTCATGCCCAACCCGGACTATCGTTTCGGCACCGGTTTTGCGCTGGCAAAGGAACTGCTGGGTTCCCGTGTAGAGAAGAGGGAGATCAGCGTCTACGATCTGGCGCCCGAATCGGTGGGCACGTTCGACGTCGTCTTCATCAGCGACCTGCTGCAGCACCTGCGGGACCCCCAGGCCGCGCTGGAATCCGTGTACACGGTGCTGCGCCCGGGCGGTCACCTGATCCTCGGCGAACCGTACGACGCCGACTTCGACCTCGTCGAGGGTCGCGCCATCCGGGAGTTCGTGGCCTACGCCGACTACACGTGGTGGACATCGTCGCGCGCCGCGCTGGCGTTGATGCTCCGCGTGGCCGGCTTCAAGCCGATCGAGGAAGTCGGCAGGCTGGCCCAGTTCGGCGTGCGACACACGACGCCGAAGGTGATCTTTCGCGCCTTCCGTCCGTAGCGACGGGTTCCCGGCGTATCACGCAGAAGTCAGAGGACCACCGTCCGGTGCTTGATGCTGCTCGCGACGATCGTGAGCGTGAGCACCGTGTGCCGCTCGGCCATCAACGCGAACTTGACGGGGATCCTCCACCAGCGCCGGGCGTCGCCCACGTCGCGGTTGACGAGGGAGCGCTGCTCGATCACCCACGGCAAGGCGAGCAGGAGCGCCGCCCGCTTCTTCCCGGTGCACCATGCGACGCCAGCGCCCAACAGGGGATAGAAGAACGCGTGGTCGCGCGAGAGGAAGTAGCGGTTCCAGAGCCCCGCGCGTATCTCCGGCACGTCGCGCACCAGGCGGGGCAACACGAACGAACGGATGGGCTCGAGCATCCAGGCGATCGGGGGCAGGTTGCTGGCCTGGTGGCGCACGACCAGTTCAGGCGCAAACACGGCTCCGTACCCTGCTCGTTTCGTGCGCCAGGCCAGGTCGGTGTCTTCGCCGCCAACGGGCATGCCCCACGGATAGGTGCCAAACCCCTCGTTGAAGCCGCCCAGTTCTTCCACCACCTCGCGGCGATAGAACGCGTTCGCGGTCGCGTAGATGTAGTCCTCGCGCGTGTGCGAGATCTGGTGGTAGAAGAACCCCGGCACGCGCTCCGGGTTGTTGATGGGCTGCACGGTGCCGGCGACGAGGCCGACACCGGGGCGCAGCAGCGAGACGCCTGTCCGCAACCAGTCGGGCGCCATCGTGCAGTCGCTGTCGGTGAACGCGATGACGTCGCCGGTGGACCGGGCGATGGCGTAGTTCCGGGACGCGGCGGGTCCGTGGGTGTCCTTGCGACAGAAACGAATGGGGAACGGCGACGCTGCGGCGGCCTGCGCTACCACGTCCTCTGTGTGGTCCGCCGACGAGTTGTCCACGACCACGATCTCGACGAGCCCGGCGGGATAATCCTGCGCCGACAGGTGCGCGAGCGTGTCGCCCAGGGGCCCCGCGCGGGTGTAGGTGGGGACGACGACGGTGACGGTAGGCAATTCGCCGGCGCCGCCGGGAGTTGCGTGGTCGTGTGTCAGGCTGCGCGTAACCAAGCTCTCTCCGCCGAACCGAGTCGCCGGCGCATGCTAACGATCGCCGGTTAACGGCCAGTTAAGCTGCAACTCCCCGCGCGCGCCCTTAACTGGCAATTAACTGGCCGCGCGTAGGCTGGGTCGGCGTCAGGCGTGCGCGCGGCACGCGCACCCCGTCGTGGAGGGACTGCCCGTGAAGAGGCTCGTTGTCGGGTCGCTCCTGCTGGTGATGGCGGCGGTCGCGTCATCGCCAGCGAGCGCCAGCGCCGTGAGCACGCCGATGAAGCTCGACCCTTCGTTCGGCGCCGGCGGTCGCACGATCGTTGATATTGCCGGACCGCCGTACGAGGACGAGCCCTTCTCGTTGCTGATGAAGCCGGACGGGAAGTTCGTGCTGCCGGGGAAGGCGGTGAATGCCGCCACCGGCAACTACGACTTCGCGGTCCTCCAGTTCACGAAGACCGGCGCTCGCGACACGTCGTTCTCTGGCGACGGCATCGCGCTGCTGGACTTCCTGGGTCTCCGCGACGAGGCGCTCGCCGTGGTGGCCCAGTCCGACGGCAAGCTGGTCGTCGGGGGCTTTGCCAATTCGCCGGCCACGACCAACGACTTCGCGCTCGCGCGTCTCAATGCGAACGGGAGCCTGGATGCGTCCTTCGGAAACGGCGGCCGTGTCACGACGGACTTCTTCGGTGGCCTGGACGGGATCCTCGACCTCGAGATCCAGCCGGACGGCAAGCTGGTTGCCGCAGGCGTGGCCGACGCACCCACAACGTCGAAAGACTTCGCGCTTGCCCGCTACAACACCGATGGCAGCCTCGACGCTTCGTTCGGCTCCGGCGGGATGGTCACCACCGATTTCCTCGGCGGCGTCGACGCGGTCAACAGGATGCTGCTTCAGCCAGACGGGAAGATCGTGGTTGCCGGCGCGGCGTTCAATCCCTTCACGAACGGGATCGACTTCGCGTTCGGGCGCTACAACAGCGACGGGACGCTGGACGCGAGCTTCGCGACCGACGGGATCGATGGCATCGGGACCACGGACTTCCTCGGCGGGAACGACACAGCGTACGCCGTCGCATTGCAGGGTGACGGCAAGCTGGTCGTGGCAGGCCTCGCGTACAATCCGCAAAACGCCAGCCAGGACGCGGCGATCGCGCGCTACAACGCGGACGGCTCGCTCGACACGAGCTTCGCGACGTACGGCGCGCCCGGCGTGGCCGTCGTCGACTTCCACGGGATGTATGACCAGATCCTCGCGCTGTCGATCCAGCCCGACGGGAAGATCCTGGGCGCCGGTCACGCGCGGCACCCCGCGCGCAGTTTCGACTTCGCGCTGATACGGTTCCTGCCCTCCGGTGCGCTGGATACGACGTTCGGAATCAACGGGCGGCTGACGACGGACTTCTTCGGCGGGCCCGACGGGATTCACGGCCTGAGCCTCCAGGCCGATGGCAAGGCCGTGGTCGCCGGCGACGCGCTGAACCCCGGCACGAGTAGCGATGACTTCGTGATTGCCCGCTATCTCATCGCTGACCCTGACTGGGCGCAGGCTGTCGTGAGCGGCCTCTCGGCCGCCAGTTTCAGCAGCCCAACAGCGAGAGACGTGCTGCTGGCGCAGTTCGATGCGGTCGAGGCGGACCTGGCTGCGAACGGGGTGGCCGACGCCGTCGCCAAGCTCGTCGTGATGAGAGGCGAGATGAACGGGTGCGGCGCGGCGCCTGACGGCGATGACCTGCTGGTGAACTGCCTGGCGCAGTACAAGGTTCGCGTGCTCCTCGAGCAGATCATCTACAAGCTCGGCGGAGGATGACTACCCTCGGCGAGCGGCAGCGGCACGTCGGCACAGGCGCACCCACCTCGCCCGGTGGGCTGACACCGGCATGGCTCACCCAGGCGCTGCGCGGCGCCGGCGTCATCGACGACGCGCGTGTGCTCTCGATCGACGTGCGCCCGATCGGCAATGGCATGGCGGGGCGGGTCGTCCAGGTCGCCCTTGAATACGACCGTGAAGCCGCGGCGGCGCCCGGGTGCGTGATCGTAAAGCTCGCGGCGGCTCCCGGTGCCACCCTAGACATGGCGCTGCGGCTCGGGATCTACGAACGGGAAGCCCGGTTCTACACGGAGGTCGCGCCCGCCTACCCGGTGCCCGCGCCGCGTGTCTATCACTGCGCCAGTTCGGCGCCGGGCTGTTACGTGCTCGTCATGGAGGACCTGTCGCCCGCACGCGAAGGAAGCCTTCTGTACGGATGCACCTTCGAACAAGCGGAGGCCGTGGTGCGCTGGATCGCGGCGGCGCACGCTGCGTGGTGGGAAGGCCCGCGGCTCGCGGCGCTCGATTGGTTGCCGTCGCCCAACTATGCCGCCGCGACGGACCTCGCTGCGGAGAGCACCGACAAGGCATGGAAGATCTTCCGGAAGAAGCTCGGCGGCGGCGCGCCCCGGCACGTGGTCGCGCTCGGTGAACGGCTGGGCGACTCACGGCGTGTACTCGAAGAGCTCTCGGCAAAGCCCTGCACGCTGATTCACGGCGACCTGCGGGTCCCGAACGTGATGTTCGCGCCGGAAGGCCCGCCCGTGGCGATCGTCGATTGGCAGACCGTGATGCGGGGGCGCGGCCCGATGGACCTGGCCGCCTTCTTTCTCTTCAGCCTTAGCCCGGCTGAGCGAAGGAGAGCAGAAGCGATGTTGCTCCCGGCGTACTGCCGGCTCCTCAAAGACGGCGGCGTCGAGGGGTACTCGCTGGAGCAGTGCTGGCGTGACTACCGGCTCGGACTCATCGACCAATTCAGCCAGATCGTGCTGCTGAGCTCGCTGCTCGACGTCGACAGCAAGCTCGATCATGGCGTGGCGAACGCAACCGGCGCGCGCGTCTTCGCGGCGATCGAGGCACTGGACCTCGTCGAAATGCTTTCCCCGTCGCGGCGATGGTGGTCGCGGTTCTTCACGCGCCGTCCTTCCGGCAGCTCATCAGGCGCCCGGTGACGGCCGGCGCTGGCCCCGGTGAGCGAGCCGTCAGCCCAGGCCTCATCCAGTCTCCGGAGGAACTGACGCCGGAGTGGCTGACGCGCGCACTTCGCTTCGCGGGCGCGACCGAGCAGGCCCGAGTCGTGTCCGTCGAGCTCGACGCGGTCGGCAAGGGGAAGACCGGTTCGCTCTTCCGGGTGCGGCCGCAGTATCGCCAAGCCGAGAGCGGCGCCCCGGCATCGCTGATCGCGAAGTTCCCCGGTCAGCCCGGCGCGGTGCGCGACCTCGTTGCCCGTTTCGGCCTGTACGAGCGGGAAGTGCACTTTTACTGTTCGCTCGCCGTCCGCGCGGGTATTCGCTCGCCCCGCGCGTTTGTTGCGGCTGTCGATGACACCGGACGCACGCTTCTGCTCCTGGAGGACATCGCCAATGCCGCGGAGGGAGACCTGGCGCGTGGCGCCAGCCTGCGACAGGCCGGCACGGCACTCGAACACCTCGCAGCCATGCATGCCAGGTGGTGGGACAACCATGAACTCGACACGCTGTCCTGGCTGCCCGCTCGCAACAACCCGCAGACCAAGGCGGTCATCGACGCGGTGCCCGCCCGGGCATGGGTGGACTTCGTCAAGCGGAACTCGGCGTGGCTATCGCCCTCAGCGGCGGAACTGGTGCGCCGGCTGGCGGGTGACCGGAGTGTGCTGGAGCGGCTCTCGCGCCCTCCGCTCACGCTCGTGCACGGCGATACGCGCATCAACAACATGATGTTCTCCGGTGAGGATGGCGCGAGGCTGGAGGCGGTCGTCGACTGGCAGTCGGTCATGCGCGCGCGACCCGGGGTCGATGTGGCGTGCCTGCTTGTCAACAGCCTTACGCCCGCCGAGCGGCGGTCCGCCGAAGCCAACCTGCTCCCCATGTACCTCCGGGCGCTGCACGGCGGTGGGGTCGAAGGTTATAGCCTGGAGCAGCTGTGGATGGACTATCGCCTGGAGATCCTGAACGAACTGAACCAGGTGGTGGTCTGGAGCTCGCTTGGGCTGGGCGCCGGGGGCGACACGACGGCCGTGACGAGGCTGTTCGCCGCGGTCGATGAGCTGGAACTGCTCGAGCTCCTTCCGGCCAGTGACGGGACTGGCAGTTGGCGCTCGCGCTTCGGGCTCGGCCGGCGCCGGCCGGCATTCCGTTAACTGGGACTTAACTCCCCGGGCGGTACTCTCGCGATCCAAGGGAACGGGGGGTGCGCCGTACTTCGGCGTGGCCTGGAGGAGCTATGCCACCGATGAGGGAGAAGCGACTCAGCTTCGCCGGGCTGCAGTTCTCGGTCGGGATGGATGCGGACCGCGCCGAGCGGGTGAAGAAGAGCCCCCTGTACCGCTACATCGTCAAGCCGGGACTTGGCCGGGTCGGACGTCGAAACGGACATGCGCCAGTTTCAGACGCCAGTCCGATCTCCCAGGCGCCGCCAGACTCCGTGCACAGCGACCCGGTGGCGGCGGAGATCTGGGAGCGTGTCTCCCGGCTTGGCTGGTACCACACCATCGACCTCGGCCACGGCGTCGCGACGCCCGGCTTCATCGACAACCGGCCGACGGTCCACCGGTTCGGCATCCCCGACGATCTCACGGGCATGCGGTGTCTCGATATCGGCACGTACGACGGCTTCTGGTCGTTCGAGTTCGAGCGGCGCGGGGCGAGCGAAGTCGTCGGCATCGACGTCGACTCGCCCATCGAACACGATCTCCCCCGACTGGTGAAGCGGCAGTTGATCGAGCAGGCCGCACGGGAGGACCTGCACGCGTCGTACAACAGGCGCCTCTCGCAGGTGGGGATGCAGATCCAGGGCGACGGCTGGCGTCTCGCAGCGGAGATCCTGGGCTCGAAGGCCCGTCGTGAATCGCTCGACGTGTATGACCTGTCGCCTGAACGGCTCGGCATGTTCGATGTGGTGTTCATCAGCCAGCTGCTCCTGAGGCTCCGCGACCCGCAGACCATCATCGAGAACATGTTCTCGGTGTGTCGCGGCATCGCGATCATCGGCGAGCCGTACGACCCCGACCTCGAGGCATTTCCGCGTGCCGCCAGCGCGTTTTACGGCACAGATGACGACGCCGGTGTGTGGTGGTGTCACAGCATCAAGTCCATGCGGAAGATGATGAAGGTCGCGGGCTTCGACCCGGTGGAGGAAGTCGCCCGGTTCCCGGTGGTGAACCGCGTGGGCAGGTTCGACAAGGTCATCCTCAAAGGATATGCCCCCGTTCAGGCCGCCGCCGCGCTTGCCACTGACGGCGCGGAACTCATGTCTTCGAAGCGAGGTTGAGATGACAGCCAATGCGCCGCGAGCCAGAAGGTCCGGGGGGACTCTGAAGCGCGAGGAGCGTCTCCGCGTGGGGCCGTTGGAGCTGAGCGTGGCGCTCGATGCCCGCGAGGTGGAGGCGATACGCCGCAGCAGGCCGTTTCGCTACCTCGTGCGGCCCGCGGTGCACCGCGTCCGGGGCGGACTTCGTGCGGTCAGGAACGCGACGAACGGGCGTAATGGGCACGCGCCGCTGCCGGCGAAGCCGCTGGTGAACGGCGACGCGCCGGCCTCGCCCGAGGCGCGCAAGATCATCGACCAGATCGCCACGCACTCGTGGTACCACACGATTGAGCTGCCGCACGGCGTTGTGACGCCGGGACGCGTCGACCACCGCAACCAGCTGCACTACTACGGCCTTCCCGAGGACATGACCGGCATGCGCGTGCTCGATGTGGCGACGTACGACGGCTTCTGGGCCTTTGAATTCGAGCGACGCGGAGCCGAGGTCGTTGCGATCGACCTGGCTTCCACGGCGGATGTGGACAAGTCGCGCAACTGGAACGACGCCTACGACACGATGAGTACGCCGACGCCGCTTGGGCAAGGGTTCAAGATCTGCCACGAGCTGCTGGGTTCAAGGGTGACCAAGGAGATCTGCAGCGTCTACGACGTCCGGCCGGAACGCCTGGGCAGGTTCGACCTGGTGTTCACCAGCGACCTGCTCATCCACCTGCGCGACCCGCTGGCGGCGATGGAAGCGATCTGGACGGTCACCGACAAGGTCGCGATCTTCGGCGACGTGTTCCATCCCGACCTGGAGGGCTTGAAGAGCGACAGCGCGCTCGTCGAGTTCTGCCACTCGGGCGCTTCGGACATGTGGTGGCGCCCCACCACGGCTTGCTATCGCGCCTGGCTGCGGCTCGCGCGGTTCTCGCGCATCGAAGAGGTTTCCCGCTTTGTGCTGCAGGCGGACTTCCGCGGCGAAGTCCCGAAGGTGGTGTTTCACGCCTCTCCGTAGGCATGGGTGGCAATGGGCGGGCGAAATGGGACGGCGGGCGCAATGAAGATCGTGTACCCCTATCCGGCGTACTGGCCGTACATGCGTCGCGGCGTCGAGCGTTGCATCCACGACCTGTCGAACTTCCTCGCCAGCCGCGGACACGACGTCACGATCATCACATCCAAGCCCGGGCGCCCGAGGGTCGCGTACGACGGCCCGGTGCGCGTGGTGTACCTGAAGCAACAGGCGCATCCGCTCGTCATGAAGTACTACCCGCTGTCGCGCCTCTATGCGTTCGGTATCGAGGCGACGATGGCGGTCCATCGCGGCCGGTACGACGTGGCGCACCTGTGGAGCTACTCGGCGCTCCTTGGTGCTGCGTTCTTTCGCCAGTGGATGGACATCCCGTACCTGTTCCACGTGGTCCTGCGCCGGCACAACTGGCGCGGGCGCTTCGACAAGCACGCCTTTGCACAGCTCATGCGGAACGCGGAACAGGTCGTGGCGTTGACGCCCGGTGGCGCCGCCGAGACGCAGGAGACGTACGGTGTGCCGGTGGGCACGCTGCCGCCGCCGGTCGACATGAGCGTCTTCAGGCCGCACGAGGGGAAGGACCTGAGCCGGCCGAGGATCCTCTTCACCGGCGATCTCGGCGACCCGCGCAAGGGTGGGGCGCTCCTGCTTCGGGCGTGGGACGAGATCCACCGGCGCTGCCCCGAGGCGATGCTCGTGCTCGCGGGGCCGTTCGGCGTCATCGGCCACGACCTCGGCTTTGAGGTCTACACGCTGGAGCGCCTGAGCCTGGTGCACTCCCCGGCCGCCCGCGACGCGATCGAGATCCTCGGCGCCGGATCGCTGGCGAGCCTGCCCTACGAGTACAGCCGCGCGGCGGTCACGGTGCTGCCTTCGTACGAGGAGGCATTCGGCATGGTGGTCACCGAGTCGCTCGCCTGCGGCACTCCCGTCGTCTGCAGCTCATACGCCGGGCCGGGTGAAATCGTCACCAGCCCTGATGTTGGCGTCACGGTGCCGATTGCGTCGTACCTGGACGTGATCAGCGAGGGTAAAGCGCACGAGCTCGCGGAGGCGGTGCTCGAGTGCATCGACCTGGCGCGGCGGCCGGAGACGTCGGCGCGCTGCCGGGAGTGGGCCGAGCCCTGGGGGCTCGACCGGATCGGGTTGCTCACCGAGGCGGCGCTCGCAGAGGGGGCGGGCACGCGCGGTCCCGCCGTGCAGCTCGAGCGCGAGGAGGCGGTAGCTTGGCGCCGATAACGACCTCGCCTGCCGTGCCCGTGCGCGCTGGCGTGCCTCGCGGCGAACTGCAGCGGTTCCTGGAGGACTACCTCGATGAGCTGCCGCTGATCGACCGCGCGCATCACCACCTGGACCAGAGCATTCCGCTTAGCGCCGCGATCCTCGATCGCGCCCTGAGGAGCACGCCGGCCGGTGGAAGAGTGCTGATGGTCGGCGGGACGTCGCTGCTGGGTGGAGCGTTGCTGCGCCACGGCTACGACCTGGACATCTGGCGCTTTTCCCAGTCGTTCATCACCGATGATCTGGCGAGCCACGTGACGCGTGAAGTGACGGTCGCGAGCCTGCAAGCCGACGCGCCGGAAGACGCGTACGACCTCATCGTCGTGCCGATGGTGCTGGAGGGACTGCCGTGCAACGCCGCTGACTTCCTGCGGCGGCTGCGGTCGGGTCTGACGCCGGCCGGTTCGATCCTGATCGCCACGCAGAACCAGAGCCGCGGCCCGGTTCGGTTGGCCGCGCTGGCCGGCCGGCCCATCCTGACGCAGCGGAACCTCGGGATCACCCTCGCCTGGCCGGCGATGACGACCGTGCGGGAGTACCACCGCGAAGAGCTGGCGGCGGCTGCTCGCGACGCGAAGATGTACCTGCGGCACTGCGAATACGTGACGGCGAACCGCGTGCTGTTCGGCCTGCAGCCTCTGACGCTTGATACGTACCTGGCAAAGAAAGCCGCCCAGCTGACGCGCGCGCTGATGCCCTCGCTGCGGGACACGCTGGTCGCCGAGATCGCGCCACGGCGCGAGGCGGCGCAGCTGGCCGGCGCGGACCAGCTCGAAGCTTCCGTCGTCGTCTCGGTGACGGGCTCCGCCGACGCGCTGCGCGAGACACTCCGCGCCCTGGAGGCGCAGGACTACCCGCGTGATCGCTGGGAGGTGCTCGTCCTGCATGACGGGCGGGACACGCACGTCGAAGGCGTGATCGCGGACTGCCAGGCGAACGGGAGCATCGCCGTGCGTGGCTTGTCGCTGGTCAATGCGGAGGGGCCGCGAGCGCGCAATGCGGCGATGGCCTCGGCGCGCGGGGAGTTCGTCGCGCACATTGATGACCTCTGCAGCCCGCCGGTGGAATGGCTCAAGTCGGCCATGATCCGGCTCGACGACGATACTGGAGCGCTTACGGGACCGGTGTATCCGCTGCCCGGGAGCGAGCCGCGCTACCTGGAGGCGCCGGGCCTGCGGTCCGACCGCTGGGATGGCAAAGCGGTGGGGGAGCTCCTGTACCCCATCGGCAATGCCGTGTACCGCCGGTCGGCGGCGCTCGGCGCCGGCGGGTTCAGCGAGCAGTTCGAGACCGGCGGCGATGGGCCAAGCGCCGGCTGGGACACCGAGCTTGCCTGGCGGCTGCAACGCATGGGCTGGCAGGCGCGGTTCCGGCCGGAGTTGATCACGCATCGACGGTTCCCCGGCCCGCCGCGCTTCATCCTGGGCTACCAACTGGACCGAGCCGGCCAACTGCCGGACCTGTACGCGAAGGTGCCGGAGCTGCGCCGCGGGCTCGTCGGCGGGCTCTTTGCATCGCGCGGGACGCTCACATTCGACGTGATGCTCGTTGGCGGCGTGCTGGCGTCGTCGCGCCGCCGGCGACGCTGGTTGCTGCTCGGGATCCCCTGGCTGATGACCAGCAGGGTCCAGTTCTGGCCGCCGCGGCGCTGGCGCGATTCAGCCCGGCTGCTGGCAAAGATGGGCGCGCTGCACCTCGTGTGGCTGGCGGGGTTCCTCAAGGGCTCGGCGCAAACGCGGAGGCCGATCCTGTGACGCAGTTCGTCGTCGAAACCGATGACCTCGTGATGGCCTACCCGCAACAGCGCGGCTGGCGGTCGCTGTTCAAGTCGCTGCCGAAGAAGGTGGTGCTCGACCGCATCAACACGACGATTAACCGGGGGGAGATCTTCGGGGTTGCCGGTCCCAACGGAGCGGGCAAGACGACGCTCGTCAAAATCCTGTCGACCCTGGTCATTCCGTTCAGCGGGAGCGCGCGCGTCCTGGGGCTCGATGTCGTCGAAGACAGCCTGGCCGTGCGCCGGCGTATCGGCGTGGTCTACGGGGATGAGAGGTCCTTCTTCTGGAGGCTCTCGGGGTTCGAGAACCTGCTGTTCTACGCGTCGCTCTACGGACTGTCCGGAAAGGAAGCGAGGCGCCGCGTCTCCCAGCTCCTGGAACTGGTGGGCCTGCAGGAGCACGCTGACCTCCGCATGCACCATTACTCCTCCGGGATGAAGCAACGGACGGCGATCGCGCGCGGCCTGCTGAGCGACCCCGAGCTCCTGATCATGGACGAACCGACGCGTACCGTGGACCCGCTCGCGGCGATGGAGCTGCGCGCGCTCGTGAAGGAGCGCGTGATCGACAGCAGGCGCACCGTGATCCTCGCCACGAATGACATGGGCGAGGCGGAGCAGCTGTGCGACCGCGTCGCGTTCATCAGCCACGGGAAGATCCAGATGGTCGGGAACCTGGAAGACCTGCGCGGCGCGTTTCAGCTCGATGAGATCCACCATGTCGTGGTGAGCGGGCTCCAACGCTCGAGTTTCGGGTTCCTGCGCGACCTGGTGTCATCGATCGAGGTTGTCGCGCTGGACACGGGTCAGCACCAACTGGAACTGCGGACCGCGCCGGGCGGCCCGGCGGTGCCGGTGGTCGTGCGCCGGATCGTGGAGGAGGGCGGCGACATCTGGTCGTGCAGCCGAAAGCAGCTGTCGATGGATGAGATCTTCGCGATGGCGGTCGAGCGGGGCAGGCAAACCGCGGCTGAGGAGGTGCTCGTGTGACGGCGGCAGTCGCCTACCTGCGGCGTGACTTCCTCGTGTGGAGCAGCTATCGGCTTGCGGCCTTCTGGCAAGTCGCCGGCGCGCTGGGCATCGCGGGGATCGTGTATTTCATCGGCGAGGCCGTCGGCGACCGCGCGAACTCCATCCCGGAGGAGAACGGGAGCTACGCGGCGTTCGCCCTGGCCGGCGTGGCCTTTTTCGACATGCTGTTCCGCGGGCTCGGCACGCTGTCGGCGTCCGTGAGTGAGCACCAGCGCGCGGGCACACTCGAGCCGATGTTGCTGCCACCCATCAGAGAGCACGAGTTGCTGCTCTCGTTCTGCCTCTTCCCGTTCTGCATCTCCATGTTGAGGACTTCCGTCTTCCTGATCTTCGGATTCGTCCTCCTGGGCTTCTGGGACTCCGCCAACGGGTTGTCGATCCTCGCGGTGCTGGTGCCGGCGCAGCTGACGTTCCTCGGCATCGGCGCACTGTCGGCGGCGTCGGTGCTGCTCCTCAAGCAGGGCGACCCCATCCGCCTCGCGTACTCCGTGGCGATGCTCACCCTCGGCGGCGCGTTCTTTCCCGTGGACGCGATGCCCGGCTGGCTCCAGCAGCTGGCGCTGCTTCTGCCGCTGACGCACGCGCTCTCCGGCATCCGCGAGGGTCTTGATGGCGGCTCACTCGTCGACGTGGCGCCGCAGGTGGCGGTGCTCACCGCGCTGGCCGTGGTATGCCTCCCGGCCGGTCTCCTGGCGTTCCGATGGGCAGTGCGAAGGGCGAAGCAGGAAGGTTCACTTGTCGAGTACTAATTCGAGCACGCCGCTCCAGGCCGTCCGCGCAAGCGTGGCCGAGGAGATGCCCACGGACGTCCGTCACGACGCCCGGACGGATGAGCTGCCGTTCGTCTCCGTGATCGTGCCCACGTGGAATCGTGCGCCGTTCGTCCGGCAGTTGCTGAACGCCCTGTCGTACCAGGTCTATCCGTCCGACCGCATGGAGATCGTGGTCGTCGACAACTCCTCCGCCGATAGCACCGAGGAGGTCGTCGCCGACGCTGCTGCCCGGTTTGACTTCCCCGTCCGCTACCACCGCAAGAAGAATGACGGCCCGGCGGCGTCGCGGAACCGCGGCGCGGAGATCGCGCGGGGGGACGTGCTCGCCTTCACCGACAGCGACTGCCTTCCCTTGCCGGGGTGGATCGCCAGCGCGGTATCGCACCTGCAGCCGGGAGTCGGCGTGGTGTGCGGGCCCGTGCGGCCCACTCCGATCACGCGCGACCACCCCTTCTTCATCCACCAGGTGCGGGCGATTGAGCAGGAAGAAGGGCTGTACCCCACCGCGAACGCGTTCTACCGGCGCGATGTGTTCCTCGAGTGCGGCGGGTTCGACGAGACGTCGCGCACCTACTCGTGGGGACAGCCCGTCGGCGGCGACGACACGGAGTTCGCCTGGCGCGTGAAACGGGCAGGGTACGCGTCGGCGTTCGCGCGGGGGGCCGCGGTCCTCCACCAGGCGACGCCGGTCCGGCCGACGGAGTACCTGCTCAGCGCGGTGCAGGCGCAGGTGATCCCGCGCCTTGTGTCGTCGCACCCCGAACTGCGGCGGATGAGCCTGTACCGAAACTACTTCGTCCACAGAGATAGCGCGGGCTTCGACCTCTTGCTCGTGGGACTGCTGCTCAGCAGCGTCTCACGCTGGTCGCTCGTGTTGGGGATCCCGTGGCTGACGACACTGCACCCGCTCGTGAAGCAGGATCTGTGGCCGCCGAAGTACTGGGGGCGTGCAGCGGCACGCATCGTGTTGCGCTTCGAGAGCGCCATCCTTCTCGAACTGGCGTTGCTGCGAAGCAGCATCAAGAATCGGTCGTTGGTGGTCTGATGTTGATGTTGAAGACGGCGGCGAGCACGGCGCCAGAGACCGATCACGTGTCGAATGTCTCGACGTCGAACTACGACGTGGTGGTGGCTGTCAACCGGGCGCCATCGCCCCGGATATCCGTCATCGTGCCTACGTTCGAACGCCGCGCAATGGTCATGGAGACGATCGCGGCCCTGTTCTCCCAGGACTTCGACCAGGGCTTTGAGGTCGTGGTCGTCGACAATGCGTCGCACGATGGCACGGCGGCCATGCTGGTGGATATCGCGCCGCGGGCATCGTGCGGGTTCACCGGCGTGCGTATGAAGGAGAACCGTGGCCCGGCGTTCGCCCGAAACGTCGGCCTGACGCTCGCCCGCGGCGAGTTCGTCTCGTTCACCGATAGCGACTGCATTCCCGCGCCCGGCTGGTTGTCCGCGTTCGAACGCGCGTTGAGCTCGGGATTCGACGCCGTCCAGGGGCGCACCGAGGCGCCGCCGTGGCACCGCAAGCCACTTCTCAGTCATTACATCGAGACCGCGTCCGCCGACGGGCTGTTCACCACGGCGAACGCGGCGTACCGTCGCAGCGTTGCCCTCGCCGCCGGTGGCTTCAACCCCGCGTGCGACTACTGGGAGGATGTGGACCTGGGTTGGCGGGCCGTGCGGGCGAACGCGCGATACGGCTTCGCGCCCGATGCGCTCGTGTGGCACCAGGTGATCGTGCAGCGTCCGCACGTCTGGCTGAGACACGTACTGCGCTTTTCGAACTGGCCGCTGATTGCATCCCGCTACCCGGAGTTTCGCCGGCACCTGTTCCTCGGCGTGTGGGTCGACGCCTTTCACGCTGTCATGACGCTCGCGGTCGCAGGCCTCGTGCTCGCCCGCATCAGGCGTCGCTTTGCGCTCCTGGCGGTCCCGTACGTGATGATGTTCCCATTTCGGCATGGGCTGCGTGGTCGCTGGCCAGTGCTGAAGGCCGCTGCTCATCTCAGTCGCGACTTCCTCGGCTTTGCGGCGCTGCTGTGGGGCAGCCTCCGCTATAAGAGCCCCGTCTTGTAGGAGGGTCTCATGGAACTGGACGCGTTCATACGCCAGGTAGTCCGACGCTGGTACGTCGTGCCCGTGCTGGTAGCTGCTGCGGTGTTCGGGACTTGGCTGTATCACCGTGAGACGGAGGAGTCGAAGGCGACGGCGCTTGTCACCGTGCTGCGCCCGTACGCTCCGGCGCCCGGCGAGTACACGCCCGCCCAGCTTACGTTCGAGGCGCTTGACGAGAGCAGCGAGCTCGCGTCGCGGGTCGCGACGCGCCTGGGCGACGGCACCACGGCGAAGGAGATCAAGGGCAAGACGACGATCGACATCAAGATCTCGACGAAGCCCACATTGACCCCGCTCTATGAAGTCAGCTTCGAGGATCCCGACTCACAGCGCGCGCTGCTGGTCGCCAACATCGTCGTCGAAGAGGCGAAGGCGCTGTACCTGGAGATCAATCACCCGGAGGCGCGGGACGTGCGCGCCGCGTTCGCGCCCGAGGTGACGCGCCTCGAGGGGCTGGTGTCGACCGCGCGAACAGCGCTCACCGCCTACGAGGTCGAGAACGATGCCTACAACCTGCCCGCCAAACGCGACCAGACGCGCGGCTTCGTCAACCAACTTCGGCTGTTGCGCCTGCAGCTCGACACGGGCCGGGTCAGCGCATCGGGCCTGGAGGACGGGCCGGTGCTGGAGGCGGCGCGCCGCGAACTCGACCGCCTCACCGGGCTGGAGGGGGAGTACTCGCGCCTGAAGACGGAGTCCGACCTCGCGCAGGCCGACGTGTACCGGCTCGAGAGCCGAGTGATGGAACTCGAAACGGCGTCGCCGGCGGGCGCCGCGGTCACGCCATACTTGCAGGAGGCCCAGCGCCAGTTGACGAGCGCCAGGCAACGCTTCACCACGGCGCAGGAAGCGCTCACGGGC
This sequence comes from Dehalococcoidia bacterium, assembly GCA_021462855.1. Lineage (GTDB taxonomy): Bacteria > Chloroflexota > Dehalococcoidia > DSTF01 > JACRBR01 > DTUCFX13. Next base: position 166,804 of record JAJTXQ010000014.1, on the reverse strand, counting down.
TTTCGCCAGCAGAACGGCGTCTCGGACGTTACCGGGAGCCGCGCCGCCCAGCTTACGCTGGTGAACCAACTCATGCTTGGCGAGACATCGGCTCGTTCGGGACTTTCGTCGATCGGCGCCACGCTCTCGCGCGAGGAAGCCGAACTGCAGCGCCTCGAGAGCCTGGAGCCCACCTACGACGTGCTGGCCCTCGACCTGCAGCGCGCCGAAGCCCAGCTGTCGGCTCTGCAACAGCGGGTTCTCGACATCATCGGCGGTCAGACGCTGCCTATTGAGGCACAGGTCCTGGTCCTGAACCAGGCCGACCTGGACTCGAACCTCATGTGGCAGATCATCACCTACGGACTCGCCGTGATCGTTGCGCTCTTCACGGGCCTGACGATCATCTACCTGCTCGCCGTCTTTGACCGCGTCCCGCTCACGATCCGCGAGATCGAGTCTATGCTCGGCCTCCCCGTGCTTGCGGAGGTCCCGCAGGCTAGCAAGGAGGAGGTCTGAGGCGATGGCGTTCAAGATGGTCGAGCAATTCACCTGCGAGTCGTCATTTCGGGATCGATTCCCTCACCCCGAGCGATACTCGCGCACGGACCGCTTCGCCCGCAAGACGAGCGAGACGGACCTGGCCATCCCGCCGATGTACGCGCGCTCCGGGTTCGCGGAGCAGTTCCGTCTCCTGGCGCTCAATGTCATTTCTTTGATCGGGGATTCGCCGGACAGGTCGCTCGCGGTGTTCAGCATCAATTCAGGTGACGGCCGATCGCTGGTGGCGAAGAATCTCAGTCTTGCGCTCACCGCCCATAGCGATGTCGTGCTGGTCGGCAACACGAGCCTGTCGGGTGTGCACAAGCAGCTCCTGGAGCCATTCGAGCTGGTGGAGGACGATCGCGCGCTCGCGCCGAAGAGCGCCGCATCGCACGACCTGCACCGCTTGTGGCTGCTCCCGTGGGCGGACTCCGTCGGCGCCCGCGCCGAACGGCTCGCGTCGATGACGGCGGATGCGAAGCAGGAAGGTCAGTTCCTGATCGTGGATACACCCGCTGCCGAGAGCTCGTCGGATGCGTTCCTGCTCGCGCAGAAGTGCAACAACGTCCTGTACGTGATGCGCAAGGGCGCGCTGGACATGGAACCGCACAAGCGGGCGATCGAGCAGCTCGGGCGACTGAACGCGCGCGTCGTGGGCATCGTCGTCAACGACAACTGAGGATCGGCATGCTCCCGATGGTCGCGGTGCTCGTGATCAACTGGAATGGCGCGGAAGAGACGCGCGCCTGCGTTTCGGCGCTCCTCGCGACCTCGTACGCACGCAAGCGGATCTGCGTGGTCGACAACGGTTCGGGGCTCGACGAATCAGCAATCCTGGCGCGCGAGTTCCCGGGCCTGGACACGCTGCGCCTGCCCGATAACATCGGCTACGCCGGCGCCGGGAACGCGGGCGTCCGCTGGGCGCGAGCAGCAGGCGCCGACTACATTTGCATGCTCAACAATGATACGACGGTCGAGCCCGACTTCCTGGATGTGCTTGTGCGCGCGTCCGAAGAGCTGGGCAGGCATGCCGTCCTGACGCCGCTGATCCTGCGTCCGGACGGCCGTGTCTGGTCTGCGGGTGGCAGGCTCGATTGGCCGAAGGTCGCCGGCGAGCACGTGGGAATCGGCGGCGACCCGGACGACTTCCGGGAGAGGCGGATCGTCGACTGGGCGTCGGGGTGCGCGCTGTTCGCGTCTGCGTCGACGTTCGCACAAGCCGGGCCGCTGGACGAGCGGTTCTTCCTGTATCTCGAAGACGTCGAGTGGTGCCTGAGGGCGCGCCGCCGCGGCGTCGTCATTCACTACGTGCCCGAGGCCAGGATCTGGCATGGCGTGACGAAGACCATCGGCCGGATCGACCCGAGGATCAGCCGCTACTACGCCTACCGGAACTACTATCTCCTCGGGTTCCGGCATTCCAGCCCGCTCTGGAAGGCGTGGTTCTCGGCGCACCTGTGTTTCACGCTCGCCAAGGCCGGGCTGCGCAACCTGCTTTCAGCCAGGTACCGGGCTGATGCCGTGTACAACGCGCGCACGAGAGCGCTCCTTGACGTGGTGGCGGGACGGCGCGGCAAGGCGCCGTACGAACACCGGCTCGAAGCGCCGCCGGTGTCGGTGTAACGATGGCGATGACCACCTTCGATCTGCGCGGCCGGCGCCCGCTGCCGCTGCGTCCGTTGCAGGCGGCGCTCGCCGCGGCGCTCTTGCTGCTCGCGTCGCTTTCGCTGCTGGCCTTGGGAGTCACGTCGGCGTTCGTCCCGGTGCTCGCGCTGTTCGTTGCCGGCGGGATCGCGCTCGCAGTCATGGCCTGGCCTGTACAGGCCGTGCTCGTGACGCTGGTCATCATCCCGTTGAGCCGGTTCATCTCACTCGTCGTGTTCGCCGCGACGGGTTCGTCGATGGCGTTGCGCGCGAGCCAGCTGGTCAAGGACGAAGTGCTGCTGGTGCTGCTGCTCGCCGTTGCCAACCTGGCGTTCCGGCGCCGCACGGCGCCCCGCCTGCGCTACCTGGACCTGCTGATCGGCGTCTACGTGGCGGTTGCGTTGCTCTACGTCGCGTACCCGGGCGCGGATGGTAGCGGGGGCACCACGGTGATCGGCAAGGTGCTGGCGCTGCGCCAGGACGTGCTGTGGCTCCTGGCGTTCTTCGTCGGCCGCGGCATGCCGCTCAGCCGCAAGACACTGGGACAGATGCTTGCGGTCCTTGTCGCCCTGAGCACGGTGCTCGGGCTGGTCGCGGGATTCCAGTGGGTGTTCCCGTCGTTCAGCAACCGTGTCTTCGCGTTTCTCAACTTTGACGCCTTCATGGAGGCTGTCGGCGCAGGGCACGAAGATCTTGCCGTGCGCTCCCGGGGCATCGCCGGCGCTGACCTCCCCAGGTCGTCATCGCTGTTCCTCGCCGACATGGGCCTGGCGTTTTACCAGGTGTTGATCATCCCGTTCGCGGCGGCGCTGTACTTCTACGCGAGGAGGCGGGCGGCAGTGATTGGCTATGGCGCGTTTTTGCTGCTGATGATCGCGGCGCTCGGGATGACCATTACGCGGACGGCCGTCGTTGTCGGCGTCCTGGGACTGGCGTTCGTCCTGCTGCGCACGTCCTCGTATGCGCGCGCGGCGGTGGTGCTTGGCATTGCGTCGGTCGCCGGCCTGGCGGTGGTTGCGTACAAGGGGTTCGATGCGGTGACGCTGTCGGCGCTGACTTCGACGCAAGAAGGGTCGGTCCTCGGCCACATCGCGCTGACCGACAAGGCGCTCGACTTGATACGCGCGTACCCGCTGGGGCTCGGCCTCGGCAACGGCAGCCACGTCGCGAATGCTGTTGGTGGGTACGAGGTGGGCGCCGTCGAGAGCTGGTACCTGCAAATCTCGCTGGAGATGGGCGTACTGGCGGCTCTGTTCTTCGTTGCCGTCGTCGCGACAGCAACCATTGGCGCCGCGACGAACAGCTTTCGCGTGCGTGACCCGCTCCTGCGCCTCGTTACCGTGTCGGTTGCCGGCGCGGGGGGGAGCCTCATAGTCCTGAGTGCGATCCACCCTGTCTGGGCGGCGGTGCATGTGGCCTACCTCTTCTGGCTCTTTGCGGGCATTGCGATGAGAGCGCCGGATCTCGAGCGGGAGTGGTCCGATTCCGGGGAAGGCCGGCCATCCTGAGGATCGCGTTGTTCCACAACCACCCGCCGGGGGGCGCGGCGCACGCCATCGCCCATGCCGGTGCGATCCTCGCCGCGCGGCATGAACTCGACGTGTTTACGCTCAGCTCGTCGGACGAGGACGTGGCGCCGTTCGGTCGCCTCGTGCGTCGCTTTCCATTCGAGTTGCATCCTCCGGCGCGGTTCGGGTTCTACCTGAACGAGTTGCACGCCCTCCGCGACATCGGCCGGCTCGACCGGGTCAACGCGCGGGCGGCGGAGGAGATCGACGGGGGGCGATACGACGTCGTCCTCGTCAGCGCGTGCCGCTTTGCCCAGGCGCCGCCGATGCTCACCCGGCTTCAGACGCCAAGCGCGTATTTCTGCCACGAGCCGCCGCGCCGGTTCATCGACCCATTCTGCCGGCCTGCCGCGTTTGAGACGGGTGCGTACAGGCGCTTCCGCCGCCTGCTCCACCAACCCGCGCACGCCGTCGTGGAGAAGGCCTGGCAACGGACCGATCGGCGGGCGGGCCTGTCCGCAACCGCCGTGCTCACCAACTCGCGGTTCACCCAGGGGCGCATTCGCGACTACTACGGCGTGGATGCGAAGGTGACGTATCTCGGCGTCGACAGCGTGCGATTCGAGGAGGCCACGCGCGCCGGTGACTATGTGCTTTCTGTCGGCGCAATCGAGAACCACAAGGGCTACGACTTCCTGGTCCGTGCGCTGTCTCGGCTGCCCGCGAGCCGCAGGCCACCCCTCGTGATCGCCGGCGGTTCGGCAAACGCATCGGTGCTGCGCGGGCTCGAAGCGTCGGCGTCTGCGCGCGGCGTCGACCTGACCGTACGGCTGCGATTGAGCGAGCGCGAACTGGTCGAGGCGTACCGAGGGGCCCGGGCGTTTGTCTACAGCCCCCGGCTGGAACCGTTCGGGCTGGTCGTGCTCGAGGCGATGGCATCGGCGTTGCCGGTGGTGGCCGTGGCGGAGGGCGGTGTGCTTGAATCGATCGACTCCGGCGAGACAGGGATCCTCGTGCAGCGGGACGAGGATGCGTTCGCGGAGGCGCTCGGACGGGTGCTCGCCGACACCGATGAAGCCACCAGGCTGGGCAGCGCGGCACGCCAGCGCGTGCGCGACGCGTGGACGTGGGAAGCCGCTGCCGGCCGCATCGAGGTTGAACTCGACCGGGTCCGCCAGTCGAACGCACGCAGTGGCGCACGCTTCGGGAGCCAGGCGCCGTTAACCGCCCCTTAACCGATACCGCGTACCTTCGACCCGGCGGAGCGCCGGGAGCAATCTGTTGAAAATCGCCCTGATGGGCCGGTCGTTACGGCCGCCCTTGACCGGAATCGGCCGGTACACGCTGAATCTCGCGCGCGGCCTCACCGGCGAATCCCGGACGCACGACGTCAGCCTGTACGTCACCCGTGAGACTCCTTTGCTGGGTCTCGACAGCTGCCGCGTCGTGCGGGCGTCGTTCCCGACGCCTCACGAGGTGGTGCGGGGTATCTGGGAGCAGACGCTGGTCGCGCGCGACGTGAGCAGGACCGGCGCCGACCTCTACCACTCGCCGAACTACGCCATCCCGCTCAGGTTGCCCTGCCCGAGTGTCCTTACCATCCACGACCTCGCGTACCTCGACCCGCGGTTTCACCGCCAGCGCCTGCGGATCTACCTGCGCCTGTTCACCGATTTCTCCGTGCGAAGGGCGAGCCGTGTGATCTCGGTGTCCGCCTTCACGAAAAGTGAGATCATCGCACGATATCCGGGCGCCGCATGCAAAGTCTCCGTCGTCCGCTCCGGGCTGGACCCGATCTTCGAGCGGCAGCCGGGCGCGCGCGAGGTACGGTCGTTTCTGGATGAAATCGGCCAGGCACGGCCATACGTGTTGTCGGTCGGCTCGATCGAGCCGCGCAAGAATATCCCGGCGCTCGTTGCCGCATTCGAACGCGTCGTCAGACGGAGCGCGATACCGCACGACCTCGTGATCTGCGGGCCGTGGGGCTGGCGTTGCGGGGCGTCCCGGGAGGCGATCGAGACCTCGCCGTTCCGGGAGCGGATCCGCGTGCTGGGGTATCTGCCGGGGTCGCAACTCCCGCTGTTATACGCCGGCGCCGATCTCCTTGCCTATCCGTCGCTGCAGGAGGGTTTCGGCTTTCCGCCGCTCGAGGCGATGGCGATGGGCACGCCCGTGGTCACGAGCGATACGAGCTCGCTGCCGGAGATTGTCGGCGATGCCGCGATCATGGTGCCGCCAACGGACGTTGCGGCGCTCGCGGATGCGATGGAGACGGTGCTGACCGATCCGGGCATCGCAGACGCGCTGACGGCGAAGGGGTACGAGCGGTCTCGTCGCTTCACCTGGGCACAGGCGACGCGTGAGACGCTCGAGGTATACAGGCTCGCCGCGGAGGCGCCGGCTGCGGCATGAAGGTCGCGATCTTCCATCCATGGATCTACCTGAAGGGCGGCATCGAGCGGACGATCCTGGAGCTCGTGACGAGGAGCCGCCACGACTGGACGATCTTCACCGGCACGTACCTTCCGGAGGACACGTTCGACGGATTCCGTGACCTGCGCGTCGTCGAGTCGGCGCCTCTATCAGTGGTGCGCCGCGTGGGGCCGATGGCGAAGGCCTGCTTCAGACTCCTGACGCACAGCGAGGACTGGAGCGCGTACGACGCGCTGGTCGTCAGTTGTGATGGCATCGGCAACCTGCTCACGTTGCGCGCACGCGGCGCGCCACTCATCTGCCTCTGCCACACGCCGCTGAAGGTCGCCTACGACGAGCACACCGCCGCGCGGTGGCGTGAGATGATGCGACCGGGCCTGGCGACGCGCCTCGGCGTGCGCATGTTCGCGTTCGCCGACCGGTTCACGTGGCGGCGATACGAGCGGGTCTTCTGCGTGAGCGGCGAGGTGCGACGCAGGCTCCTCTCCCGACAGCTCATCGCTCCGGAGCGCGTGGAGGTGCTGCACACAGGCGTCGACGTCCAGCGGTTCTCGCCTACGGGAAAGAGCGAGCCGTACTTCCTGCTGCCGGGGCGGATCATGTGGACCAAGAATGTAGAATTGGGCATTCGCGCGTTCATGCGCATGAAGGGTGACGCGCGCGCGGGCGCTCCGAGGCTCGTCATCGCGGGGGCGGTCGACGAGAAGAGCAGGGGCTATCTCGCCGACCTCAGGCGCCTGGCGGGTGACCGGGAGGACATTCAGTTCGTGCTCTCTCCGACCGACGATGAACTCCTGGACCTGTATGACCGCTGCTTCGCCGTGCTTTTCACGCCGCTCAACGAGGACTGGGGCCTCGTCCCTCTCGAGGCGATGGCCTTCGGTAAGCCGGTGATCGCCGTCGATCAAGGCGGGCCGTGCGAGAGCGTGCTCCACGGCGAGACCGGGCTCCGCTGCCGGCCCGAGGTCGATGAGTTCGCGCGGGCGATGGGCGCGCTCTGGACGGATGGCGCGCTGGCTGCGGCGATGTCCCGGGCGAGCCTGGAGCGTGCGCCGCGCTACGACTGGAGCCAGTTCGTCGGACGGATGGATTCGTACATCGAAGAGCTGGCCGGAGAGCCGGAGCACCGCGTCGCCGTGAGCCTCGCGGCGCGATGAGGGTCGGCTTCGACGCGAGTATCCTGCGGCCGGACACACTGCGCACCGGCGGTGGGCGGTACGCGCATGGCCTGCTCCGTGGCCTCCTGGAGGAGGCTCCGGAAGGCGATTCGATCGTTGCGTTCTGCCTTCCCGGAGCCACGGAGGCGCTCCCGTCGCACCCGCGGCTCACGGCGCGCGAGCTCAGCCCGTTGCGCCTGGGCAAGCTATCGACGATCGCCACCTACCTGTTGCGGTTGCCGCGCCTGGTCGGCGAGCAAGGCATCGACCTGTTCCACGCGCCGTTCGTGCATACGCGCCCGTCGCTGCCGCCCGTGCCCTCCGCGCTGCCGTGCCCGCTCGTCGTCACCGTGCACGATGTGATCCCGCTGACCTTGTACTCGGGGGACCGATCGATGCCCAGGAAGATGGTCTGGTTCTATCGGTGGAACCTGAAGCGCGCGCTGGCGGCCGACAGGATCGTCACGGTTTCGCATGCCTCCAGGGAGGACATCATCGCCCGCACCGGCGCGGACGCCCGGAGCATCGATGTGGTCTACAACGGGATCGATTCGATCGAACCCGCGGATGCACCCCCCGATCCCGGCTTGCCCGGTGTCCCGCGCCCATTCGTCCTCTGCGTGGGTTCGGTGGAGCCACGAAAGAACCTCGTGCGATTAGTCGAAGCATTCGACAGGGCAGCCTCCGGCGGTCTCTCGCATCATCTGGTGCTGGTGGCGGATGGCGGCGACCGGCATGCTGCGCTCGTCCGTGACGCGGTTGCACGGATCGACCACCCCGAACACGTCCACCTCCTCCGGGGCGTGGACGACTCGCGGCTCGCGGCGCTGTACCGCGCCGCCGATGTCTTCGCGTTCCCGTCGCTGGCCGAGGGGTTCGGGCTTCCGCCGGTCGAGGCGATGCGCGCTGGAACGCCCGTCGTCGCCTCGCAGATCCCGGCCCTCGCCGAAGTGCTCGGGGATGGCGCGTACTACGTCGATCCGCTCGATGTGCAGGCGCTCGCCGACGGCATCCGGCGATGCGCCACCGACACCGTGTTAAGAGAGCACCTGCGCGAGAACGGGATTCGGGTGGCTCGCCGGTACACGTGGGCCGCCGCGGCGCAGTCTACGCTGGCGGTGTACCGGCAGGGGGCCGCGGGGCGGGAAGCGGCGTGACGGCGGCGCGCCAATCGCGTAGTGACCGCAACACATGGTGGCTGGTCGCCGCTGCCGGTCTCGGTATCGCTGCCATAGTGCTCGCGCTGGTGGCAAGTGCCTGCAAGGGCGAGGAGAAGCCCGCCGCGTTCACTCCCGCGCCAACCGGTCTGAGCGACGCCCAGTCCCGGCTCGTCTTCACATACCTGTACTACTGGTACGACCTGCCCAACGGACCGCACAGCACCGCGTTGACCAACAGGCCGGCGGAGCCGGATGCGAGTTACGCGAATGCGGGCTGGCTGAGGAAACAGCTCGAGGACATGGAGTACGCGGGCATCGACGTCGCGCTGGCAGTGTACTGGGGCGACGAAGAGCCATCGAGCGATGTCGGGCTGGAGAACATGGCGCGCGCGGCGTCCGAGTTGCGCGGAGAAGGGAAGCACCCGCCGAGCATCGGCCTGTTCTTCGATACCGGCCTGATCGGGCGCTGGCCGATGGGGCAGAGAGACCTGACGGACGATGAGAACCGCGAGCGCGTGTACGCGCTGGTCAATCGCTTCTACGGCATCGTGCCGCGGGATCAATGGGCATCGGTGGAGGGGAGGCCGGTGATCTGGCTCTGGGGATCGTGGCTGGGCATACGCTTCAACCAGGGGTTCTTCGACTACCTGTACGCACGCTTCACTGCCGACTGGGGTGTCAGACCGTACATCGTCGCGGACAACAGCTGGCGCTTCGCGATCAAGGGAAAGCTGTTTGGCGGGACCGAGCAGGACAAGTCCCGGCCGATCACCGTGGACGACTGGTACTCCTGGGGCGCCTCCCTGACGGGCTACCGCGAGGAGGGCGGCAACATCGCCCAGATTGGACCGGGGTACGACGAACGCCAGCTCAAGAGCAGCGACCGGACCGGACGGTTCACGGACCGAGCGGACGGGCGGTTCTATCAGCGGAGCTGGGATGAAGCGATCGCTTCCGGCAAGCGGTTCGTCGCGATCGAGACGTGGAACGAGTTTCACGAGGCCTCAGGCATCGCCGACTCGATGGAGTATGGCCGGCGCTACCTCGATATCACGCGAGATGCCGCCTCGCGCTTCAAGGACGGGCGATGAGCTCGCCGGCCCACGAGCACAGCGATCACGCCGGCCACAACCACCTCGCCGAAGAGGAGCGCTACTGGCGTGACACGGCGCCGGCACACGAGCGAGACTGGCGCGAGACGAAGTCACACCTCGTGCGCGGGCTCCAGCGCCTGTTGCTCAGCGGTCCCGTCGAAGGCAACGTGCTCGAGATAGGCGCCGGCCTGGGCTGGGCGAGCGCCATCCTCAAGCAACACAAGCCGGCGGCGACCGTCACGGCCACCGACGTCTCGCCTTCGGTCTTTCGCCTGGCAACGGCCACGTATGCCGATATTGGCGCTCGCCCGGATCACGCCGGCGCCTGCGACATGGCGAACCTCCCGTTCGCCGACGAGACCTTCGACCTGGTGTTCGGGATCGCGGTGCTTCATCACGCGGGCGATGTGAGCGCGGTGATGCGCGAGGTGAAACGCGTGCTCAAGCCCGGCGGCCGGTACTTCGGGATGGACGAGTTCGCCGCCGCGCCCGCTCTGCGTGGTTTCTGGCGGGACTCGCGACTCAGCCCGTTCGCGCGGCGCCACGGCGAGCTCGGCGTGAAGGAAGCCGTCTACACGCTACGCGAATGGCGACGCCAGGTCGCCGGCTGCGGATTCTCCGAGGCCACGGTCCGCCTGAACCGGGACTGGCGCCTCAAGCGCAGCGAGAGCGGGCGCCGGTGGTACTTCCTCCTCACCGCGCCGCTGCCGGAGGCGCTCTTTGCGCACCTTCTGGGCGCGAGCGTCGTCATCGCCGCCCGCAAGTGACGGCCGGGATACGAACAGACGAACACCGCGACCGCCGTTGACGGGTTGTGGCGGCGATGGTCACAAATCGTGGCCGAACCCGGCTTGCCGGGCGCTTCCCTCGGGCGGACGATCGGTAGGTCGGGCAGCCCGTGGCCGCGTGGCCGGCGCGCCGAAGGCGGAGGCGCAATCGAATGAAGCTTCGACACACGGGACGGTGGCGGGTGTCGACCTGCGGGCGCGCCATCGCGGGCCTGGCATCCGCGCGATCCTCTAACCTCCGGCGGCGGGCACGCCGTTGAGCCGGCCGGAGGACCCGCATCGTCCGGCGTTTCACTTCCTGCCGCCGGCGAACTGGATCAACGACCCGAACGGCCTCATTCATTGGCGGGACCGCTACCACCTCTTTTACCAGTACAACCCGAACGGCGCGTTCCACGGCACGATTCACTGGGGGCACGCGGTCTCCGACGACCTCGTCTACTGGCACGATTTGCCGGTGGCGCTCGCGCCCGTCCCCGGAGGGCCCGACAAGGACGGCGTGTTCTCCGGCTGCGCCGTCGACCGCGACGGGACACCGACGCTGGTCTACACGGGCATCGGCCCCGAGGTGCAGTGCGTGGCAGAGGCCGCCGATCCCGGCGACCCCGACCTCGCGGCGTGGACCAGGCGCCGCGACAACCCGGTGATTGCCGCGCCACCGCCGTCGCTCGCCGTGCGCGGCTTCCGCGACCCGTTCGTCTGGCGTGAGGACGATGGCTGGTACTGCGCGATCGGGTCGGGCATCAAGGGCCGTGGCGGCGCGGTGCTGCTGTACCGGTCGCCGGACCTCGTGCGCTGGGAGTACCTGCACGAGCTGTGCATCAGCGACCGCGAGGACACCGGGGACATGTGGGAGTGCCCGAACTTCTTCCCGGCCGGTGACCGGCACGTCCTGCTGGTATCGTCGATCCCCCCGGGCAGCGTGTTGTGCATGACCGGCGAGTACCGCGCGCACCGTTTTGTGCCCGAAGAGACGACCGTGCTGGACGAGGGCGGCTCGTTCTACGCGCCGCAGGTGATGCTGGACGACCGGGGACGCCGGCTGATGTGGGGCTGGCTCCGCGAGAACCGGGGCGCGGACGCGCAGGTCGCCGCAGGGGGGTCGGGCGCGCTGTCACTGCCCACCGAGCTTTCGATGAACCGCGACGGGACGCTGCGCGTACGCCCCGTCCACGAGATCACGTCTCTTCGCGGCGCGCATTCGCATTACCGCGACGTGCCGGTGCGCCCGGGCGACGGAGGCGGCGAGATCGCCATCGCCGGCACGCGGCTCGAGCTCGAGGCGGTGTTCGCCGCGGGCGGCGCACGCCAGTTCGGGCTGCATCTGTTCGAGTCGCCCGATGGCGCGGAGCGGACGCGCCTCTTCTTTGACGGCGCTCGGCAGGCGCTGGTGCTCGACCGCAGCGCATCGAGCCTGGACCCCGGCGCGGCGCGCGATGTCCGGGCAGCGCCGATGGGGCTCGCACCGGGTGAAGCGCTCACGCTCCGCGTCTTTCTCGACGGCTCCGTCATCGAGGTCTTTGCCAATGACCGCGTCGTCCTCAGCAGCCGCGTGTACCCGACGCTGCCCGAGAGCCGCGGCGTGCGCCCGTTCGCGGTCGGCGGGCCCGCGGCGCTTCGAGCGCTGCACGCGTGGGAGATGCGTCCGATCTGGCGAGGCGACCGCGTGCTCCCCGTTGCACCCTGAGGGCCCGCGCGCAGCCAGCGCACTGTGTCGCATTGCGAATGCGCCGGTCACGGCATCGCGATGGCAGTCGCCGCTTCGGTCCATCTGCGGCTCATAGGGCCTATTGGCCCTTTCCCGAAAGGTGCCCGGCGGAGCAACGTCTACGCACTATCCGGCCATGATCCGGACTCGCGCCGCAAGCAACAGGAGACGCGCCATGGCAATCGATCCCGCAGTCATCGAGACGCTGCGCAAGCAGCCTGACATGCCTGAGCTGGACCTGAGCTGGCTCACCACCGAGGGGCCTCCGGCGGTCAACGCAAAGCCGGGCAGGCACGGGCTCACGCTGGATGACATCAACATCGGCGTGTACGGAGATGCGCCGGAGGTCGCCCGACACGGCACGACGCGCGTGCGCGGCTCCATTGCCCGGCCCGGCGTGATCCGCACCGGGTACTACGTGCCGGAGAAGAGCGACATCTGGGCCGACAACGCGACCCTCATTTACGAAGAAGCGCTGCAGCGGCAGTGGAGCTCGGCCACGGACATCCCGTGGGAGTCGATCGAGCCGCTGCCGGATGAGGTGGAGGAGGCGATCTGCCAGATCTGCACCTTCCTCACCGAGGTCGAGTTCATCGCCGGCGACGCGCCCGGGCAGTGGCTGAAGCAGATCAGCCCCGACCACTTCGAGGTCGCCCTGTACCTCGTGACGCAGGTGATGGACGAGGCGCGCCATCTCGATGTGTTCCGCAAGCGCGCGCTGGCGAACGGCTGCGGCCTGCTCGAGGCAACGGGCGCGACGCGCGGGCTCCGCAACATCCTCGATGCGAAGGACTTCACCGAGATGTCGGCGCTGATGCACGTGCTGGCGGAGGGCTTCGTCCAGACGATGTTCCGCACCGGCGAGTTCATCGCCCAGAACGAGGCCGAAAAGATGATCTTCCGCCTCTGCGCCCAGGATGAGTCGCGGCACGTCGGCTTCGGCGTCATGCACCTGCGGTACGTCCTCCAGCACGCGCCAGAGCGCCGTGAGGAGATCCACCACTACCTCGACCGCGCCGAGCAGCTCTTCGGCCACCCGTCCGACGCGAACTCGGGCCTGCAGGAAGCGCTCCTGATCACGATGGGTGGCGGCAAGGACAACATCGACAAGGGCGCCGAGATGGCGCTCGCGCTCACCAAGAAGCAAGCGAACGAGTACATGCACCGCCTGGAAGTCGCGGGGCTCGCCGACCGGCGATACCGCATGAACCCGGGCTTCATGATGCTCCTCGACCCGCCAAAGAAGCGATAGCGAAGGCGTTCAGGCCAACAAACCCGGAAGACCGAAGGAGGATGCACATGGCCGACACGACCGCCGAAGAACGCGCGACCGCCAGTATCTCCGACGAGCTCAGGCGCAAGGCTGAATCCAGGGACTGGCCGTTGCCGGTCGTCGCCGCCGCTCTGCAGGCAGGCGTCGACGAGGCGCTCATCCACGAAGCGCTCGACGCGGGCCTGACACCCGCGGAGGCACGACAGGTGATCCTCAAGCGGCTCTCGGGTGTTGAGAAGCTCAGCATGAAGTGGGCACGCGTCGACACCGAGCGTGGCATCCGCGCACGGCCCGGCAAGAAGGGCCTGACGATCGACGACATCAACGTCGGGTCATACGCGGATGTGCCCGATGTGTGGCCCGACCAGACGATGCGCCCGCGCGGTTCCTACGTGAAGCCCGGCACCGTGAGCATGGGGTACACGATCTACGCCAAAGCCGAGGTGTGGGCGGATAACGTGGGGTCGCTGTACGAAGAAGCGATCCAGCGGCGCTGGGCGCCGGCGACCGACATCCCGTGGGAGACCATCGCTCCGCTGTCCGAGGACCGGGAGCGGGCCATGGGCCAGCTCTGCACCGCGCTGTGCGAGTACAACTACATGGTGATCCTCGCGCTCGGCAAGTGGATCCGTGAGGTGAGCTTCGGATACCACGAGGTGAAGCTGTACCTCTCGACCGTCCTCTTCGACGCGGCGCGGCACTTCGAGGCGTTCCGCAAGCGCGCCCTGTGCAACGGTGGCCGGCTCGGCGTCCAGGGCGTCGGCTGGCAGCTCGCGCCGATCCGCGATGCGCTCTGCTATTCGGAGATGGCGGCGCTCGTGTTCGTCCTGAACGACAGCTTCGTGCAGTCGCTGTACCAACTGGGCGGCGCGCTGGGACACAACGAGGCGGAGGCGCGCCTGTTCACGCTCGCCGCGCAGGACAAGGCGCGTCACCTTTCGTACGGCGTCGAGCACATGCGCTACCTCCTCGAACACCAGCCGGAGCGGCGCGAAGAGGTGCGCCGCTACCTGCAGAAGGGCGAGGAGTACCTGGCGAAGGACTTCGCCGATGACCCGTCGTCGCGCGAAGCGCTCGCGATCCTCCTCGGCGGCGGCCTCGAGCACATCGGCGAGGGCTTCCAGAAGTTGAAGACGTTCCGCGCGCGCCAGATCCAGAGCTACCTCGACCGCGTCGAGGCGGCGGGCCTGGACCACCGTGGCACGATCTGGCCCGCGCTGGCCGCGCACCAGTCCGTCTAGTTGAAAGGAACGAATCGTGGCTGAGTTTCCTTCGCTCGAGTGGTTCGAGGCGGTCCGGCAGGTCGTCAATCGCGACGGCCGCCTCCACCGGTTCGGCACGTGTGACGCCGTCATGGGCGTGAAGGTGCGCGACAAGGCGTTCGAGATCACTTTTGATGCCTTCGAGTGCACCGGCGCGAGAAACATCGCGGTCGCCGACCTCGCGAGCACCGACTTCTACCTCGAGGCGCCGTACGAAACCTGGCGCGACATGATCGAGAACATCAAGAAGAACGGCGCGCCCGACCGCCAGCACACGCTCAACAGCATCGACTTCGTCGATCCGGACGGGTTCGCGCGGTCGGACGACCAGACCAAGAAGGACAAGTTCTACCGCTACGGCCAGACGTTCCAGCAGTTCTTCAACGCTTCGGCGGAGATCGAGACGAAGTTCGTCGTCCCGCAGCCGGCGTAGGTTTGGCCGGTGACCCGGCCGCGAGCGCGTGAATGCCCGCGGCGGAATCGCGACCAGGTGCGACGGCCCGGCTTTGCGTGCGCTGCCGCGTGCGTTCTCCCGGCCGCGCTGACAAGCGGACCACCGGACCACGGCGTGCTCGCAACTCGGCGCCGGCATGCGTCGCCCGGTTGCCCGCACGCTGCTCGCCGCCTTCCGCGCCGCCATCGCAGGTCGGTTGAGGCTGCCGGGGTGGCACCCTAGAATGCCGTCTCTGGCAGTGGGATGCGCTGAACAGCGGGTGACACGGCATGACTGAACCGGGGGCGCGACGCCTCGTGATCCTTGCGGAGGGCGAGTTCGCGGGCGAGACGTCGAAGACGGCGCGCGGGGTATTGCGCTACGGCCCCGATCCGGTGCGCGCTGTGATTGATTCGACGCTCGCCGGCCGCCGCGTCGGCGAGTTCATGGGCGACGATCCGCGATATCGCGATGTCCCGTTCGTGGGGTCACTCGACGATGCGCTGGCGCTCGCGGAGCCGCCGGACACGCTGCTCGTCGGTATCGCTCCAGCCGGCGGCAAGCTGCCCGCATCGTGGCGAGGCATCGTTTCGCAGGCGCTGCGCTGTGGCCTCGATGTGGTGAGCGGGTTGCACCTGTTCCTGGCCGACGACCCCGAGTTCGCGGCGCTGGCCGGAGCGAGCGGGGGGCGCCTGGTCGATCTGCGGCGCCCGCCGGAACGCATGGAGATCTCCTCCGGCAGGCGGCACCTGCCGGGCAAGCAGGTGATCCTGACCGTCGGGACCGACTGCGCGCTCGGAAAGATGAGCGTCGCGCTCGAACTGACGGACGCGGCGCGGCGGCAAGGGGTGCAATCGGTGTTCGTCCCGACCGGCCAGACGGGCATGATGATCGCCGGGTGGGGGGTGACGATTGACCGCGTCGCCGCGGACTTCGTCCAGGGCACGGTGGAGTGGCTCGTCGAGCAGGCGGAGGCGCGCGGCGACTGGATCTTCGTGGAGGGGCAGGGGTCGCTCGACCACCCGGCCTATTCCTCCGTCACCGTTGGCCTCATCCACGGCGCGACGCCGCAGGCGATGGTGATGGTGCACCAACCCGGCAGGCTGTATCGCAGCCACTGGCCGGCCTACGAGGACCCGCTGAAGCCGCTGCCGGCGTTCATTCGTGCGCACGAGACGGTCGCCAATCTCGTTGCGCCATCGAAGGTGGTGGCGATCGCGCTCAACACGTCGTTGTACGCCGACGATTCCGAGGCGCGAGAGATCATCGCCGCCGTATCCGACGAAGTGGGGTTACCCGCGGCCGACCCGTTCCGGTTTGGCGGAGACGATCTCTTTGCCGCCATCCGGCAGCAGCTCGGGGGTCAACCCGCATGACGTGGTCGCTGCGTCACGAGACGCTTTCCCTGCGGTTGCGGAACCCGTTTCGCATCGCGCGGGACTTCGATGCGCACCAGGCGCGCACGGTCGTTGTCGAGCTGACCAACACGAACTGGCCGGGACACTGCGGACTCGGCGAGGGCTTCCCGGATACCTATTACGGGGAGACGCCGGACACCATGGTCGCCGTGTTTCCGCTGCTGATCGAGGCCCTGGAGGGCGTTGCCTTCGTCGTGCGTGACATCGCCAGCGCCCGGCGCTCGCTGCGCGCTGCCGCCGCCGCGTTCGACGTGAGGCTCGGCCACAACGGCGCCGCGAAATGCGCGCTCGATATCGCGCTCCACGACCTGGCGGCGAAGCAACTTGGCGTGCCGCTGTACGAGTTGCTTGGGACGTCGCGCGATGTGCCGCCGACGGACTTCACGCTGGGGCTGGATGAACCATCCGTCGTTGCGGACCGCGCCGCGGCGGCCGCGCACTTCCCGGCGCTGAAAGTGAAGGTCGGCGGGCCGCACGACCTGGCGACGGTCCAGGCCGTGCGACGCCGGTTCGATGGCCCGATCAGGGTCGACGCGAACACAGCCTGGCAGCCGGAGGAGGCGTTGCGCCTGCTTCCGGCGCTCGTCGAGCTGGGCGTCGAACTCGTCGAACAGCCGTTTCCGGCGCACCGCCTCGACCAGCTCGCGTGGCTGCAGGAGCGGTCGCCGCTTCCAATCGTCGCCGACGAAAGCGCGGTGACGGTCAACGACCTCGACAGGCTTGTCGGCGTGGTCGCCGGCGTGAACGTCAAGCTGGCGAAGTGCGGCGGCGTCGGGCCCGCGTTGCGGATGCTGCAACGCGCGCGCGAACTGGGGTTCAGGCGCTTTCTCGGCTGCATGGAGGAGACGCTGGTCGGGATCACCGCTTCGGCCGCGGTCGCCTCGCTCGCCGACTGGGTCGACCTCGACGGCTGCCTGCTGCTGGCCGACGACCCGTTCACGGGCACGAAGCTCGGTGAGGATTGCCGTTGGCTGCTGCAGGCACAGCCGGGGTTAGGGGTTGTCCGGGCGAGTTGACCGGGAGCGCGTGAACGCGGGAGTGCGCCCTTCCCGGCCGGCCGGGCGTGGCAGGACGATTGTGAGGCAACATGGGACAGCGATGGACGGCAGAAGACACGGCGCGCGTGCGAGACGTCGCGTCGACCGCGCTGGAGGAGTTCCACGTCGCCGGCATGGCGGTCGGCGTCGTCGCGGGCGATGAGCTTGCGTGCGCTGAAGGATTCGGCTTTGCCGACATCGAAAGCGGCCGGAGGCAGGCGCCCGAACTTCGCCAGCGCATCGGCTCGATCACGAAGACGATGGTCGGCCACTGCGCGATGGCGCTCGTCGATGAAGGGCGGCTGTCGCTCGAAGACCGCCTCTTTGACTACGTCCCTGAAGTCGTCATCGACGGCGAGGGTGATGCGATCCGTGTGCGCCACCTGCTGACGCACACGTCGGGCATCGGCGAGGTGCCGGTGCCCGAGGATGTGCGCGATGTCGGCAAGACGCTGTGGTCCGAAGAACCCGACCACGACGTGCTGGGCCTCTTTCCGCGAGGCATCCGGCTCGAAGTCACGCCGGGAGACAAATGGTCATACGCGAACCTCGGCTACGCGTTGCTCGGCGAGATCATCGCGCGGATCGAGAAGGCACCGATCGGGTCGGTGCTCAACCGCCGCGTCTTCGAGCCGCTTGCAATGAAGGACTCGGACCTGCTTGACCTTCCGCATCCGGCGCTGACCACCGGCTATCATCACGCGCCGAACGAGGATGCGCGGGAACTGGCCGCCCGGATGGGCGCCACGTCCGAGCCCGAGGACACGGTCGACGGCCACAACATCCGCGGCCGGTACATGTACATCCGCGGTGGCGGCGCTGCCGGCGCTGTGCAGTCGACGGTACCGGACATGGCACGATACGCGGTGGCGCTTATGAACCGCGGCGCCGGCATCGTGCGCCCGGAGACATTCGACGCGATGGTGGCGCCGCAGTGGTGCCCGGATGACCGGCTGGAGAGCTGGGGCTATTCGTTTCAGCGCTTCGAGCGATTCGGGCATCGGGTATTCGGCCATGGCGGCGGCGTTGTCGGCGGCTGGTCGAGCATGCTGCTTGTCGTCCCCGACGTGCGTCGCGCGCTGATCATCCATGCGAACTGCGCGTTCGATGAAGTCGGCAAGGTCGTCAGCCGGCTGCTGGCGGCCATGCTGGGGGTGACACGCGTGCCACCCGGTGGCGAAGTGGCCGCCGACGTTGCCGCCGTGGCGCCCGGCGTCTATGAAGCGCTTCCCGGCATGCTCACGAACTTCCGCATCGTCTCGGCGATGGGGCGGTTGCAGATCAAGGAGGAGGATGGCGGGCTCACGCTGTACGCGCGGCGCGGCCCGTGGAAGCGCGGTGCGCGTATCCGCTCAACTGGAGGTGGCGATGGCCTCCTCGTGATCGAGGATGATGCTTGGGAGCCGAGCCGGCTCGTGCTCGTTCGGGACGGCGGCGGCCGCGTCACGGGGCTGCGATGCGACCGGCTCGTGGAAATGGTGCGCACGGAGCAGGTCGCTCCCTGGGCATGAGGCGCCGGGCGAGCGTCGGAGTCCGCGCGCTCGCCGCACCGCCGCGTGCGTGATCCGCAGGAGCCAGGAGACGGCTGACATGCAACGACTGCCGGAAAGCCCGCAGCTCGCGGCACTGGCACAACAGGTAGCGGCTGGAGACCGCGCCGCCCTCGATGCATTCTGGCGGCGCGTCGAGGAATCCGGTACGCCGCTGGTTGAACCGATTCCGGATGACCCGGCGAGCGCGCTGGTGACGCTCCTGTACAGGTCATCGGGGCCATGCGAACACGTGCTTGTGCTGTCGTCGCTCGGCGAGTCAGGGCAGGACGAGATGGCGCGACTGCCGGGCACAGACAGCTGGTACCGGACGTACCGCCTGCGCCGCGATCTTCGTACGGTGTACAACTTTCTCCCGAACCACGCGCCGGTCGATTGGCTCCAGCTTCCGCTCGAGGAAGGGCAGGCGGCGATGAACGCGCGGACCGCCTTCATGGTGCCGGATGCGCTCAACCCGGGCGTCTTCGACTTTCGCTTCCCGCCGCTTCCCGACGGGACGGCTCGCCCGCCGGCATCGCTGCTGGAGCTCGCCGACGCGCCGCCGCAGCCGTGGATCGCCGCTCGCCCGGACATCCCCCGGGGCGAAGTGACATCGCAGCGGCTCGACAGCGCCGTCATGGGGAACGCCCACATCGTCTGGACGTACACGCCCCCGGGGTACTCGGCGGAAGCCGAGCCGTACGGACTGATGGTCGTGTTCGACGGCTACGCATACACGCGGACGATCGACATGCCGGCGATCCTCGACAACCTGCTCTCGGAATCGCGCATTCGCCCGCTGGTTGTCGCGTTTGTCCAGGGCCAGGACCGGTTGGCTGAACTGCTGTGCAACCCGGCGTACGCGCGCTTCATTGCGGAAGAGCTCGTCCCGTGGATGCGGGGTCGCTTTCATGTGGCGTCCAGCCCGGAGAGGACGATCGTTGCGGGGATGAGCGCGGGCGGCCTCGCCGCGAGCTTCATGACGCTGTCCCGGCCGGATGTGTTCGGCAACGTGCTGTCGCAGTCGGGCTCGTACTGGTGGAGACCCGAAGGGGATCCCGAGCACGAGTGGCTCACGCGCCAGTACGTGGATTGCCCGCGACATCCCGTGAAGTTCTATCTCGACGTCGGGCTGCTGGAACGCGGGCCGACGTTCGGCGCGGGGCCGAGCATGGTCACGGTGAACAGGCACCTGCGCGATGTCCTGCGGGCGCGGGGGTACAGCGTCTCCTACCACGAGTTTTCCGGGGGCCACGACTTCGTGTGCTGGCGCGGCACGCTCGCACGCGGCCTGATGGCGCTGGCGGGCGCGTAGCGCACACCGCCTGCCTCGGAGGTCGACCTCCCGAAACGCCGGGTGACGGCCTCATTTGGGTCTGGCGGCGCGCGCGTCCCCGCCAGCCGGGACCGCTACACGCCTGCCGGCGCTTCGCTGCAGGGCGCGACTTCGGCGAGGAACTCGGCGATGGCGGCGGCGCACTCCTCGTGCCGCTCCTCGATGAAGTTGTGCGCGGCGCGGTCCACCACGACGAGCCGCGCCTGCGGCACGCGCTCGCAGATGCGCCGGCCCGACTTCAGCGGCACCACGCGATCTTGCGCACCGCACAGCACCAGCACGGGCGCCTTGATCCGCGTCGCGTCGATCGGCGGGTCGCCGGCGGTCTGGCTCATCATCGCCAGCACCGCATCGAGCGAGCCGCGGATGCGCAGCGGGCGCATGTAGCCCTCGCGCACTTCGGGCGTCAGGTACGACTTGTCGTAGTAGCAGAGCTGCAGCAGCCACTCCGCGGTGAGCGCGCCGATTAGCGGTGCGAACGGCCGGATGAGCCACGGCGGCACGGACAGCCCTGCGACGGGCTCCTCGCCCGTCACCGACGCCGCGAGGATCAGCGCATCGACCATCTCCGGGTATGTCGCGGCGAACCGCTGGGCGGCGCCGCCGCCCATCGAGTGCCCGGCGATCACCGCGCGCTCGATACCGAGCCGGTCGAGCAGCGCCTTGAGCATCGCCACCTGGCAGGTGGACGAGAGCGTCGCGTTTCGGTCGCGTTCGCTGTAGCCGAAGCCCTTGAGGTCGACGGCGATGATGCGGAACTCTCGCTCGAAGTGCGGGATGAGTTCACGCCATGAGAACGTGCTCGCACCGAATCCGTGGATCAGCAGCATCGTGCGCGGGCCGCCGCCCCGCTCGACGATGTGCACGCCGTACCCGTCGATGTCGATGACGCGGCCGGGTTTCCCGGCGTCGCGCCAATCGATGGTCTCTTTGAGCCCGAAGCGGCGAAGGAGCAGCACTCCGCCGATGAAGCCCACGATTGCCAGCAGCACGCGCTTGATCATCGATGCGCCTCCCTTGGAGCTTGGCCGGTACGCAGGTGTCCTTCGCGCGCGGGGCGGTCAGGCATCCGGGCGCTCGGCGAGCGCGGCAGGAGCGCTGCGTCGTTCGTTGCCGCGGTAGTACTCGATTGTCACGTCATCGCCCGGCCTGTGCCGCGCGAGGATTGCCAGGAACTCGCCGTTGTTGCGGATGTCTTCGCCGCCGATGTTGACGATGACGTCGTTCACAGTGAGTCCGGCGGCATCGGCGGGCGAACCTTCGGCGACCATCGTCACGGCGACGCCGAAGTCGACCGGCAGGCTGAAGGCGCGTGCGACGGCGTCGGTGACATCCACCGTGCCCACGCCCAGGTATGCGCGCTGCACCTTGCCGTCGCGGATCAGCGCTTCGACGGTCGGCCGCACCAGCCCGACGGAGATCGCGAAGCCGATGTTCTGAGCGCCGCGCGCGATCGCCGTGTTGATGCCGATGATCTCGCCGCGCGCGTTGACGAGCGGTCCGCCGGAGTTCCCCGGGTTAATCCCGGCGTCCGTCTGGATAGCGTCCGGGATAGTGTAGGGCTGCTCCTGGATGGTGCGGTTCTTCGCGCTGATCACACCGCGCGTCACGCTGGGATCCCCCTCCAGCCCGAGCGCGAAGCCGATCGCGACGACGCCCTGTCCGACCTGCAGCTCGGCCGGCTCGCCCCACGATGCCGCCGTGACGCCGTCGGCGTCGATCTTGATCACGGCGAGGTCCGTCGCCTGGTCGCGCCCGACGATCGTCCCGCGCGCCGTGCGCTGGTTCGCGAGCGTCACGGTGATGCGGTCGGCCGGCCGCGACCCGTCGCCCACCGTGACGACGTGGTTGTTTGTGACGATATGGCCGTCGTCATCGATGATCACGCCGGTGCCGACGCCCTGGCTCGGCACGGTGCGGCCGAGGAAGTCGAGCGTCGCGGTCTCGGTCTGTACGCGCACGATCGACGGCGCCAGCTTCTGCGCGATCTCGACGACGGTGAGGCCATCTTCCTCGCGGATCTGCGGTGGCGCGCCGGCCGGCGTGGTGACGGATGGCGCAGGCGCGCCGTCCTTCGAGCCGTCGTCATCGCACGCGGCGGCGAGCAGAGACAGCACGATGAGCGGCGGCAGCAGCAGACGGGTCATACGCATCGTTGAAGCCACAGAGTACCGCGATCTCGCGGGTTAGGCCCCCGCGGACACGCTGGCAGGCGCGCACAGGCGGCCCTGGTCACCCGATCGCAACGTCTGTAGCTGGCGCAGGGCAGCAGGGCAGCAGCACGGCAGTCGAAGGCGCGGGCGGGCGCTCATCACCGTGATACACTCGGAAGCAGGATCTCGGCGGAGGAGTGGAAGGAGCCAAGATGGGCGTCCTCATTACGGTCATCGTCATCGTCGCGATCGTCGTGGTGCTCGGGCTGGTCGTGGTGGGAATCTACAACGGCCTCGTGCGCTCGCGCCTGCGGGTGCGCGAGGCGTGGTCCGGCATCGATGTGCAATTGAAGCGCAGAGCGTCGCTCATCCCGAACCTCGTCGAGACGGTGAAGGGCTACGCCGCGCACGAGCGCGAGGTGCTGGAGAACGTGACGCGGGCGCGCGCCGCGCTGCAGCAGGCGGGCACGCCCGCGCAGGCGGCCGAGGCGAACAACATGCTGACGCAGACGCTGCGGTCGCTGTTCGCCGTCGCCGAGGCGTACCCGGACCTGAAGGCGAACCAGAACTTCCTGGAACTCCAGCGTGAGCTCGCCGACACCGAGGACAAGATCGCGTACGCGCGGCAGTTCTACAACACGAACGTCCTGTCCTACAACACGAAGCTCGAGACGTTCCCAAGCGTGATCTTCGCCAACATGTTCAACTTCGAAGCCTCCGAGTTCTTCGAGGCCGAGGAGGAGGCGCGCCAGGACGTGCGGGTGAGCTTCTCGACGCCGAGCGCGTAGTCGATGGCGGTTAACCCCGTGACCGGTAGCCCCGGCGAGCCGGTGCTGATCTACGACCGCATCGGCGCGAACAAGCGCTCGACGTGGCTGATGATGGCCCTGTTCGTCGCCATCACCGGCGTGTTCGTGACGGTGATCGGCTACGCGATGGGGATGCCAATCGCGTTCGCGCCGTTCGCATTCGCGGGCTTGGGCGCGTACGCCGGGTTCAGCTACTACGCGAGCGCGAACGTCGCCCTCGCCGTCAGTGGCGCGCACGAGGTGACGAAGGAGCAGGAGCCCGAGCTGTACCGCGTCGTCGAGAACCTGTCGATCGGCTCCGGGCTTCCGATGCCGAAGGTATACGTCATCGAGGACGGCGCGCCGAACGCGTTCGCAACCGGGCGCGACCCGAAGCACGCCGCCGTGACGGCGACGCGCGGCCTGCTCAACAAGCTCGACAAGGCGGAGCTCGAAGGCGTCATGGCGCACGAGATGTCGCACATCGGCAACTACGACATCCGGCTGATGACGATCACCGTGGTGCTCGTCGGGATCATCGCGCTGCTCGCTGACCTCTTCCTGCGCTGGACCTGGTGGGGCGCCGGCCGCCGCAGCAGCAACCGCGACCGGGGCGGCGGCGCGGTCGCGATCATCGCCATCGTCGCGATCCTGTTCGCGATCCTGTCGCCCATCATCGCGCGGATGATCCAGCTTGCGATCTCACGGCAACGGGAGTATCTGGCCGACGCCTCGGGAGCGCTGCTCTGCCGCAACCCCGACGCCCTTGCCGACGCGCTGGAGAAGATCGCCGCCGACCCCGACCCGCTCGAGGCGGCGAACAAGGCGACGGCGCACCTCTACTTCTCCAACCCGCTCGCCGACCACAAATCGCTGCTGAACAACGCGTTCAGCACGCACCCGCCGGTGCTGGAGCGCATCCGCCTGCTTCGGGCGATGTAACATCCCCGGGCGCTGGCGCACCATACCCGCATCGATCTCGGCCGTGGAACGGCGGATAATCGGTGCGTGCGGCGCGCTCGCGCCGTCAGCGTTCTTCGAAAGGGGAGGAACATGTACGGAAGCGTATTCAGGATGAAGCCCAAAGCCGGCGTCTCGGCCCGGCAGGTCGAGGAAGTGATGATGTCCAACGAACGGACGCCGAAGGGCATGATCAGCGCCATGCTGCTCAGGGAGGACAGCGGCGGCGACATCTGGGGCATCGCCGTGTTCGAGGATGAGAAGACGTACCGGGCGAACGCGTCGGACCCGTCGCAGGACGCGGAGTACCAGAAGTTCCGTGCGCTGCTCGACGCCGACCCCGAGTGGCACGACGGCTCGATCTCCGAGTTCCGTGCGTGATCGTGTAAGTGTGGTGTTCACCACACCGTGATGTGGGCGGCCGGAGCGGCACGCCGGAGCGCGCGCAGCGCGCCGCCCCGGCGTGCCGTGCCGGCGCACAATCGAGCATTGGGCTCGCTACGGCGTGATCCACGTATCAGCCGCGATGGTGCAGAAGCCCCAGTCCTCCACGTAATCGAGCTCGGCCCAGTCAACCGCGGTGAATCCGAGGCGCAGGTGGCCGGTGCCGCTGAACTCGCCGGCGGTGATCGGCGCCTCCAGTTCGAACGTCGGGAGCCTGAGCGGGACGGTGCCGATGTCCGTGGCGCCGGGCAGCGTCTGTTCAACGCGCATCAACTCGCCGTTGCCGATCATGCCGTCGTTGCCGAATTCGGTGAAGTTGTACTCCAGGGAAAGTTCCGAGCCGATGGCCGGGTCGTTGCCGGGACAGTTGTTCGACGTCACCGTCACGACGAATGTCCACGGCCCGGCGTTGATCACCGAGGGCCCGGCCGGCGCCGTCGGTTCAGGGGTTAGCGTGGCGGCGGGCGTGTCGGTCTCGGCGGGCGTGCCCGTCCTCGAGGGCTCCCGCGTGCGTTCGGCGGACGCTTCTTCGAGCGCGTAGTCGGGCAACACACCGGAACGGAGCGTCCGCAGGTGCTCCGTGGCTGCGTTGAGCAACTCGACCGTGCCGTCGTCGAGATCGTCGCCGTCGCCGTCGTGCTCCGAGAACACGACCGATTCCTCGACCACCTCGAGGCAGCGCCAGACGTCGTCCTGGTCCTTGGTGCCGATGCCGGGGAGACATTCGGCATCGCTGTCATCCGGGTGGTCCACGTCGCGGTCGTCGATGTAGCGGTTGAGATACGAGCGTGCCTGGCTCTTGTTTTCGAACACGCTGTACCACACCGTCCATTCGGTGCCGGCATTCCAGCCGATGCTGATATGTCCCTCGAACTCGTCGAGCAGGTCGTCGCCGCCGGGCGTGACCGATTCGGCGAACTCCGTACCATCGGGCGCCTCCGGCGGGGCGACATTGGTCACCAGCGCGCCAAGACCCGCTCCCGTCACCGGCGTGATCTTCTTCGTCGCCTTTCGTTCGAGCGCGGCGATATGACGGGCGATCGCCTCGAAGGACTCGGCCGCGGCCTCGGTAATCGCATCCGGGTCCGCGCTGTCGGCCCGTTCGGAGTATGAGTCAAGGCTGATGTAGGTCAGCCCCTGCCGCCCGATGCACGATGATCCTTCAAGGTCATCGAACCAGCCGCAGCTCGCCTCGCCCTCCTCGGGCAGCGCCAGGTCGTAGTCCTCGGCCTCGTCGGCGAGCACGGTGCGTGGCGCATCCTCGGTAGTAAAGACCGAGATCCACGCATCGTGCGTGACGTCGTCCTCAGTGAGGGTGATTCTGACCTGCGCGACTTCGTGCCCGAAGGGAAGCGCCGCATTCGCCACCTCGCTCACCGAAACGCCATCGGGCAGGTCTTCCGGCGGCTGCTCGATAAGCGCGACGATGAGCGCGACCGGATCGGGCTTGCGGTCCTCGTCGCCGCATGCCATGGCGGCAATCCCGCAGAGCACAGCGAGGCCGATGCAGACCGCGCGCGGCCACGTCGTCATGTCGTCCCCCATCGCTGTGCGTCGCCCGCCCGGCGCGGAGCGACCGCGTACAGCCAGACGATTTGCGCGCTCGTCCGGCCGCGGCAAGTGCCGAATGGCCTCTGACAGCGGCGCCTGCGTCGATGTCGTGCGCGCCGGCGAGGAGACGCGTGCGAATGCAGCGATGGTCGGGGCGACTGGATTTGAACCAGCGACCTCCTGACCCCCAGTCAGGTGCGCTACCGGGCTGCGCCACGCCCCGAACGGGGGGCTCGTAACACGGGCGGTGACGGCCGACCAACCGGAGTCGCTTCGCGGGAGAAGCCCGCATTGCCTTGCCCCGCTTTGCGAGGCGGTGATACGCTGAATCACAGTCCGCGTCCCTGGAGGGCGCTTGTCATGCCGCTTCTCGCACCTGGCATCGGCCCGCTCGGGTTCCCTGAGCTCATCATCCTGCTCGTCATCGTCGTGCTGATCTTCGGCGTGGGGCGCCTGCCCGAGGTCGGCGGCGCGATCGGCAAGAGCATCCGCGAGTTCCGCAAGAGCACCAGCGAGGACGCCGACGACGCGCCCGGCGCGAGCGTGGCGACGAGCGATGTGCCGTCGGCGAGCGGATCGGACGTCGTGTTCTGCACCGAGTGCGGCGCGGGGAACGCGCGCCACGCGAAGTTCTGCGCCAGCTGCGGCCATGCGCTCGAGGCGAAGGTCGGCTAGCGATTCGACAGCTGCAACCACGAGGCGCCGCCGGTCGAAGACCGGCGGCTTTCGTTTGAGAGAGCCATGACCGTCCGCGCCCTGCTCTTCGACCTCTGGGGCACGCTGATCGCCGATCCGCCGGGCGCGAGCGCCGCCCGCGCGCGGCTCCGAGCGCAACGCGTCGCCGGCGAGCTGGACGCGCTGGGGCGCCCGGCCGATGTCGCGGTGATCGAGCGCGCGTTCGAGACGGCGGGAGACGAGCACTCGGCGATCCATGCGCGGGGCCTCGACCTGTCGGCCGAGGGGCGGACGATCCTCTACCTGCGGCACCTCGATCCAGGCATCGCGCCGGCGCTGGATGAGGATGGCTGGCGCCGCATGCACGCGGCGATCCTCACGCCGGCGCTCGAGGTGCCGCCGGCGCCGCTCGATGGCGCGCTCGACGGGCTGCGTGCGGCGGCGGCGCTCGGTCTGCCGACCGCGCTGGTGTCGAACGCGGGCCTGACGCCGGGCTTCGTCCTGCGGGACCTGCTCGAAGGATTCGGCATGCTCGACTACCTGCACGTGCCGATCTTCTCCGACGAAGTCGAGCTGGCGAAGCCGGCGCCCGGCATCTTCGAGCATGCGCTCGAGGCTCTCGGCGTCGAGCCGCAGGACGCGGCGTTCGTCGGCGACCAGCCGGTGCTCGACGTGCTCGGCCCGCAGAGCGCCGGCATCTGGAGCGTGCAGGTAGGCGACCTGGCCGAAGACGGCATCGAGCCGGACGCGCGCATCGGCGCGCTGCCGCAGCTGGTCGCGGCGTTGCGCGGCCTCGGGCTGCTCGGCTGAGCTATTCCGGCGGAAGCATCCGCCGGCGCTCCCATCGCGCGAACAGCCAGATCCCGCCGATGCTGACGGCGAGCGGGACGAGCGCGAGCGCCGGGTGGATGACGAACAGCGCGAGCGTCACCATGATGCCGACGAGCAGAAGGAGCATCGCGGCGACGGGGATGGCGATGATGCCGAGCGTCACGCGGATGATGAGCAGCGCCTCGAGGCAGCCGGGCGGTCTGTCCTCACGCTGTGGTTCGCGCTCGTAGTAGTAGCCCATCGCGATATCATAGCCAGCGGCGACGGCGCATGAAGGAGAACGACATGGACCGCGACGCCGCGTGGGCGCTGCTCTGCGAGTACACCGAGACGGACGGGCTGCGCAAGCACGGTCTCGGCGTGGAGACGGTGATGCGCCACTTCGCGCGCAAGCATGGCGAAGACGAGGACCGCTGGGGCGTCACCGGCCTGTTGCACGACTTCGACTACGAGCGCTGGCCGACGGCGGAAGGGCACCCGTTCGAGGGAAACCGCATCCTGGCCGAACGCGGCTGTCCGGAGGACATCCGTACGGCGATCATGGGGCACGCCGACTACACCGGCGTCGCGCGCGAGACGCTGATGGCGAAGACGCTGTTCGCCGTCGATGAACTGACCGGGTTTGTGACGGCCGTCGCGCTGGTCCGGCCGAACAAGAGCATCTTCGAGGTCGAGCCGCCTTCGGTGCGGAAGAAGATGAAGGACAAGGCGTTCGCACGCCAGGTCAACCGCGAGGACATCATCAATGGCGCGGAGCAGCTCGGCGTAGAGCTCGATGCGGTGATCGCGGAGGTGATCGCCGCGCTGCAGTCGAACGCCGACGCGCTCGGCCTGCGCGGGGCCGGCTAGCCGCGCGCTTCCGCCGCGAGGAACTCGGGTGGCGCGTCGCCGCCGCGTGCGTCGGCATCGACGGGCGCGGCCTGCAGCATGCGCGGCGCGCGGTCAACCGTCGTTGCTTCTCCGAGTTCGCCGGTTGCCGAGACGCCGAGCTCCGTGAACCGGCGCGCGGCCACAAGGACGCGCCCCTCGAACGACCCGGCGGTGCGGTTGTAGGCGTCGACCGTGCGGTCGAGGTTCCGGCGCACCTCGTCGAAGTGGCCGGCCATCGTCTGCAGCCGCTCGTAGAGCTGGCGGCCGAGGGCGCTGATCTGCTGCGCGTTCTCGGCGATCTGCTCCTGCCGCCAGCCGTAGGCGACGGCGCGCAGCAGCGCGATCAGCGTCGTGGGGCTCGCGGGGATCACGCGCTGTTCCACGCCGTACTCGATGAGCGACGCGTCGTGCTGAAGGGCGGCGCTAAAGAACGTCTCTCCGGGGAGGAACATGAAGACGAACTCGGGCGCGCTCGGGAACTGCGCCCAGTACTGCTTGCCGCTGAGCCGCGCGATGTGGTCGCGCACCTGCTGCGCGTGCTGGCCGAGCAGCGCCGCGCGCGTAGCGTCGTCGGGCGCTTCCATCGCGCCGAGGTAGGCATCGAGGGGGGCCTTCGCATCGACGACGACGCACTTGCCGCCGGGCAGGCGGACGACCATGTCCGGCCGGAAGCGCCCGTCCTCGTTCGATGCCGTCTGCTGCTCGAAGAAGTCGCAGTGCTCGACCATGCCGGCCATCTCGACGACGCGGCGGAGCTGGATCTCTCCCCAGCGGCCGCGCACGTGCGGCGTCCGCAGCGCCTTGACCAGGTTCGAGGTCTCGGCGTACAGGCTGCGCTGCGTCTCCCCGAGTGAGCGCACCTGCTCGTTGAGCGCGCCGTACGCCTCGACGCGCGCCTTCTCGATGTCGCGGATCTTCTCATCGACCTTGTCGAGCGATTCGCGGATCGGGCGCACGACCTCGCCGATCGCCTGCTGGCGGCGTTCGAGGTCGCCGGCCGCCTCCTTCTGGAACTGGCCCAGCGTTTCCCGCGCGAGGTCGAGGAACGAGCGGTTGTTGCGGGCGAGCGCCTCAGACGAGAGCGACGCGAAGGCCTCACGGAGCTTGGCTTCGGCCTGCTGCAGCAGCGCCAGCTTCTCGCCCGTGGCGCGGCGCTCCTCGTCGGCGCGGGAGCGCGCAGCGGCGTGCTCGGCCGCGAGCGCGGCGTGCGCATCGCGCGCCGCGCTGAGGGCGGCCGTGAGCTGTTCGATGTGCGCGCGCTGCTCGGAGAGCCGCGCGTCGCGATCCTCGAGATGCGCCCGGGCCGCGGTCAGCGCACCCTGCGCGACGATCAGCTCGGCTTGCGTCGCCAGGCGCTGCTCGTTCGCCTGACTGCGCGCGGCAGCGATCGCCGAACGCATCAGCGCCCAGGTCACGGCGACTCCCGCTGCGACGCCGAGCGCCACTCCGATCGTCAGGGCACCGAGCATGCGTCCGCCTCCCTGCCGCTGTCTCGCGCCAATGGCTAAAGGATATTAGCAGGTCAGCCGTACGTCGGGCTACCGCGCGGTTGACAATTGCGCCCCGGTTGCGGCGTCCTCCACCGGGCGGCCCTGCAACCGCTGCAGCAGCAGGTACAGGACGAACGTGACGATGAATGACGGCACCGTGCCGCCGGCCTTCGTAAGCTCTGACGGCACATCGGCGATCCAGGAGAAGTGGTCGACGAGCGCCGGCGGCTGCGCGCACGCTGTGTACACGATGAATCCCGCCGCCCACGCCAGCACGCCGGCGATGTTGATGCCGCCGGTGTACCAGTAGCGGCCGCCCCGCTGGTACAGCGCCGCCGTGTCGTATCGCCGCCCGTGGACGACGAAGTAATCGGCGACGAGCACGCCGAACAGCGAGACGAACACGCCGCCGATCAGCAGCAGGAAGTTCTCGTACCCGAGCAGGTCGACGCTGATGGCGAGCACGAGCGCGGCCACGCCGACGAGCACGGCGAGCGTCCGGTGCCCGATGCGCACGAGGTTCTGCAGCGAGACGGCGGTCGAGTAGATGTTGGCGAAGGCGTTATCCGTCTCGTCGACCAGGATGACGACGAGGAAGATCCAGCCGAGCGCGAGCGGCAGCATGGTGTCGACGAGCGCGCCGATCACCGTGCCGGGGTTCGCCTGCAGCACCAGCACGTATCCCGCGCCGAGGAGGAAGAACCACGTGTTGGCGACGGCGTAGCTCGCGAACGTCGCCCAGGCCGCGCTGCTCGAGCGGCGCGCGAACCGGCTGTAGTCAGCGACGAGCGGCAGCCACGAGACGGGCAGCGACACCGCGACGTCGACGCCCTGCCAGAAGTTGGGGAAGCCGCCGGCCCCGCCGTCGTTGAAGTACGCGTGCAGGTCGTACGTGGTGAAGAGGCGCCAAGTGAGCCAGATCGTCGCGGCGAGCACGATCCAGAACCCGAAGCGCTGCAGGAACTGCCGCACGACGAGATGCGGCCCGACGACCGCGAACGCCGTGCCGGCGACCGCGAACAGGGTGAGCCAGAAGTAATAGCCGCGGAAGCCGAGGAACTCGTCGCTGATCGCGCGGGCGGCCTGCGCCATGATGATGATCTCGAGTCCCGCCCAGCCGACCAGCTGGGCGATGTTCAGCAGCGACGCGAGCCAGGAGCCGCGCATGCCGAGGGCCGGCCGCAGCGCGACCATCGTCGGCACGCCGAGGTCGCTGCCGACGCGCCCGGTAATGGCGAGCAGCGCGGACCCGAGCACGCTGCCGATCGCCATCGCGGCGAGCGCGGCCCAGAGCCCGAGCGCCGGCACCAGCAGCGCGCCCGCGACGAGCACGAGCAGCCCCACGCCCAGGTCGCTCCAGAGGACGGCGAACCCGAACGCGTCGAGCGACCGCCGCGATGGCGGGATCGGCGCGATCTCTTCGTGCGCGGAGAAGACGTCGGTGGTCATGTGCACCTCGCGAAGACGCCGCCGGTGCACGGCGGCGCGTGGAGGCGAACATCGGTGTCCCTACGCCGGCATGACCCGGACAGGTTCAAACGGTCGGCCCGAAGGCCCTCTCAGCCCGCCGCGCGGGCTCCCGTCCCTATGAAGTTGTGACCGCACCGTACAGCGAACGGAGCGCGCGCTGCAAGCCTCACGTCCCGGGAGCGGGGCGGACGGCGGCGCCGCGGACGGCGCGCAGGTCGGCGCCGGTCGCGCCCGTCAGCGCGCCGATGTCGCTCGTCACGGTCACCATGCGGTACCCGGCGGCGACGTGCTTCGCGGCCAGCGACGCGTTCGCGTGCATGCCGGCGATCACGCCCGCATCAGCGCACGCGCGCGCGATGCGCAGGCGCGCGTCCTCGTACGCGCCGCCGTTGTCCGGCGCGGGTGGCAGCCCGAGCGTGATGCTCAGGTCGGATGGGCCGACGTACACGGCGTCGACGCCCGGGACGCGCACGATGCCCTCGATCTGCTCGACCGCCTGCTGCGTCTCGCACATGACGATGCAGGCCACTTCGTCGTTCGCGTGGCCGAAGTAGTCGGCGCCGGACCAAATGGTCGCGCGCGTCGCGCCGTAGCTCCGCGCCCCCTGCGGGAAATACCGGCATGGCGCGACGGCCGCGCGCGCCTCGTCGGCGCTGTTCACCATCGGCACGATGATCCCCATCGCGCCCGCGTCGAGCATGCGGTTGATGATGCTGAACTCGTTCCACGGCACGCGCACGATCGGCGTCGCGTCGGATGTGCTGATGCCCTGGAGCATCGACACCGCGGCCTCGTAGCCGATGACGCCGTGCTGCATATCGACGCACACGTAGTCGAACCCCTGGTGTGCGACGGCCTCTGCCGAGATCGAGCTGGGGATGCACAGCCAGGCGCCATACGCGATGCCGCCGGCCCGCCACGTGGCCTTCATCCTGTTCGCCCGCATCGTCCCGCCTCCATCCGTGCGACGCGCGCAGGATACCCGCTGAGGCTCGTGCGTTCGCAGATGCGGCAGACGATGCCTGCGCCGGCGGCGCAGCGACATTGCGGGCCGGGCGATCGGGCGCCTCGCGGCGGCATCCCCGCCTCGGAAAAATGACAAGGCTCCGGGAGGGCATCCGGAGCCTTCTCACGAACACTGGCGTGCTCTTGGCGCGTAGCTTATGCCGATGAGAGCGCATCGTCAATAGGTTCTTCTGTCGATCTTCCAGATTTCTTCCTGGCGCACGACCGAAACCGCCTGCGCCCGCCGTTTCCCGTGAAATCTACGAAAATATTCCCTTGCGGATAATTACATCCGTGTGACGGGCGTACTACAATCGGCGTCACAACCGGGTGTTCGCCTCGCGTTGCCTGGCGGACCCGGCAGCGGAGGTCGATGACGAAGCCCGGCAGGCACGACGTAAGGCTCAGCGTCCTGGGGCGGTTCGCGCTCGAGGGCGCGCTTGTCCGCGACGCGCGCTGGGGCCGCGGCCGCGCGGCGACGCTGCTCAAGCTGCTCGCGATCCAGCCGGAACGGACGCTCGGGCGCGATGAGATCGCGGCGATTCTGTGGCCGGGGGCATCGCCGGAGCACGCGGCCAACAACCTGTACAAGGCCGTGCATTACCTGCGGCGCGAGCTCGAGCGCCGCGGCGCCGGCCGTGACCTCGTGCAGCTCGATGCGCACAACGTGCACCTTTCGAGCGCGATCGAAGTCGACCTCGCCACGTTCCAGCGCCTGGCGCGCGCGGCGCGCGGCTCCGCCGACCCGGAGTTGTTCCGGCTCGCCATCGATGCGTACGGGGGCGAATTGCTGCCGGAGGACGAGCGGGCGCCGTGGGCGGCGGCGCATCGCACCGCGGCGAACGCGCTGTGGCGCGAGACGCTGGCGGCGGCGGCGCAGGTGAGCGAGTCGCTCGCCGACCTCGACCGGGCGATCGAGCTGCTGGAGTTGCTCGTGCGAGCGGACCCGGCGGGGGAGCCCGCGCACGCGCGCCTGATGCGCCTGTACATCCGCGCGGGGCATCGCGACCGCGCGATCCGGCAGTACGCGGAGTGCCGCGAGGCGCTGCAGCGTTCCGCCGGCGTCGCGCCGTCGCCGGAGACGCGCGCCATCTACGAACAGGCGCTCGGCGCCGTCGCGATCCCGGCGCCGGCGATCCGGATCGCGATGCCGCGGGCGGCGCCAGCGGGGGGGACGCCCGCGCGGCGCCGGCGCACGTTCGTGGGCCGCGAGCGCGAGATGGAGGACCTGCGCGTCGCGCTGGAGCTGTCGCTGTCGGGGCAGGGGCAGGTGCGTCTGCTCGCGGGCGAGGCCGGCATCGGCAAGACGTTCATGTCGGTCGAACTCGCCGGGCAGGATGCCCTGCCGCGCGGTGTCCGCGTCCTCTGGGGGAGCTGCATCGAGGATGAGGGCGTGCCGGCGTACTGGCCGTGGACGCAGATCCTCCGCAGCGCGATCGAGGGCGGCGGCGCGGCGCGGGCGCTTTCGTCGCTGGGGGCGGCGGGCCACGTGCTGGAGCAGATCGCCGGCGACGTGGCGCCGCTCGTGACCGGGGTCCCGGAGCCGCCGGCGCTCAACCCGGAGGCATCGCGCTTCCGGTTGTTCGATACCACCGCGATGTTCCTGCGCAACCTGTCCGAGGAGACGCCACTGCTCATCGTCTTCGACGACGCGCACGCGGCCGATGTTTCGTCGCTCATGCTGCTGCGGTTCCTCGCCAGCGAACTCCGCTCCGCGCGCATCATGGTCATCGTCACCTACCGCGACGACGAGCTGTGCCCCGAGCACACGCTTTCGCCGGTCCTTGCGCAGATCGCGCGCGAGCCGGTGGCGCATCGGATCAGCCTCCGCGCGATGGAAGAGGGCGACGTGCGCACGTTCATCCGCGAGCTTTCCGGCGTCGAGCCGACCGATGCGGCCGTGTCGACGATCTACAGCCAGACCGAGGGACACCCGTTCTTCCTCTACCAGACACTGCGCGAGGCGCTGGATGCGGGGCGGTTCGACGAGATCGCGCGCGGCGGCAAGGTGCCGGTCAACGACAGCGTCCGCGCGCTCATCGAGTCGCGGCTGGCCCCCTTGAGCGCAGCATGCCGCCTGGCGCTCGATGCGGTGGCGGTCCTCGGCCGTGAGTTCACGCTCGACTCGCTCCGCATGGCGCTCGGCAGTGATTCGATCGATGACGTGCTGGTGCTCGTCGAGGAGGCGAGCGGCGCGCGTGTCGTGCACGAGACGGCGCCGGGATCGAGCCTGTTTCACTTCACGCACTCGCTGGTGAGGGAGACGATCTACAGCGACCTGCCCGTGACGCGCCGGGTGGCGTTGCATCGCCGCATCGCCGAGTCGCTGGAGCAGATGTACGGCAGCGATGATGCGCATCTGTCGGAGCTGGCGCATCATTTCGCAGAGGCGGCGGGCGAGGGAGAAGTCGCGCTCAAGGCCGTGGAGTACGCGGAGCGGGCGGGGCAGCGGGCGGCCGACGCGCTGGCGTTTGAACAGGCCGCTTCGGAGTACGGGCAGGCGCTGCGCGCACTGAACCGGATCGCACCACTCGACGGCCGCCGCCGCTGCGCGCTGATGCTCCGGCTCGGCGCGGCGCAGCGTGCCGCCGGCGAGCACGATGAGGCGCGCGCGACGTTCGAGTCGGCGGCCTCGATCGCGCGCGCGACGGGCGACGGGGAGTGCTTCGCGCGCGCGGCGCTCGCGTACGAGCCGACCGGGGTCTCGATGGTCGGCGCGGTCGACCCGAAGGCCGTCGGACTGCTGCGGGAGGCGCTGACGATGCTTCCGGAAGGTGACGGCGAGCTGCGCGCATGCGTGCTCGCATTGCTCTCACGGGCGCTGTACTGGGCGCCGCCGACCGAGGAGCGCGAGCGCCACAGCGACGAAGCGATGGCGATGGCGCGGCGTCTCGGTTCGCCGTCGACGCTCACGAGCGCGCTCAATGCGCGACACTACTCGCTCGGGATTGAACGGCTCGAAGAGCGCGTGGGCATCGCCATCGAGATCATCCGCACGACGCGCGATACGAACGACGCCACTGGCGAG
Source organism: Dehalococcoidia bacterium (assembly GCA_021462855.1). Taxonomy (GTDB): domain Bacteria; phylum Chloroflexota; class Dehalococcoidia; order DSTF01; family JACRBR01; genus DTUCFX13. Next base: position 131,237 of record JAJTXQ010000014.1, on the reverse strand, counting down.
TTCGCCGGGCACATGGCGGCCATCGTGGACTTCCTGGACATGGGCGACATCGGCGCGGTGGACCACGAGCTGGAGGCGGCCGCACGGCTCGCGGGCGAGCTGCGCCAGCCATATCACCACTGGATGTACGGCACGCGCCGCGCCATGCGCCAGATGCTCGACGGGCGCTTCGAGGAAGCCGAGCACACCGCACGCGAGGCGGTCACGCATGGTCTCCGCGGGCACGAGCCGAACGCGCTCCCGTTCCTGGGCGTGCAGATGCTGTCGATATGCACCGAGCTGGGCCGCCTGCGCGAGCTGGAGGCGCCGGTTGCCGGCTTCGTCGAGCAGTTTCCGGCGCTTGTTGCGTGGCACGGCACGCTGGCGGCGATCCACCTCGAACTGGGGCAGGTTGAACGTGCGCGGGATGAGTTCGAGCGCGTGGCGGCCGACCACTTTCGCGGCCTTTCGCGCGACCCGACGTGGATGTCGGCGATCATCCGTGCGGGCTATCTGGCTGAGCGGTTGGGCGATCACCGGCGTGCCGCGATGGTGTATGAGCTGCTGTCGCCCTACGCCGGGCGGTGCGTGGTCGTGGCAAGCGGGCTGGCGTGCTGGGGCGCTGTCTCGCGTGTCCTCGGTTCGCTGGCGGCGATGCTCGGCCGGCAGCAGGACGCCGTCCGCCACTTCGACGCGGCGCTGGAGTTGAACCGGCGGATGCGCGCGGCGCCGTACCTGGCGCACACGCGCCACGAGTATGCGCGCTTCCTGCTCGATCGGGGCAACCCGGAGGACGCGCCGCGCGCCCAGGACATGCTGGACAGCGCCGTGGAAGCGGCGCGCCGCATGCACCTGGCGCCCCTGCTGAACGCGGCGTCGGAACTGCGCGACCGGCACCCGCGCGTGTAGCGCACGTCGCCCGACATGCGAAACGGCGCCTCGACGGGCGCCGTCCGCTGCAGTTCCTCGATGGTGGGCGATACTGGACTCGAACCAGTGACCTCTACGATGTCAACGTAGCGCTCTAACCAGCTGAGCTAACCGCCCGAGGCATCGCATCGTATCGAGCGGCGCGCTGCGAAGTCAACGCGGCGCTACCACGCGGCACACGTCACGGAGAGGATCGGCGGCAGCGTGCCGGGCAGCCGGTCCCAGGAGTCCCCGCCGTCGAGGCTGGCGTACACGTGCCCGTTTGATGTGCCGACGTACACGCCCTCGGCCTCCAGCCCATCGGTGTCGAGCGCCTCGCGGTAGACGCTCTGGTAGTCGTCCGGGCCGGGCAGGCCGCGCGTCAGCGCCTGCCACGTGGCGCCGGCGTCGCGCGTGCGGTAGACGGCGAACTGGCCGTCGCAGACGCGGAAGTTGTCGTATGCGCCCTCGAACGCGAGCGGCACGACGTACGTGGCGTCGGGCGGGCGGCGCGTGACGGCGACCGGGAAGCCGTGGAACGAAGGCAAGCCGGCCGTGACATCGGCCCAGGTGGCGCCGGCGTCATCGGAGCGGAACACGCCGACATGCGTCTGCGTCCAGAGGCGGTCGGGGTTCTTGGCGTCGAGCCGCATCTTGTGCATCTCGTTGATGCCGAGCGGGTCGATCTCCGGCGAGGTTGGCAGACCGAAGCGCTCGTTGATCATGTTGGTGAACTCGATGGCGCGCGGGTCCTGCTGCCTGGCGGTGTGCGAGATCTCGCTCCACGTGGCGCCGCCGTCCTTCGTCTCGTACGATCCGCCGGCGCTGATGGCGAGGTACACGTGGCGCGGGTCGCGCGGGTCGATCTCGATCGAGTGCAGGCATGAGTCGCCGCCGCCGGTGCCGGACCACGCGCCGCGCTGGTCGTGCCGGTTGATGGCATCGACCGGCTGCCACGACTCGCCCCAGTCCTCGGACCGGAACAGGCCGGCAGGCTGCGTGCCGGCGTACACCACGCCGGGCTCGCTGCCGTGCCCGGGCACGACGCTCCACACGTTGCCGACGGTTTCGCCGGCGTCGGGCGCGAAACCGAGCCCGGGCGAGCGTGACTCCCACGTCTTGCCGAGGTCTGTACTGCGGGCGACGGAGCGGCCCCACGCCCAGTGGTTCGCCGCCGCGTAGAGCCTCGGCGAAGCGCCGCGCAGGTCGGAGGACATGTGGTACACCGACCACCCGCTGAACAGCGGCTCCGAAAGCTTCCAATCGCGCCGCCGTGCGTCCGATGAATAGACAAACCCGGCCTTCTTCGTCCCGACGAGAAGGCGCACTTCCGTGGCCATGCTGAACTCCTCCCTGGTCGGCTCTCGCCAGCGTCACGGAATCCCGGCGTGTGACACCCGGCTCGCGCACCATGCTACACCAGTAGGCGCACCGGCAGAGCGTCGCTCATCCGCTTCGCGCGGCAATGGCCAGACGGCGCCCGCGCCTTTGTCGGCCCGGCGCGCTTTGCTACGATGAACCCGCTCGGTGAGCACACGGGCCGCTAGCTCAATTGGCAGAGCAGCTGACTCTTAATCAGCCGGTTAGAGGTTCGACTCCTCTGCGGCTCACCAGCGATATTTCTCCAGCCGTTGTCCGGCAGGCGGCAGCGGCTGATGTGTTTTTCGGCGCAGCCGGCGGGGAGGAGAGATGCGCGCAGGCGAGGCCAGGGCGGCCGCACGCGCGTGGGTCGCCGAGCACGCGCCCGACGCCGCTGCGTTCTTCCACGGCTCGACGACGGAACTGCCCGACGACGCCGCGCTGTGGCCGTGGTCCGATGTCGATGTTGTCGTCGTCGGCGAGGCGCCGGCTGACGGGGCGCCGGGCAAGCGCGCCTGCGGTGGCGCGCTGCTGGACATCGCGTATGTGCCGCGGGAGGCGTTTGGCAGCGCGGAGGCGGTGCTCGGCCGATACCAGCTCGCGACGAGTTTCCGCAACGACGGCATCATCGCCGATCCGGGCGGCTGGCTCGCGCCGCTGCAGGCGGAGGTCGCGCGGCGATTCGCAGAGCCGCGCTGGGTGCGCGCCCGCTGCGACGACGCGAGCGCGAACGTGCGCCGCCACGCCGCGCGGTGCGCCGAGACGCGTACGCGCGAGGAGGCGGCGATCAGCGCGCTGTTCGCCTGCGGCGTGCTGGCGCATGTCGTGCTGGTGGCGGCGCAGCGCAACCCCACGGTGCGCACGCGGTACGCCGCCGCGCGCGAGGTGATGCACGGGCACGGGCTGGCGCCGGAGTACGAGGCGCTGCTGCGGGTCGCGGGATACGCGGCGCTGCCGGGAGACACCGTGCGTGCGGCGTTCGACGCAATGACGGGCGCGTTCGACGCGGCGGTGTCGGCGGGCGCCGTCGACATGGGCGCGGGCATCAGCCCCGACGCGCGGCCGGTGGCGGTGGACGGCAGCCGTGACCTCATTGAGCGCGGGCTGCACCGCGAGGCGATGTACTGGATCGCCGTGACGTGGGCGCGGTGCCGGTTGGCGGCACGCGCGGGCCCCGGACCGGCCGCGGCGGGTGAAACCGCTCCAGCGCGCTCCGCCTCGCACGCTGACCGCGACGTGCTTGCCGATATCGGCATCGCATCGACAGAGGACGCGCGGACGCGCGCGCGGGCGGCGCTCGATCACCTTCCGGCCGTCGAGGCGATGGCGGCACGGATCGCCGAACGGCGCGGCGGCTGACCGGGGTTGAGCGCAGGGCGCCGGCGTGAGACGCTGCGCACGATGCGGTTGGTGATGCACGCGCTCCTGTTCACCGCGGTGGCGCCCGGCGCGGCGGTAGCCGTCGCGCCGGCGCTGATCGTCTGGGTGACCGACGGGCGTCCGGGTGGCGCGCCGTGGTTGACCGCGGGTGCGGTGGTGCTGGCGGCGGGGTCTGCGCTGTTCGTGTGGTGCGTGCTGGATTTCGGGGCGCGCGGGCGCGGGACGCCGGATCCGGCGCGGCCGCCTGAGCGCCTGGTGGTCCGCGGGCCGTTCCGCTGGATGCGCAACCCGATGTACGCCGGCGTGCTGACGATCATCGTCGGCGAGGCGCTGCTCTTCGCCTCGCCGTGGCTGCTGGCATGGTGCGTCGCGCTGTTCCTCGCCTTCCACCTGCGCGTGCTGGCGTACGAGGAGCCGACGCTCGCGCGCACGTTCGGGGAGGAGTGGGAGGCGTACCGCCGCGCCGTGCCGCGGTGGTGGCCGCCGCTCGCCCGCCGCTGAGCGCCGCCCGCCCGCCGCTCGCTACCCCGGCGCGATTTGGGGCGCGCTGGCGGATGTGGTTTAATGGTGCGGCTTTTCGCCGAGAGGTGCTTCGTTGGAATTTCGAGACTACATCAACATCGCCCAGATCCTCGTCTCGGTCCTGCTGACCGTGGTGCTGCTGCTGCAGGCGAAGGGGTCGGGCATCGGCACGGCGCTCGGCGGCGGTTCGGGGAGCAGCTTCCGCACGCGGCGCGGCGTCGAGAAGACGCTGTTCCAGATGACGATCGTGCTCGCGGTCGTGTTCCTCATCGTCTCGGTCTGGGGCGTCCGGGCATCCATCAGCTAGCGCCGGCGGGTGACGTTGGCCGCTCCGTCCTCCGCTCCTAGTCACCATACGCGCTGGCCGATCTTCGGCGCGCTCGTCGCAGGCGTGGCGATCGTCGCTTCGTTGTGGTTCATCGTGCTGTCCGACCCGAAGGGCGAGGCGGTGCCCGCGTCGGGCGGGCGCTACGTCGAGGGCGTGACGCGCCCGCCGGAGCGGATGAACCCGCTGTTCGCATCGGCGAACCCGACGGATGGCGATCTCGCCTCGCTGATGTTTAGCGGCCTGGTGCGGCTCGCGCCGGACGGGATTCCACAGCCGGACCTTGCCGAACGGTGGGAGATCAGCGGCAACGGCACGGTCTACGTGTTCCACCTGCGCAAGGGCGTCGCCTGGCACGGCGAGGACGCGGCGCCGGTGACGTCGGACGACGTGGTGTTCACGTTCCGGGCGATCAGCGATCCGGGATTCAAGGGCGACCCGGTGCTCGCCCAGTTGATGCAGGGCGTCGTCGTCACGGCGCGAGACGAATCCGTGGTCGAGTTCAGGCTGGAGCAGGCGTATGCGCCGTTTCTCGCGTATCTGACGGTGGGCGTGCTGCCGGAGCACCTGCTGCGCGACCTCGATGCCAACGCGCTGTTCAATGCCCCGTTCAATTCGCAGCCCGTCGGCACGGGCCCGTACATGTACGGCGGGCGCACGGGCGACGGGGGGGTGCTGAAGGCGAACCCGACATACCACTTCGGCCCGCCGCACATCTCCACGCTCGAGTTCCGCGTGTACGACGATGACAGCGCGCTGACCGAGGCGCTCCGCGGGGGCCAGATCGACGGCGCGCTGCTCGGCCCGAATGTGCCACCGCAGGACATCGCGCTGCTGCGGGGCGATGACCGGTTCGTGCTCCACGACCTGCAGACGACGTCGATGCTCATGATGTACGTCGACACGCGCTCGCCGCTGTTCGCCGACCGCGATGTGCGCCTTGCGCTCGTGCGCGGGCTCAACGTGCGCTCGCTGATCGACGACAAGGCGGGCGGGCGTGGCGTCGAGGCGGCGACGGGGATCGCAACGGGGTCATGGGCGCACAGCGAGATGGAGGTGCCCGGGTTCTCGCCGGGCGCCGCAGCGAGCGCGCTCGAGATCGCCGGCTGGCAGCGCGGCTCCGACGGCATCCGCCGCAAGGGCGATGTGCGCTTCGCGTTTACGATCTCGACGAGCAATGACCCGCGGCGCGTCGCGCTGGCCGAGGACATCGCGCGGCAATGGCGCGCGATCGGCGCGTCGGTCGAAGTGCAGGCGCTGGCGGCGGACACGTACCTGGAGGAGCACGTGCTGGCGCGCCAGTTCGAAGCGGCGCTGGTCGAGATCGACTCCGGCCCGGACCCTGACCCGTACCCGTTCTGGCACTCGACGCAGATCGCTCCGCCGGGGCGCAACCTCTCGGGCTACAGCGAGCCCGCGATGGATGACGTGCTGGAGCGCGCGCGCCAGACGACCGACGTCGACCGCCGCCGGGAGCGGTACGAGCTGTTCCAGGGATACCTGATCGCGGCCGCGCCGGCGGTGCCGCTGTTCACGCCGGTGCTCACCTACGCGCAGGCCGGGCAGACACGCGGGTTCGAGCCTTCGGTGCTGTTTACTCCGGCATCGCGGTTCGCGAACGTCAATGCGTGGTACCTGCGGACGCGCGTGGAGTAGCGCGCTAGATGCACGCCTCCATCGCGGCGATCATCTCGTCGATCTCCTCATCGCTGATGTAGCTCCCGCTGACGTCGGACAATTCCTCGAGCCGCGAGACGACGCCGATGATCGCGTCGTGATGGTCGTCCTCGATCGCGATCTTGATCGGCTGCACCGGGGCGGCGCTGCCGGAGAAGTGCCCACGCCATGCGAACGATGCCCACTGCTGCACCTGCGTGGCGATCGCCTCGCCGGACTTGAACGCGTTGAGCACGCCGAGCACCGCGCGCGGGTCGAGGCGGAGCGGCTGCTTGCCTTCAAGCGCCTGCAGCAGGCGGCCGTGCGGCTGGCGCAGCAGCGCGACCTGGGGGCGGAAGTCGCCGGCCAGGTGGAGGCGCAGTTGCCCCGCGATCACCTCGAGATCATTGTCCATCGCGGGCTGTCCGTGGCTTCAGCTGGAGCCCAAGCACATCGAGCACGGACGGATCGACCGGCGTCGGCGCGTTCGTCATGAGGTCGGAGGCGCTCTTCGTCTTCGGGAACGCGATCATCTCGCGGATGTCCGTCTCCTGGGCGAAGATCGCCACGGTGCGGTCGATACCCGGTGCGAAGCCGCCGTGCGGGGGCGCGCCGTACTCGAACGCCTCGAGCATGTGACCGAAGCGCTCCTGCTGTTGCTCGGGGATGATGCCGAGCAGCTCGAAGATGCGCACCTGCTCCTCGCGGCGGTGGATGCGGATGCTGCCACTGCTCAGCTCCCAGCCATTGCAGACGAGGTCGTAGGCGTTGCTGCGGACGCTGCCGGGGTCGGTGTCGAGCAAGTGCAGGTCATCGCTGTGGACCGATGTGAACAGGTGGTGCACGGCGTCCCAGCGGTCCTCCTCGTCGTTCCACTCGACGAGCGGGGCGTCGACGACGAAGGCGAACTGCAGCGTGTTGCGGTCGGCGAGATCGAGCTTCTGGGCGAGCGCGCGGCGCAGGGCGTCGAGCGAGGGCTTGACGCGGCCGGCCGAGCCGGGCTCCTTCGCCGGCATGCCGCCGGCGCCCGCGACGATCAGCAGCAGGTCGCCGGAGTTCGCGCCCGCGCGTTCACCGAGCCGCCGTGCGAGGTCGACGCCGATGAACTTCAGCACGGGCGATCGCACCGACTCCTCGGTGAGCGCTTCCATGCCGGCGGTGTAGGCGATCGAGACAAGCCCCCGGGCGCCGAGTTGCTTCACGGTCTCGGTCAGCGCGTCGATCTCTTTGCGCGAGAACTCGGCGCCGCCGGGGACGCAGATACCCTCGACGGCGCCGCCGCTGTCGGCCGCGCCGCGGAATACGGCGAACTCCGTCTCGCGCACGAGGTCGGTGAAGTCGTTGAGTTCGAGCCCGTAGCGAAGGTCCGGCTTGTCGCTGCCGAAGCGGCGCATCGCGTCGGCGTAGGTGATGCGCGGGAACGGCGACGGCACGTTGAGGTCGGGACGCACCGTGCGGGCCAGGTGCAGGTACAGCTCCTCGAACAGGTCCCAGATATCGGACTGCTCGACGAAGCTCATTTCGAGGTCGAGCTGCGTGAACTCGGGCTGGCGGTCGGCGCGGAGGTCCTCGTCGCGGTAGCAGCGGGCGATCTGGAAGTAGCGCTCGAAGCCGGCGACCATGAGCAGCTGCTTGAACTGCTGCGGCGACTGCGGCAGCGCGTAGAACTCGCCCGGGTGCACGCGGCTCGGGACGATGTAGTCCCGGGCGCCCTCCGGCGTCGGGTTTGCGAGCACCGGTGTCTCGATCTCGATGAACCCGCGGTCCGTCAGGTAGCGCCGGATCTCCGCGACGATGCGGTGGCGCATCACGATGTTGTTGTGCAGGCGCTCTCGGCGCAGGTCCAGGTAGCGATACTTGAGCCGCAGCTGCTCATCGATGTCCGCGTCCTCGTTGATGTAGAACGGCGGCGTCTTCGCCGGGTTCAGGATCTCGACGCCGGTCGCGCGGACCTCGATGGCGCCGGTCGGGATGCGGTCGTTCTCGGTGCCCTGGCGGCGCGGCTCGACGCGGCCGGCGATGCGCAGCACGTACTCGCCGCGCGCGTCGCTGGCGGCGGCGTGGGCTTCGGGGGCGTCCTCCGGGTTGACGACGACCTGCACGATGCCACGGCTATCGCGGAGATCGATGAAGATGAGCCCGCCGTGATCGCGGCGGCGGTGCACCCATCCTGCCAGCACGACGTCGGTGCCGGCGTCGCTCGCGCGAAGGTCGCCGCAGTAGTGGGTCTTGTACACGTCTCCTCCTGGGTTGGGCATCGGGCGTGGCACAGTGTACCGGCGCGCGTGCCGCGCCGGGTAGGCCGCGATGCAACGACGCGCGCGGCGGGGGCGTTGCGGCCAGGCGCCGTGCGGGCGCGTCGCCGGCGCGACGGCATGGGCGCCGTGGAGCGGCGATCCGGGATCGGGATGCTGCGTGCGCGCCGGCGCCGCCGGCGCGGCTCAATATCCGGCGCGGGTCAGTCCTGCTTGCGGTGGCCGCGCATTCGGTCGAGCACGAGGAACGGCCACGAGAGGAACTCGATGCACGGCTGCGAGAGCAGGCGGGCGAACGGCAGGTACGCCGCGCGTTCGAGGAAGATGGACCCGCCGCCGCCGGTGCCCGGCCGCGTGGCCATCGAGACGAACGCGCCGCCGACGTCGCTCGCATGCGGCGGCGACTCGACGGGCGGCGCTTCGACCGGGTGCGCGTGGTGCGCCTGCTCCCCGTCCGCGGATGTGTCCGGCGCCATGGTGTACCTCCTCTGCCCCTGCGATCATGGTGACAAGCAGGGGCGAACGTACGTAGGGCCATCCGGCACTCCGCGTTCCGCCGATCATCCATGCCGGGCGGGCGGGCCCGTGTGTAGCGTACAGGCATGAACGTGGAATTGCACCCCGTGCGGACAGAGCCCGAGGCGGCCGGCGCAGGAGGCGAGACCGCGCCGTCGGTTGACGTTGCGGGGCCCGCGCGCGGAGCGCCGATCGTGTTCGTGCACGGCATCCGTGTGACGCGCAAGCAGTGGCTGCCGCAGATGCGCACCCTGTCGGATGCGTACCGCTGCATCGCGCCGGACCTGCCGGGGCACGGGTCGGACAGCGCGTCGCGGTTCACGCTCGAGGACGCGGCGACGCGCGTCGAGCAGGTGATCGAGGAGCATGCCGGCGGTCGCGCGCTCGTCGCCGGCGTGTCGCTCGGCGGCTATGTCGCGATCGAGCTCGCGCAGCGTGTGCCGGAGAAGGTGGCGGGCCTCGTCCTGACGGGGTGCAGCGCGAACCCGCGCGGCGTGCTCGCCGTCGTGCCGCCGACGATGGCGCTGTTCTCGCGCGCGCTCGGCGATCGGTGGCTGAGCTACGTGAACAGCATGAACTTCCGCGTGCGCTACGGCGACGAGCTCGCCGAGGAGCAGATCGACGCCGGCTTCTACTTCCAGGCGATGATCGACGCGCTGCAGCACCTGCGTGGCAAGGATTTTCGGCGCAAGCTGAAGGAGTACCCGGGACCGGTGTTGCTGCTGAATGGCGAGCGCGACACGCTGTACCGTCTCGGTGAGCTCATCTTCCTCGCCGCGGCGCAGGATGCCCGGCTGCAGCTCGTGCATCGCGCCGGGCACGTCGCGAACCTCGAGCAGCCGGAGGCGTACACGCGGGCGCTGCGGTCGTTCGCGCGCAGCATCGACTGGTAGCAGGGGCGGCAGGGGAGGATTGGCATGATCGACTGGCGGCGGCGGCACGCCGACAAGCTGGTATCCGTCGACGATGCGGTGCGCATCGTCGAGCCGGGGCACCATGTGTACGCCGGCATGTTCAACAGCACGTCGCAGCTGCTGTGCGAGGCGCTGTTGCGCCGTGCGCCGGAGTTGCGCGACGTCACGCTGTTTCACTACATCGCGCCGTTCGACTGGTCGTCCGCGCCGGAGGCGTTTCGGCTCGTCACGGTGTTCAGCAGCGCCGCCGACCGCGGGCACCTGAACAACGGCATCGGCGACTACGAGCCGGTGGCGAACTTCCGCCAGTCGTGGATCAAGGAGACGATGGGCAAGATCGACGTCATGCTGGTCAGGACGTCGCCGCCCGACGCGAACGGCTACATGAGCTACGGCAGCGCGATCTGGCTGAGCCGCACCGCCGCGGAGCTGTCGAAGCACATCATCTGCGAGGTCGACGAGCGGATGATCCGCACGTACGGCGAGAACTACCTGCACATCTCGAACGTCGACTACCTGTGCGAGGGGGCGGCCGCTGCGCCGGCGACGGTCGCCGTACCTGAGCGCAGCCCGGAGGTGGTGGAGGCGGCGGAGGTCATCTGCACGCTGATCGCCTCGGAGCTGATCAACGACGGCGACACGATCCAGATGGGGCTCGGCGACGTGACCACGGCGATGGCGATGTACCTCGACGACAAGCACGACCTGGGGATCCAGACGGAGCTGATCCCCGGCGGGGGGGTCGACCTGGTGAAGAAAGGCGTCGTCACCGGGCGGTTCAAGGATGTCGCGCGCGGCAAGGTGGTTGGCTCGGCGTTCGCGGCGCTGCCCGCCGAGGAACTGGCGTACGCGCACATGAACCCGGCGTTCGAGCTGTGGGACTTCACGCACACCGATGACCTGCCGACGCTCGTGCGCCTGCGGAACTTCGTGACGATCAACAACGCGCTGCAGATCGACATCACCGGACAGATCACGTCGGAGACGCTGAACGGGCGCGTGTATAGCGGCCCGGGCGGTCAGACGACGTTCGCCATCGCCTCGTCGGTGTGCGAGGGCGGCCGGTCGGTGATCGCCCTTCCGTCGAGCTCGCTGGTGGACGGCGTGCGGCGCTCGCGCATCCTGCCGGTGCTGCCGCCGGGGAGCGCCGTGACGACCCCCCGGACGTTCGTCGACTACATCGTGACGGAGCACGGAATCGCGACAATGCGCGGGAAGACGCTGCGGGAGCGCGCGGAGGAGTTGATCGCGGTGGCGCACCCGGATTTTCGCGCAGAATTGCGGTCCGAGGCTTCCCGCCTGGTGCACCTGTAGGGCCAACGTATCGGGAGGTATGACGCGCGCCACCGATCGGACGGGCGGGGCGGGCGGAATGGCCCGTGACCCGGGCGCCGCCGCAGGAGAACATACACATGAGTGAAGCGCGGGCGTCGCAGCCGCCGGCGCGCGAGGGTGCGCTATGGGTGAGTTCATCCAGCAGGTGGCCACGGGGCTTTCCACCGGCAGCGTCTACGCGGTGCTCGCGCTGGCGATCGTCCTGATCTACCAGTCGACGCGGATCGTGAACTTCGCCCAGGGCGAGATGGCGATGTTCTCGACGTTCATCGCCTGGGCGTTCCTGGGGCAGATGTCGTTCTGGCCGGCGTTCTTCGTGACGCTGGTCGTGTCCGCTGCGATCGGCGCGGCGCTCGAGCGGTTCGTGCTGCGCCCCGTCGAGGGCGCGCCGGTGCTGAACTCCGTCATCATCACGCTGGGGCTGTTCACGGTGTTCAACTCGCTGGCGCTCTGGCGCTGGGGCGGCGTGCCGCGGCCGTTCCCGTCGCCGGCGGTGTTCGACGGTTCGCCGCTGGTCGTCGGCACGGTGACGATCAGCCGGCTGAACATCGGCATCTTCTGCATGTCGCTGGCGATCATGGCGATCCTGTTCGTGTTTCTGAACTACACAAAGGTCGGGTTGGCGATGCGCGCGGCGGCGGAGAACCCGGCGGCGGCGCGCATGGTGGGCATCCACGTCGGGCAGATGTTGAGCATCGGCTGGGCGTTGTCGGCCGCGGTCGGCGCTGTGGCGGGGATGCTGCTGGCGCCGATCCTGGCGCTGCAGCCGAGCATGATGTTCGGCGTGATCATCTTTGCGTTCGCCGCGGCGGTGCTGGGCGGGCTGAACAGCCTTCCCGGCGCGATCATTGGCGGTCTCGTGCTGGGCGTGACGCAGAACATGGCGGGCACGTACGTCAGCCCGCACACGGGCAGCATCGACATCACGGTGGCGTTCGTCGCCATCGTCGTGGTGCTCGTCGTGCGGCCAACCGGCCTGCTCGGCCGCGAAGTGAAGCGGAGAGTGTGATGGAGAGCGTGCTGACGCGCCGCAACATCGCGCTCGTGGCGTTGCTGGCGTTCCTGGTCGCCTTCCCATACCTGTACCGGATCCAGCCGTTCAACCAGGTGCTCGATCCGTTCCGTACGTTCCAGGTGACGCGGCTTGCGATCTGGCTGGTGATCCTGCTCGGGTTGAACCTGTTGACGGGCTACAGCGGCCAGATCTCGCTCGGACACGGCGCGCTCGTGGCGATCGGCGCGTACACGACGGCCGTGCTGATGCACGAGTTCGGCGTGCCGGTGGTCTTCGCGGTGCTGGCGGCGGGGCTGTTCACCGGCGCGATCGGCTTCGTGCTGGGGGTGCCGGCGCTGCGGCTCACCGGACCGTATCTCGCGATCGCCACGCTTGCGATGATGCTGGCGTTGCCACAGATCCTGAAACTCAACGGCATCCGCGAGTGGACGGGCGGCGTCTCGGGCATCCTGCTCTCCACGCCGCGGGCGCCAGCGGTGGTCGAGGGGTTCATGACCGACCGGCAGTGGCTGTACTTCGCCTGCATGACGCCGGCGGTGATCATGGCGGTGCTGGCGTGGAACATCACGCATAGCCACACCGGGCGCGCGTTCATCGCCCTGCGCGACAGCGAGGTCGGCGCGCAGCAGATGGGCGTGAACGTGCCGCTGTACAAGATGCTCGCGTTTTCGCTGAGCGCGTTCTACGCGGGCATCGGCGGCGGGCTGTTCGTGTTCACCGAGGCGTTCATGAGCCCGGACACGTTCGACGTCAACCTGTCGATCACGATGCTCGTGATGGTCGTGCTGGGCGGGCTCACGTCGATCGCCGGCACGGTGTTCGGCGCGACGGTGATGACGTTCCGAAACGACCTGGTCGACCTGAGCGCTTCGCTCGGGTTGCTCGGGCTGCCGGGGAAGATCGTGCCCGGCGAGGAGCAGTCGTCGGAGACGCTGCGCGGCGCGCTGTACGGGCTGTTGCTGATCATCACGATGGTCTTCATGCCGCGCGGGTTCGTCGGTTTTGTCGACGAGCTGCGCGGGCGTGCGCCGTGGCGGCGGGCGGCGCGGATGTTTCTTCGCGGTCGTGGTGGTGACGCTGACCCGGCGCTGGACGCGACAAGTGACCACGCCGAGTAAAGGAGCAAATATGGATATCTCGCGCCGCGCGGGCGGCAACTTCCTCATCCGGGCGCTGGCGCTCGCGCTGTTCGCGGCGGGCCTGCTTGGCGCCGTTTCATGCACGAGCGAGGAGGATGGCGGCGATGGCGGCGCATCGCCGGGCGTCAGCGACACGGAGATCGTGCTCGGCACGCACTTCCCGCTCAGCCAGCACCTGGCGGCCGCGTACTCGCCGATCGCCACCGCCGGCATGAAGGGATACTTCGACTACATCAACGCGCAGGGCGGCGTGCACGGCCGGAAGATCCGCCTGATCGTCGAGGACGACCACTACACGCCGTCCGATACGGCGGAGGTGGTGCGCAAACTCGTCGAGCAGGACAAGGTGTTTGCGGTCATCGGCGGGCTCGGCACGGCGACGCACAGCGCGGCGGCCAACTTCCTCGTCGAGCGCGGCGTGCCGGACATGTTCGTGCTGTCGGGCGCGGCGAAGTTCACGGATCCGGTGGTCAAGACGCGGTTCGGCGGCAACCCGGACTACATCACGGAGGGCAAGATCCTGGGCCAGTACATCGCGAAGGAGCACCCGGACGCGAAGGTGGCGCTGATCCTGCAGAACGACGATTTCGGCGCCGACGGCGAGCGCGGCATCAGGGAGGGGATCGAGGGAAGCGGCGTCGAGATCGTCGCGCGGGAGGCGTACGAGTCGCTCGAAACGGACCTCACGTCGCACGTCCAGCGCGCCAGGAACGAGGGCGCCGACCTGCTCGTTGCGTACACGCTTCCGCCCCAGGGCGCTAACGTTGCGAAGGTGGCCCGCGAGGTGTTGAACTGGGATGTGCCGATCGTCGTGACGGGTGTCGACGCGACGGATATCTTCATCTCCCTCGCCGGCGCGGAGAACGCCGAGGGCGTGATCAGCGTGGTGTTCGGCAAGCAGGCGTACCAGACCGATGACCCCGGCATCCAGAAGCACGCCGAGATCATGAAGACGTATGGCGGCGGCGCCGAGCCCAGCAACCTGACGATCCTCGGCCAGGCGATGGGCGAGTTGATGGTCGAAGCGCTGCAGAAGGCCGGCCGCGACCTCACGCGCGACAAGCTGATCGAGGCGACGGAGTCGATCCGCGGGTTCAGGTGCACGATCTGCCTCGTGCCGGTGAACTTCAGCGACAGCGACCACCGGCCATTCGAGGTCGAGGTGTACGTGAAGGTCGAGGGTGGCAAGTGGGTAGAGTTCGGCGAGCCCGTTGGGTTCGAGTCGACGCCGGAGTGATGCGATGAACGCTACACGCCTCGTTGCGCACAGGCTCCGGCCGCTGCTCCTTGCCGCGGCGCTGCTCATCCCGCTCGGGTGCGCGAGCACGGAGGATGACGGTGGCGGCGGAGGCGGCGACCGCACCGGCATCAGCGACACCGAGATCAAGTTCGGCATCCACATCCCGCTGAGCCAGAGCCCCGCGGCGGCGTACGCGCCGATCGCCGACGGCATCCGCGCGTACTTCGACTACATCAACGATAGCGAGGGCGGCGTGCATGGCCGAAAGGTGACGCTGATCTCGGGCGACGACCATTACAACCCGTCGGACACGGTCGAGGTCGTGCGCAAGCTCGTTGAGCAGGACAAGGTGTTCGGCATCGTCGGCGGGCTCGGCGAGGAGACGCACCTGTCCGTGTGGAAGTACCTGGAGGAGCGCAAGATCCCGGACCTGTTCATCTCGTCGGGGCTGTCGCGGTGGTCGGATCCTGTCGTGCCGACACGCTTTGGCGGCAACCCGGTGTACATGCAGGAAGGCGAGATGCTCGGGCAGTACATCGCGAAGGAGCACGCCGGAAAGAAGCTCGGGCTGCTGCTGCAGAACAACGAGTTCGGCTACGAGGGCGAGGAGGGCATCAAGCGCGGGCTGGAGGGCAGCGACGTCGAGA
This sequence comes from Dehalococcoidia bacterium, assembly GCA_021462855.1. GTDB lineage: Bacteria > Chloroflexota > Dehalococcoidia > DSTF01 > JACRBR01 > DTUCFX13. The sequence continues at coordinate 116,046 of JAJTXQ010000014.1, read as the reverse complement.
TCGTAGCGCGCGAGACGTACGAGTCGGTGCAATGGGACGTCACGGCGCAGACGCAGCGGCTGAAGAACGCGGGCGCCGAGGTGATCGCCACGTATGCCATCCCGCCGCCGGCCGCGAGCCTGGTCAAGACCGCGCGCGAGGTGCTGAACTGGGACGTGCCGATCATCGTGACGGGCGTTGACGCGACGGAGCTGTTCCTCGAGCTGGCGGGCGCGGAGAACTCCGAGGGCATCGTCAGCGTGCTGTTCGGGCACCAGGCGCACGAGACCGATTACCCGGGCGTGCAGGAGTACCTTGCGAACCTGAAGCAGTACGCGCCGCAGGTGCCCGTGAGTAACCTTACGCTGTACGGGTATATCGTGGGAGAGTTGACGGTCGAGGGGCTGAAGCGCGCGGGGGCGGACATCACGCGCGAGTCGTTCGTGGAGGCGCTGGAGAGCATCAGGAAGTACCAGTGCTCGGTGTGCCTGCAGCCCGTGAGCTTCAGCGAGGACGACCACCGGCCGTTCGAGATCGAGGTGTACGTGCGGGTGACGGATGGCAAGTGGATGACCTTCGGCGAACCGCTGGATTTCGAGACGACGAAGGATTGACGGTCACAGGAGGGTGCGATGGAACGTGACCTTGCGCGAAGACTGAGCTTTGAAGACGCGGCGTTCATCAACTTCGAGCGGCCGGAGTTCCCGCTGAACGTCGCGTCGGTCGGGATCTACGAGGGGCACATCCCGTATGCGAAGTGGGTGGAGCACGTCGACCGGCGCATCGACCTCGTGCCGCGATACAAGCAGCGGCTGATGCCGGCGCCGCTCGGTCTCGTGCACCCCGCGTGGATCGATGACCCGGAGTTCGACATCCACAATCATCTCGGGCAGATCCACCTCGACAAGCCGGGCGATGACGCGCAGCTGCGGGCGACCGCCGGCGAGTTCTTCGCGCGGCCGCTCGAGCGGAACAAGCCGCTGTGGGAGATGAAGCTGATCACCGGGCTGGCAGGAGGGCGGACGGCGCACATCGCCAAGGTGCACCACTGCATGGTCGATGGCGTGAGCGGCGTCGAGCTGCTCGCCGCGCTGCTGGACTTCGAGCCGCAGCCGCAGCAGCCGCGCCGCAAGCCGCGCAAGAAGGCCGCGGCGGCGCCCGACGCCGCGTCGCAGTTCACCGATGCGATCGCCGAGCGGATGCTCGAGCAGATGCGCTTCGCGGAGCGCGTGATGATGGCGTGGCTCGACCCGCTGGGCTCCCTGCGCCGTGCGGAGCGCATGGTGAGCGCGTTCGGCAGGGCAGGGACGTACCTGTCGGTGCCTGCGCCCGCTACGCCGTGGAACCACAAGCTGACATCGCCCGACCGGCTGTCGTGGGGACGCGTGCGGTTCCAGGATGTGCGCGCGGCGTCGAAGATGCTCGGCGGCACGATCAACGATGTCGTGCTGACGACGCTGGCGGGCGCGATCGGGCGGTACCTCGAGTCGCTGGGCCAGCACACCGAGCACACGACCCTGCGCGTGACGACGCCGGTCAACGTGCGGTCGGAGGATGAAGGGGACACGCTGGGCAACCGCGTGTCGTTCATGCTCGCGGCGTTGCCCGTCGGTGTGCGTGACCCGCTCGAGCGGTTCGACCTGATCCACGGCGAGATCTCGTCGCTGAAATCGTCGGGGCAGGCGCAGGGGCTCGACGCGCTTTCGTCGCTGCTCGGCGCCCTGCCGCCGCTGACCCAGGCGTTCGTCGGCCACAACCTGTCGATGCCGAACACGATCTCCAACCTGATCTGCACGAACGTGCCGGGCCCGCTGGTGCCGCTGTACTGCATGGGCCACCGCCTGGTCGAACACTACCCGTGGGTGCCGCTCGGCTGGCGCATGGGCCTGAGCCTGGCGGTGATGAGCTACGACCGCGACCTGGCGTTCTCGTACACGATCGACAAGAAGGTGCCGGGCGATGTCGATGCGCTCGGGCGCTGGACCGAGGAGGCGTTCCGCGCGCTGTGTGACCGCATCGGCCTCGACATGGTCGACGATGTGGAAGCGGAGCGGGCAGCGCCCGCCTCGTCGCCGGTGCCGGCGGAGTTCGCCCGCGCGCCGTCGGCGGGCGATGGCGCGGCGCCGGAGGGGCCACATGTCGCCGGCGGCGCGGAACTGGCGCGCTAGCTAGCGGCCCGGGGGCCAGTCGATTCGCAAGGAAGCGGCGCGATGGAGCGCGCGCGAGGCGCGCCGAGCCGTCAGGGCGCAGGCGCCGGCGCCTTGCCGAGGTAGCCGCGGCGGACCGACTCGTTCGAGCGGAGGTTCTTCGCGCTATCGTGCAGGCTGATGCTGCCGGTGTCCAGCAAGTAGCCGTAGTGCGCCATCTCGAGCGCGAGGTTCGCGTTCTGCTCGACGAGCAGGATCGTCAACCCCTCGCTCTCGTTGAACGCCCGGATGATCTTGAAGATGTCGCGCACGACGATGGGCGCGAGCCCGAGCGACGGCTCGTCGAGGAGGAGCAGGCGCGGGTTCGCCATCAGCGCGCGGCCGATGGCGAGCATCTGCTGCTCGCCGCCGCTGAGCAGGCCGGCGGCCTGCCGCGAACGCTGCTCGAGGATGGGGAAGTACGCATACACGCGCTCGAGGTCGCGCCTGACGGCCGAGCCGTCGCGGCGGACGTACGCGCCGAGCCGCAGGTTGTCCATGACCGACAGGCCGGTGAACAGCTGACGCCCCTCCGGCACCTGCGAGATCCCGAGGCGCACGATCGACTCCGGCGACCGCCGGTCGATGCGCTCGCCCTCGAACTCGATCGTGCCCTGCGACGGGTGGAGCAGACCCGAGACGGCGCGCAGTGTTGAACTCTTGCCGGCGCCGTTCGCGCCGAGCAGCGCGATGATCTTGCCGCGCGGCACGGAGAGCGACACACCCTGGAGCGCGCGCACGGGGCCGTAGGACGCGTGGACATGCTCGATGTTAAGCAACGCTCTCTCCCAGGTACGCCTCGATCACTTCGGGATCGCGCTGCACCTCGGCCGGCGTGCCCTCGGCGATCTTGCGGCCGAAGTTCAGCACGCAGACGCGGTCGGACACGCCCATCACGAGGCCCATGTGGTGCTCGACCATCAGCACCGTGACGCCGAGGTCGTCGCGCACGGAGCGGATGAGGTCCATCACATGCTCGACCTCGCCGCTGCTCAGGCCGTTTGCCGGCTCGTCGAGCAGGAGCAGGCGTGGGCGTGAGACGAGCGCTCGGCCGAGCTCGACGCGCTTCTTGACGCCGAACGGCAGCCCGGCGGCGGGCACGTCGCGATACGGCTCCAGGCGCAGGAACTCGACCACGGCTTCGACGCGATCGAGGGACTCCCGTTCTTCGCGCCGCGCGCGCGGCAGGCGGAAGGCGGCTTCGACGATCGAGCTGCGGAGCGAGGCGTGCAGGCCGACGAGCAGGTTGTCGAGGACGGACATCGTCCCGAACAGCTCGATGTTCTGGAACGTGCGGGCGACGCCGTTGGCGATGACCTGGTGCGGGCGCAGGCGCAACAGCTCGACGCCGTCGAAGGTGATGCGGCCGGTGTCCGGTTCGTAGACGCGCGTCATGCAGTTGAAGACGGTGGTCTTTCCGGCGCCGTTCGGGCCGATCAGGCTCAGGATCTCCCCGTCGCGCTGGTCGAAGGACACGCCTTCAAGCGCGCTGATGCCGCCGAACCTGATCGACAAGTCGCGGATGCTGAGGAGCGGCGCGCCGCCCGCGGCGGTGTTCCGTGAAGCCATCGCTTCATGGTGGCACAACGGGCGGCTGTGCGGCCACGCCAATGGTTGCCGATCGCACGGCCGATCGGCCCGAAGGCGGCATGGCACGCAACCGCAACGGCGGGCGGCCGCGGCGGCGTCGCCGCGGCAGGGCGGCGGGCGTAGTATGGTGGTGAGGAGGCCGCATGACCTGGTCAGATACGCACCCGGACCTGTTCAAGCACGCCGACCCGCGGGTCTTCGTCACGGAGGCCGACCATCCCGGGGACGGACGCGCGTTCGTCTACGCCGTCGCGCGGTGGTACGAACGCGAGGTGGGCGATACCGGAGCCGTCGCGTTCTCGCCCGTCGCCGACGACGAGGAGACGCTGCGCGCATGGCTGCGCGAGTCGGGCCTCGAGATCGACGAACTCGACTCGGGGCACGAGTTCGCGCGACTCGTCCGCAGCGAGTTCATGGAGCAGGTGCCGCTCTACCCCGAGGCGTCGTCGGAGCTCTCCGGCCTGGAGTAGCCGCGGCGGCTACCAGCGCGCGTCCTGCTCCTCGATCCAGCCGAACAGGCGGTCGATGACGATCGGCGGTCCGCCGTCCGGGACGATGCGGCCGGAGTAGTGCCCGAACATCTGGTGCACTTCCGACCGGAAGACGTCGGTCTCCGTCTTGGCGATGCGCTCGTAGACCGGGTCGAACCGCAGGTCGATGCGTTCGCTGCCGTCGGTGCGGATGAGCCACGGCGTCATGCGGTCCGCGCGATCCCACGTGAACCGCAGGTCCTCGCCGATCTTCGTGAGCCGCCCGTCGACGCAGACGCCGTTCTCGGTCATGCCCGTGCCGTCGGTCCACCCTCCGCCGAGGTTCAGGCCGATGATGTGCCCGTCCTGCACTCCGGAAGCGGCGCCCCAATTCCACTGTGTCTCGTGCGGCCACACGCCGCGGCCGTAGTCCAGGCAGCCCCACGCGTCAGCGCGCAGATCGTAGGTATCGTCCCCGAGCGTGATGCGGCCGGTCGCGGGCAGCGTGTTCTGCTTCGATGTGAACTGGAACAGCTCATCGCTCCAGGGGATGACGACGTTCAGCGTCTCATGGCCGGGTGGGCGGGCGACGACGATGTCGGCTGCGAGCGATGCGCCGCCGAAGTCCGCCCAGTCGACGCGGATGCGCGTGCCCGCGCCCTCGTCGGTAAGCGCGACACGCCCGCCGGCGTGCTCAAAGACGATGTCGCCCGCTGGCGTCGCGGGCATGGCGATGCCGGGCGCGGCGCCCGCCGTCTGCTCGATGAAGCGCTGTGTGCGCAGGTCGTAGATGTACACGAACGCGAGCGAGATGATGTCGACATCGGCGATCGTCGCGGAGAACAGCACATCATCGCTGGTGACGCACCAGTAGTTCCAGCGCTTCTTTCGCGGGAGGCCGGGCGGCAGGTTGCAGGTGTGCAGCGGCGAGCGCGACCAGCCGACCGCCGTGCGGTTGAGCCTGCCCTCGGGCGTGCAGAGCAGGTGCGGCGTCGTGACCTCGGGTTCAACGCGGATGCCGGTCGCCATCGATGCTCCTTCGCTCAGCGGGCGTCCTTGTGGATGCGGCCGCCCTGCATGATCAGCGCGAGCTTCGCGCGGTCTTGCAGAAGCGCGATGTCCGCCAGCGGGTCGCCATCGACGATCAGCAGGTCGGCGTACTTGCCCGGCTCGATCGTGCCGATGTCGCGCGGCATGTGCATGCACTCCGCGGCGGTCTTCGTCGTAGCGACGATCGCTTGCATCGGCGTCATGCCGCACTCGACCATGCGCTGCAGCTCCTCGGCGTTGGTGCCGTGGGGCCCGACGCCGCTGTCCGTGCCCATCGCGACGCGCACGCCGGCGGCGATCGCGCGGACGACGCTCGCGCGGTGGTCGTCGATCACTTCCTTCGTCTTTCGCACCGACTGGGGGAGCACGCTGCCCGGCTCCTTTTCGGCGCGGCGCAGCACCCAGAGCGGCGCGACGAGCGTCGGCACGAGGAACGTGCCGCGTCGCTTCATCTCGTCGATCGCCTCATCGTCGAGCCAGATGCCGTGTTCGATCGATTCGACGCCGGCCCGGACGGCGTTCTTGATGCCCTGCGTGCCCTGCGCGTGCGACATGCACGTCTTCCCGGCAGCCGCGGCTTCCTCGACCATCACGTCGATCTCCGCCGGTGTGAACTGCGTGTGGCCGGGCTCATCGGCCGGCGAGAGCACGCCGCCGGTCGCGCAGAACTTGATGAAGTCGGCGCCGGCGCGCAGCAACTCGCGGACCGCGCGTCGCACTTCGCCCGGGCCGTCGACGACGTTCTGCGGGAACTCCGGTCCGGCGGGGACGCGCGCGCGCACGCCGGACGGCATCGTCTGGTCGCCGTGGCCGCCGGTCTGCGAGAGGATGGTGACGGAGATGCGCAGCCGCGGGCCGGGGATGAGCCCGCGCTCGATCGCCATCTTGAAGCCCTGTGGGGTGCCGCCGGCGTCGCGCGCGGCGGTGAAGCCCGCGTCGAGCGTGGCGGCGGCGTTCTTCGCCGCCATGAAGGCGCGCAGTGTCGGCGGGATGAGCATGTTTTGCTGCAGCGATGCGGGCTCGAAGAACAGGTGGACGTGGCAGTCGATCATGCCCGGCATGACCGCGCGGCCGCCGGCGTCGATGACGTTGGCGTCGCGCGGCGGATCGCCGGCGCCGGCGCTGATGATGCGCTCGCCGTCGACGACGATGGTTGCGTTGCGCAGCGGCGCGCCGCCGTTCCCGTCGATCAGCGTGGCGTTGGTGATGGCGATCGTCATGCGATGCGACCTACGAGCGACGCGAGGAGATCGAACGTGCGGCGGCGGCCTTCGCCCGGGTTGTCGCCGAACGGGAAGATCGCCGCGACGAAGTCCGTCGCGCCGGCCTCGGCGAGTTCGCGGATGTGCCGCTCGACCGTCGCTTCGTCGCCGGCGATCGTGACGTCGGGCGGCCCGGCGGCGCCTTCTTTCTGGAGCATGCGCTGGTAGTTCTCCAGCCGGCCGTAGATGGCGAAGTGCTTTCCGGCGTCCTCACGCGCGCGCGCCGGGTCGCCGGTAACGGCGACGGGCAGCGCGACGACGACCCGCGGCTGCGCGCGGCCAGCCTCGCGCGCCGCTTTGGTGATGCGCGGGACGACGTGCGACGCGAGCGTGTTGAGCCCGGTCATCCACGTGATCGTGCCGTCGGCAACTTCTCCGGCGAGGCGCAGCATCAGCGGCGCGAGCGCGGCGATGAGCAGCGGCACCGGCTTCACGCCGGGCATCTGCAGCGCCCCGGTCGTGCGGATGACGTCGCCGGCGAAGACCACGCGCTGCTCGCGGACGAGCGGCGCCAGCGCCGATAGGTACTCGCGCATATAGCGTGCCGGCTTGTCGTACGACAGCCCCCACATGCCCTCGACGAGCGGCTTGTGCGAGAGCCCGACGCCCAGCGTGAATCGCCCGCCTGCCGACGATTGCACCGTCAGCGCTTGCTGCGCCATGGCGAACGGGTGGCGGGTGTACACGGGGATCACGCCCGTGCCGAGCTCGATGCGCGACGTGCGCGGGCCGGCGAGCGCCGCCATCGTCAGCGCGTCCCATTCGAAGATCTGCAGAAACCATGCCGAGTCGAAGCCGAGCGCCTCGACCTCGGCCGCCTGCTGCACCGTGTCGGTGAGCGGGCGGTGCTCGTCCATCATGACGCCGATGCGCATCAGGCCAGCCCTTTCAGGAACGCGATGAGCGCCGCGTTGACTTCAGCCGGGCGCTCTTGTTGTGTCCAGTGTCCGCAGCCCGGCAGCAGCAACGCGTCGCGGAGATTCGGTACGCTCTGCTTCATCATGTCGATGCCCGCGGGGTTCATGGCGATGACGCCGTCGCGGTCGCCGGCGATAAACAGCGCCGGCTGCCGCACCGTGGCGCCGGCGAGTTCGGGCATCTCTTCCCAGTCACGGTCCATGTTGCGGTAGCGGTTGAGGCCGCCGCGGAAGCCCGTACGTTCGAACTCGCCGACGAAGTAGTCGAGATCTGCCGGCGTGAGCCACGGCGGCAGCGACGCCGGCTCGGGCAGGCCGTCGAGGAACGTCGCGTCCTTCGGCTTGCGCCAGAACGACAGGTCGGCGGCGGCGTCGCCCGACGCGGCGTGCAGGAATACGCGCATCGACTTGCGCACGTCGGCCTCGAGCTCCGCTTCGGCCACGCCCGGCTCCTGGAAGTACAGGATGTAGAAGAACGTGTCGGGGAAGGCCAACTTGAACAGCTGCGTCGGCGGCATCGGCGGGCGCGGCGTGTACGGCACGCTGAGCGCCGCGACCGCGGGGAAGCGCTCGGGGTAGAGCAGCGCGCAGTGCCATGCGATCGGCGCGCCCCAGTCGTGGCCGACGACGACCGCGGTGCGCTCGCCGAGCGCGTCGATGACCCCGGCGTGGTCGGCGGTCATCTGCTTCATGCTGTACGCCTCGATGGGCCCTGGCGCGTCGCTGCGGCCGTAGCCGCGGACGTCGGTCGCGACGGCGTGGTACCCGGCACTGGCGAGCGCCGGGAGCTGGTGCCGCCACGAGTACCACGACTCCGGGAAGCCGTGGATGAGCAGCACGAGCGGGCCCTCGCCCGCCTCGGCGATATGCATGTTGATGCCGTTGGTCTGGACCGTGCGGTGCGTGATCTCGGTCATCGTTGCTCCTGTGGCTGCGCCAGCTGCGCTCGCCGAAGGATGATCCCGTACCGGCGGCCTACGCTCAATGCGCGGGCCGCCGCGCGCGGAACGCCACGGCGACCGCCAGCATCAGCGCGCAGAGCGCTGCCGTGACCATGACGCCCTCGCGCGGTCCGGCGCCGACGAGCACCAGCCCCTGCAGCCAGGGGATGGCGATACCGCCGGAGTTGCCCATCGTGACGGTAGCTGCGGTGGCGTGCGCCTCGCCGGCCTCGGACGCGATAGCGACCGTCGCCGGCCACACGGGGCCGAGGAACAGCCCCGCGCCGAACGCCGCGAACGCGCTGAGCACGATGTCGCCGGTGAACGCGGCGAGAAGCGCGCTGGCGATGCCCGCGCCGCCGACGCTGACGATGAGCAGCGTCGTGGCGTCGCTGCGGCGTGCGAAGTACATGCCGCTCGCGACGCGACCGGCGACGAGCGCCGCCCAGTAGCCCGCCGTGAGCAGCGCCGCGCCAAACACCGTGGCATCGGTCGACTCGCGGACGTACGACGACACCCACGATCCGAGCCCGAACTCCGCGCCGACGTACAGGAACAGGACCGCGCCCATGACCCATGCCGTCGGGTTGCCGGGGAGCGCGAACTCCTCCTCGCTGTCTTCGTCCGCGGCGGGATCGCGCAGCGGCGCGGCGGCGATCATCAGCAGCGCGATCGAGAGCGCCATTACGGCGGCGATGCCGGCAAAGACGATGCCGCGCGATTCCGTTGCCGTGAGGATCGCCCCGGCCCAGAGCGGGCCGGCGACGGCGCCGAACGCGAAGAAGAGGTTGAGCCGGTTGATCGCGCCGGCGACGTCCTTCGACGTCGCGGACATGAGGATGTGGAGCGCGGCGACGATCAGGCCATCGCCGAGGCCGAGGACGATGCCGCTGCAGAGCACGAGCGGCCAGTCTGGCGCAAATCCCACGCCGAGCGACCCGGCGATCGTCAGCGCCAGGCCGCCGATGGTCAGCGCGCGGGTGTCGCGGCCGTGGAGCCAGAGCGCGATCGTCGCCGACGCGGCGATCGAGCCGATGAAGAACACCGTGAGCAGCAGGCCGGACGTGTCGAGCGATACGCCGGCGTCGTCGGCGAGGAAGGGGAGCACGGGTCCGAACGCCGCGGCGTACAGCCCGACGCAGAACAGCGCGGCCATCGCCGCCGCGTGCAGCAGGCGATACTCGCTGTCCGGGGGACATTCCGCCATGAAGCGAAGTGTGCCGGACACGCGGGCGAGGGCAAGCGCCGCCGATCCCGCACCGCGTGGTCGCACGCGGTTGCTCGTAGCGGGCGGCAACGGTACGCTCGCGTTTCCCGCATCGTTCTAAGAAGCGATATGAACTGAGGCGCCATGAACGGAATCGGACGGCGCTGGCTGTGGGCGTTCGCGATCCTGGCCGCTCTATGGGCAGGCTTCACCATGCCGGAGCGCGCGCATGCGGGCACGCCCATCGACATCGTCGCGCTGGGCGACTCGCTGTCGTCCGGATGGACGATCCATCCGCGCTACGAGCACCTTGCCGAGGTTGAGTTGCATCGCGTCGCGTACAGCGCGAACCTCGCCGTGCCGGGCCGGACGAGCGCGCAGCTGCTCGACTCGGTCCGTACCGACGGCGCGGGGAGGGACGCGCTTGCGGGCGCCGAGATCGTGACGCTGCAGGTCGGGATCAACGACTTCTGGCCGGCCCGTGCTTCCTATGTTGACGGGACCTGTGGCGGGGTGGATGGCCAGGATTGCCTTCGTGCGGTGGTCGCCGGATTCCAGGCGAACTGGGATGCGATCCTCGGCGAGATCGATGCGCTACGCGCGCCCGGTACGATCATCCGTGCCTTCGACCTGTACTATGCCGTTCCCACGTTCGATCAGGCCGGCGAAGATCCGCCGTTCGAACTGCTGAATTCGTACCTGCTCGCGATGAACGACCACATCCACGCGTCGGCGGCCACGACGCGAGACATGCGCGTGGCGAATGTGCACGCGATCTTCAACGGCCCGAGCGGCGCCGACGACCCATGGATGCTCGGCTACGTCTACGACGGAGTCCACCCGAACGCCAACGGGGGCGCCGCGATCGCGGACGCGCTTGCCGCGCTGGGATACGCGCCGCTCACGCGCGCATGCGCCGATGTGAACATCGACCGGCGGGTGAATGTCCTTGACCTCGCAATGATCGCGAAGAACGTTGGCGCAGTCGCCGCCGTGTACGACGTGAATGGCGACAACAGCGTCAACACGCTCGACATACGCATCGCGGTGCGGCAGCACGGGACCTCGTGCGGCTGATGCGCGGCCGACGCTAGCTGACGACGGGATCGGCGGCGGCGGCGCCCTGCTCGCGCTCGAGCATGCGGCGCTCGTAGATGAGCCGCTCGTAGTAGGACAGCACGCGCTGACTGACTCGGTCCCAGCTGTAGTGCTGCGCCCGCTCGCGGCCTCGCTCGCCCATCGCCTGGCGGCGCGCGGGATCGCGCAGCAGATCGACGAGCGCGCTGGCGAGCGCCGGCGCATCCTCGGGCGTGACGAGCAGGCCTTCGACGCCGTGCGTGAGCACGCCAGCGAACCCGTCGATGTTCGACGCGACGATCGGCATGCCGGCCGCCATCGCCTCCAGCAGGACGATGCCCTGGCTCTCGAAGCCGGTATTGGGCGCGCAGAAGACGTGCGCCGTATGGGGGTAGCGCGGCAACTCATCGAACGGCACGTAGGCGCGGAAGCGCACGTTTTGCAGCCGGGCGTTGCGGACGGCCGCCTCGTACCGGTCGAACTTGCCGGCGCCGACGACGATCAGGCGCGTGTCGGGGACCTCGCGCTGCACACCGACGAACGCGCGGACCAGGTACTTCAGCCCCTTCCGTTTCTCCGGGCGCCCGACGAACAACACGTTGAGCTTGCCGTCCTCGAACTCCGGCAGCGGGGCGGCGACGCGTGCGAAGTGCTCGACATCGACGCCGTTCGGGATGATGTTGTAGTAGCCGGGAAAGTACTTCTGCACGTGCTTGTCCGCGGCCGAGGAGACGGCGATCTTGCCATCGAGCTTGGTGGCCCAGCGCTTGATCAGGCGGCGGCCGTAGAGGTAGACGAAGTTCGACTCGCGCGCCGCATGCCACGTGCCGACGTTCACCGCAGTCGAGTAGCGCAGGAACTGGATTGGCAGCTGCGGCATGAACGGCTCGTGCACGTGCACGATGTCGAAGTCGTGCTCCTCGAGGAACTTGCGCACGCGGCCGGCGACGCGCAGGGACAGCGTGATGCGCGCCACGGAGCCGCTGACGCGCAGCGGGATCGGCCGCCCGATCGTCGTGATGGGGCAGATGCCGGGCTTGGCGGCCTTCGCGCCGGCGGCGACGATGTGCGGCTCGTGGCCGAGGCGCACGAACTCCGCCGCGAGGGGCGCGATGTGGTTGTTCACGCCGCCGGACACCGACCAGTCGTAGGGCGAAACGAGCGCGACCTTCACCGGGCGGGATCCTCCGGGGCGGCGCCGGGCGCGGGGCGGTGACGCGCGCGGCTGATGATGAAGCTGCGGATCGTCGGCGCCCAGCCCATGTTGCGCGGCGTCGCCATCATGCCGCGCCACTGCTGCAACGCGATGTTGCGGTATCCCAGCTCGGACATGCGGGGCGCGCGCCCCGCGGCCCCCGCGGTCGTGCCGGCCGCGATGGCACGGCGCAGGTCGTCGGGCGTCGTGCCCTCGAAGGACGTGAGGGCGCTGCCGATCGCCTGCAGGAAGTGCGCGTCGCTCGACCCGACCGCCGGGAGGTGGAATCGCTCGCGGTTGAGGCGGCGCACGCGGGCCGACGTCACACGGCCGGCCGGGGAGAGGTTGTACTCCTCGATCGCGTCGAAGTGCACGGCGTCGTTGCCGATGGCGGCGATGCGGTCGAGCACCTTCGCGCTGACGCTGCGGGTGAGCCACGACAACGGGTGGGGCACGACCGCCAGGCCGCCGAGGCGGTGGATGGCGACGAGCGTCTCCTCCATGCGGCGGAAGCTCGGCACGGGCTCGTCGATGAACAGCGCGAGGAGGTGGCCGTCGAGCGTGGTCACTTCCATGCCGGTGACCAGCCCGAAGGGGTAATCGCCGCGCGCATGCATCTCGCGGGCTTCGCCGGCGGCGCGCAGGGTGTCGTGCTCGGTGACGGCGATGACATCGATGCCGCCGCGCTGCGCGACATAACGGAGCAGTTCCGGGACGGTGGCCATGCCGTCGCCGTAGCGCGTGTGGATGTGGAGGTCGGCTGTGCCCACGTCGTCACGTCGCCGCGCCGCGCGGTAGCGCGCCGGTTCCGCAGCGATGCCGCATTGTAACGATGTTGCGCGCGGCGGGGCGCGTCAGTGCGTGGCGGCGGTCTCGGACGGCGCGGGCGTCGCGGACGCGTCGTCGGGCCAGATGCGGTCGAGCACGCTCCACTGGCCCGGGTCGGACTTCAGGTGCTGCTCGAAGAGGGCGAGCAGCGACGCCGTGTTGACGCGCACGTCCTCCTCGTTGTTGCCAGTGCGCACGAGCGGCATTGCCGGGCCGAGGCGTGCGTGCACCTTGAACTCGCCGATGCGGCGCACCCAGCCCGGGACGACGACCGCGTTCGTGCGCAGCGCCAGGTCGATGGCGCCGGTGGGGAAGCGCGCTGGCGCGCCGCAGAACTCGATTTCGATCCCGCGCTTCTGGATGTCGCGGTCGACCAGGATCGCGACGACGCCGCAGTTGCGCAGCCACTCCATCGCGTGCTTCACGGCGCTGAAGCTCACCGGCTCGTAGCGGTGGCCGTGGACGTTGCGCAGGTTCCACATCAGGCGGCCGAGCTCTGGCGGGTTCAGCGGCTCGACGAGCGCGAACACCTCGATACCGGCCGCGGCGAGCGCCTGGACGGCGAACTCGGGGTTGGCGTAGTGCGCCGACGCGAGCACCACGCCGTGGCCTCGCGCCTGCGCCTGCGTGACATGCTCGAGGCCTTCGAGCACCAGGTCATTTTCGAAGAAGCGGCGCACGTTGATGCGGTGCATGCCGACGACGTCGGCGTAGTAGCGGCCCGTGTTGCGCGCGCACTGGCGAGCGATGCGGTCGACCTCATCCTCGCTCGCGCCGGGACCGAGCACGTGGCGCACGTTGCTGCGCGTCGCCTCGCGCACCGACTTGCGCCAGTCGTAGATGCGGTCGCTGACGATGCGCGAGATGCCGTAGCGCCATCGCAGCGGCATGCGGCCGATCGTGTTGATGACGATGACCATCAGGTAGTACTTCCACAGTCGCGGCCGGGGGAACGGGACGCTAATCACGCACCCTCCGCGATGGCCCCGGCGCGGCGCGCGGGCGCGGCCGCGCGGCCCCAGAGGCGCCGGAAGATGAACCACTGCTCCGGGTAGCGGCGGATCGTCCGCTCGAGGGATGCCATGATCAGCCGTGTGAGCTCGGCGATGTCGCGCGGCTCGTCTCCGGTCGGAGCAAAGCCGCCGAGCGACGTGTCGATGATGGGGCGGATGTCGAGATCGTCGTCCGGGCCGCGGATGACGACGGCGGGCACTACCCACGCGTTGGTGCGCAGCGCGATGCGCGCCGGTGCGGACGAGACGAGCGCCGGCGCGCCGAAGAAGTCGACCTCGAGCCGGTGGTGTGCGTCGTTGGTCACGTCGACGAGCATGGCGAGCAGCTCGCCGTTGCGCAGCGCGCGAAATACCGTCGGCCCGAGCCGGTCGTGGCCGATGACGCGCATCCCGAGCTTCGCGCGCGAACCCTGCACGAGGTCGTCCATCGGCCGGTAGCGGAAGGACTCGGCGATGGCGTTGATTGGATAGTCGTGCGCCGCCAGCGCGGCCGCGCCGAGGTCCCAGTTGCCGAAGTGGATCGTGACGATGAGCACGCCGCGGCCGGCGGCGACCGCCTCGTCGAGTTCCGGGAACTGGTCGAACTTGAGGCGCCGCCGCACCTCGCCGCGCGTCATGAGCGGGTAGTGGATGAAGTCGATGACGTACTTGCCGAAGTTGCGAAAGCTGCGCCGGGCGACGGCGTCCACGTAGCGGTGATCGTCGCTCCGGAGCACGTGGGCGAGGTTGGCGTTGAGGGCGCGCCGCTGACGCGGGGAGACCAGCCAGTAGCAGAGCAGCGCCACTCGCTCGCCGAACCAGTATCCGAGCCGCAGGGGCAGCGGCCGTGTCACGAGGATCGCCAGCCGGAAGAGCCAGTAGACGATCCGATCGAGCACGATTCCTTTATCCCGCTACGAACTGCTCCACCATGTCGCGCGCGACATCGTCAGCATACTGCGTCGGCGGCGATTTCATGAAGTAGGCCGATGGCCCTTCGAGCGGACCGGCGATGCCGCGGTCCATGGCGATCTTGCAGCACCGGATGGCATCGATGACGACGCCGGCGGAGTTCGGGCTGTCCCAGACCTCGAGCTTGACCTCGGCGTTGAGCGGGACGTTGCCGAACGTCGTGCCCTCCATGCGGATGTAGCACCACTTGCGGTCCTGCAGCCACGGCACGTGGTCCGAGGGACCGACGTGGACGTCGGACGCGGGCAGTTCGTAGTCGAGTTGCGAAGTGACGGCGCCGGTCTTCGAGATCTTCTTCGACTCGAGGCGCTCGCGCTCGAGCATGTTGAGGAAGTCGGTGTTGCCACCGAAGTTCAGCTGGTACGTGCGGTCGAGGCGGACGCCGCGCTCGCGGAACAGGCGCGTCAGCACCCGGTGGACGATAGTCGCGCCGACCTGCGACTTGATGTCGTCGCCGACGATCGGCACGCCGGCCTCGCGGAAGCGCTTTGGCCAGTAGCCGTAGTGATCCCGCGCGATGAACACCGGGATGCAGTTGACGAAACCGCAGCCGGCCGCGAGCACCTGCTCGACGTACCACTTCGTCGCTTCCTCGGAGCCGACGGGGAGGTAGCTGACGACGACGTCGGTCTCGGTCTCCTTCAGCAGGCGGACGATGTCATCGGTGGGGCCGGTGGCCTTGGTGATGACCGTCGAGAGGTACTTGCCGAGGCCGTCGTGCGTCATCCCGCGTGACACGCGGACGCCCTGGTGGGGCACATCGCTGAACTTGAAGGTGTTGTTGGGCTCGGTAAAGACCGCCTCGGAGAGGTCTTTGCCGACCTTGTTGGCGTCGATGTCGATCGCCGCGACGAAGTTGATGTCGCTGATGTGATAGCCGCCGAGCGTGGCGTGCATGATGCCGGGGATGACCTCGCCATCGCGCGCGTCGCGGTAGAAGTAGCGGCCCTGCACGAGCGACGACGCGCAGTTCCCGACGCCAATGATGGCGACGTTGATCTTGCCCTTGCCGTCCTTCTTCCGCGCTCGTGCCGGTGTCGTTGCGGCGGTCTTTCCTGCCATGCTGCTCGCTCCTCCTTCGCGTTGCGTGATGAACAGCTCGTGCTCCGGCATGCCCATGATGTCGCACACCGCGTCGATGAACTGGCGGCCGGGCTGCTTCGAGCCGGCCTTGATCTGGGAGAGGTAGCCCTCGCTGATGCGGTAGCCGCGGCGTTCGAGCTCGGCGAGGAGCCAGCGTTGCTTCTGGCCGCGCTCCTCCAGGACTTCGAACACACGCACCCGCATCGTAGCCTCCGGCTAAGTTTCATGTACCGTACGCTCCGGCGCGCGGCACGGTCAAGTTACGAGAACTTTACCGAGGACAGCGTAGCGCGCGGGTGCGGCGCGCCGAAATGGTGCGATCGGACCAGGCGGGCGCGTGCCGCGGTCAGCGCCCCTGGAACTTTGGCGGGCGGTTCTCGACGAAGGCGCGCGGGCCCTCGCGGGCGTCCTCGGTCGACTGCGCGATCGACATGGCAATGCCCGCCTGTTCGAATGCCTCGTGCCAGTCGGCGTTCAGGCCGCGGTACACCAGCCCCTTCGCGAGTTGCATCGCCACGGCGGGCCCTGCCGCCAGGCGGCGGGCGAACGCCAGCGTCTCGTCCATGAGCTGATCGCCCGGGACGACGCGCGACACGTACCCGATGCGGAGCGCTTCGGCGGCGTCGACGAAGTCGCCGGTCCAGATCAGCTCCAGCGCCTTCGCCAGCCCGACGACGCGGGGCAGCGTGTAGCAGCCGCCGTCGCCCGGCACGAGCCCGACCTTCACGTACGACATCGCGAACTTCGCCGCGTCGGACGCGAACCGCAGGTCTGCCATGGTCGCCATGTCCATGCCGGCGCCGACGGCCGCGCCATTGACTGCGGCGATGTACGGCTTGTCCAGCAGCTGCACGGCCCGCGGGACGTAGTGCACGCCATCGCGCAGCCAGTTGCGGCGCTCGGAGGCCGCCGGCGGCCGCTCGCCGCTCGCCGCCTCGCCGACGCCGGCGCCGCCGCGCAGGTCGGCGCCGGCGCAGAACCCGCGCCCGGCGCCCGTAACCACGACGACGCGCACGGCGGGGTCGAGGCGCGCGTCCTCGAGCGCGGCAGCCCACTCGCGGATCATCACGTCGGTGAAGGCGTTCATGCGCTCCGGGCGGTTGAGCGTGATGACCGCCACGCCATCGCTCTTTTCGTACAGGATCTGTTCGTGCATCGCTGCCTCCTCGCGCCGGCGCTCGTGCTGCCGAAGCGTCGCACACGCGGGCGTTTGGTTCCACGCCGGGGGGCGGCCAATTGGCTCTGGCGCCTTGCGGAAGCGTGCCGGACAATTCCCGGGCCGGAACAGGCCAGCAGCAATGTGGAGGCGCCATGGAATTCAAGGAAGTGATCGGCTCGCGCCGCTCGATCCGGTTCTTCGACCCGGATCGGCCCGTGGAGCGCGAGAAGATTCAGAAGATGCTCGAGGCGATGCGGCTGTCGTCGTGCGCCGTCAACGCGCACTGGGCGCGCGCCATCGTCGGGTTCCGCGACGACCTGGCCGAGGACCAGTTGAAGCGGCTGCTGACGCCGGTCGCCGCGCTCAACGTCGAGCTGGCGCCGGTGCACATCCACCTCTTCAACGACCTCGGGATCGTCAACCGGATCCAGGGTTCGCGGCTCAAGGAGCTGGTCGACGTGGGCGCGCTGGCGCCGACGCACGGCTGGAGCCACAAGTTCGTTGACGAGTTCGTGTACCCGCAGATCCTCAAGCCCCTGACGGGCAGCCCGTTCTACCAGGTGACCTCGACATTCGATGTTGGCGTCGCTGCCTGCCAGGCGCTGCTCACCGGAGTCGATGAAGGCCTCGGCGTGGGATTCGTGACGCTGAATGGCGCCGTGCTCAAGGAAGTGTTCAAGACGCCCGACGACTGGATCCCGCTCTCGACGATCCTCGTCGGTTACCCGTCCGAGCGGGCGGATGGCGGCGGCCAGCGGCCGCGCCCGCCGTTCGAGGAGATGTACTTCGAAGGCGCGTACGGCAAGCCGTTCAAGCGCGACGACAAGGTCGTGGCCGAACTGAAGGCGGCGAAGATGATCCAGGAGCCGGCGAAGCCGAACGACCCGGCGCGCATCGAGGAGATCAAGAAGCTGGCCGACAAGTACGGCCTGCCGATGTAGCGATGGCCGAAGAGACAACCGAACAGCCTGTCGAACTGCGCCCGCTGCAGGAGTACGCGACGGTGCGTGAGTGGCTGCGCGGCCTGCAGCAGCACTGGGGTGGCGATCCGGCGAACGACGACCCGGAGCGCCTGCCGATGCTCGAGGCGTTCTGCCGGCACATCAACCGCGACCCCGACCAGATCATCAAGGAAACGACGATGATCAAGGACGGAGAGAAGCGCATCCGCGTCAAGGGCCGCGAGCGCTACGTCGGCCTCATCGACGTGTGGCAGGCGGCGATGGAGGGTTCGCGGATCCGCAAAGCCAAGTGGGGTAACACGGTCCGGTCGTTCCTGATCCACAACGGCGTGCTGCTCCAGTCAGGCGTGCAGAACTAGGACGGTGGTCCGCCGCCGGCGGCCGGCGCGCACTGCGTGACCTCCGCCGCGACGTACGCGCTCCGTACCGCGCGCACGGGCGATGCGTACAGCATCGCCGCGCCGGCGGTCAGCGCGCATGCGGCGGTGACGAGCGTCGGGCGCAGGCCGAGCGTTTCGCCGAGCGCGCCGCCGGCCAGCGTGCCGGCGAGCAGGAACGCCTGCTCCATGATCCCCATGAATGCGTTGATGCGCCCAAGCATCCGGCCGTCGGTGACGGACTGGCGGAGACTCATCTCGTTGACCTGGAAGACGGTGAACATACCGTCGCCGGTGACTTGCTGGGCGAGCAGCAGCGCGGCGGCGACGAGCGTCGCGCCCTGCGCCGCCGGGGCAAGCAGCATCGACAGCCCCATGAACAGCACCCCCGCCGCCATCGACGGCCCGACGCCGAGCACGCGGGCGGCGCGGCCCGCAAGCAGCGCGCCGGCGAGCGAGCTCACGCCGCCGACGGCGAAGATCATGCCGAGGACGCCCGTGCCGAATCCGAGCTCGCGCGTGGCGAACACGAGGAACACGGCGCCGAACATGCCGAACGCGGCCGAATAGATCGCCGTGATCGCGGCGATCGTCCGCAGCACCCCGCTCGACGCGACGGCACGGAACCCGTCCGCGGCTTCGTCCCACACCGACTCGGCGGTGCTGCGGTCGGCCGGCGGCTCGGCGCGGCGGATCGTGCGCAGGAATGCCGCCGATGCGACAAACGAGCAGGCATCGGCGAGGATCGCGAGTGGGCCGGCGAGCAGCTGCACGAGCCAGCCGCTGACCGAGAACCCGCCGAACTCGGCGACCGCGCTCGACGCCGTGAGCTTGCTGTTGGCGTCGAGCAGTTCGTCGCGCTCGACGATCGCCGGGAGGAACGAGCGGAACGCGACGTCGAAGAACATGGTCAGGACGCCGGCGCCGAACGACACGGCGTACAGCTGCTCGATCGTCAGTGCGTCGAATGCCCACGCAAGCGGCACCGTGGCGAGGATGGCCGCGCGGCCGAGGTCTGCGGCCATCATCAGCGGGCGGCGAGGGAGGCGGTCGACCCACACGCCGGCGAACGGCGCGATCGCGATCGCGGGCACGATCCGGCTCGCCTGCAGCAGCGCGATGTGCAGCGGCGTCGCATCGAGCGTGAGGATCGCGGTGAACGGCAGCGCCGTGCCCGTGATCATCGTGCCGAAGACGGAGATCGTTTGCGCGGCCCACAGCCGGATGAAGTCGGTGTTGCGCCAGAGCGCGCCCGACGGCATGCGCACGGATATCCTCCCCCGTCCGGCGCTGCTGGCGCCGGATCAGCGGATGATAGCGCAGCGCGTCAGGCGGTCGCCGTTGCGGGAGCGGCGTCGCGGATGAGGGCGAGCACGTCGGCGGCGTAGCGTTCGACCTTGCGCGGCCCGACGCCGCTGATGCCGAGCAGCGCGCCGTCATCGGCTGGCCGTTCGTCGGCGATGGCGCGGAGCGTCGCGTCGTGGAAGATGACGTAGGGGGGCACGTCGTCGGCGGCGGCGCGGGCGGCGCGCCACTGCTTGAGCCGGTCGAACAGCGCGAGGCCGTGACCGTCGAGCGCAACCGGCGCGCGCTCGCCCGTGTTGGCGCTCGCCTGGCGCACCGTCGCCCCGGGCTGCGGCAACTCGACGCCGTTGTCGCGGCGGCCGCCAGCGACGTCGACGCCGCGGCGCGTGATGCGCAGCGTGCTGTGCTCGGGATCGACGGCGAACAGGCCCTCGGCGACGAACCGGCGCAGGATGCGCGCGACCTGCGGTTCGCGGTATGCGCGGAGCGTGCCGAATCCGGCGCGCTTCTCCCATTCGTGTTTTCGCACGGCGGCCGACGGGTCGCCGA
Source organism: Dehalococcoidia bacterium (assembly GCA_021462855.1). Classification (GTDB taxonomy): domain Bacteria; phylum Chloroflexota; class Dehalococcoidia; order DSTF01; family JACRBR01; genus DTUCFX13. The sequence continues at coordinate 95,945 of JAJTXQ010000014.1, read as the reverse complement.
GCAGCCACGCGCCGAGCGTGCCCGCGCCGACGGCGAACGGCAGCGCGCGGACCGCGTCGAGCGTGGCGCGCACGGTGGCCGTCGACGCGACGGCGTCGAGGTCATCCGCGAGCGTGCCGGCGGCGCGGGCGCGGCAGTTGTCGCAGTGGCCGCAGCCGCCGAGCGCCTCGGCATCGTCCTCGAAGTAGCGCAGGATGGCGTCGTGCCGGCACGCCGATGTCGTCGCATAGGCGACGATCGAGCGCAGCAGGTCGCGGTGACGGAGCGCTCGCTGCGGGTCAAGCGCGACATCAGAGGCGATGAGCTTGAACCGCCAGGAGATGTCCGGGTCACTGACGAACAGGACGCCGCTGGCCGGTTCGCCGTCGCGGCCCGCGCGGCCGACCTCCTGGTAGTAGGCCTCGACGGACTCCGGCACGGCGTGGTGCAGCACGAGGCGGATATCCGCGCGGTCGATGCCCATGCCGAACGCGTTCGTCGCGGCGACGACGTCGAGCGCGCGCGACTGGAACTTCGCCTGCACCGCCGCGCGCGCATCGCCATCCATGCCGGCGTGGTAGTGGTCGGAGCGCCAGCCGCGGTGTCGCAGCGCCTCGGCGGCGTCCTCCGCGTGGCGGCGCTGGCTGGTGTAGATGATCGCCGCGCCGCGCGCTTCCTTCGGGCCGCCGAGCGCACGCTTCACTTCATCGGCGATGCGCGCTTCCTTCGCGCGCGGGCCGCTGACCTCGGCCACGCTCAGTTCGAGGTTGCGGCGCGCGAACCCGCGCAGCACCTGGTGCGCGCCGTCCATGCGCAGCCGCTCGATGATCTCGTGCCGCACGACGGGCGTCGCGGTCGCTGTGCAGGCAAGCAGGCGCCGCGGCCGCAGCCGCTCGACGAGCGCGCCGATCTGCAGGTAGTCCGGGCGGAAGTCGTGGCCCCAGTGGCTGATGCAGTGCGCCTCATCGACGGCGAGCAGCGAGATGGGCAGGCGGGCGAGCACCTCCTCGACGAACCGCTCCGACGCGAGCCGCTCCGGCGCGATGTACAGCAGCTTTACCTCGCCTCGCAGCGCGCTGTCCGCGCGGCGGCGGTTCTCCTCCGGGTCGTTGGTCGATGCGAGGTACGTCGCCGCTACCCCGCGTGCTTCGAGCGCCGCGACCTGGTCCGCCATGAGCGCGACGAGCGGCGAGATGACGATCGCCACGCCGTCGAGGTCGACGGCGGGCTGCTGGTAGCACATGCTCTTGCCGCCACCGGTCGGCGCGACGACGAGGACGCGCCCCGGACCGCTGACCAGCGCGTCGATCGCCTCGCGCTGCCAGTCATAGAGCTGGATCATGGCGCACGCTCCCCGTTCGGTTCTACCGGCGTCCACGTTCGCTTGCCGCCGGCCTCGGACATGCGGCCGAGGCCGGGGTAATCCGCGTGCACGGCGATCACGAGCTGCTGCTCGTCGATCGCGCGGCCGACGACCGCCTTCTTCGTCTCCATCGCTTCGAGCGGGTAGATGTCGAACGATGACACCCAGGCGGCGCGCTCGAGCTGCACGGGGTGCTGGATCATGTCGCCGACGTACACCGCCGACTCGCCGCCCGAGGCGAGCACGACGCTCGCATGTCCCATCGAGTGCCCGAACGTGGGGATCAGCGTGATCTCGTCCGTGATCTGCAGCTCGCCGTCGGCGAGTTCGAGCTGGCCGGACGCCTGGAGCGGCAGCATGTTCTCGGCGAGGTACGTTGCGCGCGTGCGCTCGTTCGGGTGCGTCGCCGCCTCCCACTCTGCGCGCTGGATGATGTATCGCGCGCGCGGAAACGTCGGCACGAAGCCGTCGCCGGCGGCGCGCGTGTTCCAGCCGCAGTGGTCGGCATGCAGGTGGGAGTTAATGACGATGTCGACATCTTCCGGCGCGACGCCGGCGTCTCGCAGTCCGTCGAGCAGCGTGCCGGCTGGCCGCTCGGTCTGCGCGAGCGGCCGCTCCTTCTCGCCGACGCCGGTCTCGATGAGCACTGTCTTGCCGCCGGAGCGGACGAGCAGCGAGTTCAGGCCGAGCGCCATCTGGTACCGGGCGTTCATCTCGATGCCGAGACGTTCCCACATCACGCGCGGCACGATGCCGAAGACCGCGCCCGCGTCCTGGTAGTACGTGCCATCGGAGATGACGGCGAGGTGCAGGGCGCCGAGGCGGTGGTAGGCGGGCATGCGGTCCTTCGCAATTTAGAACGTCTGTGCGGAATGATAGGGCGAGCCGCCATCACCGTCAAGCGTCAGCGGCGCGGTGGACGCACGCCGCGGAGCCGCTACGATCGGAGCGGGGCGGGCGCTTCCGCGGGATGTGAGGGGGATGCATGCGACTCGCAGGAAAGACGGCGCTGATCACGGGCGCGGGCAGCGGCATGGGCCGCGTCGCGAGCGTGATGTTCGCGAGGGAGGGCGCGAGCATCATCGCGACCGACGTGAACGAGGAGGGGCTCGCCGCGACGGCCGCACTCGTCGCGGAGGGCGCGCACGGCAACGTGCTGCCGCTCTCCGGCGATGTAACGCGAGAGGCCGACGTCGCGCGCTGGGTGCGCGAGGGCGTCGCGCGGTTCGGCGCGCTGCACGTGCTGTACAACAACGCCGGCATCTTCCCCGATGCCGACCGCGGCGTGCTGGAAATGGACGAAGCCACCTACCACCGCACGCTCGACGTGAACCTCAAAGGCGTCATGCTGTGCTGCAAGCATGGCATCCCGGAGATCGTGCGCGCGGGCGGCGGGTCGGTGGTCAACATCGCGTCGTTCGTCGCGCTCGTCGGCTGCACGGTTCCGCAGGATGCGTATACGGCGAGCAAGGGCGCCGTGCTGGCGCTGACGAAGTCGCTCGCGGTGCAGTTCGGGCGCAACCACGTGCGCGTCAACGCCATCTGTCCCGGGCCGATCCTCACGCCGCTGCTCGCGGACCTCTTTCCGAACGAGGAGGAGAAGATGAAGCGGCTGAACCGCATCCCGCTCGGCCGCTTCGGGCTGCCCGAGGACATCGTCTACGCGGCGATGTACCTCGCCTCGGATGAGTCGGCCTGGATGACGGGCGCGGAGTTCGTCGTGGACGGCGGCATCAGCGTCAACTACTTCTAGCGCCGCGTCGAAGGGCGCGCGGACACCGGCGCGCGGGCATCGTTGGCTACCATCTGCACCGGCACATCGATCGTCCCGTCGCTCCAGCGGACCGTGATCTTGCCGGTCGGCCGCACGGGCCACCGCTTCGCGCGATCGTCGATCGGCGCCCAGTCGACCGCGAACGAGAGGCGGACCGGCGTATCGGCGCGCAGCCGCACATCTTCATCGACCTCGCGTCCTGCGGCATCCACGCGCTTGAGCCAGGCCGAGCATGAGACGTGCGCCGTCGCCATGGCGGTGCTCGTGAGCACGAGCGTGGCGCGCGCCGGCTGTCCGCGCGTCGTCGTGCCCATGTCGATCTCGGCGGGCTGTGCGGTGATCGCCGGCGGACGTTGCAGGGTGGCGTGCACGTGGATCGTCGCGCTCCCTCCGCCGCCCCATGCCAGGCGCACCGACTCTACGAATGCCGCGCTGCGCGGGCTGTCGGGCGGCGGGATCGCGCCCCAGTCGATGGAGAGCGACACCACGAACCGGCCCGGCACCGCGCGCGACTCGTTGACCTCGGCCCGCAACGCGCCCGACGTCTCGGCGCGCACGCCGTAGGGTGCGTGTTCGCGCCAGGTGAGGCGGATGTCGTGGGAGACGCCGGCGCCCCAAGGCAGCGTGCCGAGATGGACGTTGCTCGCCAGCCCCTCGGGGATGCCGGGCACGGCAGGCGGGCGCGGCTTCGGCGAGGGCTCCGGGCGCGGTGGCGGCGGCGGCGTCGCGGGGCGGATGCGCACGCGCGCCGCGCGCCCGAAGTGCTCGGCCGCCCACGCGACGCGCTCGGCGAGCCGGCGATGCTCGTTCAGCTCGCGCGCGAGCGCGCGGCTCGCCCGCTCGGCGAGCTCCTTGGGCGCATTGGCGGCGAGGCCGAGCACGAGCCACGGTTCGCCGTTGAAGTTCGCCGCGACGTACTCGTTGGCATTCGCCCCGGCGTCTCGCAGCTCGTCGTTCGCGACGTTGATCCTCTGCGCCGCGGCGACGTCGCCGCCACGGTCCGGGTGGTGCAACTCGATGTAGTAGCGGTGCGCGGCGCGGATCACGCACTCGGGCGCGCCGGGACTGAGCGAGAGCGTGCGCCAGTGCTTGCTGCCGTCAGCGGGCGCGCCGCGCGATGCCATGCCCCATCCTTCTGTTGTGCGCTACGGGATCAGTGCTGCGGCGCTGCGATCGTTGCCATCGATTCCGGCTCGCGGTTCTCGAGCAGCCCATCCTGCAGCCAGACGACGCGGTCGGCGTACGCCAGCACGCGGTGGTCGTGGCTGACCATGAGCACCGCTTTGCCCATGTCATGCGCGATCATGCGGAGCATCGTCATGACCTCGGCGCCCCGCTTGCCGTCGAGGCTTGCCGTCGGCTCGTCGGCCATGATCACGGTGGGATTGTTGCACAATGCGCGGGCGATCGCGACGCGCTGGCGCTCACCGCCGCTGAGCAGTCCGACGCGATAGTCCATCCGCTGTTCGAGGCCGAGGATGCGCAGGATTTCGTGGGCGCGCGCCGTCGCCGCCCGGCCGCGCACGCCGGCCCTGGCCAGCACCAACTCGAGGTTCTGGATGACGTTCAGCGATTCGAGCAAGTTGAAGTCCTGGAACACAAAGCCGATGCCGCGCAGCCGTACCGCGGCGAGCGCGCGGTCGCCGAGGCGCGTGATCTCCGTGCCGTCGATGACCCCGCGGCCCGCCGTGGGGCGCAGCAGGCCGCCGGCGATCGACAGCATCGTCGACTTGCCGGCGCCAGAGGGTCCCATGATGATCACCACCTCGCGCTGCTCGACCTGCAGCGAGACGCTGCGCAGCGCGTACGTGGGGTTGGCCTTGTCGCCGAAGACCTGCGTCACGTCGATCATCTCGAGGACGGCGTTGGCCATGCTACCCCCTGAACACCACGGCAGGGTCGACCGCGCCCACGCGCCGCGCCGGGACGATCGATGCGAGCGCTGCCATGAGCAGCGTGGCGCCGAGCACGAACGCCAGGTCGACGAGCCGCACGTTCACGAGGAACTGCGGCACGAGCAGGTCGACGAACTGGCTCAGGGCGTACGTCAACAGCGCGCCCCAGACGAAGCCGAGGAAGCCGGTGATCAGGCTCTGGCTGATCACCAGTTTGTAGAGGTCCGTGTTGTCAAAGCCGATCGCCTTCATCACGCCGAATTCGCGTGCGCGCTCGACCGTCGCCGTGTAGATGGTGAGACTCGTGACGGCGATGCCGACGACGAACGCCAGGCCGACGATCAGGAACAGGATCGGCACGATGTTGTCGAGGATCCTGTGACGTGTCGCGGAGGCGAACTCGCCGGACGTGAACACGGCGAGATCCGGGTGCTCGGCGCTGAACGCGTCGCCCCAGGTGCGCGCGTCGGCGCCTTCGTCGAGCCGCGACAGGTAGAACGTCGACAGCCCGGGCATCTTCAGCATCTCGCGCGCGGAGTCGACATCCATAAACCCACCCTGTGAGATGGCGAAGTTCGCGCCGCTGGCGATGCCGACGACTTCGAGCGTCATGTCGCCGGCCTTGAGCTCATCGCCGATCTTCACGCCATCGGTGCGCGAGAGCGTCTCGTCGATGATGATCTGGTTGCCGGACGGCTCCTTCGCGCCCTTCGTCACCTTCGCCGGCCCGCCGACGCCGGACGCCACGTCGTAGCCGATGAGGTGCAGGTCCACCTTCTTGCCGTCTTTCTCGAACGACATCAGCCGCACGATCAGCGGGTGCACCGACGTGACGCCATTCGTCGCGGCGATGTCGCTGCCCACGTCATCGGGCAGGATCGACGCCGCGTTGATGAAGTCGGTGGTGCCCTTGCGGGCGACCCACGCGTCGGCATCGACAGTCTCGACGAAGCCGCCGACCTTCGTGTTCCAGCCCTGGTACAACCCGAGCATCATCGTGATGAGGAAGACGGCGAAGCCGATGCCCGCGGCGGAGAACGCGAATCGCGTCTTCTCGCTCACCAGGTTGCGCAGCGCAAGCAGCGTCATGCGCTCTCCCCGACGTACGGGAGCAGCGCGCGGATCTCCTGCCCGGCGGCGAGCGTTGCGCGGTAGCCCTCGTCGATAGTCTCTTCCCTGCGGCGGAAGTCGCGCAACCCCCCGTGCTCGATCGCCATCTCGACCGTCAGGTCCGACTCGTGGCGGCTCATTTCGGACAGGCGGTTGTGCATGATCTCCATCGACCGGAGGATGGTGTCCGGAGCGAACGGGCGGTTCGGCTTCGTCCCGGCCGCGCGGGGCGTGTCGTGGCGCTTGCCGCTGAGCCGCAGCGCCACGACGACGCCGGCGCCGAGCATGCGGCACTGGCGCGCCGGAATCGGGTTCAGCACGCCACCATCGACGAGGTAACTGTCGCCGGACCGGAGCGCGGGGTAGATCCCGGGCATCGCCATGCTGGCGAGAATGCGCGGCCAGACGATGCCCGTCGTGAACGTCACCTCCTGCCGCAGGTCGATGTCCGTCGCGCAGATCGCGAGCGGGATGTCGAGGTCCTCGAACCGCCGCCCCGCGCCGACCAGCTCCAACTCGTCACGGATGCCGCGGCTGCTCAGGAACGAATGCAGCGGCACCGTCGGCCGCAGGGCGCGCCTGGCGATGCGCGACACCACCTCGTCGAGCTCCGGCGGCGTGTAGCCGGCCGCCCCCCCGGCGGCCACCGCCGCGCCGATGCTCGTGCCGGCGATGACGTCTGCCGTCACGCCCATTTCGTCGATCGCGCGGAGCGCGCCGATGTGCGCGAGCCCCTTCGCCGCGCCGGCGCCGAGCGCCAGTCCGACCTGCCTTCCGGTGAGCACGCGCGCGAGCTTTGCGACGGGATCGCGGTGCTGCGCCGGCTGCGGTTCGGCGGGGACCACGCCACCACGTTCCGGCCGAAGGCGCCGCCCAGCGTGCGGAGCGCCGGGCGCGTCCAGCGCAGCGGGCTGAGCGCGATGACGTCGCAGTCCCCGGCCACGGTCGTGGACGCGCCTTCGCGGAGCGCCTGCGTGTGCGAGGTGAGCTCGCCATCGATCTGCGCCTCGGTGCCGGGCGCCGCGAACACAACGATCTGGTCGAACTCGAACGCCGCCCGCCGCTGGAGGTCGCGCGCCTGCGCTGGTTCGTCGCACTCGCGCACGGTGACGCGCGCCGAAGGGCGCAGGCCAGACGCGTTGCTCGCACCCGCAGGCGTGATTGCCAGCACGGGCGCACCGACGACGCGTGCCATCTCGTGCGGGAGGCGCGCGAGCGCGGGCAGGTCGCACGGCTCGCAGGTGATCGTGTGGACGCACGCGGCGTACCTCGCGACGAGCCGTTCATTGGCGTGCCGCAGCCGCTGCGCGAGGAGCATCGCCAGCGCTTCCATGATGCGCGCGCGCATGTCGCCGAGCGCGGCGACGCGCTCCTGCGGCATGGCGTATGTCGTGACCGCTGTGCGTGCCACGGCGTCGGCGGAGGCGGGCTCGCCGGTGAGGAGCGACATGTCGCCAAGCGCGTCACCCGGCCCCAGGAGGCCGACCTCGCGCGGCTCGCCATGCGGCCCGGTTGCCATCACCGTGACGGTGCCCTCGACGATGACGTGGAACTCCGGTTCGGGCGTCCCCTGCTCGATGAGGCGCACGCCCGCGGCGTACGCGCGCCGCTCCATGGTCGCGCGCAGCGCGGACCATTCGGCCTCGGTCATCAGTCGCAGGAATGTCGCCGCCTGCGAATCGGTTGCAGCGGATTCCATCAGGCGCGAGTGTACGCCCAGTCCCGGCAGGTTGGAACCACCCCGCGGGAGGATTCTGGGCGATCGGGCGCCTTGGCGCCGCGCTAGTTGGAGTGCTGGGAAGCGCGCATCAGCGTGCCGCCGGGCATGACGTGCCAGTCCCGAGTGACCTCGGGCAGGACGAACTCGAGGTCGGCGTCCCCGCAGCCGTCGCCCATCTCGATCGTCACTTGCTGGTCGTCGGCCCGCTCGGCGGCGGCGATCCCGTCACGCGCCGCATCGGCGAGCGCGTTGCGGTCGCACGATGCCTCGCTGCCGGAGGAGCCGGCCCAAATGAGCGCGCCAGCGACGATCGCGACGCTGAGGACGAGCGCGCCGATGGCCGGGACGATCCATCGGCCCATCAGTCCTCCCGCGCCTCGAACAGCCATGCGGCGATGCCGACCGGCACGGCGATCCACGCCAGCAGCGCCGTGCTGAGGATCACCGTCGCGCCTGTCGTGCCGACGCGCTCCATGAGGTACGAGCCGAAGGGCCCGAGGATCTGCAGGTCCGGCTCGAGCCGGATGATCGCCAGCACGCGCACGATCTCGATCGGGTTCGCAAGCAGCGCGAGCAGCAGGCCGCCGCCGCCGAGCGACGTCGTCGACACCATGCCGATCAGCACGAGGTCGAAGAAGAAGGCCGCCACGAACCAGATCAGCATCGCCATGCCAAGCGCCTGCACGCGCGACTCCGACACGACCGACACGACGAGGCCGAGCCCCGTCATCACCACGATCAGCGCCAGCACGAGGCCGAGGAACAGGATGTACGTCCCTGCGTCCATCGCCGAGGACTGCAGCGCGATGAGGCTGCCGGCGACGCCGAACCCGGCGGCCGTCGCGAGCCCGATCGACGCGGCGAGGCCGGCGTACTTGCCAAGCAGCAGCTCCCAGCGCTCGAGTGGCTGCGCGAGCAGGAACGTCAGCGTGCCGCGGTCGCGCTCGCCTGCGATCGCGCCCGAACTCAGCGCGAGCGCGACGAGCGGCGCCAGCAGCAGGCACAGGTTGAGCAGGCTCGCGGTCGTGCGGCTGAAGTTCTCGAACCCGAGCGAGCCGAGGTTGCGCTCGCCGAGGTACGAGAGGCCGAGAGCGAGCGCGGTGAACATCACCGCGTAGAGGAGCAGCCACGTGCTGTTGAGCGCGTCGCGCACTTCCTTGCGGGCAACGGTGACGACGGCGTTCATTGCGCGTCCTCCTCGGTCTGCTGCGTCGCCAGCACGATGTCCTCCCAGCCCATCGCTACGGGCTGGATGCGCGAGCGGTCGATGCCCGCGCGTTCGAGGACGGCGGCGGTCTCCGACGGGCTGTGCCCGTTGAGGTTGACGACGAGGCGCTTGCTGCGGGACGTCGCCGCCAGGTCGTCGGTCGTGCCATCGAAGGCGACGCGGCCGTCATGCAGGATGAGCACGCGGTCGGCAAGCTCCTCGAGGTGCTCGAAGAAGTGCGTCGAGAGGATGATCGTCTTACCCTCGTCGCGCAGGCGCAGGATCAGCTGCTGGAACTCCCGCTTGCTGTCGATGTCGAGGCTGGCCGTCGGCTCGTCGAGCAGCAGCACGGGCGGGCCGCCCAGCACGGCCGCGGCGACGGCCAGGCGCTGGCGCATGCCGCCGGAGAGCTGGCCGATCCTCGCGTCGCGCTCCTGCGCCAGGTTCACGAGCTCGAGCGCGGGCGTGATCCCGGCGCGTGGCGCGCCCTTCAGGTCGGCGATGAATTCGAGCGCCTGCTGGCAGGTGTCGCCCTCGGCCAGGGCGGGCAGTTGCGGCACGTAGCCGATGCGCTTGCGCGCCTCCTTGCCGTCCTTCTTCACGGAGCAGCCGTCGACCTCTATCTCGCCGCCGAACGAGATGACGCCGAGGATGCACTTGAGCGCGGTGGTCTTGCCGGCGCCGTTGCTGCCGAGTAGCGCTATGACGCTGCCGGCCGCCGCATCGAAGGTGACGTCGCGCAGCACCACGCGCTTGCCGTACGAGCGCTGGAGCGACTGCACGCGGAGCATGGGCCGTGGTTTGTCATCAGGCATCGCATTCATGATATCTCCGAGGGCCGAACGCGGCCGCCGGCCGCCCGCCATGCGTTACGGGCATCTGCTCCCGAGAGCCAGAGCGTGGCGCTCGCCGAAACGAGCAGCAGGACGCCGCTCGCAGCGAGCAGGCGTACGTTGACGCCTTCGCCATGCGGGACGCCCAGGCCTTCCGGCGGTGACATGAGCGGTCCCTGGTCCTCGATGACTGCGTGATAGCGGAAGATCGGAAAGAGGTCGGCGGCGAGGTCGATCGCCTGCTGCGCCGGGGTGAACTGGAACAGGCGCAGCGTGTCGTCGTCATCCAGCTTGCCGGCGAACGCCGGGCGTGGCAGGTACGGCTGGTCGCCAACCCCGTCGCCGTCGGCGTCGTAGCCGCGGTAGTCGCTCCAGTAGTTCCCGCGGCCGTTGCTTGTGAACACGGCGCCCGCGGGCAGGCGCGCCTGCTCGTCATCGTCGCCGGGGCCGCGCGCGGGAAGCGAACCGCCGTGGCCGGCGAGCGCCTGGCCGGCGATCGCGCCGCTTAGCGCCTTGACCTGCACGCCGTTGTCGATCGCCGCGTTCTCCACGAACGTGATCGGCGAGTTCGACGTCAGCGCGATGCCGACGTCGTTGAGAGCGAACAGGTTGCGGCGGAACACGGCCGTGGTGCCCTTCGTCTGCGGCGTGCCTTCAACCGTCATGCCGTACTTGTTGCGCAGCATGCGGTTGCCCTCGGCGAAGAGGTTGTCGTTGTCCTTGAGCAGCATGCCGGCGCCCGTCGCCCCTTCGCGGTTCTGCGAGAACTCGTTGTCCTTGACGACGAGGTCGTGGGAGAACATCAGCACGGCGCCGGCGAGGTTGCCGGTGAAGGTGTTGCGGACGATCGTGTTCTTGTGCGAGTACATGAAATGCAGCGCGTAGCGGCTGCCGGTGACCGTGTTCTCGACGATCAGGTTGTCGTTCGCGAACTCCAGGTGGATCCCGTCGGCCGCCTCGCGGATGCGGTTGCGGTGGATCTGCGAGTTGTGCACTTCCCAGAGGTACAGCGCGTGTCCCCGCCGCCCCTCATCCACCCCGGCGCCGGCGTGGATGTCGTTGTCAGCGACCGTGCTGCTGTCCGAGCCCGTCATGTGCACCGCGAAGTACGCATCGCGCACGCGGTTGTTCTTGATGCTGACGCGGTCGGCATCGCTGACCTTGATGGCGGCGGGCTCGGTGGAGATGCTCTTGCTGCTGTTGCGTACCTCGAAGCCCGAGATGACAGCGTCATCGGCGGTGATGGTCACGACGTCGCCCTGACCGCCACCGTCGATGACGGGCCAGCCGCGCCCGATGAGGGACACCGGCTTGTTGATGGTGATGCGCTCGTGGAAGGTGCCGCCCTCGACGACGATGATGTCTTCGGGCGCGGCCTGGTCGATGCGCTCCTGCAGGGTGGGCGCCTCGCCAGCGCTGTGCGCGCCGGTCTGCGCGCCCACCCCCAGGATTGCCGTAGCTGCCAGGACGGCGGCCACGGCGAGCGTACGCATTATCGCGCTCCGCTCATGCTGCCGACGCTTGCGGCGCGGCCCGCCGTCTCTGCGCGCCGGTTTGAGGGAGACGCGGCGCGCAGGCGGCGGAACAGCCGTACCGACAGCGGTACGAACGTAATGACGAGGGCGGCCATGACCATCAGCCAGAAGCCGATGTCGACGCTGTTCTCGGAGTGGAAGTTCCACACCTTCGTCGTGCCGATCACCTTTGGCGTGAAGTCGCCGGTGTTGAGCGCGGCTTCGGGGTCCATGGTGTGCCCGTAGTAGTACAGCCATGCCTGCAGGTCGGCGAGGAAGAACAGCGGGATGAACCAGAAGCCCGCGATGAGCACCCCGCGCACCCACGTGCGGCGCCACTTCACGAAGCTCAGCACGAGCGTGCCGACGATCAGCGCGGCGAGGCCGGGCAGGAACATCTGCATCTCGAAGACTTCCTCGATCGGCTTCATGCCGATGTAGTGGTTGAGGCCGTTGATCTCGCGCACATCATCGTACCGGCTGCCCGGGTCGTCGACGAACTTGTACCCGAACGCCTTCATGACGAGGCCCTCCGGGTATTGCGGCGCGACGAGCTCCATCTTCCACAGCGGGACGAGCGCGGAGCTGGCGAGCAGCGCGCAGGCGATGACGGCGCTAACGATCCACGTCAGGTCAGGCTTACCGAAGATCTTGTTCATGATGCACCTCCCTCAAGATGCACCACGGGCGGGTGCGGGCCACCGTGGCCCGCACCGCCAGTGGAGTTGATTGCTACGGGGCGGCCATGGCCGAGCCCGCGGGCTCGACGAGCAGCCAGCCCGCCATTTCCAGGTGCAGCGCCGAGCAGAACTCCGTGCAGTAGAAGTTGAACGCGCCCGACTTGTCTGCGGTGAACTCGAAGTTCGACACTTCGCCCGGCTCCAGGCTCGCCTGGATGTTGTAGTCGGCGATGCCGAACCCGTGCGTGGCGTCCTTCGTCTGTTCGACGTTCGTGATGTGGAGCTTGACGGTGTCGCCCTGCTTCACGCGGATGATGTCGGGGGTGAAGTGGCTCCGCTGCGCGGACATCCACACCTCGACGGTGTTGCCGTTGCGCTCCGTCTTCTCCTGGCCACCCTCGATGGCGAACTCGCTCTTCTGCATCGTCGCTGAGTCGGTGCCGGCCGGGTAGACATCGAGCGCCTTGATCTTGTCGGCCTTGATGATCTGCACGTAGTGCGGCTCGCCGACGCCGATCGGCATGTCGGAGATGAGTTCCATCTTCCCGCCGTCGCCTCCCTTGAGGTCGATCAGCTGGAAGTTCTGCGGGTGCAGCGGACCGACGGTCAGGAACCGGTCGATCGACCACTTGTTCAGCGCGACGAGGTACTTGTCGTCTGGCGTCGTCGTGTCGCCCTCGGTGATCGCGAGGTGGCCGATGTTGTAGTTGACCGCGACCTTGTCGACGAGCGTGTACGGCGTCTCGCCGGTCTGCACGACGTCGTCGCCGAGCGTGAACTTGGCGACGGCGCTCTCCAGGAAGAGCGACGTGTAGCCGTGGCCCTTGCTGTCGAACTGCGTGTGCAGCGGGCCCGCGCCGACTTCGACCTGGCCGGACATCACCGAGTCGAACTTGAGGATCGGCACGCCGAAGACGTCGTTCCCCTCGAAGTCCTTGTTCTCGATGGCGGTCTGCATCTTGTTGAAGTCGTAGACGGTGACGTGCGGGTCAAGCTTGCCACCGACGACCATGTACCGGCCCGAGGGGTCCACGTCGATGCCGTGGGGGCTCTTGGGCTCGGGGATCAGGTAGAGGATGCCTTCTTCGATCGCGGTCTGGAGGCGGATGACGCGGATGCCGTTCATCTCCTCGACCTTGCCGGCCTTCGCGACTTCCTCGGCCTTCTTCCAGTTGATGGCGTGCAGGTAGTCGAAGTTGTTCTTCGACGCGCCCGCCTCCATCGACTGGCCACCTTCCATGTTGCCGCCGGTGGCCATCTCGGTGTTGAACGAGCCGATGAAGCCCCAGCCGTCGCTGACTTTCTTGCCCGCGTCGGCGAGGTCCTGCGTGTAGGGCGGGATCTCGACCTGGAAGCTCTCGGCGAGGTTGAGCTTGCCCGTGGTCTGGTCGATCTTCAGCCACGTCGAGACGCTGTGGTACTTCTCCTTGTACTCGGTGAGGTCCGCATACGCTCCCTCGGGCCACACCTCCGGGAACTTCGAGGAGACGTGGACGTACTCGGAGTTCGGCGTCACGAACATGCCGCCGTGGGACGTCTGGATGTTCGGGATGGCGAGGACCTGCTTCGTGCGGAAGTCGCGCAGGTCGACGAATCCAACCCGCCCGTTCGCGCGGTCCTGGATGTACACGAACCGGCCGTCGTACTCGCCGTTGGTCTCGCTGATTGCGGGGTGGTGCGTGTCGCCCCAGCTCAGCTCGGTTGGCGGGTTGGCCTGGTCAGCGTCCACGTTCGCGACCTCGCCCCAGTCGGAACCGTAGAGGTAACCCTGCCACGGCTCGGGGGTGAACACGCCGATGACCTTGAGGATGCGCATCGACGGCATGCCGATCACGAGCATCTGCCCGGAGTGGCCGCCCGAGGCCAGCAGCACGTAGTCGTCGAACTTGCCGGGCGGGACGAAGCTCTGGAGCGCGTGCCGCATGTCATCCGGCGAAAGCCCGCGCTCCTGGGCAATCGCGTCCAAATCGCCGCTCCCGGCGGATCCGTTGCCGTTGCCGTTGTCGTCGTCGCTGCAGCTCACGGTTACGCCCAGCGTGAGCAGGAGCGATGCCATCACGGCGAGGATGGCGAGGAATCGGCCCTTGGGTCTCATGTTCCCTCCTCCTGTTACGGAACGGTTAAGGCGTCCTCCTCATGATCGTGAAAAAGCCCACGAATCGGAAGGGATGACCGGCCGTGCGTGCTCGGTACTTGGCACGGGCCGCAGGGGGCCGAATGGACTCACTTTCTGACCGGGCCTCGTCCAATCTGTCGTCAGGCGATACAGTGGGGTTGAGCCACGGCTGGACCGTGCGCTGTGCCCCGCGCCCCGCGGCAGCGTAGTCCCCGGCACAGCCTCGAACGCAACCGACACGTTGCGGGGCGTCCGCGCGTGAGGAGGAGGAAGGAAGGAACAAGGAGAGATGATGGTCCGAGGAAGGAAGGCACTGGTCATCGCCGCTGCGGCCGCGGCGTTGACATTCGCATTCGTCGCCTGTGGCGGCGGCGGCGATGACGACGGCGGCAACGGCGGCGGCGCCACGGCGACAAAGCCGGCGGCTGCCGGCAGCCCCACGGCGGCGGCGACCTCGTCGTCGGAGACGCCGTCGGGCGGCGGCGACAACACGTTCACGATCACCGCCAAGAACACGCTCTGGGACACGCCGGAGATCGAGGCCGCGGCCGGCCCCATCACGATCATCCTGGACAACCAGGACCCCGGCGTCGCCCATAACATCGAGGTGTACAAGGGAGAGGACGAGACCGGCGAGCTGCTCGGCTCGACGGAGATCAGCAACGGCCCGGTCAAGCACGAGCTGAAGCTGACGCTGGAGGCCGGCGACTACTTCTACTGGTGCGTCGTCCACCCGGCGACGATGCTCGGCAAGCTCGAGGTCAAGTAACCGCCCGGCTGAGATGCCAGAAAGGGGAGCGCCCACCCGGGCGCTCCCCTTTTGGCTCCGCCCGGAACGCGAAACGCGGCCCGCCGGGCCGCGTTGTGGTCTGATGGAGCGGAAGAAGAGATTCGAACTCTCGACCCCCTCCTTGGCAAGGAGGTGCTCTACCGCTGAGCTACTTCCGCACGAGGCCCCAGTATACGCGGCCCCCCTGGGCCAGACAACGCCTGCCAGGGGGTACAGATCCACCCGTGGCGGCCGATGCTAGGAGACGAAGGCGAGTGGGCAGGACGCTCGTCTCCGTCTTCGGGCCCGGCTTGCCGGCGAACCGAAGGAGGTGCACGCTTGTCCGGATTTACTGACTACTACGACGTGCTCGGCGTCAAGCCGCGCTGCCACCACCGGCTCATCGAGGAGGCGTACTGGGTACGGGCGCGCGACCTGCAGTCGATCCCGACGCGCGAATCGGTGCAAGCGCTGGCGCTGCTCAACGAGGCCTACGAGGTGCTCGGGTCGGCTCACAAGCGGCTGGCGTATGACCGGCAGCGGGCCGGCGCATTGAAGTCGGATGGGGCGGCCGGCTCTCGCCGCGGGCTGTTCGCCGCGTTGTTCGGCGTATTCGGGAAGCGGGAGCACGCGGCCTGACGAAGGCCGCGCAAGACAGCGACGAGGGCGCCGGATGGCGCCCTCGATTTGTGTGCGTGGCATGTGCCGCGGGCTACCCCTGTGCGATCTGGTAGGTCTTGCCCTCGGTCTTGATCGCGGGTGCGACCACCATCTCGGTCTTCTGGAAATCGCGGATCGTGCGTGCGCCGCAGGTGCCCATGGCGGTCCGGAGGGCGCCAACGAGGTTCTCGCGGCCGTCGGTGCGCGACGTGGGCCCGAAGAGCGTCTGCTGCAGCGTCGTGTCGATCGCCACCTTGACGCGCGTGCCGCGGGGCAGCTCGCCGTGCGGTGTCGCCATGCCCCAGTGGTGGCCGCGCCCGGGGGCTTCCTCGGTCGCCGCCAGGATGCTGCCGAGCATGACGGCATCGGCGCCGGCGGCGAAGGCCTTGCACATCGCGCCGCCGTTAGTGATGCCGCCGTCGGTGACGATCGGCACGTAGCGGCCGGTCTCGCGGTAGTAGGTGTCGCGGGCGGCCGCGGCGTCGATCGTCGCCGTCACCTGCGGCACGCCGATGCCGAGCACCTCGCGGCTGGTGCATGCGGCGCCGGGACCGACGCCGACGAGCACCGCGGCGATGCCGGTCTCCATCAGCTCTTTCGTCGCCGAGAACGTGACGGTGTTGCCGACGACAACGGGCGTGTCGCCCATGTTCCGCACCAGTTCGTCGAAGATGAGACCTTTCTCGCTGGTGGAGATGTGGCGCGCGCTGGTCACGGTGGACTGCACCACAAAAACGTCGACGCCCGCCTCCTTGGCGAGCGCCGCGAACTTCTTCGTGTTCATCGGGGTGGCCGACACGGCGGCGATGCCCCCCGCCTGCTTGATCTGCCGGATGCGCTCGCCGATGAGGTCAGGGCGCATGGGCGCGGAGTACACCTTCTGCATCAGCGCCGTCACCTCGGACTTGGGTGCGGCGGCGATTTCCTCGAGCACGGGCGCCGGGTCGTCGTAGCGGGTCTGTACGCCTTCGAGGTTCAGGACGGCGAGCCCGCCCGCCTTCGAGAAGGCGACCGCCAGGTCGACGTCGACGACGCCGTCCATCGCGGCGGCGACGAACGGGAGCTGGAAGTCGAAACGGGCGAGTTTGAAGGAGAGCTCTACGAGGGTGGGGTTAATCGTGTGGGTGCCGCCGGGGACGATCGCTACGTCATCGAACCCGTAGGCGCGGCGCATTTCCTTGAAGTGGGGCTGGGACATCGTTCGGGTACCTCCAACTCATGCCGCCGGGCCTGCCCGCCTTGAGGCTTCGCTGCTGGGTCCCCGTCTCGCGGATATGACGAGATCGAGGCCGGCGGAGGCTTCCTACCGGTTTCCGCTACATGCTGCCGTGTTTTCTTGTCTGCTGGCGCCACATCGGGCGTCGGAGGACTATTTGAACAAGTCTAGCTCCGCCGGCGAAGGAGCGTCAAGGGTTTTCGGCCGTTTTCGCATAAACGTTTCAGCAGGTTAACATATCTCCATGGGCACGCTGTACCTCGTCGCAACGCCAATCGGCAACCTGGGCGACATGACGCACCGCGCGACCGACGTGCTCCGTGCCGTCGCGCTGGTCGCCGCCGAGGACACGCGCACCGCGCGCGTGCTGCTGCGCCACTACGGCGTCGTGGCCCGCGTCACGAGCTACAACGAGCACAACATGGCGACGAAGACACCGGCCCTCCTGGCCGCGCTCGCCGCAGGCGACGTCGCTGTCGTCAGTGACGCGGGGACGCCGGGCATCAGCGACCCGGGGCACGAGCTCGTCGTCGCGGCGCTCGCCGCCGGGCACGCGGTCGTGCCGGTGCCGGGCGCGTCGGCGGTGATCGCGGCGGTGGCGGCGAGTGGGCTGCCAGCGCGGCGATTTCACTACCTGGGGTTTCTGCCGCGTACGTCAGGCAAGCGCCGGGCGGCGCTGCGCGAGGCTGCGGGCAGCGGTGACACCATGGTGGTGTTCGAGTCGCCGCATCGCGTGCGCGACACGCTGTCCGATGCTTTGGCCGCGCTCGGCGACCGGCGCGTCGCGGTGTGCCGCGAGTTGACGAAGCTGCACGAGGAGATCTGGCGCGGCGCGCTGTCGGACGCGCTTGCCCACGTCGAACAGCCTCGCGGTGAGTTCACGCTCGTCATCGAAGGCGGGCCACCGGCGGCGGCGCCGCCCTCGGCCGGCGATATCGATGCGGCGATCGACGCGATGCGCGTGTCGGGCACGCGTGCGAAGGACGGCATCGCCGAACTGGCGCGGCGGTTCGGCCTGTCGCGGCGCGAGGCGTACCGTCGATGGCATGAGCGCGCGTGAGCACCCGCGCGGCGAACGTGAGATAGACTGTCGGCGCATGAATACAGGTTCACAATCGGGCGAGCGGATCCTCGTGGCGGTCGCGTGGCCGTACGCCAACGGCTCGCTCCACCTGGGGCACATCGCCGGCGCGTACCTGCCGGCGGACATCTTCGCGCGGTACCACCGGATGAAGGGCAGCGCGGTGCTCATGGTTTCGGGCAGCGACCAGCACGGCACGCCGATCACCGTACGGGCGGACCACGAAAGCCGCACGCCGCAGGAAGTCGTCGACGAGTTCCATCCCGAGTTCCTGCGCTACTGGCGCGAGCTCGGCATCTCGTTCGACCTGTTCACGACGACGGGCACGGCGAATCACGCCGCGGTGACCCACGACATCTTCCTGCGCCTGCAGGAGCACGGCCACATCTACAAGGACACGAGCGCGCAGTTCTACGACCCGCAGGCGGGGCGTTTCCTGCCGGACCGGTACGTGGAGGGGACGTGCCCGAACTGCGGCTACGAGAAGGCGCGCGGCGACCAGTGCGACAACTGCGGCCGCACGCTCGACCCGGACCAACTGCTGGCCCCGCGCAGCCGCATCACAGGCGCCACGCCCGAGATGCGCGATACGGAGCACTTTTTCTTCCGGCTCAGCGCGTTCCAGCAGCCGCTGCTCGACTGGCTCCGCTCGCGCGAGGGATGGCGCAAGCACGTGCAGAACTTCAGCATCGGCTTTGTCGAGGAGGGGCTGCACGACCGATCGATCACGCGCGACCTGGAGTGGGGCGTATCGCTCCCCGTCGAGGATCTCGGCCCCGGGAAGCGGATCTACGTGTGGTTCGAGGCGGTGATTGGCTACCTGTCGGCGTCGAAGGAGTGGGCGCAACTGCGCGGCGATCCCGAAGCGTGGCGACCGTGGTGGGAAGACCCCTCCGCGCGCTCGTATTACTTCATCGGCAAGGACAACATCCCGTTCCACACGATCATCTGGCCGGCGATCCTGATGGGCTACGGCGGTCTGAACCTGCCGTACGACGTGCCGGCGAACCAGTACGTGACGTTCAAGGGCGAGAAGGCTTCGAAGAGCGAGGGCGTCGGCGCCTCCGTGCTCTCGTATCTCGAGCGGTATCAGCCGGACATGCTGCGGTACGGCCTTGCGGCGAACCTGCCGGAGACATCGGACACGGATCTGACGGAGGCGGAGCTCGTGCGTCGGAACAACGACGAGCTCGTGGCGACGTGGGGCAACCTCGTCAACCGCGTGCTGGCGATGACGCATCGGACGTTCGGCGGCGAGGTGCCGCAGCCGGGCGCCTTCGACGGGCGCGACGAGCGCATCCTCGCGCGAGCGGGCGACGTCGTTGGCGACGTGGCGCGGCACATCGAAGCGGTGCGGCTGAAGGCGGCGCTCGGGGACGCGATGGCGCTCGCGCAGGAAGCGAACGCATACCTGAACGAGACGGAGCCGTGGAAGACCGCGAAGACCGACCGGGAGCGCACGGCCACGTCCCTCTACACGGCGCTGTGTGTTATAAACGCGCTGAAGGTCGCCCTGTACCCCTTCCTGCCGTTCTCGAGCCAGAAGATCCACGAGTACCTGGGGATGAGCGGCGCGATCGAGGACGCCGGCTGGGACGCGCGGCGGCCGGAACCGGGCGCGCCGCTACCACCGCCGGAGCCGCTCTTCCGGAAGATCGAAACCGGTGTCGAGGGGGAGGCGCGCCTGACGGCGTAAGATGATCCTCGCGGACACGCATTGCCACATCCACGAAGGCTTCGGCGACGACGCCACGGACGCCGCGCGCCGCGCGCGCGATGCCCGCGTGCGCTGGGTGCTGACGCTCGGCGTGAACCGCGCCGACAGTGAGCGCGCGCTGGCGTTCGCGGCATCGCACGAGGGCGTGCTGGCGGCCGCCGGCGTGCACCCGCACGACGCCGCTGATGCGACCGACGCCGACCTCGACGCGCTCGAGGCGCTGGCGGGCGACGAACGCGTCGCCGTCGTCGGCGAGATCGGGCTCGACTTCTACCGCGATCTCTCGCCGCGCGATGTGCAGCGCCGGGTGCTCGACCGGCAGCTGGACACGGCGCGCCGCGTACGGAAGCCGGTCGCCATCCACGCGCGCGACGCCCACGACACGATGTACCCGCTGCTCGCCGATTGGGCGCGCGGCGCCGCTCCTTCGGGCGACCGCCCGGTCGGCGTGATGCACTACTTCAGCGGCGATGCGGAGCTCGCGCGGCGCTACATCGACCTGGGGTTCATGATCTCGGTGCACACCTCGGTTACGCACCCGAAGGCCACGACGCTGCAGGAAGTCGCGCGCGCCATCCCGCTTGGCGACATGGTGCTGGAGACGGACGCGCCCTACGGCGCGCCGCAGCGATACCGCGGCACACGCAACGAGCCGGCGTACGTCGTCGAAGCGGCGCGGGCGGTCGCGGAGCTGCGCGGCTGCGGCGAGGACGAGGTCGCCGACGCGACGACGAAGAACGCGATGCGGCTGCTCGGCATCGCCGTGGCCGCCAGGGGGATGTGATGTTGAAGGTGGGATCCCTGTACGGGCCCGTGCAGGAGGACCTGCGCCTCGTCGAGGACACGTTCGACCAGATCAAGTCGGTCGAGGAGTTCCCGATGCTGTCGAAGATGCTCGGGCAGATCCTCGGTGGAACGGGCAAGCAGCTGCGCCCGGCGATCGCGCTGCTCGCCGGCAAGTTCGGCGACTACCGCACGGAGCTGCATGTGCCGCTCGCCGCATCGATCGAGCTGCTGCACACGGCGACGCTCGTGCACGACGACGTGATCGATGCGTCGCCGTCGCGGCGCGGGCGGCCGACGGCCAACGAGCTGTTCAACAACTCGGCGGCGGTGATGCTCGGCGACTACATGTTCGCGCACGCCGCCGACCTCATCGCGCGGACGGACAACACGGCGGTGGTGCGGCTCTTCGCGAAGACGATCATGAAGATCGCCAGCGGCGAGCTGCACCAGGACATGAGCGCGTACGACTACGGGCAGGACACGATGGCCTACTTCGGCCGCATCGAAGGAAAGACGGCGTCGCTCTTCGCGACGTCGGCCGAAGGCGGCGCCATGGTCGCGCGGTGTTCCGGCGGCGAGCGCGAGGCGCTGCGCTCCTACGGGCTGAACATCGGCATGGCGTTCCAGGTCGTCGACGACATCCTCGACTTCGCCGGCGACGAGGATGAGATGGGGAAACCGATCGGCAGCGACCTGATGCAGGGGACGCTGACGCTGCCCTCGCTGCTGCTGATGGAGCGGCACCCGAAGGACAACCCGGTGAAGAAGGCGTTCCGCACAAAGAAGCCGCGGTCCGAGCACGTCGCGGAAGCCGTGTACATGGTGCTGAACTCGGACATCCTCAACGAGGTGTACGATGTGGCGCGCGACTTCCGCGACCGCGCGCTGCAGGCGCTCGCGCCGCTGCCCGCCGGCGCCGCGCGCACCGCGCTCGAGGACATTGGCGAGTACGTGCTGAAGCGAAGGTCATAGGAAGACGAGATGCCGATCTACGAGTACGCCTGTCACGGTTGCAAGCAGTTCGTCGAGGTGATCGTGCGCCGCGTGAGCGACGACTTCGATCCGCGCTGCCCGGAGTGTGGCGGCAAGCGCCTGACACGGATGATCAGCAGCTTCTCGTTCCACCTGTCGATGAAGTCACGGATCGACCAGCTCGACCCCAAGTACGACAAGATGATCGATTCCGCGAACCCGGACCTGTCGTTCGACAGCCTCGTCAAGAAGTACCGGCTCGACCAGCCGATGACGACGCCCGAGAGCCGGAAGAAGGCGCGCGAAAGCGGCCCCGGGCTCATCCCCTGAGCCGCGCGAAGCAGCCGGATTCACCGCTGCGGAACTTGACGCGTGTTCTTAGCCCACGGTTAGGGTTTGGCTCATCGTTTCTTAACAGCCCCTGCCGATAATGGGGGTGAACCTAACTCGTGGAGAGCACCCACGCGATAGGGGCTTCTTCAAAGGACCAGGGCGCGACAATCCCCGTCACCAGACTCGGCGCCCTGGTCTTTTCACGTCTGCCGGGCGGGCTCGCCGGCCGGCGCCGTGACCCCGAGGTGATACGGCACTTCGACGATCACCGTGTTCTGGCGGCCGAGGAGCGCTTTCTTGAGCCGGGCCGCCGACTGGTTGTGCAAGAACCGGTGCCACGGCCAGAACGTACGGAACTCCGGCAGGACGACCGTCACGAACTCGCCCGGGTACTGCTTGTCGAGCGCGTCGATATACGACACGACGGGCGCGACGAATGAGCGGTACGGCGACTCGATGATCACAAGCTCGACATCGAGCACGGACTGCTCCCACTGTTTGCGGAGCAACGCGCCCTCTTCCAGGTCGTCGGTGACATGGATGGCGCGGACGTTCGGCGAGATCGTGAGCGCGTAGTCGACGTTGCGCAGCACGGCGCGGTTGATCTTGTCGACGGGCACGAGCACGGCCTGCGGGTGTCGCTTCATCTGGTGGAGCATCGCGCCGGGCGGCACGGTGAGCTCCTCTTCCACCGACGTGTTGTGGCTGTAGATCCACCACAGGATCAACCCCAGCACGGCGATGCCGATCATGGCGAGCCATGCGCCGTCCATGAACTTTGTGCTGCCGACGATCACGGCGACGAGCCCGGTCGTGCCGCCGCCGATGGTGTTGATCACGGCGCTCCGTTTCCAGCCTGGCTCCTTCAGCCGCAGCCAGTGCAGCACCATGCCTGTCTGCGACAGCGTGAACGACATAAACACGCCGAACGCGTACATCGCGATCAAGCGGTTCAGGTCCGCGTTGAAGAGGATCAGCAGCGACGACGCCGCGAGTCCCAGCACGATGATGCCGTTCGAGAATGCGAGCCGGTCGCCGCGGAACAGGAACTGGTGCGGCAGGAAGCGGTCGCGCGCGAGGATGGATCCGAGCCGCGGGAAGTCCGCGTAGACCGTGTTCGCGGCCAGGAACAGGATGCCCGCCGTGAACGCCTGCGTCACGTAGAAGAGCACATTGTCGCCGTAGATCGTCCGCGCGACCTGCGCCGGCGCCGACACCTCCTCGGAGTGACGCACGCCGAGCTCGCGCGCCAGGATCGTGATGCCGACGAAGAGGAACGCGAGGATGATTGCCATCCACGTGAGCGTGATCTGCGCGTTCTGCCACTCGGTCTTCTTGAACGCCGGTATGCCGTTCGAGATCGCCTCGACGCCGGTCAGCGCGGCGGCGCCGGACGAGAACGCGCGCAAGACGAGGAACGCCGTGACCGACGCCGCGCCGGCGTGCTTTGCGGATTCGAGTTCCGGCGCCTCGAGCCCCGGGTCGATGAGCAGGCGGATGAACCCGGCGACGATAAGCGCGCCAAAGGCGACGATGAACCCGTACGTCGGGATGGCGAAGATCGTGCCGGACTCCCGGATGCCGCGCAGGTTGAGCAGCGTCACCATCGCCACCGCGCCGACGGAGATCGGCACCTGCAGCCCGTCGAATTCGGGGAACGCCGACACCACGGCGACCGCGCCGGCGGCGACCGACACCGACACGGTGAGGATATAGCCGACGGCGAGTCCGGCCGCGGCGGTGATGCCGGCGACGTCCCCCATGTTCTCGCGGGCGACGATGTAGGCGCCGCCCCCGCTCGGATACGCGCGGATTGTCTGGCGGTACGAGAACGTCACAACGGCGAGCAGCGTCGCGATGGCGAGCGCGATCGGGATCGACCATACGAGCGCCGAGGTGCCAGCGGCGATCAGCACGAGCAGGATTTCGTCGGTGGCATACGCGCTCGACGACAGTGCGTCAGACGAGAAGACGGCGAGCGCCTTGAGCTTCGGCAGGCGCTGGTGCTCCGACTCCTCGGACGAGATCGGCGCGCCGATCGCGATGCGGCGCACCTGCGCCCACGCGCGCTGGGCGGCGGTGCGCGGGGCGGTCGCCACGCGGGTCGCCCGGATCGTGCCGGTCTCCTGGTCGCGCTGGAAGCGGCGCTCGCCCTCGCGCACACGGCGGGCGAAGCGGTCGCCCGGCTTCCGGCCCGTGACGATCTCGTGCTGTTCGACGTCGTCCGGCAGCGCGCCGCCGTCGCGCTGGAGCCGGATGCGGCTCGGCTCGCGCGTGCCGGGCGGCGCCGGCGGTCGCGCCGGCGGGTCGCCGTCGTCCGGCGCCGGGGGGTCTGGCTGTTCTGTCATGCGCTTCCCGCCACGGCGCCGGCGAGGGGCACCCGGTCATGCGCGGCGCGCGCGTCCTCTCGATTCACACGGTGATCGTAACCCCGCCGCACGAACAAAGGTAGTAGGGAGCCGGCGCCCCGGCCATCGAGGGCTGCGCGATGTGTTAGGCTTTGCGCGATGAAGTCGTACCTGCTCACCGGAGGAACGCCAACCCGCGGTTCATCGCCGCGGGGCGCCATCGGCTGTCGGTCACTCCCCCGATAGACAGCCGGGCCGCCGATCGTGATACTCGGCGGCGGATGAGCCAGGAGACCCCGACATGAAGCTCGAACTCTACGACACAACGCTGCGCGACGGCGCCCAGATGGAAGGCATGTCGCTATCCGTCGAGGACAAGCTCAAGATCGCGCGCAAGCTTGACGAGCTCGGCGTGCAGTACATCGAAGGCGGGTGGCCCGGGAGCAACCCGAAGGACGCCGAGTTCTTCGTGCGCGCGCAGTCGCTGAACCTGCAGAACGCGCGGCTCGCCGCGTTCGGCTCGACACGCAAGGCGGGCGGCGAGACGGAGAGCGACGCCAACCTGCGCGCGCTCCTCGACGCGCGCACGCCCGTGGTCACGCTCGTCGGCAAGACGAGCGACATGCACGTGCGCGACGTGCTCGAGACGTCGCTCGAGGAGAACCTGGCGATGATCGCCGACTCCGTGCGGTTCATGAAGCAGAACGGCCGCACGGTGTTCTTCGACGCCGAGCACTTCTTCGACGGCTACATGTCCGATGCCTCGTACGCCGTGCGTTGCCTGAAGGCGGCCGCGAGCGCCGGCGCCGACTGCCTGGTGCTGTGCGACACGAACGGGGGCATGCTGACGCACGAGCTCATCGATGTGCTGCGCGCGGTGAAGGCGCAGGTCGATGCGCCCCTCGGCATCCATACGCACAACGACGCCGACCTCGCCGTCGCGAATTCGCTTGCGGCGGTGCAGGAGGGCGTGCGGCAGGTACAGGCGTGCGTCAACGGATACGGCGAGCGCTGCGGGAACGCCAACCTCACCAGCATCATCGCCGACCTCAAGCTGAAGATGGGGATCGATGTCATCAGCGACGAGCAGCTCGCGATGCTGACCGACGTCAGTCACTACATCAGCGAGGTCGTGAACATGGTGCCGAACCCGTACCAGCCGTACGTCGGCACGTCGGCGTTCACGCACAAGGGCGGGCTGCACGTCGCCGCGGTACTGAAGACGGACGCCAGCTATCAGCACGTGCCGCCGGAGGCCGTCGGCAACCAGCGGCGGATGCTCGTCTCGGAGCTCGGCGGCAGCCGCGGCGTGCAGCAGAAGCTCAAGGAACTCGGCGTGGAGTTCGATCTCTCGCGCGACGAGGCGCGCGACCTGCAGGAGACCGTGAACGAGCAGGAGTCGAAGGGGTACCAGTACGAGGGCGCGGAAGCGTCGTTCGAGATGCTCGTGCGGCGCCTGCAGCCGGGCTACACGCCACCATTTGAGCTCGATGACTTCTGGATCGTGGAGCGCCGCGCCGCCGCCGATGCCAACCACGACCGCGAGATGCAGGCCGAGGCGATGGCGAAAGTGCGCGTCGAGGGGACGCAGCGCCAGACCGCGGCCGAGGGCAACGGGCCGGTAAACGCGCTTGACGCCGCCGTGCGCAAGGCGCTGGTGGAGTTCTTCCCGACGATCTACGCGGTGAAGCTCGTCGACTTCAAGGTGCGCATCATCGACTCGGCGGCGGGGACGAGCGCTGCGGTGCGGGTGCTCATCGAGTCGACGGACGGCGGGCACTTCTGGACGACGGTCGGCGCGAGCACGGACATCATCGAGGCGTCGTGGCTGGCGCTGGCGGACTCGCTCGAGTACTTCCTCGTGAAGCGCGCGGGCTACGTGCCGGGTTAACGGTGATCTGGCAGTCGATGCTCAACACGGCGGCGCTCTGGGGGGTCGCCGTTTCCGTGTGGCGCATCTGCCGCGCCGAGTTCGATGGGACGGCCGCGGACACGGCGCGCGTCGTGTTCCTCGGGATCGCGATCGGCTTCTATGCGGCGATGCCGTTGGGCGCGCGGTGGCTGCTCGCGCCGGCGCGCGTGTGGGCGGGTGCGGCGATCGTAGTTGTAATCGCACTGGCGTCGGCGGTCGGATACGCGGGGTTCGTGTACTACGCGCCATCGGTCGTGCTGCTGGCGCTGATCGCCGCGCGGTACGAGGGCGCGGGTTAGAGGTCGAGGCTGATCGGCTTGCCGCGATAGCCCGTCGCACGCGCGAGCGCGCGCACCGCGCCGTCGCGCACGGCGTCGCTGGCGCCGTCGCCGCGTTCGGCGATGTCGATGAGCTCATAGAGCAGCGGCAGGTCCTCGCGCTCCTGGAGCCACGCGCCGGCAATGGCGATGGCAGCGAGCCGGAGCCGGTCGCCCTCGTCCCACGCGACGCCGCGCACGAAGAGATGCACCGCGTCGAGGTACTCCGCGGTGCGGCTCCAGCGGCGGCAGAGCAGGTCGAGCGCCGCGGCGGCGATGGCGACATCGTGCCCGGCGTGCAGGCACTGCACGACGAACGGCTCCGCCGTCGCATCGTACTCGCCGGCGAGCGCCGCGATGCGACGCAGGATGGGGTCGCGTGAGTCATCCACGGTGGCATTGTCGGGCCGGGTATCGATTCCGACAATCCGCTGGATAAGCGAAGCAAAGACTTCGCAAACCTCCTTCACTTAGCGTTGGGCCGTGCCTACAATGCCCGCGGATCGCCGGACCAGCGACTCGGAAAGGCACACAAGGAGCGAACTCAAACCATGGCCTACGTCATCACCGACCCCTGCATCGGCACGAAGGACCGCTCGTGCGTGGACGTCTGTCCGGTGGACTGCATCCACGACGAAGGCGACGATGACAAGCTGCTGTACATCGACCCGGACGAGTGCATCGACTGCGGCGCCTGCGAGCCGGCATGCCCGGTGAACGCGATCTTCGCCGAGGACGACGTGCCGGACGCCGCGAAGCCGTTCACCGAGATCAATGCGCTGTGGTACAAGGACAAGGCGGCCGCGCGGGCGAAGGTCGACGCCATCACCGGCTAGCGCGGAGATACGGATCGCGCGACAGGGGAGGCCCGCCGGGCCTCCCTTGCGTTCGCGCCGTTGACATGGCGAAGTGGCGCGGCGACCGGGGTATCACCAACGTGCGGCGGTCAGAATCTCGTCAGACAGCGGCCATACGATGGCTCCGGTGGCGTCCGCGATAGACCTTGCCCTCGCTATCGCGGGGTACGCCCCGTGGTGGCGGGGTGGCGTGCCGCGCGAGGAGTAGGCACGCCGCCCTCCCCCCGTGGCGCGCGCCGCCGCTGCCACTCCCACGACGCCTGTGCGACGAGCACGGCCATGCCTGCGAGGATGACGAGGTCGCCGGCGCTCACGGCGAACCCGCGCCGCCCGGTGCGCACGATGATCTCGTCGCCGAGCGCGACGAGGCGCCCGTCGCCGGGCGCCAGCAGCACGTCCTTCGAGCGGGGCATCCAGGCGCCGGGCGCATACGTGGCCGCGCGTGCTTCGCCGACGGCGTGGACGACGGTGTCGTAACGGATCGGCATCAGTCCGCCGTTCGAGAGGATCGCCGCGAGGTTCGCGGCAAGGCCAACGAACATCACCCACACGCCCGCGAAGCGCCGCTGCGGCCACAGCGCGAGCGGCACGAGCGCGATCGTCGCGGGCAGGACGATGCGCACGGCAAGCTCGGACGGCGCGAAGCGGATGGTCAGCGCCTGGGCGAGCAGGAGCGCGAGCGCCAGCGATGTGCTCAGGACGATGCGGTTGGTGGGCGTCGGCATGGCTCTCCCCGGTCGGTGCGGCCGCCGGAGTATCGGCTTCTGCCGCAGATGCGAAGATGCCCCGCCAGGCGGGGCATCGCGTTTCGCTTGCCGGCGGCCGGTTAGCGGCCCCAGGACCACGGCGCGGCAGCGATGGCGACCACGGCGATGAAGTTACCGGCGATGAGGGCTGCAGTGATGTAGCGGGACATCGGTTACCTCCGAGCTGAGATGCGGTTTCCTTCTGCTACAGGAGCTATCGGCAGGGTTTTCCCGTACTTGAGGGGCGTAAGGCCCGTAGTGGAACGGGATTGGCCGAGGTGGCAGGAACGCCTACTCTGGGCAGGGTTCCGGGGGCACGATTCTGTTGTCCGTGCAGGGGGCCTGTGATATATTCCGCGCGCTAGCGCAGAAATTCACAAAGTGCCGCCAGGGAGCAAGAGCAGTTGATTGAGCAATTCGGCCGCGCCGGGTTCCTGCTCCTGTTTGCGGTCGCGTTCCCCCTGCTCCCAATCGTTGCCTCGGTGGTGCTCGGGGTGTTCAAGATCCGCCCGCGGAAGCCGGATCCGGTCAAGGAGTCGATCTACGAGTGCGGCATGGTGCCGATCGGCAACGCGCAGGTCCGCTACAACGTGCGGTACTACGTGTTCGGCCTGCTGTTCGTGATTTTCGATGTCGAGGCGGTGTTCCTGTATCCCTGGGCGGTGACGTACCGGCAGCTCGGCCTGTACGCGTTCGTCGAGGTGGTGCTGTTCCTGGGGATCCTGTTCGTCGGATATGCGTACGCGTGGCGCAAGGGCGCGATGGAGTGGAAGTAGTGCCGCATCCCGCCACGGTCACGCTGCCGGGCACGGCTGTCGCCGAGCGGTTGGGCGCGGCGCTGCCGGGCGCCGTGCGTGAGGCGTTCGCCGAACACGTCGTGCTTGAACCGGCTTCGCTGTTCGCGGCCATGGCGTTCATGCGCGACGACCCCGAACTCGATGCGAAGTACCTGGTGCAGATGTGCAGCGTGGACATGATCACGCGCATCGACGTCGTCTACCACCTGGCATCGCTGGCGCGGAACCACATTTTCGAGGTGAAGGTGCCGGCGGATCACGAGCGCCCCGCCGTGGCATCGGTCGCCCCGCTCTGGATCGG
This sequence comes from Dehalococcoidia bacterium, assembly GCA_021462855.1. Taxonomy (GTDB): domain Bacteria; phylum Chloroflexota; class Dehalococcoidia; order DSTF01; family JACRBR01; genus DTUCFX13. Next base: position 66,942 of record JAJTXQ010000014.1, on the reverse strand, counting down.
CGCCACGCTGCAGGAGCGCGAGGTGTACGACCTGATGGGCGTGGCGTTCGAGGGCCACCCGGAGCTCACGCGCCTCTTCCTCTGGGACAAGTTCCCGGGGCACCCGTTGCGCAAGGACTTCATGTCGTTGCCGGGAGGGCAGAAGTCGGGGCTGAGCCAGTTCCCGAAGCAGGCGCCGGGGCAGACCGGCGGCGAGTTCCGCCCGCGCGACGCGGGCGCGGGCGCGCCATAACGCGCGAAGCAGGATCACGTGCCGATCAAGTCGGAGCCCGTCGAAGTCAACATCGGACCGCAGCACCCGAGCACGCACGGCGTGTTCCGCATGGTCGCGCGGATCGACGGCGAGCGCGTCACCGACGTGAAGATGGTCGTCGGCTACCTGCACCGCAGCATGGAAAAGCTGGCCGAAGAGCGCACGTACACGCAGAACATCCCGTTCACGGACCGCATGGATTACCTGGCGGCGATGACCGGGAATCTCGGCTACTGCCTGTCGGTGGAGAAGCTCGCGGGCATCGACGTGCCGGAACGCGCGCAGTACCTGCGGACGATGTTCTCGGAGCTGCAACGCGTGGCGAGCCACTGCATGGCGACCGGCGCGTTCATCAACGACTGCGGCGCCTGGCAGACGCCGGTGATGTACACCTTCCGCGACCGCGAGAAGGTGCTCGACCTGTTCGAGATGACGTGCGGCGCGCGCATCACCACGAATTACATGCGGATCGGCGGCGTGGCATTCGACATCCCGGACGAGTTCTTGCCGGCGCTCGACTGGCTCGTGAACGACGACCTGCCGGCGCGCTTCGAGGAGCTCGAGAACCTGATCGTCGGAAACGAGATCATCCTCATGCGCTCGCGCGACGTCGGTGTCGTGACGCCGGAGATGGCGATCAACGCCTCGCTCAGCGGGCCGATGCTGCGCAGCGCCGGCATCGCGTGGGATATCCGGAAGGCGGACCCCTATTGCGTGTACGACCGGATGAACTTTGAGATCCCGGTCGGCTACAACGGCGATTCGTATGACCGGATGGTGATCCGGATCGAGGAGATGAAGCAAAGCTTGCGGATCATCCGTCAGTGCATGGCCGAGTTGCCGGACGGCCCGCACAAGGTCGACGTGCCGCTCGCGCTGCGGCCGCCGGCCGGAGAGGCGTATTCGCGCGTCGAGTCGCCGAAGGGCGAACTCGGGTTCTACGTCGTGAGCGACGGCGGGCCGGCGCCCTATCGCTGGCACGTGCGCGCGCCATCGCTGATCAACCTCAGCGTGCTGCCGCAGATGACGATCGGCCAGTCGATCGCCGACGCGATCGTCACGCTCGGCAGCATCGACATCAACGTCGGCGAGGTGGACCGATGACCGGCGCGCTGCTGACGATCATCACGGACAACTGGTGGGACATCCGCGACCTGTCGAACCTGAGCGGCGCGATCCGCGACCTGGTCAGCGACGCCGGCGGGCCGGGCTGGCTCGTCTACGTGGTGGCCGGGTTGCTCGGCGCCGCCGGCATCGTGACGTTCGTGGGCGTGACGGCCATCATCAACATCTGGATCGAGCGGCGCGTGGTGGGGCGAATGCAGTCACGGCTGGGGCCGAACCGCCCCGGGCCGGTCGGCCTGCTGCAGCCGCTGGCCGACGCGATCAAGCTCATGCAGAAGGAAGTGCTGCAGCCGAAGCTTGCCGACGCGCTGGTGTTCACGGCGGCGCCGATCGCGTTCACCGTGCCGGGGATCGCGGTGCTGGCGGTGGTCCCGTGGGGCCGCAACATGACGCTCGCGAGCCTCGACGCCGGCATCGTGTTCATCTTCGCGATGTCGTCGCTGGCGGCGCTGGCGGTGTTCATCGGCGGGTACGGCTCGAACAACAAGTACGCGCTGTTCGGGTCGATGCGTGTGATCGCGATGCTCGTGACGTACGAGATCCCGATCGTGATGTCGCTGCTGGGCATCGCCATGTTCGCGGGGACGATGAACCTCGACGGCATCGTGCGCTTCCAGGAGGATCACTGGCTCTTCCTCATCATGCTCCAACCGCTGGCGTTCGTGATCTACTTCATGTCGTCTTCGGCCGAGCTGAACCGCACGCCCGCGGACCTTGCCGAGGCGGAGTCCGAGATCGCGGGCGGATACCACGTCGAGTACTCCGGGATGAAGTTCGGGCTGTACTACGCGGCGGAGCTCATCAACTGCGTCACCGTGTCGGCGATCATCGCGACGCTGTTCCTGGGCGGGTGGTGGGCGTACAAGCTCGATGAGATCGTGCCGGGCTGGATGATCTACATCGGCAAGGTGTACGCGGTGTACTTCCTCTTCATCTGGACGCGCGGTACGCTGCCGCGATTCCGCATCGACCAGTTGCTCGCCTTCGCCTGGAAGTGGATGACGCCGATGGCGCTCGTCAACGTGTTGATGGTCGCGGCCGAGGTGCTCATCTGGGAGGAGACAGGCTGGAGCGCGGGCGTGCTGCTGCCGATCTACGTCGTGCTCAACAACGCGCTGGCGCTGGCGCTCATCGTCGCGTGGGTGCGCGTGTTCGCGCCGCGCTTCGAGCGATTCCCCGACCGCCCGCGCTTCTACTCGACGATCGACGTGCCGTCGCTGCCGGCGGTGGCGCCGGTGCAGCCGGGCACGCAGTCGCAATGACGCGCGCGTGCGGCGGTGGCGCCGCGAGGGAAGGACGGCGCGCGTGATCGACGACGCGGGCGTGGTCGTCGCCTTCTGGGTGATCGCGGTATCAACGGTGGTATGCGCGCTGATGGTCGCGGCGGTGCGGAACCTGGTCCACGCCGTGTTGTTCCTGGCGCTGACGTTCGTCGGCGTCGCCGGCATCTACATCGTGCTGGCGGCGGACTTCGTGGCGCTGGTGCAGGTGCTGATCTACGCCGGCGCGGTCGGCGTGCTGATGACGTTCGCGATCATGCTTACGCCGGCGGCGGACCGCCGGAACTCCGAGACGATCTTCCAGGCGCCGGCGGCGGTGCTCGCGGGCCTCGTGCTCGCCATCGTGACGTTCGTCGCGTACGACACCGAGTGGCGCATCTCGGGGCGCGATGCGTTTCCGGCGACCGCGGCGTCGCTCGGGGAGGCGTTCCTCAAGCCGTACGTGGTGCCGTTCGAGGTCGTCTCAGTGCTGCTGATGACGGCGATGATCGGCGCGATCGTGCTCACGCGCGAGGAGGGCGACGATGTCTAGCGTCGTGCTCGCCTCGGTGTCGCTCGAGAACGTGCTGGTGATCGGCGCGCTGCTCTTCAGCATCGGCCTGTACGTCTCGCTGTCGAAGCGCAACGCCGTCGGCATCCTGATGGGCGTGGAGTTGATGCTGAACGCCGTGAACGTGACGTTCCTCGCGTTCTCGCGCTACGTGGAGTCGCCGCGGCCGCTCGATGGGCAGGTGTTCGCGATGTTCGTCATCGCCATCGCGGCGGCGGAGGCGGCGGTCGCGCTCGCGCTTGCCGTCGCCGTGTACCGGCACCGCGAGACGGTGAACATCGACGAGATTGACCTGCTGCGCTGGTAACGGAGGGACGCCGACGTGTGGTCGAAGCTGATGGACGTGAAGAACGGGTACGCCGCCGAGGTGTGGAAGGAACTGCTCGATGCGGAGGGCGTCTCGAACCGCGTCGTGCCGCCGCTGACGAGCGACGCGCCGATGGCGCAGGCGCGCGAGATCTGGGTGCCCGACAGCAAGACGCACGTCGCGGCCGAGATCCTGCGCAAGATCTGACGTAAGGAGAACGCGTGCTGCTTCCGGTGGTCCCCGAGGGTGTGGTCTGGGCGATCCTGCTGCTGCCGGTCGCCTCGCTGCTGATCATCGGGTTCGTGACGAAGCCGTACCCGCGGTTGTCGGGCTACGTGACGATCGCGGCGATCGGAACGGCGTTCCTGCTATCGCTGTGGGTGCTGGACAGCATCATCGAAAGCGACGGCCATCGCCTGGCGTTCAGCTCGTACGAGTGGGTGAAGGTCCACACCGACAACCCCGTGTTGCAACGCCTCGGCGGGCAGTCGCTGGAGGTCCGTCTCGCCCTGAACATCGACGGGCTCAGCGCGGTGATGCTGGTCGTCGTGACGTCGGTCTCGCTGCTCGTCCAGGTGTACTCGCAGGGCTACATGGAGCACGACGGCGGTTACTCGCGCTACTTCGCGTGGATGTCGCTCTTCACGGCGGCAATGCTTGGCCTGCTGCTGTTCGACTCGATCCTGATGATCTACGTGTTCTGGGAGCTCGTCGGGCTGGGGTCGTATCTGCTGATCGGGTTCTGGTTCCACAAGCCGTCGGCGGCCGACGCGGCGAAGAAGGCGTTCCTGACGACGCGCCTCGGCGATATCGGCTTCTTGCTGGCGATCCTGCTCGTGTGGACGAAGGCGGGCACGTTCGACATCCCCGTGCTGCAGGAGATGGCGCATAGCGGTGCGCTCTCCGACACGGTAATCACGCTCTTTGCGCTCGGCCTGTTTGCGGGCGCCGTCGGCAAGTCGGCCCAGTTCCCGCTCCACGTATGGCTTCCGGACGCGATGGAAGGCCCGACGCCGGTGTCCGCGCTGATCCACGCCGCGACGATGGTCGCCGCCGGCGTGTACCTCGTCGCGCGGATGTTCCCCGTGTTCCAGGCGTCCGACGTGGCGATGACGACGGTGGCGTACATCGGCGGGTTCACGGCGATCTTCGCGGCGTCGATGGGCATCGTGATGACGGACATCAAGCGCGTGCTCGCGTACTCGACGATCAGCCAGCTCGGCTACATGATGCTGGCGCTTGGCGCCGGCGGGTATGTTGCGGCGATCTTCCACCTGTTCACGCACGCGTACTTCAAGGCGATGCTGTTCCTGGGCTCGGGCTCGGTGAACCACGCAACGGGCACGTTCGACATGCGCAAGATGGGCGGGCTGCGGCGGTCCATGCCGATCACGTGGGCGACGTTCTTGATCGGTTCGCTGAGCCTGGCTGGGGTGTTTCCGCTCGCGGGGTTCTGGTCGAAGGACGAAATCCTCGGCACGGTATGGCACGACGACAAGCTGCTGTTCTTCGTCGCGATGGCGGTGGTGTTCATGACCGCGTTCTACTCGTTCCGCGCCGTCTTCATGACGTTCGAGGGCGAGTACCGCGGCGGCGAGGCGCCCGAGCATGGCAACGCGCACCACGGCACGCCGCACGAATCGCCGTGGGTGATGGCGGCGCCGCTCCTGGTGCTCGCGGTGCCGGCGGCGCTCGCGGGGTTCACGAACGTGCCGAACGACTCGCTCCAGGCCCTCGGCCACCTGCTGCACGGCTCGCTGCCGGAGGAGTCGGCGCACGCGCTGCACCACGCGGGGTTCAACGCCGTCATCGCCGCCGCGTCGACGGCGCTCGCGCTCGCGGGCATCGCGCTGGCGTGGGCGATCTACGTCCGGCGCGTCGTGCCGGCGGACGACCTGCAGAGGACGTTCGGCCCTGTGCATACGCTCGTCGCGCGCAAGTACTACATGGACGAGCTGTACGAGGACGTCGTCGTGCGGCGCGGGCTGTACGCGTTCGCGACGCGCGCCGGCCAGTGGTTCGACACGAACGTCGTCGATGGCGCGGTGAACGGCGCCGGGGCGCTGACGCGCCGTGCGGGCGACACGCTGCGCTGGGTGCAGTCGGGTTCGGTGCAGGCGTATGGCACGGTCGGCTTCGCCGGCCTCGTCATTGCGTCGCTCCTGATGCTGTTGCTGGTGGAGCGGTAGATGAACGGCGTGCTGGTCTTCACGGTGTTCTTCCCGGCGGTGGCCGCGGCCGTGCTCATGCTGGCCGTGCCGCGCGACAGCCAGGGTCAGGCGAAGTGGCTCGCGCTGATGGCGACGGGCGCGTCGTTTGCCGCGTCGGTCGTGCTCGTGTTCGCGTTCGACCGGCACCCGGGCGAGGTCGCGGCGAACCCGTTCCAGTTCGAGTCGCAGGGCACGTGGATCGACGCCGCGTCGGCCGGGTTCGACGTGCAGTTCCACCTCGGCGTCGACGGCCTCGGCGTGACGATGGTGCTGCTCACGACGTTCCTCTTCGTCATCGCGACGCTGATCTCGTTCGGCGTGACGCTGCGGCCGAAGGAGTACTTCATCTGGCTGCTCGCGCTCGAGACGGGGGGGCTCGGCGTCTTCACCTCGCTCGACCTGCTGATGTTCTTCTTCTTCTGGGAAGTCGAACTGCTGCCGATGTACATGCTCATCTCGATCTGGGGGAGCGGCCGCAAGGAGTACTCGGCGATGAAGTTCGTCCTGTACACCGTCGCCGGGTCGGCGTTCATGCTCGTCGGGTTCCTGGCGATGGGGTTCAGCGCACAGCCGGATCCCACGTTCGACATGGTGGCGCTGCAACAGTCGACGATCGGCGATGCGCTGCTGCCGCTGTGGGTGATCTTCGGGTTCATCTTCATCGCGTTCGCGGTGAAGCTGCCGATGTTCCCGCTGCACACGTGGCTGCCGGATGCGCACACCGACGCGCCGACCGCCGTGTCGGTGATCCTCGCCGGCGTGCTGCTGAAGATGGGCGGCTACGGCATGCTGCGCATCCTCGTCACGCTATTGCCCGAGACGGCGAAGGACTACGGCGTGTGGATGGCCACGCTCGCCGCGATCTCGGTGATCTACGGCGCGGTGCTGACGCTCCGGCAGAAGGACCTGAAGCGGCTCGTGGCGTATTCATCGGTGAGCCACATGGGGTACGTGCTGCTCGGGGTCGCCGCGCTCGGGCACCTGTCGATGAGCGGCGCCGCGTTGCAGATGTTCACGCACGGCACGATCACGGGACTGCTGTTCCTGATGGTCGGCGTGATCTATGACCGGACGCACACCCGCGACATCGACCAGCTGGGCGGGCTCGCGCACACCATGCCGCTCACGGCGACGGTGATGATCATCGCCGGGCTGGCGTCGCTCGGGCTGCCGGCGCTCTCTGGGTTCGTCGCCGAGCTGTTCGTGTTCCTCGGCAGCTTCGACAAGTACACTCTGCCGACGATCGCCGCGGTGATCGGCATCCTGCTGTCGGCGGGCTACATCACGTGGATGGCGCAGCGCGTGTTCTTCGGGCCGCGCCACGAGCGCTGGGCGCACGTGCCCGATGCGGACCAGTGGTGGGAGCGCGTGCCGATGGCGGCGCTGGTGCTCGTGATCGTCGCGGTCGGCGTGCGGCCGTCGCTGGTGGTTGACGTGCTGGACAGCGGCATGCTGAACATCGTCCAGAGGCTGGGCTGATGCTGCAGGATCTCGACCGGCTCGGCCCGGTGCTGGCGGTGCTGGTGGCGGCGGGACTGATCGTGCTCGCCGACCTCGTCGTGCCGCGCCGCCGCGAGAAGTGGCTCGCCGGCGTCGCCCTGCTCGGGCTTGCCGCGTCGGCGGCGTGGATGGTGCAGCTGATCGCGCGCGACCGCCAGGCGTCGTATTTCAGCGACTCGATGGCGCTCGACGACTTCACGATCTTCTTCACGTTCCTGTTCATCGGCGTCGCGGGCGCGGTGCTGCTCGCGTCGCTCGAGTACGTCGAGCGGTTCGGCAGCCACAAGGGCGAGTTCTTCGCGCTCGTGCTCGTCGCGACAGCGGGGATGATGCTGCTCGCGGGATCGCGCGACCTGGTGGCGATCTTCGTCGCGCTCGAGCTGACGAGCATCACGCAGTTCATCCTCGCCGGGTTCCTGCGCGATGACCGGGGCAGCGAGGCGGCGATCAAGTACCTGCTGCTCGGCGCGATCTCATCGGCGGTGGTGCTGTACGGCATGGCGTTCCTGTTCGGCATCGCCGGCACGACGCGGCTGGTCGCGACGGACGGCGGCGCGAGCATCGCGGGGGCGATCGCGGCGGGCGACAGCGGCATCCGCTCGGCGCTGCTCGTGAGCATGGTGTTCCTCGCGGCCGGGTTCGGATTCAAGATGTCGATCGTGCCGTTCCAGATGTGGACGCCCGACGTGTACCAGGGCTCGCCGACGCCGGTGGCGGCGTTGCTGTCGGTCGGCAGCAAGGCGGCGGCGTTCGCGGTGGTGTTGCGCGTCTTCTTCGAGGGATTCGGCGCGGACACGTTCGTGGGTGAGGATTGGAAGATGATGTTCGCCGTCCTCGCCGCCGTGTCGATGACGGTCGGCAACGTGATGGCGCTGCGCCAGACGAACGTGCGGCGGCTGCTCGGTTACAGCTCGATCGCGCAGGCGGGCAACTTCCTCGTCGGGCTCGCGGCGATCTCGTCGACGTCGGACGGCACGGCGCTCGGCGCGAGTGGCGTGGTGTTCTTCATCGCGACGTACGCCTTCACGAACCTCGGTGCGTTCTTCGCGGTAATGGCGATCGGCAACCGGACCGGCAGCGACGAGATCGAGGATTACGCCGGTATCGCGCGGCGGTCGCCGCTGGCGGCGCTGGTGCTGACGATTTGCCTACTGTCGCTGACGGGCCTGCCGCCCACGGCCGGCTTCTGGGCGAAGATGTACATCTTCAACGCGGGCATGCGGGCGGACCTGGTGTGGCTCGTCATGATCGCCGTGCTGAACACGGTCGTGTCAGCGTTCTACTACCTCGGGCTGGCGCGGCAGATGTATCGCGGCGATGGCGAACCGGGCGAGGATCTCCGCCCCGCGCTGACGACGCAGGCCGTGCTCGTCGCGGCGGCGGCGGGCGTGTGCGTGTTCTTCGTCTATCCCATCCCCCTCATCGAGGCGGCACAGCGGGCCGTCCACGCCTTCGCGTAGCTCGCCACGGGCCACCGGCACGCGCCTTCCGACAGCGCGCGCGTCCTTTGGCGGCCACGCGTGGCCGCGACACCACGAGATGTCGCTTGTCAAGTTGTACTTGTCAAAGGGATCTGGACGCGGCCGCTGAAACAGGGCACGATCGGGTCACGCGTATGCGCAGGGAGGCATCGATGAACGCCGGCGAAATCCTGTACATCGTCCTGCTCGGCTTCATCCTGGTGTGGGTGGCGGACGTGTTCGGGCTGTGGGCGCGCTACGACGCCTGGCGCGAGGAGCGCCGCTCGCGCCGCGACTGAACACCCGAAACATCCGGCAGTTCCCCTACGCGGACGGCATCCCGGCGGCCGATGCTTCTGGTGAAGATGCTGCGGCTTCGCTGCGACGGAGCGACCTGAGGGCATCAGCCGCAACCCAACCACAGCATCCGATGTGAGGGGCCGCGCGGGGCCGAACTGGCCTGCACGGCCCTTCACGCTGCCCGCATCAGTCGTGATGCGCGCGGCCGAGGATCGCGTCCTCGTGCGAGCGCATGATCGCCGCCTCGGCGGCCGTTTCGTGGTCGTGGCCGAGCAGGTGCAGGATGCCGTGCACCAGCAAGTGCTCCACCTCGTCTTCAACGTCGATCCCCTGCTCCGCCGCTCGCCGCCCGGCCGTGTCCACCGAGATGATGACATCGCCCAGGTGCCGCGCTTCGCGCTCCGGCCGCGCGAACGGCTCCCCCTCGGACTGGGCGAACGACAGGACGTCGGTCGGGCGGTCGGTCTTGCGGTACTCGCGGTTGAGCGCACGCACGGCCGCATCGCCGGCCAGCACGATGCTGAGCTCGGCCGGCGGGTCGACGCGCTCCGACGCCAGCGCGCGCCGGGCGAGCGCCCGCAGCGCTCGCGTGTCGAGCCCGGGCGCCGCGACGTCAGCGCGGAGCGCGATGGTGAAGCGCCGCGTCACCCGGCGGCCTTGCGCAGGGCGGCGACGAGCGCGTCGATGCGGGCGACGCTGTCGCGCAGGCCGCCCGGGCGGTTCCGTGCGAGCCACAGCCGCTCGTACTCCGGGGTGACATCGGCGAGCGAGCGGGCAGCGCGCTTCCACGCCGCGCGCTCCCTGGATGCGGACCCGCCGCTGGCGCGCACGTGCTTCGCCTCGCCGATGGTTGCGCCGGCGCTCGCCATGCGCGCGGCGCAGCGCAGCTCGCGTGCAACCTGGCCGGCGTCTTCCCGGCGCATGTTCGCGGCGTCGACGCGTTCAATCGCGCTGGCGATGTGGTCGCGCGTGTCCCCGAACCCGCCGGGGCGCACGCGGCTCATCGGCCACTCGTTGTCGAGCGGAAGGAAGTAGAGCTGCGCGAGCAGCGAGCCGTTGCGCGTCTTCGCGCCGTTCACCTGGTACGCGTTGCCGAGCTCGACGGCCGCGCGCCCGGTGGCGCCCGAGGGATCGTCGAACGCGTGCAGGCTCAGGGCCGCCGCAAGGTCGAGCGAGGCGCTCTCGCGCGGCGACCACGACATGGCGGCGCCGTAGAGCATGCCGGGCCAGGCGACGGCCAGTGGCTGCATGTGGCCGTTGTCGCCCCACTCCGTGTTGAGCACGCCGGACGCGCCGTGGCGCTTGCCGTTCGTCGTCGCGTTGCGGATGTTTTCGACCGCGTTGTCGAGCCGGCCGATGAGCGAGTTCCAGCCGCCGGCGCCGGGGCACACGTAGTACTGGACGCCCGCGCCTCGGAACGCCTTGGCGTCCTGCCGGAACGGGTGGTCGTGCTCGTAGCCCCACTCGAGCGCGATGACGTCGCGGGGCAGCTCGGGGATCAGCTCCGGGTGCTGCAGGATGATGTCGCCCCAGAACATCATCTGCCGGTCGTGGCGCGCGCAGAGCGCGTGGACCTTCAGCAGGAAGTCGAGGTATACGCGCCCGGCGCCGCGCTTCGCGACGGCGTCGGCGCTTTTGCCGCGGCCGAGGTCGAACGTTTCGTCGCAGCCGACGTTGAAGAGGCGGCTCGTGAAGTGCGGCAGCAGCTCCGCGTACAGCCCCTCGACCAGCTCGATCGAGCGATGGTCCGCGGGGTCGAGGGTGAACGGCGGCAGCTTGCCCCACGGCAGCGTCGTGCCGCGCGGCGCCTCGGCGAGGCCGTTGTACGGCTTGTGCTCGAGCCAGCGCGCCATGTGGCCGAAGCTGTTCTGGTTCGGCACCAGGTCGATGTGCCGCGCGCGGCAGTATGCGTCGAGCGCGAGCACCTCCTCGCCGGTGAGCGGCGAGGCGTCCTTCCACACGGCGCGGTGCTGTTGGTAGGCGAACGTGTGCTCCATGTAGAGCTGGAACTGGTTGATCTTCCAGCCGGCGAGCATGTCGACGAGGCCGTACAGCGTCTGCATCGTCGGCACTTTGTCGCGGCTGATGTCGAGCATGACGCCGCGGTGCGCGAACGCCGGCGCGTCCTCGATGTGCAGGCGCGGGAGGCGGCGGCCGCACTGCCGCACGATCTGGGTCAGTGTGCTGAACGCGTGCTGGATGCCGGCGGTGTCGTGCGCGACGATGCCGATCCGCTCGTCGCCGATGGTCAGGTGATAGCCCTCGCGCTGGCGCACGGCGCGCCGGTCGATGACCGCGACGGCGCCCTCGCGCTCGGCGAGGCCGCTGGCGGCGCGGATCTCCCAGCGGCCGCCGGCGTAGCGGTCGATCGCATCGCGGAGCGCGCGCGCGCCGGCCATGCAGGCGTCGCGGCCGTCGCAGGCGATGACGATGGTGCGGTCGCGGGCGAGCGTGTGGTAGCCGCCGGCGGAGGCGACGCTCGATGGCGCGGGTGCGAGGTGGAGCTTCATCGGGTTGATGCTACGCGAGGGGAGGTGCTGGCGCGAGTGCTCAGACGTCCTGCCGGTTCTCGATCGCGCGCGAGAGCGTCACGTCGTCGGCGTACTCGAGGTCGCTGCCCATCGGCAGGCCGCGCGCGAGGCGCGTGACGCGCACGCCGAGCGGCGTCAGCAGCCGGCTGGCGTACATCGCCGTCGCCTCGCCCTCGAGGTTCGGGTTCGTCGCCATGATCACCTCCTGCACGGCGCCGCCGCGCACGCGCGCGAGGAGTTCGTTGACCTTCAGGTCCTCCGGCCCGATGCCTTCCATCGGCGAGATCACGCCGTGCAGCACGTGATACAGGCCGTGAAACCCCCGCGTGCGCTCGACCGCGAGGATGTCGAGCGGCTCCTCGACGACGCAGATGACGGCGCGGTCGCGGCGGTCGTCGCGGCAGATCGCGCACGGGTCGTCCTCGGTGACGTTCTGGCAGACGGAGCACAGCACCGTGCGCTCCTTGAGCTCGATGATCGCCTGCGCGAGCGCAACGGCGTCGCCGTGCGGGACGCGGAGCAGGTGGTAGGTGAGACGCTGCGCGCTCTTTGGGCCGATGCCGGGGAGGCGGTGGAACTCCTCGATCAGGCGGGTGACCGGCGCGGGCGCGGCGCCGAGTTGTTCGTTCATATCGCGCGCGGGTGCGCCGCCTAGGGCGCCAGGCCCGGCAGCCCGCCGATGCCGAGGCTGCCGGCGAGCCCGGCAAGCTGGCCCATCTGCAGCGACTGCACCTTCGCCAGGACTTCGTTCAGGGCGGCGGTGAGCAGGTCCTCGAGCATCTCGGGGTCATCGGGGTCGATGACCTCCGGGTTGATCTTGAGCGAGTCGACCTTCATGCCGCCGGTGAGGACGATCGTGACGGCGCCGCCGCCCGACGTGCCCTCCGCGCGCTTCTCGCCGAGGTCGGCCTGCGCCTTGACGAGACGCTCCTGCATCTGGGCGAGCTTCGCCATCATGTCGCGGTTCATGGCCATGTCGGTGCTCCTGCTGTGCGGCTCAGTCTTCGTCGTCGGAGACGATCGTCGCGCCGAGGTTCTGGACGGCGTGCTGGACGAGCGGGCTCTTGCTCAGCGCCTTCGCCTGTCTCGGCGCAATGATACACCGGATCGAGACGGGCTTCCCGAGCAGCGCCGACGCGATCTCCTCGTACGCCTTGCGGTTCGCCGGCTCCTCGGCCGTCTTCTTCGGATACGCGTCCTGGTAGAAGCCGAGCGTGAGCACGCCGTCCTGCCACGAGACGGCGCGGCAGGTGCCGTTGAGCAGCGCGTCGAGCTTCATCGAGCGTTTGCGCGCCGCCGGGCGCAGGTGCTGGCTGACGAACGCGTCGAGGTCGACGCCGTCATCGCCGATGTGCGCGCCCTCGGCCGCCGGCGCGGCGGCGGGCTGGTCCTGGCCGCCGTTCCCCGTCGCGGGCGCTGCTGCCGGTGCGTCGCCCTCCGGCTCGTCGGTCGCGGGCGGGATCACCGGCCCCTTGCTGCCGACCATCCGCGCGATGTCCTCGGCCGATGCGCCGGTGATGTTGTCGCGGCGCAGATGCTCGGGCGCGCGCGGTTGCGGCGCCGGGCGCGCGGGCGCACGAGAGGACGGAGCCGGGCGCGCGGCGGGCGCAGGTGAGGCGGGCCGCTGCATCGGCGGCGCGGGCCGTTGCGTGGTGGTCGACGCGGCGGGTTGCGTTGCGGCGGGCGCGACCATCGACTCGGCGATGGCGAGCTCGAGCGGCAGCGGCGAGAGCTGATCCTGCCGCAGGTCCGCCTGGCTGAACAGCTTGAGCACGCGGACGATGCGCTCGCCCGGCACCCCGGCGATGCTCTCGCGCATCGCGTCGACCTGCTCGGGCGTGTACGTGGCATCGCCCTCGGCGCCGGCCTGCACGAGCAGTAATTCGCGCAGGCGCGCGACCACTTCCTTCTGAAACTGCTTGAGGTCGATGCCGTCGTCGCGGACGGCGCCGATGGTGGAGAGCGCGCCGGCGAGGTCGGCGTGCACCGCCTGCAGCGCGAGGCCGGCGGCGCGCTCGTCGGCGATCAGGCCGAGTCCCTCGCGGACGGCTTCGAGCGTGGCCTCCTTGCCCCAGGAGTCGCAGATTTGCTCGAGCAGGTTGATCGCGTCGCGCAGGCTGCCGGTGGCGCTGCGGGCGACCAACTCGAGCCCTTCGCGCGGGATGGCGATGCCCTCGTTCGCGGCGATGTGCGCGAGCCGATCGACGATCGCGCCGAGCGGGATGCGGCGGAAGTCGAGCCGCTGGCAGCGCGAGACGATGGTCGGCGGCACCTTGTGCGCGTCGGTGGTCGCGAGGATGAAGACGATGTGCGGCGGCGGTTCTTCGAGCGTCTTGAGGAGGGCGTTGAATGCCTGGTCGGTGAGCATGTGCACTTCGTCGATCAGGTAGACCTTGTGCGCGCCGCTGCCGGCCATCGGCATGTAGCCGACGTTCTCGCGCAGTTTGCGGATCTCGTCGATGCCGCGGTTGCTCGCGCCATCGAGCTCGACGAGGTCGAGCGCGGTGCCGGCGTTGAACGCGATGCAGGATGCGCACTCGTTGCATGGCTCGCCGGCCGCGTCCTGGATGCGCTCGCAGTTGATCGCCTTTGTGAGCAGGCGGCCCATCGTCGTCTTGCCGGTGCCGCGCGGGCCGGAGAAGAGGTAGGCGTGCGAGACCTTGCCCTGCGCGAGCGCGTTCGTGAGCGTGCGCTTCACGACCTCCTGTCCGGAGACGTCGGCGAAGCGCTGGGGGCGCCATTTGCGGTAAAGGACTTCGGCCGGCATGCGGGCTCCGAGCGCTCGAAGAACGTTGGGATGCCCGCATTATACGCGCGGATGGCGCTGCGGCGACGCCGGGCGCGGCGGCCCGCACGTGGTCGACGTAATGCGATCAGGCAGCGGCCCGGCGTGTGTCCAGCGAGCGGACCAGCGCATCGACGCATGCCGCATCGAGCTCCACGCCGCGCACGCGCTCCAGCTCGGCGACGGCCTCGTCGTGCGACATCGCGCGGCGGTACGGCCGGTCGGATGTCATCGCGTCGTAGGGGTCGGCGACGGCGATGATCCGGGCGAGGAACGGGATCTGTTCTCCGCGGAGTCCGTCCGGGTAACCGGCGCCGTTCAGCCGCTCATGGTGCGCGCCGATCACGGCGGCGATCCCGCGCAGCGACCGTACACCCGACGCGATGCGGCCGCCACGCTGCGCATGGCGCTGCATCTCCGCGTGCTCGTCGGGGGTGAGCCTGCCGGGCTTGGCGAGGATCTGGTCCGGCACGCCGATCTTTCCCACGTCGTGCATCTCGGCGGCGAGCGCGAGGTCGCGCAATTCGGTTGCGCCGAGCCGCAGCTCGCGGCCGGCAGCGAGCGCATACGCGCTCACGCGGCGGACGTGCCCGAGCGTGGCGCGATCCTTCGTCTCGATCGCGTCGACGAGCTCGATGAGGTGGGCGTCGCGGCCACGGTCGAGCGCGGCGAGCGCGTCGCGCATTGAGAGCGCATCGGCGATGACGTTGAGCGAGCCGGCGCGCCGCGCCTCGTAGGCCCAGCCGGCGAACAGCACGACGAACGCCGCGCCGTAAAGGAGGTGGTACATCCACCACGAGAATGCCCACAGCTGGCCCCAGAGCAGGATCGCCGGCACGTCGGCAAGCAGCGCGAGCGCGATCACCATCGCGCCCTGCGAGGGGAGGCGCGCGAACTGGAACGCCTGCCAGTAGCGGTAGGCGGCATAGGCGAACAGCGCCGTCGCCGTCGCGGCGATGAGATACTGCGCGGCGCGTTCGTCGGTCGGCGCCCAGTCGAGCCAGCGCTCCGCCCGGAAGCTGAGCGTGATGTAGAGAGCGATGCCGACCGTCGCCCAGGCGAAGATCGCGGCGCCGGCGCGGGCGACCGCGCGCTCTATCGGCCGTGGCAGCGGCGCCGCGCTGAGCGCGACGAACGCCGATCCTGCGAGCACGCTTGCCCACGATGACACGGCGAGCGCCGGGTAAAACGTCTCGACCAGCACGTGCGGCGTCAGGAGACCGTGCACCGAGAAGATGCCGCCGATCGACACGAATGCCAGCGCGAGGAACAGCAACCGTGTCTCCCGCAGCGTGCGCGCCCCGGCGACGATCACGCCGCACGCGATGGCGGATGCCAGTGCCGTGGCGCCGACGGACCAGAAGTGCAGGTGGTTTCGCATGATCAGCGGGTCGTGCTGGGGCCACGCGTGGAACGCAGCGAGCGCCAGCAGCGGCACAGCGATCACCGCAGCGGTGATGAGTTCGAGCGCACGCTCGCGCATGGGCGTCCTCCAACGGTAGCATCGGCCCCGCAGTGCCGAATGGCATCGGCGGAATACCTACGGGAGCGGGCGTGGCGCACCGTTTGTTTGAGCGCGAGAGCGCGATGTATCCTCGCTCGCGGAGGGAAGATGGCGATCAAGAACATGCTCTTCGACCTCGGCGATACGCTGTGGCACTTCCCGAAGATGCCGCCGGCGCAGGAGATCCGAACGGAGACGATGCGGCGGATCGGCGGGCTGCTGAAGTCGTGGGATGTGCCGCTCGGCGGCGAGCTCCAGTTCCTCGGGCGTGACATAAGACTCGGGGTGGAGAAGGTCGACCGGGCGGCATACGAGAGCGATTGCGTGAGCCCCGACTTCAACGAGGTCGTGCGCGGCATCGCCGCCGAAAAGGGCTTGCACCTGGACTATGAGCGCGCGGCGCAGCTGTGGGATGCGTGGAACCTCGGCGGGCTGACGCTCGGGCGCACGATGTTCGATGACGCGTACAGGACGCTCGACTGGCTGCGGGAGCGCGGCGTGCGCATCGGCTGCGTGACGAACCGCGTGTTCGGCGGCCCACGCTTTGTCGAGGAGATGCGCGAGCTGCGGCTGGACCAGTATTTCGAGACGACGATCGTGTCCTGCGACATCGGCTACATGAAGCCGCATCCGAGGATCTACGAGCTCGCGTTCGAGCGGATGGGTATCGACCCGCGGGAGACGGCGATGGTCGGCGACTCGTTGCGCGCGGATGTCGAGGGCGCGCAGGCGGTCGCGATGACGGCGATCTGGCGGCGCGTGAAGAAGAAGGATCCGCCGCACGAGCCCGAGCAGGTGGGCGAGGTGCCGCCAAACATCGGCGCGACGCGTGCGGAGACGGGCCGCGCGCTCGGCGAGTGGAAGGGCGGCGAGGATGCCACGCCCGACTTTACCGTGCATACGCTGTGGGAGATCACGGAACTGCCGATCTACGGCGAGGGCTGACGCCGGATGACGTTCCCGGTGCTGGTGATCGCCGTGCTGCTCGTCGCGGCGGTGGCGGCGTGGGCCGTCCGGCTAACGGCGGAGTACGGTGTCGGCGCGGTGGCGGCGGGTGGCGCGATCCTGTTCCTGCACGGCCCGCTATACGCTCGCTACACGGCCGATGACGCATACATCTCGTACCGGTACGCGTACAACCTTTCGGAGGGATTCGGGCTCGTCTGGAACCGCGGCGAGCACGTCGAGGGGTATTCGAACTTTCTCTGGGTGATGATGCTCGCCGGCGCGCACCGGGCGGGCGCCGACATCGTGCTGACGGGGCGGTGGCTCGGCTTTGCGGCCGGCGTGGCCGCGCTTGCGCTGACGTATGCGCTGGCGAGGCGCCTGCTCGATGGCGACAGCGGCCGCATCGCCGGGTTCGTGGCGGTGCTGCTGCTGGCGGCATCGCCGCCGTTCGGCGTGTGGACGAGCGCCGGGCTGGAGGTGCCGCTCTTCGCGCTGCTGACGCTCGGGGCGGCGCTGCTGCACCTGCGGGAGCAGCGCGACGGCTCGTTCGCGCTCTCCGGCGCGGCATGGGGGCTCGCATCGATGACGCGTCCGGAGGGGCCGCTGCTGTTCGCCGTGTCAGCCGCCGCGAAGTTGATCGAGGCGGGCTGGCGTGCGCGCGAAGGGCGCGAGCGGCGCCTGCGCACGCTCGCCGTGTCGCTGGCGTGGCTGCTCGCGTGGGTCGCGCTCTTTGCCGCGACGTGGGGTATCTACTTCGGATGGCGCTACGCGTTCTACGACCACCTGTTCCCGAACACGTACTACGCGAAGGTCGGCACCGGCGTCGACCAGTACGACCGCGGCCTGCAGTACTTCGCCGAGTTCGCGCGGCAGGACGCGGCGTGGCTGTTGCTGCTGGCGCCCGTCGCCGCCGTGGCGACGCGTATGCGGAGCGGCGCCGCCTGGTACATCGCCGCGCTGCTGGCGGCGTGGTTCGGGTACGTCGTGTACGTCGGCGGCGACTCGCTCGTGTGGTTCCGCTTCTTCGCGCCTGTGCAGCCGCTCGCGTGGGCGCTGGTCGCCGCGTCCGGTGTCGCGCTGCTGCGCCTGGCGCACGCGGAACGCGGCAGCGACGCGCGCGCGCTCGCGCTGGTGGCGGCGGTCATCGTCGGCGGGCTGATGGCGTTCCTGCTGCAGTCGGGCACCAGCGACTTCGCGCGCGGCTTTACCGGCGAGCGCGAGGCCGTCGCCGACCGCAAGGCGATGGGCAGCTGGCTGCGCGACGCGATGCCGGACGACACGGTGATCGCTACCGTCCCGGTCGGCGCGCTCGCCTACGAATCACGGCTGACGACGATCGACATGCTCGGCATCAACGATGAGCACATCGCGCACCGCGACCTGGCGATCGGGTCGTTTTCCGCCGGGCACGAGAAATACGACAGCGAGTACGTGCTCGGCCGGTCGCCTGATATCATCATCCTCATCGATGTCATCACCGCGGAGCCCGCGCGGAAGGCGGATTACGACCGGCAAGGGCTGACGATCATCCCGGCGCTGGTCGATATGATCGCGATGCCGGACCTATGGGAGCGGTACGAGCCGCGGGTGGCTCCGGCGGCGGAGGGTGGATGGTTCAACGTGCTGGTGCGGAAGGGCGCAAGCGACGCGCTCGCGGCGACGGAGGCGCCCCCGGCGTGGCCGTAGGCGGCGCGCGCAAGCCGTGGGGCGGCCGTTTCTCCGAACGCACCGACGCGATGGTCGAGGCGTACACGGCATCGATCGATGCCGATGCGCGCATGCTGCCCCACGACATCGCCGCATCGATTGCGCACGCGCGGATGCTGGGGCGCCAGCGCATCATCCCGAAGAAGGACGCGGACGCGATCGTGCGCGGTCTCGCCGGGATCCTGGAGGAGTACGCCCGCGGCGAGTTCCGGTTGCGGCCCGAGCTCGAGGACGTGCACATGAACGTCGAGGCGCGGCTCGCCGAGAAGATCGGCGCCGCCGCCGGGCGGCTGCACACCGCGCGCTCGCGCAACGACCAGGTCGCGACCGATGTCCGCATGTACATGAAAGACGCGTGCGGCCGCGCGGCGGCGGCGCTGCTTGCGCTGCAGGCGGCGTTGCTCGACCTCGCCGAGGCGAACAAGCGCGTCGTGATGCCGGGGTACACGCACCTGCAGCGCGCGCAGCCGGTGCTGTTCGCGCATCACCTGCTGGCGTACGTCGAGATGTTTGCGCGCGACCACACCCGCTTCGCCGTCGCCCGCACGATGGCCGACGAGTCGCCGCTCGGCAGCGGAGCGCTCGCCGGCGTGCCGTACCCCGTCGACCGCGAGGCCGTCGCGGAGGCGCTGGGGTTCGCCGGCATCACCGCGAACAGCATCGATGCCGTCGCCGACCGCGACTTCATCGTCGATTTCATCAGTGCCGCTGCGCTGGCGATGGTGCACGTTTCGCGGCTGGCCGAGGAGCTGGTGCTGTGGTCGAGCGCTGAGTTCGCGTTCATCCGGCTGCCGGACGCGTTCGCGACCGGATCGAGCATCATGCCGCAGAAGAAGAACCCCGATGTCGCCGAGCTCGCGCGCGGGCGCACGGGACGCGTCGCGGGCGGGCTCGTGGCGGCGCTGATGATGCTCAAGGGGCTGCCGCTCGCGTATAACCGCGACCTGCAGGAGGACAAGCCGGCGCTCTTCGAAGCGGAAGACACGCTGCTGTCCACGCTCGAAGTGCTGGCGGCGATGCTGCCGCGCATCGAAGTGGACGCGCAGCAAGGAAAGCGCGCCGCAGCGGCGAACTACTCGCTGGCGACGGACCTGGCTGACTACCTGGTGCGGAAGGGGCTGCCGTTCCGCGAAGCGCACGAGGCCGTCGGGCGCGTCGTGCGTTACGCCGAAGATCGCGGCCTGCCGCTGTCCCGCGTGCCGCTCGACGTGTTGCGCAAGCACGCACCGCTGTTCGATGACGACGCGCTCGCCATCGACATCGCGTCGTCGCTGCGGTCGCGCGACGTGCCGGGCGGCACGGCGCCGCGCCGCGTTGCGGCGGCGTTGCGGGCGGCGCGGAAGCGCATCGACGCGCTGTCCGCCCCGGGCCGGGGCCGCCCACGGAAGCGGGCGGCGAAACGATGACGCGGGAGGACACGTGAGCGCGATCAAGCTGGCGCCATCGATCCTGACGGCGGACTTCGGGCGGATCTCCGAGCAGATCAAGGCGGCCGAGGCCGGCGGTGCGGACTACATCCACCTCGACGTGATGGACGGGCGCTTCGTCCCGCCGATCACGTTCGGCCCGCTCGTCGTCGAGGCGGTGCGCCGCACGACGAAGCTGCCGCTCGACATCCACCTGATGATCAACAACCCGGAGGCGCAGTTCGACGCGTTTGCCGAGGCCGGCGGCGACATCATCAACTTCCACATCGAGGCGACGCGGCACGCGGACCGGCTGCTGCGGCAGATCCACACGCTGCGCAAGCGCGCCGGCATCTGCATCAACCCGGCGACGCCGCTCAGCGCGATCGAGGACGTGCTCGACGTCGCTGACCAGGTGATGGTGATGGCGATCAACCCGGGCTGGGGCGGCCAGAAGCTGATCCCGTCGATGATCGACAAAGTGCGCCGTCTGCGCGCGATGCTCGATGAGCGAAGCCTCTCACCGGACATCGAAGTCGATGGCGGCGTCAAGGAACACAACGTCGCGTCGTGCATCGCCGCCGGGGCGAACGTGCTGGTGTGCGGGTCGTCGGTCTACAACGGCGATGCGTCGCCGCAGGCCAACCTGGCCGCCTTGCGGAAAGCCGCGGCGAAGGTCACGGCGTAGCGCCGAGCGCGGCGTCGAGATCGCGCTCCGACGTCAACCCGCGCGCGGTCTCGACGAACGCGCTCACCGACGCGCTCCGCTCCCGCAGCGACTGCAGCTTCGGGCCGATGGGGTCGATCGACCCGGGCGTGTCGGCGTACGAGCCGTGGAACGCGAAGTACGCCTGGTTGAGCCTCCGGATGTAGTATCCGTGGCCGGCCAGGAAGCGCCGCTTCTCGTCCATCAGCCGCTCGGCGTCCTCGATGCGTCCCGCTGCGAGCAGCGACTCGACGTCGTGGCGCAGGCCGCGCATCTCGGCGGTGAAATCGATCGCCGGCGTGTCACCGGGCGCGGCCGGCGGGAGCGCGTCGCTCGCCTCGATTCTGGCGAGCGGGTACGCGCGCACGAATGCCTCGCCGAGCTCGCGGCCGGCCATGTTCGCGACCGTCTCGTTGAGCGTCGTCAGTCGGCCGTCCTGGTAGTAGCGGCGTCCCAGCGGCGCGAACCACAGGTAGTGGTGCAGCCACTCGTGCGCGGCCGTCTCCATCGTGCCGGCGTAGTCGCGTGACGGCGGGATGATCGACGGGTACATCGCGATCGCGCCGATGCGGACGACGAGCGCCGATGTCTCGCCATCGCGCTCGGCCGCCGCTTCGATGCGCTCGATGCGCTCGGGTGGCAGATCGCCGCGCACGAGCGATTCACCGCGTTTCTCGATCCGCGATCGGGGCGATGTGACGAGCACCGATGGCGCATCCTCGAATTCAATGTCAACCGGCGGCCAGAGGAGGTCGCCGCCCACCCGGCGCGTGAGGCCCTGCTCCTTCAGCACATGCGTCAGCCGGCCCTCGATGATGCGCTCGACGCTGTTTTCGATGCGCGCGCGTTCGGCGCGCAGCGTCGCCGCGGCGGCCGCGGCGATGCGCGCGGCATCTGGCTGCGCCTCCGGGTCGGTGGCGGTGCGGGAGCGGTCGGCGATGAGGCCGTTGAGCTCGAAGAAGCGGGCGATGCGCGCATCTTCCTCCGCGGGACTCAGGCCGTCGCGGAACGGCTCGCCGCCGAGGTACGCGAACTTCTCCCAGGCGTGACGGACGATGAAGCCGGGCGAGTTGTAGTCGTCCGCGCCGTCCGGCAGCGCGAGAGCGCGTGCGGCGGCGGCGCCGGCCGCGAGCGCGAGTGCGACGATCGCCGCCAGCACGATGTGCGGCGTGAGGCTACGGGTGGCGTGCATGCGCATGATGCGGCGCGCGGTGCGCCGGTGCAGTCTCGCACGGCGGCGCAGATTGCCCAACCCGCCGGCTATCCCTCCGCGCCGAGGTGGCGGCCGCCGATGAGGTGCATGTGCAAGTGCGGGATCGTCATTCCGGCGTCCTCGCCGATGTTGAACGCGAGACGATAACCGCGCTCCAGAAGGCCGTCCGCCCCGGCAAGGTCGCGTGCGACGCTGACCATGCGCGCGATGGCGGGGCCGTGGCGCTCGGACACGTCGCGCGCATCGGCGATGTGCTCCTTCGGGATGATGAGGATGTGGACCGGCGCGCGCGGGTTGATGTCGCGTATGGCGAAGACGAGGTCGTCGTCGTGCAGTTTCGGGACATCCATGGCGCCGGAGGACATGTTGCAGAACAGGCAGTCGGGCATCGCGAACCTCCGGTGCATGGTAACGAGCCCGCGCGGCGGCTGCGCGTGGACTCAGCAGGCGCGGAGCGGCCTACCCGCCGATGTACGCGTCGGCTTCGATCTCGACCAGCATCGCCGGGTCGATGAGCTTCGCGACTTCGACCATCGTCGTCGCCGGGCGGATGTCGCCGAAGACCTCACCGTGCGCGCGGCCGACCTCCTCCCACGCGCTGATGTCGGTGACGAAGATGCGCGTCCGCACCACATCGCCGGCCGACGCGCCTGCGCGCTCGAGCGCGGCGATGATGTTGGCGAGCGCCTGCTTCGCCTGCGCGTAGGCGTCGCCCGGGCCGGCGACCGAGCCATCGGGCGCGGTGCCGGTCGTGCCGGACACGTGCACGTACGGCCCGATGCGCACGGCGCGCGAGTAGCCGACGGCTGGCTCCCACTTCGACCCGCTGCTGATGTTGCGCCGCTCCATGCGCGTCAGTCCATTCCCGCGCGGAAGCGGTGCACGGCGATCGCGCGATTGAGCGCGGCGGCCGCGCGCTCAAACGACGGGAACACCGCGATGCCGCGCTCCTGGATGCGCTTGCGCGCCGCCACGACGACCTCCTCGACGTGCTGCGGCTGGAGGACGGCGACGAACGGCTTGGCCGAGCGGTTGCGGTGGGCGTCGATTGCGTCGAGCAGCGTGTCGAGGCTGGCCGGGGTCGACTGCCACATCCGCGCGAGGAAGCCCGACGCCATCTCCATCGCGATCGCGTCGATATTCACGTCTGCGTCGAGGATGTCGAACAGGCGGCCGAGCGTCTCGCGCGAGCCGCCGAAGCCGATCGTGCCGCCCATATCGAGCGGGTTCTGGTAGCTGCCGCCGACGATGTTGAAGAACGACCGCAGTTGCTCGTACGAGGCGTCGGTCAGGCGCGGCACCTCGAGCCCGGCGTCGACGAACGCGTCGGTGATGACGACGGACTGGCCGCCGGTCATCGCCATCAGCCCCATGCGGCGGCCGGTCGCCGGCTTCGCGTAGAGCAGCGCCTTCACCACGTCGATGGTGTCCTCGAGGCTGTGCGCCGGTACGGCGCCGGCCTGCCGCACGATCGCGTCGAACACCGCGCGCGGCGCGGCAAGCGATCCCGTGTGCGATGCCGTGGCGCGCGCGCCGGCGTCGGTCACGCCGCCCTTCCAGACGACGACGGGCTTCTTCGCCGTGGCGCGCCGCAGCGACTCCACGAAGCGGCTCCCATCCTTCACACCCTCGATGTACATCGCGATGACCTTCGTCTCCGGGTCATCGGTCAGGTAGTCGAGGTAGTCGGGCACATCGAGGATGATCGCGTTGCCGATGCTGACCGACGTGCTGACGCGCACGCCGTGCGCCTCGCCGACGAGCCCGAAGTTGATGCTGTGCGTGCCGCTCTGGCCGATGAAGCCGGCGTCGCCCGCCTCGCCGGCGCCCTGCTCGCCGCTCTGCCGCACGCCGAGCCGGCGGTTATACAGCCCCATGCAGTTCGGGCCGATCAGCGCCACGTTGCCCTCGCGCGCGATCTCGAGCAGTTGCTGCTGGAGCTTGATGCCTTCTTCCTCGCCGGTCTCGGCGAAGCCCGATGTGAACAGCGAAACGCCGCCGACGCCCCGTTTGGCACAGTCGGCGAGGATGCGCGGCGCCACCTGTCGCGGCACCGCGAGCATCACGTAATCGATATCGCCCGGCACGTCGGCGAGCGACGTGAAGTTCTGCACGCCCAGCGCCTCGATGCCGGGGATCTCGTTCGGGTCGATCTGCACCGAGTAGACGTTACCGGTGAACGTGCTGTAGTTGCGCAGCCACATGTAGCCGTCGGCCTTCTTGGAGCCAACGACGACCACGGTGCGCGGCGCGAGGGCGCGGCGGAGGTCGTGCGTCACGCCTTGCCTTCAATGACGACGCGGGCGTCGACCGCGATCGCGCCATCGCTGTAGGCGAACACCGGGTTCAGGTCCAGTTCGGCGATCTCCGGGTGCTCCTCGACGAACGATGACACGCGGAGCAGCAGGTCGTGCAGCTTGCCGAGGTCGGCGGGCGCCTGGCCGCGGTACCCCTGCAGGATCGGATACCCCTTGATCTCCTCGACCATCTGGCGCGCGTCGCGCTCGTTGATCGGCACGACGCGGAATGCCACGTCCTTCAGCACCTCAACGAGCACGCCGCCGAGGCCGAACATCAGCACGGGGCCGAACTGGGCGTCCTTCGTCATGCCGATGATGACCTCGGTGCCGGCCTTCTCCATGCGTTGCACCGCCACGCCCTCGATCGTGGCGGCCGGCGCGTGCTCCTTCGCCGACGCGATGATGCGGTCGAACGCGGCGCCGACATCGCCGGCCGAGGCGAGGCCGAGCGCGACGCCACCGACATCGGTCTTGTGCGTGATCTGGGGCGAGACGATCTTGAGCACGATCGGGAAGCCGAGCTCACTGGCGGCGGCGATCGCGGCGTCCTTCGTCGTGGCGAGGCGCGCGGGCGAGACCGGCACGCCGGCCTGCTCGAGCAACTGCTTCGCCTCGATCTCGGTGAGGATCGTGCGGCCTTCGGCGCGCGCGCGTTCGACGATGCTGGATGGGGCCATGTTCACCTCTGGGAATGGGCATCGCGACGGCTGCCTCGGCCGTTGGACCGGGCCGCAGCCCGGCGAGTTGGCCCGGCGAGTTGGATGGTACGGCACGGCATCGCCACGGGCCAGCAATCGAGAGGCGCGCGGCGATGTAAAACGGGCCGTCGCGCGCGCCCCCGGAGCGTAGTAGGATCGCCGCCTGCGGAAGGGACTTCGCGATGCGGGACGTTCGATGACGCTTGCCTGGTGGGCCGCCGCGCTGCTCGGAGGCATCGCTGCGTCGGCGACGTTCGGGGCTGGCGCGTGGCCGCTGGTGGCTGCGCTCGCGTTCGCGGCGATGACACAAGCGGCGGCCCGGCGCAGCGGCCTTGCGCTTGTGCCGGCGGTGGCGCTGCCCGTGCTGTTCGCCGGCGGGATCGCGCTCGAACAGCGCGCGCACAGCGCGCCGCCGTCCGATGCCGTCTCGCGCTTCAACGATGGCCCGGCCATGCGCGTGCGCGGCGTCGTGCGCGACGGCCCTGAGTCCGGCGATACGTCACAACGCCTGTCCGTCGACGTGCGCGCGGTCCAGCTGAGCGGCACGTGGACGCGTGCGTCGGGTGGCCTGCTCGTGCGGCTGCCGCTGCTGCCGCGACACCGCGCCGGCGACGTGCTGGAACTCGAGGGCGACCTCGTAACGCCGCCGTCGCTCGATGGCTTCGACTATGCGTCATACCTCGAACGCCGCGGCATCCGCAGCGTGATGGAGTATCCGCGCGCACACCGCATCGGGCACGACGAGCCGTCACCGTGGCGCGGAGGGGTGTTGCGGGTGCGGCGGGAGCTGTCGCGCGGGCTCACGCTGGCGCTGCCGGAGCCGCAGGCATCGCTCGCGCAGGGCGTGCTGTTGGGCCAGCGCTCAGCGCTCGCGCCGGGCGCCGCCGCCGCGCTCAACGACACGAACACGTCGCACCTGGTCGTCGTGTCGGGGTCGAACATCGTCCTCGTGTCGTCGTACACCACGATGGCGCTCGCGTGGATCGTCGGGCGGCGGCGTGCGCTGTGGCTGTCGATCGCCTCCGTGCTGGGGTACGCGACGCTCGTCGGGTTCTCGCCGCCGGTCGCGCGCGCGGTGGTGATGGGCATCCTCCTCGTGATCGCGGGCGCGTCGGGCCGGCGGACGAGCGGCATCACCTCGATCCTCGCTGCCGCGGCGATGATGGCCGCGGTCGACCCGCGAATCGTGCGCGACGTGTCATTCCAGCTCTCGTTCGCCGCGACGGCGGGCATCGTCTACATGGCGGCGCCGTTGCGGCAGTGGATGATCAGCGCGGCGGCGTGGCTGCTTCGTCGCGACGAGGTGCCGCGGCCGTTCGGCGCGCTCGTCGCCGACCCGGCGTCGGTGACGCTCTCCGCCATCTTCGCCACGGCGCCGCTGATGGCGCTGCACTTCGGGCGGCTGAGCCTCGTCGCGCTGCCCGCGAACATGCTGATCGTGCCGGCGTTCACCGCCGTACTCGGCGCGTCGCTGCTTGCCGCGCTCGGCGGGCTGCTGCCGGGGGTGCACCTCGCCGCCGGGGCGCCCGCGTACGCGCTGCTGACGTACTGGCTCGCAGTGGCGCGCTGGTTCGCGGCCCTCCCCGGCGCGTCCGTGACGATCGACGGGTACGGCGCGGCGTGGGCGATCGCGACGTACGCGGCGCTTGGCACGGCCTGCGTCGCGTTGCTGCCGCGCGGAAGGCGTACGCCGGCGGCGCACCTGGGCGAGTCGCGGCCGATCGCGTGGCGCCGCCTCTCGCGTGGCGCTGCATACGCTGTGCCCGTGGTGGCCGTCGCGTTCAGCGTGGGGTTCGTCATCTGGCCGTCGCAGCCTGCGCGGCTCGAGGTGACGGTGCTCGATGTTGGTCAGGGCGACGCGATCCTCATCGAAGCGCCCTCCGGCGCGAGCGTGCTGGTCGATGGCGGGCCGGGACGCGCGGCGCTGCGCGGTCTCGGCGCGGAGCTCGCGTGGTACGACCGGCGCATTGACGTGCTTGCGCTGACGCACCCGCAGGCGGACCACGCGACGGGGCTGATCGACGTGATGGCGCGCTATGACGTGCGACGCGTCATCGCCGGCGGCGTCGCCGGAGACGGCGCCGTCGCGGCGGCGTTCCGTGCGGCAGTGGACGCCGAGGGCCGCCGGATCGAGGCAGTCGCCGCGGGCGACTCGATCGACCTGGGCGATGGCGTGAGCGTCGACGTGCTATGGCCGCCGCGCGATGGCAGGCCGCCGGGCAACCCGAACGACCGCGCGCTCGTGCTGCGCGTGAGCTGGCGCGATGTCGCGTTCCTGCTCGCCAGCGACATCGAGGCGGCCGCCGAACGTGAGATCCTTGCCTCGGGCACCGCCGTGCGGGCCGACGTGCTGAAGGTCGCGCACCACGGCAGCGCCACGTCGACCGGGGATGCGTTTCTCGGCGCCGTGGCGCCGGCGATGTCGATCGTCTCCGCCGGCGCGGGCAACCGCTACGGGCATCCCGCGCCCGAGGTGGTCGAGCGCCTCGCGGCGCACGGCGATATCATCGTCACGGCGGAGGCGGGCAGCGTGCACGTGGAGACGGACGGCGTGCGGCTCTGGCGCCGATAGACGGAAGGACACGGCATTGGCACGACATGACGGGCGGCGGCCCGACCAGCTGCGCCCGGTGAGCATCGAGCCCGGGTTTCTCTCGCACGCCGAGGGGTCGGCGATGGTGCGGTTCGGCGAGACGTGGGTGCTCTGCACGGTCAGCATCGAGGATCGCGTGCCGCCGTTCCTTCGCGGCGGCGGCAGCGGCTGGGTCACCGCCGAATACGGCATGCTCCCGCGTTCGACCAACACCCGCACGGACCGCGAAGCGGCGCGCGGACGTCAGAGCGGCCGTTCGCAGGAGATCCAGCGGCTGATCGGCCGCGCGCTGCGAAGCGTGACGAACCTCGACCTGCTCGGCGAGCGCAGCTTTCTTGTCGACTGCGACGTGATCAAGGCCGATGGCGGCACGCGCACGGCGGCGATCACGGGGTCGTGCGTCGCGCTCGCGCAGGCGCTGCAGACGCTCGTGCGCGACGGCGTGGTGTCGGCGCTGCCGATGCACAACCTCGTCGGCGCGGTCAGCGTCGGCGTCGTGGAGAGCGAGGCGCTGCTCGACCTCGACTACGTCGAGGATTCGGCGGCCGAGGTCGACTTCAACGTCGTAATGACCGACGACGGGCGCTTCGTCGAGGTGCAGGGCACCGCCGAGGGCCCCGCGTTCGAGCGCGCGATGATGGACCGTATCATCGACCTTGCGGCGGCGGGGATCCGCGAGCTGAACGTCGCGCAGCGCGGGGCGCTGTCGCAGATCGGCATCGAGCGGTGATGCGCGCGCACGCGGGCGGCGAAGTCCCGCGTTGGCTGCCGCTGGCGGGCGTCGCGTTCGCGCTCGCGCCGGCGGCCTGGCTCACGTACCTGGGGTTGGACTGGCGGAGCAACGGCTGTGGCTGCGAGGGCGCGCTCATGCCGTCGTGGTCGTGGGTCGTGGCGCTGGCGCTGGCCGCGGCGTGCTACACGGCGGCAGCGGCGCTCGCCTGGCGCTGGGCGCGCGACCGCCGTTAAGCGTACTCGCCGAGGAACGTCCCGCCGATGACGTGGACGTGCGCGTGCGGCTGGCTCTGCATCGCGTCGGTGCCGAAGTTGCTCAGGATGCGGAAGCCACGCGGGCAGTGCTCCGCGCCCAGCTGCGCGGCAACGGCGCTGACCTTCGCCATCAGCGGCGATGTCCACAGCTCGCCCTGCATCATGTGCTGGCGCGGGACGACGAGCAGCATCACCGGCACCCAGTGCAGCACGTTATGGAACGCCACGACATCCTCGTCCTGGTGCACAAAGCGCGCGGGCTCGCGGCCGTCGATGATCTCGCAGAACACGCAGTAGTAGCGCACGCCGCATGATACGGAGGGCGCCAGCTTCGGCACAGACGCGCTACCGCCATCGCGAAGGGCGCACCTATACTCCTGCATGGCCGAAGTCCGCCCGTTTCGCGCGCTCCGCTACGACGCCGCGCTCGCCGACCCCGCGCAGAACATCGCGCCGCCGTACGATGTGATCTCCCCCGCCGAGCAGCGCGCGCTGTACGGACGCAGCCCGCACAACATCGTCCGTGTCGAGTACGGCGAGACGCGCGAGACAGACAGCGAGGCGGACAACCGCTACACCCGTGCCGCCCGCGACCTCTGCGCGTGGCGCGACGCCGGCGTGCTCGCGCTCGACGACGTGCCCGCGGTGTACGCGTATCGCCAATCGTTCACGTGGGGCGGCGTGCGCTACGAACGCAGGCAGTGGTTCGTCGCGCTGAGACTGGAACCGTGGGACGCCGGCATCATCAAGCCGCACGAGCGCACGCTGTCGAACCCGAAGGCGGACCGCCTGGACCTGCTCCGCGCGACGCACACGCAGGTGAGCCCCGTGTACAGCATCTTCCGCGAGCGCGGCACGGCGTTCGAGCCACCGCCCGATGGCGCGCCGCTCGCCGGGTTCGAGGCCGACGGCCAGCATCACTCGCTGGGCGCGATCACCGATGCCGGCGCGATCGCGTCGTTCGCCGCGCGCATCGCCGATGCCGACGTCTACATCGCCGACGGCCATCATCGCTACGAGACGGCGCTGGCGTTCCGCGACGAGCAGCGCGCGGCGGGGGGCGCATGGACCGGCGACGAGCCGTC
Source organism: Dehalococcoidia bacterium (assembly GCA_021462855.1). GTDB lineage: Bacteria > Chloroflexota > Dehalococcoidia > DSTF01 > JACRBR01 > DTUCFX13. The sequence continues at coordinate 37,494 of JAJTXQ010000014.1, read as the reverse complement.
GAACTTCGTGCTGATGGCGCTGACGCATTTCAGCGACCCGGGCCTGCTCGTGCTGCCGACGCACCGGCTCGTGACGCCGCCGGCGTATCCGGACGACGCGCGGGCGCGCATCGCCCGGCGCTTTCGCGTCGCCGCGGTCGCGCCGGAGCAGGCTGCGGGCGCACTCGCCGATGCTGCGCGGGCCGGCGACAGCGCGTTCGTCGCGTTCGGGATTGGCGATGGCGGCGGCGCGTCGCTGTTGACGCTCGCCGACCGCGCCGGAGTCGAGTCGCTGATGCCGGCCGGCGAGTCAGCCGCGTGGAAGCGGCTCGACGTGAACGTGCTGCAGTACGGCATCCTGCGCGACGTGTTCGGCATCGACGACGCGGCGCTGGCGGCGGGCGGCGCCGTGACGTACACGCAGGACGAGTCGGAAGCGCGCGCGGCGGTGGAGCGCGGCGCGGCGCGGATGGCGTTCCTGCTCAATGCGACGCCCGTCGCGCAGATCGGGGCCGTCGCCGACGCCGGCGGCCGCATGCCGCAGAAATCGACGTACTTCTACCCCAAGCTCCCAACCGGCCTCGTCCTGCGACCGGTGTAGCCGGGCAAGCGCGGCGCGGCTGGTGCCGCCTGCCGCCGCCGGCGCCCTTCGGGCCGTAGCGGCGACCCCGCACGACGACCAAGAACCCCGCCACACGGCGGGCTTCTTGATGGGTCGCGCGTGTTTGCACCCGTAGGCGCGATTGCGTACAACTGATCGCGTCCGCATCGGGCGGTACCGCGCTGCCCGCACGCCAGGAGCCCGCATGACCAGGAAGGTTGTCCTCGCCTACTCAGGCGGCCTCGATACGTCGGTCGCGATCCGCTGGCTTCAGGAGGAGCGCGGGTACGAGGTCGTCGCGCTGACGATCGACCTCGGGAACGAAAAGGACCTTCGCACGGTCGAGTCGCGCGCGATGGAGATCGGCGCGGTCAAGGCGATCGTGCGCGACGGCAAGCAGCCGTTCATCGACTACTTCGCGTTCCCGGCGCTGATGGCCGGCGCCGTGTACGAAGGCCAGTACCTGCTCGCCACGGCGATCGGCCGCCCGCTCATCGCGAAGATGCTGGTCGATGTCGCGCGCGAGGAAGGCGCGACGGCGATCGCGCACGGGTGCACCGGCAAGGGCAACGACCAGGTGCGGTTCGATGTCAGCACGCAGGCGCTCGCGCCCGACCTCGAGATCGTGGCGCCGGTGCGCGAGCATCGCATGAGCCGCGATGAGCAGATCGAGTGGGCCGCGGAGCGCGGCGTCCCCGTGCCGGCGACGAAGGAATCGCCGTACAGCACCGACGAGAACCTGTGGGGCCGCAGCATCGAGGCGGGCGTGCTCGAAGACCCGTGGGCCGCGCCGCCGGAGGACGTGTACGCGTGGACGCGCTCGGTGGCGGATGCGCCCGATGCGCCGCGCGAGGTGGAGATCGGCTTCGAGCACGGGCGCCCGGCGACGCTCGACGGTCATGAGATGGACGGCGTGACCCTGGTGCAGACGCTGAACCAGTGGGCCGGCGAACACGGCATCGGCCGTACGGACCTCGTCGAGGACCGGCTCATCGGCATCAAGTCGCGCGAGATCTACGAGGCGCCGGCCGCGTGGACGCTCCACGCCGCGCACGAGGCCCTCGAACAGCTGACGCTGTCCAAGCCGCAACTGCGCACGAAGAACTCGCTGCGGCAGGAGTACGCCGACCTGATCTACAACGGGTTGTGGTTCACGGCGCACCACCAGGACCTCGCGGCGTACGTGCAGAGCACACAGCGCCACGTCACCGGCACGGTGCGGATGCGCCTGCACAAGGGGCAGGCGGTGGCGGTCGGCAAGAAGTCGCCGCGCAGCCTCTACAGTTACCAGCTCGCCACGTACGACCGCGGCGACCAGTACGACCACAACAGCGCGCTCGGCTTCATCAAGATCTGGGGGTTGCCGGTGCAGCAGCAGGCGCGCTCGCAGCTGCTCGCGGACGGCGAGCAGCCGTTCCAGCTTGGCACGCCCGAGCCCCAGGGAGACAAGGGCGCCTGATGCGCATCGGCTGGATGCCGCGCCACTCGCTGATCGCCGGACTGGTGCTGTCGCTGCCGTTTGTCGCCTCGTGCGGCCAGCCGACGAAGACGACGCCGTCGCCGGAGGTGGTGGACACCGCCGAGGCCGTCGCAACGCGCGTGTCATTCGACGCGAAGTTCAGCGAAACGCCCGTGCCCGACGACGAAGATCCGCCGCCGATCACGCTGGACGCGCGCATCTTCGGACAGGGGCCGACCGGCGTCATCCTCGCGCACATGCGGCCGTCGGACCAGACGTCGTGGTTCCCGTTCGCCACGCGGCTCGCAGAGGATGGCGCGTTTACGGTGCTGACATTCGACTTCCGCGGCTACGGCGAGTCGACGGGGGAGAAGGACTTCGACAAGATCGCGCTCGACCTCGATGCCGCGTATCGCTACATGACGGATGAGCGCGGCATCGACAAGGTGTTCCTCGTGGGCGCGAGCATGGGCGGCACGGCGTCGCTCATCCTCGCAGCGGAGAAGAAGGTGGCAGGCGTCGTCGCGATCTCGGCGCCGGCCGAGTTCCAGTACCTCGACGCGCTCGAGCCGTCGAAGAAGATCACCGCGCCCAAGCTGTTCATCTCGAGCGAGGGCGATGTGCCCGCGATCCGCAGCCAGGAGCAGTTCATGGAGGCTGCGCCGGACCCGAAGGCGCAGGTGGTCTACCCGGGTGAAGAACACGGCACCGAGCTCTTTGACAGCGAGTACGCCGGCGCGTTCGAGGCGAAGCTCGTGGCGTTCCTGAAGCAGTACTGACGGTTGCCGGGGGCTCCGGGCGGGCGTACCCTCAGCCGGGAGGCGACGCCATGGCGCAGGCCGCTCCGGCGAGCAGCGAACTCATTGCCCTGTCCGAGGTGGTCTCCGCGCCGGTGCTCGACGCGGCGGGTGAGCGGTTCGCGCGCGTCAAGGACGTCATCGCGCGGTGGCAGGAGGGCGTGTACCCGCTCGTCACGGGCGTCGTCTCGCGCGCGGGGGGACGCGACTTCTTCATCCCGTCGTCGCACATCGCCGAGATCAAGCCGGGCGAGGTGCGGCTCAGTTCGAGCCGCGTCGACGTGCAGCGCTTCGGCCAGCGCGACGGCGAGATGCTCCTCTCGCGCGATGTGCTCGACCGGCAGGTGATCGACGTTCGCGGCACGCGCGTCGTGCGGGTCAACGACCTGTACCTGTCGCGCTGGCCCGACGGCTATCGGGTCGTCGCGCTCGACACGGGCGGGCGGGCGATCTTGCGCCGCCTGTTGCCGGGCGTCATGCGGCCGCGGCTCGAGGGCCGGCTGCTCGCCGACTGGCGCGAGATCGAGTACCTGATGACGGACACGCCGTCGCTGCGGTTGCAGGCGCGGCACGACCAGCTGCGCCGCCTGCGCCCGCAGGAGCTCGCGCGCATCGTCTCCGCCCTGAGCAAGCAGGAGGGCGCCGAGGTGCTGTCGTCGCTCGATGAAGAGCAGGCGGCCGACACGCTCGAAGAGCTGTCGACGGAGCAACAGGCGCAGCTGCTGAGCGTGATGCCCGTCGAGCAGGCGGCGGACCTGATCGAAGAGATGGAGCCCGACGAGGCCGCCGACGTGCTGGCGATGGTCCCGAAGCCCCGCGCAGCGCAGCTGCTCGACGAGATGGAGGAACACGAGTCCGAGGCGGTCCGCCGGCTGCTGGAGTACGACCCGGAGAGCGCGGGCGGCATCATGACGACGAACGTGCTGACGATTGCGCCGGACCGCCCGGTGGAGGAGGCGCGCACCTGGTACACGATGCAGGAGGAGGCGCCGGATTTCGGCTACTACTTCTTCGTCGTCGACGATGGCCGGCTCACCGGCGTCCTGAGCATGCGGCAGGTGCTGATCGCGCCGCCCGACGCGCTGGTGCGCGACGTGATGACGCGCGAGCCGGTGACCGTCGAGCCGGAGGAGGATCCGCAGGATGCCGCTGAACTCATCGCCGAGTACAATTTGCTCGCCATCCCCGTAGTCGATGAAGCCGGGAGCTTTCTCGGAGCGATCACCGTCGACGATGTGCTCGACAGGTTGTTAAAGGAATCATGGAGACGGGTGCGCGGCCGCACGTTTGGCGGCCGACAGTAGTGAACATGGACGGCAGCCATACCGGCGGCACGATCGCAGCACGAGGCGCCACTCGCTGAGCCACGCATTGCGCGGGCGTTTCCGCTCGCCCGCCGCTTCCCCCGCATCTTCCTCCTTCTTGGCATCGTCGGACCCGGTCTGATCGCGGCCAACGCCGGCAACGACGCCGGCGGCATCGCCACCTATTCCGCTACCGGCGCGAAATACGGCTACGAGCTGTTGTGGGTGATGCTCGTCATCCTCGTGGCGCTGGTGGTGGTGCAAGAGATGTGCGCGCGGCTGGGCTCGGTGACGGGCATGGGATTCTCGGACCTGGTGCGCGAGAACTTCGGCGTGCGCTGGACGTCGTTCGTGGTGCTGGCGTTGCTCATTGCCAACTTCGGTACGACGTTCTCGGAATTCGTCGGTATCGGCGCGGCGGCCGAGCTGCTGCACGTGCCGCGCTACCTCGCGGTGCCTGTCGCGGCGGCGATGCTGTGGATCCTGGTGGTGTTCGGCTCGTACCGCATCGTCGAGCGCGCGTTCCTGGCGATGAGCCTGGTGTTCCTCGCCTACCCGCTGGCGGCGGTGATGGCGGGCCCGGCGTGGGGCGAGATCGGGCAGGGGCTCGTGGAGCCGCGCGTACGGATGGAATTCGGCGCCGTCGAGGTGGTGATCGCGATCATCGGGACGACGATCACGCCGTACATGCAGCTGTTCCTGCAATCGAGCGTCGCCGAGAAGGCGGTGCGGCCGGAGGACTACGCATACCAGCGCGCCGACGTGATCATGGGCTCGACCTTCGCGAACTTCGTCGCCATTTCGATCATGGTGGCGACGGCGGCCGCGCTGTACGGCTCAGGTGTCGAGCTGCACAGCGCGTCCGATGCGGCGAGCGCGCTCGAGCCCGTTGCCGGTGAGGCGGCCGAGGCGCTGTTCGCGATCGGGCTGCTCGGCGCGTGCATGCTGGCGGCGCCTGTGCTCGCGCTGACCAGCGCCTATAGCGTGACGGAGGCCGTCGGGCTGGAAAAAGGCGTCTCGCGCGACTTCCGCGATGCGCCCGTCTTCATGGCGTTGTTCACCGGCATGCTGTTCGTCGCCATGGCCCTCGCCCTCATCCCGGGGATCCCGTTCGCGCGGACGCTGATCCTGATCCAGATCCTCAACGCGCTTGTGCTGCCGGTCGTGCTGTTCAGCCTGCTGCGGCTGACGAACGACCGAAACCTGATGGGGCCGCGGGTGAACACGCGTTCGTTCAACCTCATCGGCGTCGCGACGGCGGTGGTCGTGGTGTGCCTCGCGCTGCTGCTGGCAGCGCTGTCCATCGGCCGCATGGCCGCTTGACCGAGGGCGCGGCACGCGACACCCTGCGGTGCGCCGCGGACGACGCGGCATCGTGGAAAGGGAACCGCATGCTTCCGCTCGAAGGGATCAAGATCCTCGACCTGTCGCGGCTCGCGCCAGGGCCGTTCTGCTCGATGCTCCTCGGCGACATGGGCGCCGACGTGCTGCTGATCGAAGCGCCGGCCGACGGCAAGCTGACGCCGATCGGCATGCCGGGCGGCGATGCCGAACGCGCGCGGGCGTACAACTCGCTCAGCCGCAACAAGCGGAGCATCGTGCTCAACCTGCGCGATGCCGAGGCGCGCGACATCTTCTACAAGCTTGCGGCGACGGCCGATGTCGTGCTCGAGGGGTTCCGGCCGGGCGTCGTGAAGCGACTCGGCGTGGACTACGACACGCTCAGGGAACGCAACCCGCGCATCGTCTACTGCTCACTGTCCGGCTATGGCCAGACGGGGCCGTACAGCCAGATGGTGGGGCACGACATCAACTACATCTCCGTCGGCGGCGCGCTCGGGATGATCGGCTGGCCCGGCCAGCCGCCGACGATCCCGATGAACGTGATCGCGGACTTCGCCGGCGGCGGGCTGCACGCGGCATACGGGATCATGGTCGCGCTGCTCGCGCGCGAGCGCACAGGCCGCGGCCAGTACGTCGACATCGCGATGTCGGACGGCGTGATGTACCTCCTTGCGAGCCTCACCGGCAGCGTGCTGATGGGCGGCGCGTCGCCCGGCCGCGGCACGACGATCCTCAACGGCTCCGTGCCGCACTACAACGTGTACGAGTGCGCCGATGGCGGCTGGGTGAGCATCGGGTCACTGGAGCCGCACTTCTGGGTCAACCTGTGCAAAGCCATGGGCCGCGAGGACTTCATCCCGCACCAGTGGGACGGCGCGCGACGCGAGGAAATCAGCCAGTATCTGCGCGATCAGTTCAAGATGAAGACGCGAGACGAGTGGTTCGCGATCCTCCAACAGACGGACATCTGCGCGGCGCCGATCTACTCGCTCGAAGAAGCGATGAACGACCCGCACAACCGGGCGCGGGACATGGTGGTCGATGTCGAGCATCCGACGCTCGGGAAGGTGCCGCACGTCGGCGTCGGCACGAAGCTGTCGGACACGCCGGGCTCGGTGCGGACGACCTCGCCATCGCCGGGGCAGCACACCGACGATGTGCTGTCAGCGCTGGGGTACGATGCGACGGCGGTGGCGGCGCTGCGTGAGCGCGGCGTCGTGGCGTAGCTACTGCAGCGACTTCATCCAGCCGTTGTCGAGCGCCTCGGCCTCGGTGCAGAACCAGCGTTCGCCCTTCTCGGGCTGGATGACGATGCCGTCGTAATTCTTGCTGACGCCGGGCACGTGGTAGAACTTGTTCCCGCGCTCGGAGATGTTGCCCTTGATCCCGCACCCCGGCGGCGGATCGACGCATCCGTCCTCGCAGGCCGTGCGGCTGTCCTCGATCTGCTGCTGCGCGATCAGCCGGTCGTCCTTCTCGCACGCGGCGGCGAGGATCGCCAGCGCGAGCGCGGGCGCGATGAGGAGGGAGCGAGCGGCCCGTCGGCGCATCGATGAACCTCGTGCTGACTACGCGGCATGAGTATAGCGAGCGCCAATCATGCACGAGGCTGGATGCTGCAACGAGGCTCGGCCGGCCGGTGTACGATTGCCGCATGGACAGGAACAACGCGCACCCCGTGGACGACGACGCCGGCGATGACCTCGAGCTCGAGATCACGCAGGTTGCGGGCCATCCCGAGGCCGACGGCAACATGCGGCTGCTCATCGGCACGACGCGCGGCGAGATCCGTGGCATCCTGCACCCGTGCGCCACGGCGCCGGGCGGCGTGATCTACGTCGGCGGGGCGATGGGTGGTTTCGAAGGGCCAGCGCGCGACCTCTACGGCCGCCTGGCCGACCGCCTGCGGCCGCAGCTCAGCGGCCTGCGCATCCACTACCGCCAGCCCGGCGTGTTCGAAGAGTGCGTCGTCGACGTGCTCGCCGGCGTGTCGTTCCTGCGCGGCGTGGGCGTCGGCGACATCGCGCTCGTCGGACACTCGTTCGGCGGCGCGGTCGTCATCAAGGCCGGCGAGCTCTCCGCCGAGGTGACCGGTGTCGCCGCGCTCTCGCCGCAGCTGTACGGCACGCGGACGGTCGAGCGGCTGGGCAAGCCGCTGCTGATCGTCCACGGCATGCGCGACGGCATCCTCGACCACGCCGCGAGCGAGGACATCCATGCTCGCGCGCGGGACCCGAAGCGCCTCGTGCTCTACGCCGAGGGCGACCACATGCTCACGCAATGCGCGGGCGACGTGGAGGAGCTGCTTGCCGCATGGCTGCCGCCGGTCGCGGGGCGCAGCCCGATGGTCGGGCGCAACTGATGCGCCTGGAGCCGCGCTCGCGTAGGCTTCGGGCGTGACCCAGCATTCCGACCCGGGCCCGGCAGCCTCCGGCGCCAGCGCGCTCGATGTCGCGTGGCGCCTCGTGCGCGAGGGCGGCGCGATCGCGCTGTCGCACTTCCGGCGAGAGCACGACATCACGGTCAAGGGGCGCGGCAACATCGTCACCGAGGCGGACGTCGCGGTGGAGCTGCGGCTCAAGGAGATCATCGACGCGGAGTACCCGGCGCACGCCATCCTGTCCGAGGAGACGGCCGCGGACACCGATGCGTCGCGCGGGTGGACGTGGGTGATCGACCCGATCGACGGCACAAAGAACTACGCGATCGGCATCCCCACCTGGTGCGTGAACGTCGCGCTGTGCCACGACGCGCAGCCTGTCCTCGGCATCACGTACGACGCGGTGCACGACGAGGGGTTCTGGGCGACGCTCGGCGGCGGCGCCCACCTCAACGGCACAGCGATCCGCGCGTCAACGCGTCCCGACGTCGCGTCTTCCGTGATCGGCGTCGACCTCGGCTACGATGACGCGCGCGGCTCAGCGCAGATCGCGCTCATGGCGCGCATCTATCCCAACGTGCAGTCGATCCGCATCATGGGCAGCGCCGCGCTCGCGTTCGCCTATGCGGCGGCGGGCCGGCTTGACTTGTTCACGCACCTCAACGTTGCGCCGTGGGACATCGCCGTTGGTATGCTGCTCGTGCCGGAAGCGGGCGGCGTCACATCGGACCGCGCTGGCGGGCCGATGCGGCTGACGAGCCGTGCGTTCGCCGCCGGTGGACGTGCGGTGCACGCCGACTTCATGGCGCGGTACGCGCCGGCGGAAGAGGCGCGCGGAGACTGAGCCAGGGAGTGGCGCATGCAGCGGTCGATGTGGCTCGCGCTGGTTGCCGGTGGCGTCGCGATGCTCGCTGCGGCGTGCGGCGGCGACTCAGGGCCGAAGGCCACGCCTACGCCGTCGAAACCCGGCCCGGAGGATGTGCTCGCGCAGTGGGTCGCCGATAACCGCAACGTCGGCTTTGTGCCGAAATGCGACTCCGCCGACCGCGGGCAGGACATCGGCAAGCTCTGCGCGACGTACATCGGCGAGCGCGGCACGCGCCGCGCGTACGCGCTCGGGCCGACGTTCGCCGAGGCGACCGCGCTCGCCATCCTCGAGGAGAAGGCCGAAGGCTGGATCGTGCTCAGCGTCTCGAACCGCGACCCGAACGCGCCGTCGATACCGGGCATCCCGTGGCCGCTGCAGTCGGGCGACGCCGTCATCGTCATCGGCCTCGGCGAGGGCGACTGCCTGCGCGTCCGCGAGCAGCCGACGCAGACGGCGAAGCAGATGATCTGCGTGCCCGATGGCACGACGGCGATCGTGCAGGAGGGCCCGGTCGACGCCGAGACGTTCACCTGGTGGCGCATCGCCGGCGAGGGGTTCAACGGCTGGGCGGCGGGCACCTGGCTGCGGCTGCAGGACGCGATCGCCGCGGCGCTGACGCCTGCCGCCAGCGCCACGCCGCCGCCGTAGCGGCTCCGATATAATCCCCGTGCCACGCACGAAACGCGGCCATCCCCGGCCGCGCGCGCCCCGAGCGGGGGTAGCTCAATTGGCAGAGCGCTAGCCTTCCAAGCTGGATGTTGAGGGTTCGAGCCCCTTCCCCCGCTCCACCACGACTCTGCGTCTGTTGCGGCGAAGAACCGCTCCAACGCGCTGCAACGCGGTGCTCCCTGACCACAGAACTGGTTCAGGTTTGTCTTGGAGGTGAGGGCGCGTCTCCTGGCCGGCGGCCACCCCCCGTCAAGTCGTGTAAGTCACTGACATCATCCTCGCTTTGAGAGCCGCGGTCTACGCGGCGACCGGCAGTTGTCCGGCGGATCCCTCTGTCCTCTTCCTTGAGGGTGGGTGGCGACCGGGGGCGAGCCACTCGTCGTGTTGTTCGGCGAGCACGGCGCCGACCAGCCGGATGACGGCGGCGCGGTTCGGGAAGATGCCGACGACGTCGGTGCGCCGGCGGATCTCGAGGTTGAGGCGCTCCTGCGGGTTGTTGGAGCGGATCTTCCGCCAGTGTGGATGCGGGAACGCGGCGAAGTCGAGTACCTCGTCGCGCTGCGTCCGCGAGCATGTGCGCGGCGTCCGGGAAGCGTGCGATGGGCTGCGCCGTCGCCACGCTGCAGACCACCGGCTCCGCCCGCGCGATGTACGAGCTGATCGGCTTCCGTGTGGTCTCTAGCTACGTGGTGTTCGAGGGCTGAGCCTCAGCGGCGCGCGCTGAACGCGGTGCGGCGGCGTCGGCCGAACGAGCCCATCGACCCGCGGTTGGCGAACGCCGGCTTCGGGGGCGTCACCTTGATCGGCTCGCCTTCCGGCGTCATGCGCGGGAACGTCTTGCCGATCCCGCGCTCGATCTCGCGCCACTTCGGGATGTCGCCGGGCGAAAGCAGCGTGATCGCGGTGCCCGAGCGGCCCATGCGGCCGGTGCGGCCGACCCGGTGGGTGAACAGCTCGTGTGTCTCAGGCAGCTCGAAGTTGATCACCCGGCTGACGTGCAGCACATCGAGGCCGCGCGCGGCGACGTTCGTTGCGAGCAGGATCGACGTCTTGCCCTCGCGGAAGCGCTTGAGCACGCGCTCGCGCTGGCCCTGGCTCAAGTTCCCCTGCAGCACATCGATGTCGTAGCCGAGGCGCTCGAGCTTGATGCCGAGGTTGCGCACACCGTGCTTGGTGCGGCCGAAGACGAGCGTCGCGCCCTCGGTCTCCTCGTCGAGCAGGCGCTTCAGCACCTCGAACTTGTCCTCGCGCCAGACTTCGTACACCACGTGGTCAATGTCGGGTGCGGCTTCCTCCGTCGTGCCGGTCTCGATGACGACGGGCTCGCGCAGGTGCTTCGTCGCGACCTTGTGTACCCATTCGGGCGTCGTCGCGGAGAAGAGCGCGGTCTGCCGGTCCTTCGGCGTCTCGGCGAGGATGCGCTCGACGTCGGGCGCGAAGCCGCGGTCAAGCATCTGGTCCGCCTCGTCGAGGACGAAGAACGTGATGCCTTCGAGCGTCATCGTGCCGCGGGTGACGTGGTCGAGCACACGGCCCGGCGTGCCGACGACGACCTGCGCGCCGCGGTAAATCGCCTCCTGCTGCGGTCCGAAGGCGCGGCCGCCGTAGATGACCGTCGCGCGGATGCCGCTCGGCCGGGCGAGCTTCTCCATGACGCCGTATACCTGGAGCGCGAGCTCACGCGTCGGCACGAGGACGAGCGCCTGCAGCCAGCGGTCCTTCACCTGGATCCGCTCGATGAGCGGCAGCGAGAACGCGAGCGTCTTGCCGGAGCCGGTGAAGGCCTGGGCGATCACATCGCGGCCTTCGAGCAGTGGGGGGATGGATGCTTCCTGTACGGGGGTGGGGATCTCGATGTCCATGGCCGTCAGCACCTTCATGCTCGACGGCCGGAGGCCAAGTTCGTTAAACGAGGGCAAGTGAAAACCTTTCGCCTGAAGTTGTCTTCTCGACGACCAGTGCGAAAGGGGCGGCAACGATCACTGGGTTCAGCGACGGGCTATCGCAGCGGACGCATCCTGAAGAACGTGTTTCTATGTCAAGAGTGTAAGCGGTTTGACCCCCGTGCCGCAAATGAGGGAAAGTCCTGACGGTCGCGGGCGAAGTCACCGAGCCGCGCCGCGAGATGGAGGTAGACGTGCAGCTCCAGACGATCGACATCGACAGCGGCGAGGGCATCGGGCGGATCGTGCTGAACCGGCCGGAGCGGCTGAACGCGATCAACGGGCAGCTGGTCGCCGACCTGCGGGGCGCGCTGGCTGCACATAACGATAACCCCGACGTGCGCGTCATCGTCCTCAGCGGCGCCGGGCGGGCGTTTTGCGCCGGCTACGACCTCGCTTGGGGCACGAAGGCCGAAGACAGCGTCCAGCGCGCGATGGGCGGGCAGTGGGACCCCGTGCGCGACTACGTGGGGATGTCGCGCAACGTGCGCTCGTACATGCAGCTGTGGGAGAGCCCGAAACCGGTGATCGCGCAGGTGCACGGATGGTGTGTCGGCGGCGGGACGGACCTGGCGCTGTGCAGCGACCTGATCTTCATGGCGGAGGACGCGCGCATCGGCTATCCGCCGGCCCGCGTGTGGGGCGAGCCGACGACGATGATGTGGGTGTACCGCCTCGGCATGGAGCACGCGAAGCGGCTCGTGCTCACCGGCGAGTCGCTTACCGGCGAGGAGGCCGTGCGCGTCGGGCTGGCGACGATGGCGGCGCCGGCGGACCAGCTCGCGAGCGAGGTGACGGCGTTCGCGCGGCGCCTCGCGACGATCCCGCTCAACCAGCTCGTGATGAGCAAGCTGCTCGTGAACCAGGCGTACGAGAACATGGGCCTGCGCACGACGCAGATCCTCGGCACGTTCATGGACGGCATCGCGCGGCACACGCCGGAGGGCGTCGCCTGGCGCGACCTGGCGATGCAGGAGGGGTTCCGCGAAGCGGTGCGCCGCCGCGACGCGCCGTTCGGCGACTACGGCGAGCGGCCGAAGTAACGCGCGGCATCCCTGCGTGACCGCCGCGGACGCGTCCGATACGATGACGCGTCCCCGGATGGACGCGCAGGTTTCTTCGTGACGACACCCACGCCGGCTTCACCGCGCGGCGCGCAGGCGGCCCGTCTGCGCGGCTTCGGCTCGCGCACGTTCTCCTCGCTCGGCAAGTACCCGGACTTCCGCGTCCTCTGGTTCGGCAACGTCGGGACGATGCTGGGGCAATGGGTGCAGTTCGCCGCGCAGGGGTACCTCGTGTTCGACCTCACGCGGTCGCCGTTCCAGGTGGGCGCCGTCGGCTTCGTCCGCGGAATGTCCTCCGTCGTGATCTCACCGTTCGCCGGCATCGTCACGGACCGGTTCAGCCGCCGTTCCGTGCTCGTCGTCATGACGGCGCTCTCGGCCGCCGTTTCGGTCCTGATCTTCGGCCTGCTCGTCGCCGGGGTGATCGAGGCGTGGATGATGTACCCGATCGCGGCGGTCGAGGGGCTCGGCGACGCGGTGAACCAGCCCGCTCGGCAGGTCATGGTGTACGACGTCGTCGAGGACAACGCCGACTTGCCGAACGCCATCGCGGTGAACTCGCTCGGCGGCAACACGATGCGCATCGTCGGGCCGTCGCTGGCCGGCGGGCTGATCGGCATCGCCGGCGTGCAGGCGGCGTTCGCGCTGCAGGCGGCCGCATACACCGCGTCGGTGTTCGCGACGTCGCGCATCCGCACGAAGGGCGAGCCGCGCGGGCCGGCGACGGCGACGGTGCTGCAGAGCATGGCCGACGGGGTGCGCTACGCGCGCCGTAACCGCGACGTGTGGCTGCTCGTGGTGATGTCCGGGCTGCCGTCGCTGCTCGTGTATCCGTACGTGCAGTACATCCCGGTATTCGCCGACGAGGTGCTCGGCGTCGGGTCGGTGGGGTTCGGTTTCCTGGCGTCGGCAGTCGGCTACGGGTCGATCATCGGCGCGATCCTGGCGGCAAACCTGACGGACCTGCGCCGTCGCGGCCCGATCCTCGTCTGGACGACGTTCATCTACATGATGCTCGTGACAGCGTTCGCGCTGTCCGACAACTACGCGTTATCGTTCACGCTGCTTGTCGTCGCCGGCATTGCCAACTCGATCTACCTGATGCTGAACCAGGTCATGATCCAGCTCGTGGTGGACGACGAGTATCGCGGCCGCGTGCTGTCGCTCTACGTGATGGTGAATGGCATCACGCCGTTCAGCGCGCTGCTGATGGGCGGGTTGATCGACGCGTTCGGCGCGCAGGCGACGGTGGCGGCATACACCGGGCTCGCCGCGGCGATCGTGCTCGCCATCGGCGTCACGTCGCGCCGGCTGCGGGAGATGTGACGCGATTGCAGCACCCGGCAAACCCCACGCCGCGCGCGATGTCGGAGGAGCACCGAACGGGCGGCGGGTTAGCGGCGAGATGTGGGGAGCAAGGAGAGAGGCCCGGGCAACGCCCGGGCCTCTCGTTGATCGCTGGTGCCGTGGATCAGCCGGCCAGTCGCACGTTGACGGCGCGGCTGCGCTTCGCGTCGCGCGGGTCGGGCTCCTTGTCGAACTCGACGTTCTGGCCCTCGTTGAGTTGGTCGAACACCCCGCCGGGCATCGACGAGCTGTGGAAGAAGATGTCTTCCGACGCGCCGTCGGGCCGGATGAATCCGAAGCCGCGGTCGCGCACGAGCCGCTTGATCTGTCCCGTTGCCATGGTTGAACCTCCATCGCCGCCGATACCGGGTGGCACGTTGCTGCCCGCGATCCGCGACGTTCTGCACAAGCAAATCCGGCATCGGGCATCACCGATGCTGTTACTCGCCCCTGTGACCGTCGGAATCGTCTGTGCGGCGGAGATGACCTGCTGCGGACGGCGCGGCTGTGAGGACGTACGCCTCACCCTAGCAGCAGCGATCGAGCGTGGCAAATTGCAAATTCGTAAACGGGAGCGCGCCGCGCGCCGATCGCGATCAGCGCGTGAGCCAGCCGAACTGCTGCGGCTTCCTTCCCGCCTGCGCGCTGATCATGATGTTGACGATGTTCGGCCGGCCGCTCGCGAGCGCCTTCTCGAGCGTCGGGCGCACCTGGTCCGGCGTCTCGACGAAGTAGCCGTCGCCGCCGAACGCCTCGATCACGCGTTCATAGCGCGCCTTCGGCACGTACGCCGTCGGCATCACGCGCTCGGGGTCCAGCGTGTCCGGGCCGCCGCTGATGCCATTGTTGTTCAGGATGATGAAGGTGATCGGCATGTTGTACCGGCATGCCACCTCGACCTCCATGCCGCTGAAGCCGAACGCCGAGTCGCCTTCGACCGCCACCACGCGCTTGCCGGGGTTCCCCGCCTGCGCCGCGATCGCGAACGCGAGCCCGACGCCCATCGTGCCGAAGCTGCCGGCATCGAGCCGGTGGCGCGGCTCGAAGTTCGGCAGCACCGTGCGGCCGATGTCCATCGTGTTCGCGCCTTCGCTGGCGATGATCGCGTCCCGCGGGAGCACGTCGCGGATCTCGCGCAGCACGCGGTAGTAGTTCATCGGCACGGAGTCGTCATCGAACAGCGGCGCCGTGGCGAGACGGTTTTCTTCGATCTTCTTTCCGATGCCGGTGCGCCATGTGCTCTCCGCCGGGAACTGCCACGGCGCAGCGGCGAGTACGGCGTTGATCTGCGCCGTCACCGCCTTCGCGTCGCCGGCGAGCGCGACCTCAGCCGGGACATTCGTGCCAATCTCCTCGGCGGCGATGTCCATCTGGACCACGCGGACGTCCGGATTGAACCGTGGCGGCAGGCCGAAGTGCAGGATCCAGTTGAGCCGCGCGCCCATCAGGAACACGAGGTCGGCGTTTTGCAGCACGAAGGACCGCGCGGCGCCGACGGACAGCGGGTGGTCGTCGGGCATGACGCCCTTGCCCATCGGCGTCGCGAGGAACGGCAGCTGCGTCGACTCGATGAACGCGCGGACCTCGTCCTCCGCCCGCGCGTATGCGCAGCCCTTCCCGACGACCACGAGCGGCCGTTCGGCGCTCTTCAGCGCGGCGACCGCCGCCTCGACCGACGACGGGTCGGCCAGCGAGCGCGGCGGATCCGGCACGCGCGGCCGCTGCGGAGCGACATCGTCATCGACCTTGCCGGAGATGATGTCGCCGGGAAGGTCGAGGTAGGCGGCGCCGGGCCGCCCGTACATCGATGTCCGCACCGCCTGCTCGACGAAGTAGGGGATGCGCTCGATCCGGTCGACCTCGGCGGCGTACTTGGTGAACGGGCGCGCCGCCTCGACCTGTGGCGCCTCCTGGAACGCGCCCATGCCGTGCTGCGCCATGTCGGATGCGCCGCCGAGCAGCAGCATCGGCCAGCGGTTCGACCACGCGTTTGCGAGGCCGGAGATCGCATTCGTCATGCCGGGCCCCGATACGACGAGGCACGCGCCCGGGCGCCCGGTCAGGTAGCCGACCGCCTGCGCCGCGTACGACGCCGACTGCTCGTGCCGCATGCCGATGTACTTGATGCCGGCGCGCTGCGCCTGGAACGCGATCGGCACGACGGGGATGCCGACGATCCCGAACATGTAGTCGACGCCGTGCTGCTTCAGGCTCCGCGCGATGAGCGTCGCGCCATCGATCTCCGCCATGGTGGTGCCTCCGTTCGATGCGCGGCATTCTACGCGCGCGCGGCGCGATGCGACAGAAGCGCGATCAGTCGCGCGGCAGGCCAAGCCCGCGCTGGGCAATGATGTTGCGCTGCACCTCGGAAGTGCCGGCGGCGATGGTGTACGACACGGCGGCGAGATAGTAGCTCGTCAGCCGGCCATCGAGCGTGGCGTGCGCCGACGCGCGCGTCAGCAGGCCACGCAGTCCGAGGATCGCCAGCGCGGCTACCGAGAAGCGAGACTGCAGCTCGGTCGAGTACAGCTTTGCGACCGAGGCCTCGCTGTTGGGCACGAGTCCCTGGCCCTGCATCCACGCCACGCGGTAGGCGAGCAGCCGGCCAACGGTGAACTCGATCCCGAGCTCGGCGAGCTTGTGCCGCACCGACGGTGACGCGTCGCCGCGCGTGCGTGCCCACGCCGTTACATCGTCCAATAGCGTCTGCGCGAAGACGATGCGCTGGATGCCGGAGCGCTCGAAGTCGAGCGTCGTCGTCGCGACGTACCAGCCGCGGTTCAGCTCGCCGACGAGGTTCGCGCGCGGGATGCGCACGCTGTCCATGAACAGCTGCGAGAACGCGCCCGAGTCGAGCATGTTCGTCAGCGGCGCGACGGTGATCCCGGGTGACTTCATATCCATGAGGAAGTAGCTGATGCCCTTGTGCTTCGGCGCGTCGGCATCGGTGCGGGCGAGCAGGATGCAGTAGTCCGACTTGTGCGCGCCCGACGTCCAGATCTTCTGGCCGTTGACCACGAAGTCGTCGCCGTCCTGCACGGCTCGCGCCTGCAGCGACGCGAGGTCGGAGCCGGCGCCGGGTTCGCTGAACCCCTGGCACCACGACATCTCATTCCGCGCGATCGGCCCGAGGAAGCGCGCGCGCTGCTCATCGGTGCCGTGCAGCATGAGCGTCGGGCCGACCATCGCGACGCCGGTGCCACCGAACCCGGGCGCGCGGAGCGCGGACATCTCCTCGTTGTACACGAGCTGCTGCATCGGCCCGGCGCCGAGACCGCCGTGCTCCTTCGGCCAGGCGAGCGTGAGCCAGCCGCGCTCGGCGAGCTTGCGCTGAAACGCGTTTGCCGCGGCGCGATGCTCGGGTGGCGCGTCCTCGCGGTCGTTGTACGCGCGGCTGCCCCAGCCGGCGGGCAGCTCGGCGCGCACGAATGCGCGGACCTCGTCGCGGAACGCCTCTTCCGCGGCCGTGAAGCGGAAGTCCATGCGGCGATTATGCGCGAGTGGCGCGGCGCTCGTACAGGGCAGCCGCGGGCTCACGCTTACCATCGTTGCGGTTGGGTATTGAACGTAACGTGGCACGGCGTATCGTTTCGCCCACGGTCCCCCGCGCGGTCGAATCTCACGGAGGCGCCTTGAAGGAGCGCGAAGCGCCGGCGACGGACCGGCTGATCGCCATCGACGTGCTGCGCGGGTTTGCGATCGCGTGGGTGGTGCTGTTCCACCTGTGGGGCGACCTGGAGTTCTTCCCGGGCGCGCCGCACGCGTATTATGACCAGTTGCGCTACCAGGTGAGCGAGAGCCGCGGCGCGTCGGCGATCTTCACCTCGGTGACGGACCTGTTCTTCCGCGACGGATTCCAGGGCGTGCCGCTCTTCATGATGATCAGCGGCATTTCGCTGACGATCGCCGCGTATCGCACGGGCGACGCGTTGCGCTGGCCGCGCTTCTTCGCGCATCGCTTCCGCAAGCTGCTGGCGCCGTACTGGGCCGGCGTCGCGCTCACCTACGGGGTGATGGCGCTGATCGCCTGGCGGCAGGTGACGGTCGATGGCGGCGACTTCGGCGATCAGTTCACCGGCGGCGTGACGATCGCCCGCGGCAGCGTGATCAATGTCGATTGGGGCGTGGCGTTCGCCAGTGTCGCGCTCGTGCCGCGCCTGCTCGAGTCGAAGTGGTTTTTTGCGCCCCAACTCGCGCTCTGGTTCGTCGGACTGCTCGCGCAGTACTACCTGCTGTTCCCGCTCCTGTTCGTGTTGATGCGGCGGCTCGGCGTTGCGCTGTTTCTCGTCGCGACGTTCGGGCTCACCGTCGGCGCGAACTGGTGGGGTGTCGACCGCTACGGCGCGCCCGAATTCCAGTTCGCGATGGTGACGGGATGGGCGCCGTTCCGCCTGTTTGAGTTCACTGCCGGCATGGGCATCGGCTGGCTGCTCGCCGCGCCGGAGCACGAGCGCGCGCGCTGGCTCACGTTCGCTCGGCATCCGCTGGCGGTCGTCGCGGCGCTGTTGCTCGGGTTCGCAGCGCACACCGCGGGCGACCTGCTGATCGGCGAGTGGACGGCGCGCTACTGGCAGGCGATGGCGCTCCCCCTCGTGACGCTCGGGCTCGCGCTGCTGGCGCTGCCGTTGCTGGTCAAGCGGCCGTCGCGCGTCGACGCGTCCGCGCCGGTCCGCGCAATCGCATGGGTTGGCGTCATCTCGTACGGCGTGCTGATCGTGAACGACGCGATGCGCCTCGTCGCCAGCCAGTTGCGGATTGAGCAGGCCGGCGACGGTGCGTGGTGGGTATTCCTCGTGGCGGTGTACGTCCCGGCGAGCATCGCCCTGGCGTGGCCGCTGTCGTGGGCGCTCGGCCTGCTGCCGAAGCGCGCGCCGCGGCCGCCCCGCGAGGCGCAGGCGGCGCACCCCCGGGAGCCGGAGGAAGCGCTCGCGGGCGCGATGCCATGATCCAGCGCTCTCAATTCGCCTCGCGATTTCGCGTCAAGGCCGGGCCAAATTGGGGATTGACATTTCTCGATATATGTAGATAATCGGGTCATGGCACGCAGACCCAACTCGTCGAGGCAGACGGAAGCGGTGCTCGTTGCGCTGCTCGCTGACCGCGCCGGCTGGCGGCACGGCTACGACATCAGCCGCGAAACGGAACTGAAGTCCGGCACGCTGTATCCCATCCTCATGCGGCTGGAGCGGCAGGGCTGGCTGGAGTCGCGCTGGGAAGACGAGCCGGCGCCCGGCAAACCCCGGCGGCACCTCTACCGGCTGTCCGCGTCCGGCGCGGCCGAGGGACTCGCGCTCCTGGAACAGCGCCAGTCCCGCGCGACGACGACATTCAGGACCGCGGAGGAGTTCGGACGATGAGCAGCGCAGCGCCCTACGCCCCGTCGAACTGGCTTGCGCGGTGCGCCATCGCGATGTGTCCACCGGGTGAGCGCCGCTGGATGGCGGCGATGCTCGCCGAAGCGGCGACGATCCATCGCGCGCGCGACCGCTTCGCGTGGATGGCGGGCGCGGCGGCGATCGTGCTCTCGGCGCTTGCCGCGAGGCTGATCGACGCCATGACCGCGCGGACGCGCGTTGCGGTGGCCGTCACCCTTGTGGCGGCGTGCTCGCTGCGGGCGCTCGCCTGGGTCGAGTTCGAGGCGCTCGGCGCCGATGATGACGTGTTTCTCGTCGCGAGCGGTATCGCCGCGGCGGTGTTCGCTGGTGTTGCGCTCGCGATCGTGCGGGCCGTGTTCCAGCATGAGGTGCTCGCTTCCGGCTGATCGACGGCGTCTGCGTGCCATGCGGCGTCATCCAATCACATGGAAGGAGTAACCGATGTTCACGCGAACGAAGGTTGTTGGGGCGGCTGTGGCGGTGATCGCCGGAGTTGCGCTCGGTGTCTACCTGCTCATCCCGGATCGCGCTTCCGGCTCCGCGCCAGGGAGGCTCGACGACGGCGCCGAACTGCTGCCGCAGGCCGGCATCTCGCTGGCGGCGGCGATCGACGCTGCCACCGCGGCGACGGATGGCCCCGTCGATGAAGTCGACCTCGAATACTGGCAGGGCACGCTCGTGTTCAACGTAGACGTCGGAAACGACGACGTGAAGGTGGACGCGGCGACCGGCCGCGTGCTCGGCGCCGAGTCCGACGACTGACGCCGGCCACGTCCAGATCAAGAAGCGTGCACGTGTTGAAACTGAGAGGAATCATCGTGGAGATTGCGCAACGCGCGTCCCGTTACATCACGATTGCCGCCCTGGTGGCGACCGCTGCCGTGATCGGCGCCCCCGGCGGCGCCTCGGCCCGGGGGGCCGCCGTTGATCCGGCTGACTTCCAGCCGGCGATCACAAACCCGCTGTTCCCGATTTCGCTGACCGGTCCGAAAGTGTTTGCGGGCGCCGAGACGGACCCGGACACCGGCGAGACGATTGAAACGCGACTCGAGTCGCGCGTGCTGGCACAGACGGAGACGCTCATCGGCGTCACGCTGACGGTGCTCGAGGAGAAGGCGTACGCGGATGGCGAGCTCATCGAGACGGCGCTCGACTACTTCGCGCAGCACCGCGACGGGTCGGTGTATTACTTCGGCGAACGCGTCGACAACTTCGAGGATGGCCAGTTCCGCGACCACGCCGGGCAGTGGCTGTCGGGCGAAGGGGCCAATGCGCCCGGCATCATCATGCCGGCGAGTCCGGTCGCCGGCACGACGTACCAGAGCGAAGACGCGCCCGGCGTCGCGGAGGATATGTACACCGTGATGTCACTCAACGAGCGCGTCGAGACGCCCGCGGGCGCCTGGGACGGGTGCCTGAAGACGAAGGACTTCACGCCGCTGGAACCCGGCATCACCGAGTTCAAGTACTACTGTCCGGGCGTCGGTCTCGTCCGCGAGGAGGCGCCCGACGGCGTGCTCGAGCTGGTGTCGGCCGGCCCCGCGCCGGCCGCGCCATCACCCACGGCGCCCGCGCCGGCGGCTGCGCCGACGAAGCCGGCGGGCGTCCTCGCGCCGAACGCGGGCGCTGGCGACGACGGCGAGATCGACGGCACGATCGTCCCGGTCCTTGCCGTGACCTTCGCCGCGGGCGCCGCTGCCGGGGCAACCGGCGTACTGATGCTGCGTCGCCGCTCCGCGCGGTAACGGCGGCCTCGACGCGGAATCGGGCGGTGCCGGCCGCGCGCGTCATGCCGCGGGGCCGGCGTCCGCATGCCCGCCAGGTGTCATACTCCGGCGATGTTCGGCGCGATCTCGCTGCTGAGGCAACGGAACTTCGGGCTGCTGTTCGCGGGGCGGCTCGTGTCGTACCTCGGCAACGCGATGGCGCCCGTTGCGCTCGCGTTCGGCGTGCTCGACCTCACGGGGTCGGCTTCGATGCTCGGGCTGGTGCTCGCGGCGCGGATGCTGCCGAACGTCGTGTTTCTCGTCGGGGGCGGCGTGATCGCCGACAGGCTGCCGCGGAGCGTCGTCCTCGTCGGCGCGAATACGGTGGCGGGGGTGACGCAGGCCGTCGTCGCGGCGCTGCTGATCACTGGGCAGGCGGAGGTGTGGCACCTGATCGCGCTCGAGGCGATCAACGGCGCGTCGTTCGCGCTGCTGCATCCGGCGGACTCGGCCGTCGTGCCGCAGACCGTCCCGGAGGAGCAGCTGCAGCCGGCGAACGCGCTGCTCGGCCTCGGGCGCAACGCGGCGATGATCCTGGGCGCGGCGCTGGCCGGCGTGTTCGTCGGCGCGTTTGGCGCCGGCTGGGCAATTGCCGCCGACGCGGCGACGTTCTTCATCGCCGCGGCGATCCTCTCGCAGATGCGCGGCATCGAGGCGGCGGCCGCGGCCGGCGCGAGCTTTCTTGCTGACCTGCGCGCCGGATGGAGCGAGTTCACGGCGCACCGCTGGCTGTGGACGATCGTCGTGCAGTTTTCGCTCATGCTCGTGGGCTTCTTCGGCGCGTTCGAGGTGCTCGGGCCCGTCGTCGCCGAGCGCGACCTCTCGGGCGCGAGCTCGTGGGCGGCGATCGTCGGCGGCCAGGCTGTCGGGTTGCTTGCCGGCGGCGCGCTCTCGCTGCGGTGGCGTCCCGGGCGTCCGATGCTCGTCGCGACGGTCATGGTGTTCACCAACGCGCTGCCGATCGCCGGCCTCGCGCTCGGCCTGCCGTTGCCCGCGCTGGTGGCCGCCGCGGTGGTCAATGGCATCGGCATGGAGGTATTCGGCGTGCTGTGGTTCACGGCGCTGCACGAGCACGTCGCGCGGGAGGCGTTGTCGCGCGTGAGCGCGTACGACGCGCTCGGGTCGATCGCGCTCTCGCCGCTCGGTCTCGTCGCCGCCGGCCCGATGGCCGACGCCATCGGCGTCGATACCACGCTCTGGCTCGGGGTGGCGCTGATCGTCGCGCCGACGGCGGCTGTGCTCCTTGTGCCCGAGGTGCGCCGCCTGCGCTCGCGGCCGCTGATCGTGGAGGCGGCGGCGTAGCGGGGCCGCACGGCTCATGCTCCAGCCGCGAGGGCGTGCTAGGATCGGCGCGTGGAACTCGACCTGCTCCGCGAGCTCTCCGTTCCGTCCGATTCGAAGATCTTGATGCTCGTCATCGACGGGCTCGGCGGCGTGCCGAACGAGACAGGGCGGTCGGAACTGGAGCAGGCGCACGTCCCGCACCTAGACCGGCTGGCGCAGGAGAGCCTGTGCGGGCTGACGGTGCCGGTGGCGCCCGGTGTGACGCCGGGCAGCGGGCCGGGCCACCTGGCGCTGTTCGGGTACGACCCGCTCACGTACAAGGTCGGGCGTGGCGTGCTCGAGGCGCTGGGCATCGACTTCGACCTGCAGCCGAGCGACGTCGCCGCCCGCGGCAACTTCTGCACCACCGATGACGCCGGCCGGATCATCGACCGGCGCGCGGGACGCCTGCCGACCGAGCAGAACGCCGAGACGTGCGCGCTGCTGCGAGAGATCAGCATCCCCGGCGTGCAGGTATTCGTCGAACCGGTGCGCGAGCATCGCTTTCTGCTCGTGCTGCGGGGCGAGGGGCTCTCCGACCGGCTCACGGAAACGGACCCACAGCGCGAGGGAAAGGAGCCGCTCCCGGTGCGCGCGCTCGACGCCGACGCCGAGCCGACGGCTGCGCTCCTCAACGAATTCATTGCCCAGGCGAAGGCGAAGCTCGCCGGGCGACACCCGGCGAACATGCTGACGCTGCGCGGTCTCGCGAAGCATCCGCCGATGCCGTCCATCACCGAGACGTGCAAGTTCCGCGCGGCCGCCATTGCCGCCTACCCGATGTACCGCGGCCTCGCGAAGCTGGTCGGGATGACCGTGCTGAAGACCGGCATGACCTTCGCCGAGGAACTGGAGACGCTGCGCGCGCACAGGGACGAGTTCGACTACTTCTTCATCCACTACAAGCCGGCGGACTCGGCGGGCGAGGACGGCGACTTCCAGAAGAAGATCCGTGCGCTCGAGGACATCGATGGGTTCATCGAGGATCTGCACGCGTTTCAGGCCGACGTGTTCATGATCGCCGGCGACCACTCGACGCCGGCGACGATCGCGGGGCATTCGTGGCACCCCGTGCCGTTCCTGCTGCACACCCAATCGTTCGCCCGTCACGACGGCACCGAGGGGTTCAATGAGCGCGCCTGCGCGAACGGCGTGCTCGGCACCTTCCCCGCAAAGGAAGCGCTTTCGCTGGCGATGGCGTACGCGGGGCGCCTCGCGAAGTACGGAGCCTGAGATGCCACGTGTGCCGATCGTCGCCGGGAACTGGAAGATGAACACCCTTCGCGCCGAGGCGATTGACCTCGCGCGCGGGATCCGCGAGGGCGCGGATGGCACCGCCGGCGTCGAGATCGTCGTGTGTCCGCCGTTTCCGTACCTGCACGACGTGCGCGCGGCGGTCGACGGCTCGCGAGTCCGCGTCGGCGCGCAGAACGCGCACTGGGAGGAGAAGGGCGCCTTCACCGGCGAAGTGAGCGTCGCGCAGGTAGCGGAGGTCGCCGAGTACGCGCTCGCGGGGCACAGCGAACGCCGCCAGTACTTCGGCGAAACAGATGAGACGGTGAACCGCCGCGTCCGCGCGATGCTCGCGCACGGCGTCAAGCCGATCATGTGCGTCGGCGAGTCGCTGGCCGAGCGGAACGCGGGCGCAACGTCGGAGGTCCTCGTGCGGCAAGTGCGCGGCGGGCTCGACGGCATCGCGATCGACGGGTCGTTCGTCGTGGCGTACGAGCCGGTGTGGGCGATCGGCACCGGCCTCGCGGCCGATGGCGCGACGGCCGAGGAGGCGATCGCGCTGATCCGCCGCACCGTGCGGGAGGTCGCCGGCGCCGTCGCGGGTGACGTGCGCATCCTCTATGGCGGCTCGGTCACGCCGGAGAACATCGCCGAATTCATGTCGCAGCCCGACATTGACGGTGGCCTCGTGGGCGGCGCGTCGCTCAAGGCGGCCGTATTCACCGGGATCATCCGCGCCACAGCATCGGCGGTGGCCGCGCGCGCCTGATGCCGCCGCGCATGATCGCCGTCGTCGGCGCCACGGCGACCGGCAAGACGGCGCTCGCGGTGGCGCTCGCGCGCGCGCTCGGCGGCGAGATCATCAACGCCGACTCGCGCCAGGTCTACCGCGGCATGGATATCGGTACGGCGAAGCCAACCGCCGGCGAGCAGGCGGCCGCGCGCCACTGGCTCGTCGACGTCGCCGGCCCCGGCGAGACGTACACCCTCGCCCGCTTCCTCGATGATGCGCACGCAGCGCTCGCCGATATTTCGCGTCGCGGGGCGCAGCCGATCGTTGCGGGCGGCACCGCGCAATACGTGTGGGCATTGCTCGAAGGTTGGCGCGTGCCGCGCGTGCCGCCGGACCCGGCGCTCCGCCGCGAGCTCGAGGCGCAGGCTGAGCGCGAAGGAGCGGAGAGCGTCGCGCGGGTGCTGCAGTCGATCGACCCGGAGAGCGCGCGCGCGATCGACCCGCGCAACGTGCGGCGCGTGATCCGCGCGGTCGAAGTGACCCGCGCGACGGGACGGCCGTTCAGCGCATGGCAGCAGAGGCGCGCCCCCGAACCGCCGCCTCTGATCATCGGGCTGCGCATGGACCGCGATGCGCTGTATGCGGGCATCGACGCGCGCGTCGACGCGATGATGCATGACGGACTGGTCGCGGAAGTGGAGTCGCTGCTCGCCGCCGGGCACGCCTGCACGCTGCCGTCGATGAGCGGCATCGGCTACCGGCAGGTGTGTGAGCACCTCGCGGGCCGGCTCACCCTCGCGGATGCCGTCGGCAACATCAAGACAGAGACGCACCGGCTCGCGCGGATGCAGCACACGTGGTTCCGGGCGAAAGACCCGCGCATCCGCTGGTTCGACGCGGCCTCGCCGTCGCTGGCCGAAGATGCGCTGGCGTCCATCCGCGCCGCCGGCCTTCCGGATGCGGGAAGCCGTGCTTTATCCTGATGGCCTGATGGACTTCGCCAAGCTGCACGGCACGGGCAACGACTTCGTCGTCATCGACGCGCGCGCGCTTGACCGCGACTGGAGCGCGCTGGCGGCAGCGATCTGCGACCGTCACTTCGGCGTCGGCGGCGACGGCATGATCCTCGCCGCGCGGTCGGACCGCGCCGGCGTGCGGATGCGCATCTTCAATGCCGACGGCTCGGAGGCGGAGATGTCGGGCAACGGTATGCGCTGCCTCGTGAAGTTCGCCGTGGACCGCGGCATCGTCTCGCCGCGTGGCGACGAGTTCGACGTGGAGACGGGCGCGGGCGTGCTCCGCGTGCGCATCACGAGCGAAGGCGGCCGGGTGACAAGCGTGCGGGAGAGCATGGGCGCGCCGCGCCTCGACCCGCGCGATATCCCGATCGCCGTCGAGGCGCCGGCGCCGATTACGGAGCATCCGCTGCGCGTCGACGGGCACGCGCTGGCGATCACCGCCGTGTCGATGGGGAACCCGCACGCGGTGCACTTCCAGGACGGCGCGGTGGAGGCGTACCCGCTCGGCGCGATCGGGCCGCTCGTGGAACGCCACGAACTGTTTCCGCGCCGCACGAACTTCGAGGTTGTGCGCATGCTCGACCGCCGCCGCGCCGAGATGCGCGTCTGGGAGCGCGGCGTCGGCGAGACGCTGTCGTGCGGCTCCGGCGCTTCGGCGACGATGGTGGCGGCGCGGCTGCTCGGGCTCGCGGATGACGCGCTCGAGTTGCGCGTGCCGGGCGGCATCCTGCAGCTCGAGTGGGACGGCGCGGGCGATGTCATCCTCACCGGCCCGGTCGCCGAGGTATTCACCGGGACGTGGCCCGAGTAGATGCCCGTACGACCGCTCCGACGCATCGGCATCAGCTCCGGCGAACGGCTGCACGACCAGGTCGATGCAGCGCTGTTCCACTCCCCGTACGGCGCCACGCTTACGAACGAGATCGAGGATGAGCATCCGGAGCTGATCGTCCGGGACGGTGAGAACGTGCTCGCCGCATTCGCGCGCGGTGGCACGGCGCACCTCGTGTACGGCTTCGAGAACGAGCGCGCGTTCGCTGACCGCTTTCCGGCGATGTTCGAGAAGCTGCTGCCAAAGGCGCGGCGGGCGATCGCGCCGGACGACCTGCGCTTCCGCCTGGCATATGCGCCGGCGCGGCCGTTGGTGGAGCCGGTGCTGAAACGCCTCTGGTTCTCGCCGGTGCGCGACTGGCTCGGATTCACACTCGAACGCGGCGCGAAGCTCCCCGCGGCTTCGCCGCGTGGCGCGACGTTCCGCGACGCGACCGCTGCGGACATCGACGAGTTGCTGCGGCTGGACCGCGGCGCGTTTCCCGATACGCCGCTCACGCGCGAGGGTATGCTCGCCGCCCTGCGCGAGGGCGAGGCGATCATGGCGACTGTCGGCAAACACGCGGCCGCCTTCTGCACGTTCTCGATGACGTCGCCGCTCGATGGGTACATCCATGTCGTCGCGGTAGACGACGCGCAGCGCGGGCGCGGGATCGGCACCGCGCTTACGGTGCGCGCGTGCAAGCGCCAGTTCGCCGCCGGCGCGCGACGCATCGAACTGACGACCGACGACTCGAACGGCGCCGCGATCCGGATGTACCTGTCGCTCGGATTCCGGCAGATGTCGGCGGGACGCGACTATACGCGGCCGGCTCATCCGAAAGCAATCGCGCGGCTAAAGCGGCAGAGCCAGGGCACGCTTATCCGGTTCGGCGGCTGGCGGTAGCGGCGGTGAACGCGGCCGATGTCTTCGGGGTGCATGCGCCGTTCGCGCAGATCGTCTATCGGAGCGCGATCGTGTACGTGGCGATCATCGGCGGCATGCGATTGACGGGACGGCGCCAGCTCGGACAGATGACGCCGTTCGACCTCGTGCTCATCCTGCTGATCGCGAACGCCGTGCAAAACGCGATGGTCGGATCGGACGTGACGATCTTGGGCGGACTGGCCGCGGCCGCAACGCTGTTGGTGACAAACCAGGTCGCGGTGATGGCGGCCGGGCGATTCGGACTGTTCCGCCGCGCGCTCGAAGGTACGCCCGTATTGCTCGTTCACGACGGTGCGTTCGTCGCCGAACACGTGCGGCGCGAGGGCATCAGCGAGGATCTGGTTCTGCAGGCGATCCGCGAACACGGGATCGAAGGCGTGAGCGGCGTGGAGAGCGCGGTCCTGGAGATCGACGGCTCGATCAGCATCATTCCTCGCGGGCCGACGCGGTTACGGTCGCGGCGGCGCGTGCGGACGACGCGACCGGGGGGGCAATGATGGAGGTGACGTCGGGGCTGGGGCGGCACGGACCGTGGCTCCAGAACGCGTGGCTGCGCGTCGAGACGCGGCTCGATGACGGCACGATCTCGCCCATCGCGCTCGACGGCGCGTTCCGTCCGATCGAGCGCGCGACGGCGTCCGTGCGGTTTCTCGATGCGCATCCGCTGACGTTCGCGCGCGCCGAGTACGACGTGCAGCCGCACAGCGACGATCTGGGCGCGGGCCGCCGCATTGTCCTCACATCGCGCGACGCCCGGCGTGCGCTGGTGATCCGCCGCGAGGTCGTGTTGTACGACGCCCATCCGTTCGCCGTGACACGCGTCGGGGTGACGAGCGAGGCGGCAACGCCGCTGCCGCTCGATTCGCTGCATCCGTTCGCGAGCGGCGAAGGGCGCGCCCGCATCCGCCTCGACGCGAAGCCGCAGCGCTGGCGGGTCTACCGCAATGGCTGGCAGTCGTGGGCGCCGACGATGTCGCTCGGCGGCGCTCAGCGCGACGTGCAGAGCGCTCCCCCCGTCCTTGCGCCGGAACCGCCGGAGCGCGATCCCGGCCGGTTCGCGAGCGACGACGTCGCGGTGTTATTCGATCCGGCGTCGGGGCGCTCGCTGCTCTGCGGCGCCGTCACCGCGCGCGGTTACTTCACGCAGGTCGCCATCGACACGCCGGCACGCGCGATCGACGCACGTTGCCTGGCCGACGGGATCCCGCTCGATCCAGGCGCCACGATCTGGTCCGACTACGTCGCCGTCGACCTCGCCGGCGCGCCGAACGAACAGCTCGCGCGCTACGGCGGTGCGCTCGCGCGCCTGATGGGCGCGCGCGTCCCGGAACGGCAGCCGTCCGGATGGTGCTCTTGGTACTACTTCTTCACTAACGTGACCGAGGATGACATCGTACGCAACCTGCGCTTCCTCGAGCGCCACCGGCGCGAGCTGCCCGTGGACTGCGTGCAGATCGACGACGGTTACCAGGCGGACATCGGCGACTGGCTGACGGTGAACGAGAAGTTCCCGCGCGGCATGGCGTGGCTGGCGAGCGAGATCAAGCGCGCGGGCTACACTCCCGGACTGTGGCTGGCGCCGTTCCTGCTCGCCGAGTCGTCGCGCACGTTCAAGGAGCACCCGCAGTGGGTGATCCACGATGCCGGCGGCGCGCCGGCGCTCGCCGTGCCGAACTGGAACCGCCAGAACTTCGGCGTCGACGCAACAAATCCCGGCGCGGCGGCATGGATCACGGAGCTGTTCCGCGCGATCTGCGATGGCTGGGGCTACGAGTACGTGAAGATCGATTTCCTGTTCGGCGCGGCGATCGCCGGGACGCGGCACGACCCATCGGCAACGCGCGTGACGGCGTATCGCCGCGCGCTGGAAGCGGTGCGCGCTGGCGTCGGCGAGCGGTTCGTGCTCGGCTGTGGCTCGCTGATGGCGCCATCCGTCGGGTATTTCGACGGCAACCGCATCGGCAACGACACGGCGCCGTGGTGGCGTTTCCTCACCGGTGAGCAGCGCGCGCAGCCCCTGCCGCCGCCGCGCACGACCGACGACCCGCTCAGCGCCGAAGTCGCGGTGCGCAACACCATGACGCGTTCGTGGATGCACGGGCGGCTCTGGGCCAACGACCCCGACTGCATGCTCGTCCGCACCGACCGCACGAAGATCACGCTCGATGAGACGCGCTCGATGGCGGCGGCGATCGGGCTCTCGGGCGGAATGATGCTGTCGAGCGATGACCTGGAGCTCCTGCCGCCCGAACGGACCGAGATCCTGTCGATGATGCTGCCCGCGCTGCCGCGCTCGGCGACGCCCGTCGACCTCATCGAGCGCGACATGCCGGAACGGTACGAGACCGCGACCGACCGCGCGTTCGACCCGCTCACCGTCGTCGGCGCGTTCAACTTCGACGATGTGCCGCGTGACGTCGTGGTCGCGCTGCCCGAAGGGCGATGGCACGGGTTCGAGCTGTGGGGCGAGCAGTACCTCGGCGTCGTCGAACGGTCTGTCACCTTCTCCGCCGTCGAGGCGCACGGCAGCAGGGTGCTGTCGCTGCGTCCGGCGCGCGAAGGCCTCCAGCTGGTGGGGTCGACGGCGCACATCGGCTCCGGCATCCTCGACATAACGGATATCGTGCAGGCCGGTGCGTCGCTGCGCATCGCGGTGTCGCCGGCGGGGCGGCGGGTGCGCCGGCTGTACTTCGCGGGCGGGCGGCCCGCGGCGGCGACGCTCAACGGCGAACGGATCGCCATCGGCGATGCGCCGGGCGGCGCGACGTTCGTGCAGGTGACGGTCGACGACGCGGCCGTAGTAGAGGTCGCGACCGCGCCGAAACAGATATGACAGGTGGGTTGCAGTTCGGCCGCGCGGTTGAAAGGCGGTCGGCCGGGCGGTATACTGTGGTCATAACTGAATAGAGCCGAACTCGCGAACGCGAGGCGGGGGAACCAATCCTAATGGGGTGAATCGCACCAAGCGGTGCGTAGGCGAACTCTTCTGAGCCGAACCCGTCAGCTAACCCCGCAGGCATAAAGAGGAGAAGGCCGTACCGGCTGAAGGCACGCCTTCAGTCGTTTTTGTTTGCCGCATAGACAGAGTGCAGCGAGCAGGAGGTCCCGCCTTGACCATCGCCCGGGCGTACGCCCACTACAATCGCGCCACCAGCCGGCAGCGCCAGGCAATCGCCGAGGCGATGCGCGTGCTGCTCGAAGAAGACCTCCAGCGCGGCGAACGCGGCTCGTTCGAGTGCCGCGCCTGCGGCGGACTGCAGCCGCTGACCGGGTCCGTCGAGTACGACGACGAGCTGCGGTTCTGCCACACGTGCGCGACGGCGTTCGAGCTGGCGCGCATCGAGCGGCGCGTGCGGACCGGCGCGGAGTACGCGCTCGGGCGGCGTCAGGACGCGGCATCCGTGAATTAGCCTTACCAGCCTCCTCCTCCAACGGCAAGACGCCGCCGGTGCACCGGCGGCGTCTTGCCGTGTTGCGCGCGAAGTGCCGGTCAGGACTCGGCGATCGTGATCGACTCGATGCGGTCGCCGGGCGCCGGGTTCTCTTCGAGCTGCGGGTTGCGCGGTGTGAGCGACTTCAGGACATCGAGCCCTTCGACGACCTTGCCGAACGCGGTGAACTTGCCATCGAACGACGGCTCATCGTTCAGCATGAAGAAGAACTGGCTGCCGTTATTCGGCGAGCCCGCCTCCTGCGGCTTCGCCATGGCGATGACGCCGGCGGTGAAGTCCTCTTCGGTGGCCTCGGCGGGGAGCTCGTAGCCGGGCCCGCCGGTGCCGGTCCCTGTCGGGTCGCCTGCCTGCGCGACGAAGTCCGGGATGACCCGGTGGAACGTCACGCCGTTGTAGAACGAGTCGCGCGCCAGGAAGACGAAGTTGTTCACGGTCTGCGGCGCCTCGCCCGCGAACAGCTCGACCTTGATGTCGCCCTTGTCGGTCTTGATCGTCGCGGTGTACGTCTTCGCCGGGTCGATCGCCATCTCCGGCGCGAAGGAGTACTGCTTGATGTTTGCCGCGGCGCCGGTCACGCTCGTCGCGCCCGCTTCGGGCGTGGTGCGGGTGACGCCGGAGCCGCGCGGGCTACCGGTGTCGTTGTTTGCGCTGCCGCCGGTGTAGAACGCCGAGAAGGCGAGCCCGCCGATGATGCCGATGGCGCCGATGATGGCGAACACGCGGTAGTTCGTGAAGAGCCGGAAGATGCCCCGGCGGTGGATCCGCTCGGCCGAGCCGGCCATGTCACCGGCGCGATAGACCTTGCGGCGCTTCTGCTTCTGTACGATCTGCTTCTTGCGTGGCATGTGTCGTTCTTCCGCCTTTGTTCGAGGTTTCGCAATGATATCAACGCGCCGGGGCCCGCCATAGTTCCACTCATTTTAGCGCGTACACGGAAATGGGTTCCGGGCCACGGTTCGCGTGGGGTAGGCTGGATTGCGGGGCAGCGGCAGCAAGGAGGCGCGCTCATGGCATACGACATCTCCGTCAAGAAGCTGGCGCGGCGGCACACGCTCGTGATCAAGGGATCGATGCGGGCGGACGAGCTGCCGAATTTCTTTGGCCAGGCGTTCGGCGAGCTGTTCGGCTACGCCACGCGGAAGGGCAGCATGCCCGATGGCCCGCCGTTCGCACGCTACCCGAGCATCGGCCCGGAACGGGTGGTGGTCGAGGCCGGCGTGACGGTCGCGTCGCCGGTGGCCGGCGAGGGGCGCGTCGAAGCGAGCGATCTCCCGGGCGGCGAGGCGGCCGTGACGACGCACATCGGCCCGTACGAGTCGCTGCACGAGGCGTATCGCGCCGTCGAGGCGTGGATGCAGGCGAACGGCCGCGCGCCGGGCGGTGCGCCGTGGGAGACGTACTTCTCGGACCCGCAGCAGGAGCCCGACCCGATGAAGTGGCGCACGGAGATCGCCTGGCCGCTCGCGTGACACCGGGCGATCACGGTGCACCCGTCCTCGTGAACGCCTTCGCGTAAGGGCGCCCAGAGTGCGATCCCCCGCAATGCGCCGCGCGCAGCTGTTGCGTGCATCCGACAGCCAGCGCCTTGCCGTGACTGTGTGAACGGAAGGTTTGAGGAATGGATCACGTCCCCGCCGGCCTTGGTCGGGCGCTAAGGGTACGCTTGTCGCGCCGCCGCGCGATCGCGACCGCTACCAGCCGGTGATCGCGCCGAGCAGCAGGCCGAGGACGAGCAGCTCGCCGGCGCGCTTGTTGAAGTAGAACGCCGCCGATACGAACCACAGCGGCCACACCGGGTAGCCCGGCGGCGGCTCGTCGGGCCGCGGGCGGTTGTAGATGCCGAGCACCTGCCACAGCCGCGGTAGCGCTACGAGCGTCACCAGCGTCCACCACGAGAACACGCCGGTGACGGCGAGCGCGATCACGACGGGATAGAACGCCAGCATGATCGCCTGGTTGAGCCGCGTCGACGTTGCGTAGCCGAGGGCGACGGGCAGTGTCAGGATCCCCTTCGCGCGGTCAATGTCGTACTTGTCGAGGTGCTTGCCGATCAGTACCGCCATGACGATCAGCGAGTACGGCGCGCACGCCGCCCACACCCACGCCGGCAGCTCGCCCGCGGTGACGTAGTACGTGCCGCCGATCATCAGCGGGCCCCAGACGATCAGCACGCCGATCTCGCCGAGCGCGCGCCGCTTCAGCACGATCGGGCGCATGACGTAGCCCGCGCTGATGAACAGCCCGGCGAGCGCGAATGCGAGCACGAGCGGGCCGACGGCCCACGACAGGTACAGCATGATCGCCGCATCGGCGAGGTTCGTGAGCGCGATGGCGGCGATCAGCGTGCGCTTGCTCGTGAGGCCGGAGAGCAGCGGGTGCGGCGCGTACTGCGCCCGCGGGTAGGCCAGGTCGTCGACGCCGCCCTCGACATCGAAGTAGTCGTTGATCATGTTGTTGGACGCGTGGGCGAGCACGAGGCCGAGCATCGCCAGCGCGAAGTTGAGCCACGAGATGTCGCCGGCGCCCTCGGCCGTGATCGCGAGCAGCCCGCCGATCAGGCCGGACGTCATCGTCATGCTGAAGACGGATGCGCGCGTGATGAGCAGCCAGCGCGAGACAGTGTCCATGCTCGCGCCGCGCGGCAGGTTGGAGGTGTTGATGACGGCGCCCCAGTTGCGGAGGCGATCGCGTACCGTCATGCCCGCGGGCTGCTGTGCTGCGGCGTGTGCCATCGACGTGCTCCTTCTCGCGGCGCGCCCGGCCACCGGTGCGCAGCGCAGGAAGGGTACGGCGCGTGGCCTCGCCGTGCCAGCGCGCCATGCACCGGCGCGATTGCGTCCCGGCCGCGCCGCCGCACGAAGCATGGGCGTCCGTCACATCGGGGCCGGGAGAGGCCCGGCAGATCGCGACGCACAGACCGG
The DNA here is from genome assembly GCA_021462855.1 of Dehalococcoidia bacterium. Taxonomy (GTDB): domain Bacteria; phylum Chloroflexota; class Dehalococcoidia; order DSTF01; family JACRBR01; genus DTUCFX13. The sequence continues at coordinate 4,158 of JAJTXQ010000014.1, read as the reverse complement.
GTCGTCGGTAAGCGCCGGAAATTTCGCCCGCGTGACGGTGAACGGAACGGGTGCGCGCGGCCGATACTGCGTGTGAGGGGTTCAGCGTTGGCCGCTGTCGGTGGCCGCGATGGACCCGGGTCAGCCTCAGCTGCTCGGCTCGCGAACCAGGGAATAGGACCCGGGCGCGCGGCAGCTTCAGCGATCCGAGGATTAGCCCGTGTGGAGAGCTTCGAAACGCGATGCTAGTCAGCGGCGATGGGGCCGCGGGCGAGGATTCGGCGAGCGGGCGCAGGCGCTGGCTGAATCTGCGCTGATCCTGCCGGTCTGCCTGGTGCTGCTCGTCGGCATCGTCGAGGTGACGAACGCGATGAACGCGTACGTCACCATCGTGTCGTCCGCGCGCGACGGCGCGCGGCTCGGCTCGAAGGGCCTGGCGACCGACCCGGAGATCAAGAGCCTCGTCGTGATGGAGACGGACCGGCTGCGGACCGCGGTCGACCCGGTGAACGACATCACCGTGACACATACGACGGTCGACGGCGTTAATGCTGTCAGGGTGAACGTCTGCAATGACCACCAGCCGCTGTTGGGCGTGCCGCTGATCATGCCGGCCACGTTCCGCATGTGCAGCAAGACGACGATGCGCAAGTTCCCGCCGTCGTGACATCCAAGGAGCAATTTGTCATGAGGAACACACACGTTGGCGAACGGGGACAGGCGCTCCCGCTGTTCGTCCTCGTCATGTTCGCGCTCATCGCGATGGTCGGCCTGGCTGTTGACGCCGGGCGGCTCTACGTTGCGCGCGCCGAGCTGACCCGCGCGCTCGACGCTGCCGCGCTTGCCGGCATCGTCGAGATGCCGAACGTCACGCAGGCTGAGACGCGGGCGGCAGCCTATTTCAACGACAACCAGCCGGGCGCCTCGATCACCTTCCCCGGCTCATCGAGCGACTCGCAGTTCAAGGTGCGCGGGACGCGCAACGTGAACTTCCTGTTCATTCGCATCCTCGGCTTCACCAGCATGAACATCAGCGCGTCCGCCGCGGCGGGCGCGGGCACGGTCCCGCTCGACGTGTACCTCGCGCTCGACGCGACGGGAAGTATGCACCAGGGGTGCAACTCGAGCGAAACGAACGGCGGCGGCGTCTGCCCGATCAAGGAGGCGCGCGACGCCTCGATCGGCTTCGTCGACACGCTGCTTGGCACTGGCACACCCACCGGCATGACTGTGCTGGGCTCGGGCGCGTTCCGCGGCTGCTACGATCCCCCGCGTTCGAACACGAAATGCATCGATAGCAGCCCGCCGGGGTCGATGATCACCAACCTTACGAGCGACCGCACCACGCTGGTCAACGGAATCAACGCCATCCATGCCATCGGCGCGACCGGCCAGCCTTCGGGCGGCTCGGGCACCAACATCTGCCAGGCGCTGAAGAAGGCACAGTCGGTGATCCTTGGCGCCGGCTCGCACGCATCGCCCAGCACGCTGCGCGCTGTGGTCATCCTCAGCGACGGTGACAACGTGTACAACGCGACCGAGGTCAATCAGAGCTCGCCGCAGTCGCCCGAGTCGCCGTGCCGGCCGACCAGTCCGTCCACCTCGGACGGCGACGTCAGCCCGAACTGCCGGAACAACACGCAGACGCAGGAGGCCAAGGTCGACACGATGTCGATGAACATGGCCACGACGCTCGAGTCGCAGGATGTCGAGGTCTACATCGTGGCCTTCGGCATCTGCGGTGGGCTGCCGGACGGGACGGTGCCCGATGCGACCTACTGCAGTGGCATCGGCAACGGCGCAGCCGACAGCGTCGCCGACCCGCGACTGCTGAAGTGCATCGCGTCGTCGCCCCCGGGCACGAACGACCACTTCTTCGCTGTGGCGACGGCCGCCGACCTGCCGACCGTGTTCCAGCAGATCGCGCACGCGATCGCGTTCCGGCTGATCGAGTAGGAGAGGTCCGATGACCCGACGACGTATCCGGACCCGTGAACGTGGACAGGCCCTGGCCGAGTTCGCGCTTGCAGCGCCCGTGCTCTTCCTGCTCATCTTCGGGCTGATCGACTCGGCGCGTCTCTATCACGCGTGGGTGGCGGCGCAACACGCAGCGCGCGAAGGCGCCCGCTACGGCGTCACCGGGCGTGTCGACTGCAACATCGCTTCGCCCGACCGCCTCGCGTGCATCGAGCACACGGCGCGGAGCCAGACGCAGGCGCTGGCCAACGCACAGACGGACCTGACGGTGGGCGTGCGGAGCTGGGATTACCCGGCCTACGCCGACCCGCCGCTCGACGGCAACGCGGGTGAGCAGTGCGACATCCTGGAGGTGCGCGTGGAGTACGACTTCACGGCGTCGCTGCCCGGGCTCGCAAGCATCTTCGGGCCGGTGCCCCTGGTTGCCCGGGAACGGCTGGTCAACGAGCCGTTCGGGCCCTGCGCCACCTAGCGCCACGACGCGCGGCGCGCGTACCGCGTCACTTCGCAGATCGGCCGGCGCTGTTGCGCCGGCCGATCTCGTTCGTGGCACTGAGCGCGCGCATTCCTTACGCGCGCATCTTCCCGATGCCCGGCAACAGCCGTCCCGTGCGCGATGCGTACCGCCGGTACGCGTCGCCGTGCGTCCGCAGCAGGTACGGCTCCTCGACGGCGCGCACCTGCACTTCCACTCCCACCCACGCGACGGCGACCGCCAGCAGCGTCACGGCGTTCGGTATGAGCAGCGCGATCCCGGCCCAGAACGCCAGCATGGCCGAGAAGATCGGATTGCGCACGAGCGCGAAGAGCCCGTGCATCACGAGGTCCGTGCGCTCCGCCGGGTCGACGCCGATCCGCCACGACCGGCCCATCGTCGACTGCGCTACGAGGACGAGCGCCGTGGCAAGGACGGCGACCGCGGCGCCAGACCACCGGACACCCGCGTGATCGAGCACGGAGAACACCGGCGCGACGTCGCCGAGCGCCGTCCCGGCGAGGCTCATGGCGCCGCCGGCCGTGAGGATCGCCACGGCGGCCCGCTCCCGTACGCTCGCGTTGCGCGCGAGGGCGCGAAAGCCCGACGATCCCGTCTGCCGGGCGTGCAGCGCCGTGCGCAGGCCGAACGCCAGCAGCAGGAACGCCGCCTGCAGCGCCAGCGCAGCGACAACCATCATGCCTCCTGACCGCCATGCGGCCGCGGCGCGCGTCCCTCCCGGACGTGGCGCAGCGTGTCGGCGAAGATGCGCCGCACGTGTGCGTCGGTGAGCCGGAAGTACACCATGCGCCCTCGCTTCTCCGCGCTGACGATCTTCATCAGCCGCAGCTCTCGCATTTGATGCGACACGGCCGACTCGCTCATACCGAGCACCGATGCCAGGTCCCCGTTGCAGAGCTCCGCGATCGAGAGCGCGTGCAGGATGCGGACGCGGGTCGGGTCGGCGAGCGCGCGGAAGACGTTGGCGACGTCGGCGGCGGCGTCGTACCCGGCGATGGACGCTCGCACCGCCGCGACGCTGTCGTCGCGATGCGCGCCGCGGGCGCGCGGGATGGCGCCGGGGTGTCGCGGGCGGCGCGTCGCCATATCCCGCCCACGATAGTTGATTATATGTTCAAGTGTCAATGCCTGATGCGCGGGAGGGCGCCCGCGCGCCGGCCGGCATCGCGACGGTCAACGCGTAGTGCTCGCGGACCGCACCCGCCCGCCGCCGGCAACGCGTATTGGCCGCAGACGCCCTCAGCGGGAGCGGCGCCACGACCCGGAGCGATCGGGCACGCGTTGCGAGCGCCGCCCGCGCCGGACCGTGCAGGCTGCGCGGGGCCGCGAGCGCAACCGACGCTCGCGCCGTGATGGCACAGCGAGCCGGGGCGCTCCGGCGCCGCCGGCGCTCTGGTACACTCGCGATGCGAGCGGGAGTAGCTCAGTGGTAGAGCATCTGCTTCCCAAGCAGAGGGTCGTGGGTTCGAGTCCCATCTCCCGCTCCAAGCTTCCACATCACCGCCTTCCACCACCTGCGCCGGGCCACGCTCACACACGCCGCTGCTTCATGCACACGCTGACCCTCGCGGTGTGGAGCCGATGCCGCGCCAGGGCCGCCCGTGCGCCGGCAGCGGGATGGCGCGGACGCCGGCGTGCCCTTCCATACATATAAGGATGTGCGACGCACGTGCGTCTGGGCCGCGAAGCGCCGCCCGGCGGTGGTG
>JAJTXQ010000013.1 GCA_021462855.1 Dehalococcoidia bacterium | reverse complement strand
TCTGAGATTGCAGATCTCTTCATTGTCCCCTTCGACCTGTTCGAGCAGGCCCTCAAGGTCTGACTTGATAACAACCGCGTCCTTCTTGAGATTGCGGAATCCAAGCCAGGTGTTGCGGCTGCCGTCGATACGATCGATTCGTTTCTGCAGGTCTTTTTTTGCAGCCTGTTTTTCGGTTGTCATCAAATCAACAACGATCTCGTGCGGAAAACCTAAGGCCTTCGTCGCAGTCACGTACCGCATGATGTCGGCCGTTACAAAGCCATTCGGAAGTGTCTTAAGACTGACAAGACTCGCAGGCGTACCATTGTGACGGATGTACTGCTCGCGTGTTGTCTCAATTTCTGTACTACAAAGATATCGCCGCAGATCTACGCAATTTGAGCTGGTCAGATTGGGGAAAGGACCGTGCTCCCGGCGATGGCTGGTAAAGAGTGATTCAAATATCTCTGTTCGGTTCATCTCCCGAAGTTGTAAGCTGCGCGGAAAATTGGCTTCAAATGATTGAAATACTCGTGAAGCTTTGAGTTTGCACGCAGTCTCATTTTGCACCTCTCTCTGCACCATCAATTCACTTTCGCGATTTCTTATCCTTTTCAGGGGAAAGCGGAATAGTCGTGAAAACCCGTGATTCCTAATGTCTTTTGCAAGAGAAGGCAGGAGTGAAGACATCATTCCTTTGTCATTTGGATCGCGTACCGGAACCCGAAGCCACACCGTTGCGGTTTGTCGCATAACTTCGCCGGATCTGATCGCTTCTTCGTGAAGAGCAAGATTGGTGGCCTGAAGCACACCGGCGACCGGATCGGATGTTGAGGTGTTTCTGGATGAGAGATGTGCCCGAAGCACCTCACCTGTGTCCAGTGAATTCAGGAACCGAAACTGAATGACCGTGTTCTCGGGCTTCTCGAATTTCAGGATCGTCTTTAGCTCCTCGATACGTTGTTCCGTCACGTTACCGTCGATGTAAAGACTGTTCGACGGTTCGAAAATATAGGCCTTTCCATAGCTGCCATCTCGGTAACGGATAGTGTTCCCGTCGAGTCCCGCGATCTCGGTGGGAAATATGCGACCCGCGTCTGGGTTCTCGGCGAAAAGAGTTCGTGATTCGCGGTTCGTTGGAGCACGACTCGATATCGATCTCACTGCCGGGATGAAACGAAGTCCCGCAACCAGTCCGAGTCCGATGGAAAGAAGGCCTCCAAAGAAAGAGATTGCGATTTGAGCGAATGTTAGGTTTGCTGTGTCCATGCTTATTTCCTGTTCGGTGTCTTCCAATTTGTCGGTTCGAGTTCGCCTCGCAGCGGTGGTCGGTACTTTGTCCATTGGTCGATCTCGGCGTCAAATTTCTGAGAAAGCCAATAGGAGGGCTTACTCAAACGCAGATAGTTAAAGATTCCGAGGAGAATCAGAAAAACTAGCAGTCCCAAGGGGAATCCCAGCGGAACGTAGCCCACCCAAAGCCCGAAAACAAAAGGAACGATGTAGGCAATCGCAGTGGGGACCAGGATAAACTTCCAGTCGGTAGAGTAGACCCCGAACCGCTTCAGACCACGGAAAACATTAGGTCGTGTTGCTCGTCTTCTCATATG
>JAJTXQ010000012.1 GCA_021462855.1 Dehalococcoidia bacterium | reverse complement strand
CTCGAGCTTGCCGTCGCCGGCCCCGAGGAAGGCCACGCGCCGGCTGTCGGGGGACCACGCGACGGGATGGTCGCCGGCGTTGAGGCCGTAGAGCGCGATCTCGACGTCCTTGCGCTGCGACACGCCGAGCGTGGCCGGCACGCGCGTGTAGGCGCCGATCTCGCCCGGCGCCAGCCCGCGCGCCAGGTCGAGGTTCCCGTCGACCTCGACGTCGGCGGCCGCCGTGCCGGCGTTGAACACGCGGACGTTGGCGTTCAGCCCGGGCGCCTCGCTCGGCTCGTACGCCACCGGCACGCCCTGGATCTGGTCGCCGCGGCTGATCAGGAAGATGGTCTTCAGCTCGTGGTCGGCGAGCTGGAACGGCGCCAGCGTCGCCACGGGGTTGCCCTGCGCGTCGCGCACCTCGAGCTGGATCGTGCCGACCGGCGTCCCGAGCGCGCCGCCGGCCCGCCCGTAGGCCATCGGCGCCCCGAACGGGGCGCCGCCGACGTAGGCGACGAGCTGACGGCTGCTCTGGCTCGCGGCGGCGTGCACGATCCGGAGCCGCCCCTCGCCCCGCACGTGTCGGCTGTTGTCGTCGACCAGCACCGACAGCGGCTCGGCGGCACCGGGCAGGTGCACCACGGTGTACTCCTTGCCCGGGCGCAGCCGGAGCGCCTGGGTCTTGCCGCCGACGGTGGCGGTGTGCATCTCGCTGGGCAGGTTGTCGCCGGAGACGGCATGGTTGGCGCCGCCGTCGGTCTCCATCACCCACATCGCCGCGTCGGGCCCGGCGAAGAACGCCACGCGCGTCCCGTCGGGCGACAGCCAGCCGCGGCCGGGGTCGTCGGGCGGCGACCACACCGGCGGCATCGACGCGTCGTCCAGCGCGACCGGGCGCGCATCGCCGCCGCCGGCCGACACCCGGTAGAACGTGCCGTTGCGGAGGTAGATCAGCTGGCCGGCCAGCGTCGGGCGCTGCGCCGGCGGCGTGAACGTGGCCAGCTTCGGCATGCGCTCGAGCAGGTCGGTGACGTCGGAGATGCCGGCCGTGGCGTTGGCCGCCGCCTGCTGTTCGCGATACGCCGCCACCGAGTCGGAGACCGGCGTCTCGAGGCCGGGGATCGGCGCGCCGCCGGCCTGGATCTGGCGCAGGAGCGCGTCCATGGTCGGCTCGCCCGCCGCGCCGGCGGGCGCCGGCGTCGCCGCCGCCCCGGGGGCGAGCGCCGTGGGCGCCGCCTCGGTCACAACCGCGACGGCGCCGTCGGCCGCCTCGGTCAGCTTGGCGAGCTCCGGCGCGAGGTCGACCGTCGTCTGGCCGCCGGCACCTTGCCCGCATGCGGCCAGCGAGGCCAGCGCGAGCGCCGCGATCAGCCCGTGCCCGTACGGGCGGCGGACACCCAACCGTGTAGCGTGCAGTTGTCGCATCATCATCCCATTTGTCGTCTTACAGCGTGTAAGCCCCCTCTGCGCCGGCCGGCGCGCCGGGGTCGTGCAACCAGGAACGGCTCAATCGGCGGGAACGTCGAACGGCTCGCAGCGGCGCTCGCACGCCGCGCCCGGCGCCGCCTCCGGCGCCGCCGGGCCGCCGGACGGCGGCGCCGGCGCGACGGCCGCGGGCGGGGAGCAGACGGGCTCGATCGGCGGCAGGGGCTGGGCGCCCACCGCCCGCCCGCCGAGCCCGAAGATGGTGGACACGATCGCCGCGCTGACGGCCCATTGCCCGGCCGTCGGCCGGTCGGCGCGGATGGCGCGCGGCTCGATGAGGTGGAGCAGGCGAGCATCGGTCGCCGAGATCGCGCCGACG
>JAJTXQ010000011.1 GCA_021462855.1 Dehalococcoidia bacterium | reverse complement strand
TCGGCGAGCCGGGCGACTACGCGATCGAATGGACGCCAGTGATCGCAGGTGCGGCGAACGTCGCCGCAAGTTGACCCGTTCAGCAGCAAGGCAACTTGCGGCAACGGTTCAGCGCCACTCCCACCACTTCCGTTTGCGCGGCTTCGTTGGCGGCGGCGTGGGTGTCGGAGCCGGCGCGGGCGTGGGAGCCGGCACGGGTGTCGCGACAACGATGTCAACCTCCGCGCTCCCCAGGACGACACCGTCGGTGTAGCCGTGCAGCCCGACGTAGGCGCGCAACTCGCACCGCACGCGCCCGCTACGCGGCGCCATGTACGGCGACACCGCCGCGGATGCGAGCACGCGGGCTCCGTCGAGATACCACCACAACTGGATCGCCTTCGGCAGCGGGCTCCGTCCCACGGCCGGCGTCACGGTTGCGCCCGACGCGGCGAGGGTCACCGCAGGCGGCAGCCCGACGTCGCGGAGCAGCAACCCGCCAAAGGCGCCGCGGATCTGGTCGATCTGCGCAGGGATGTACCAGCCTGGCGCGAGTGGGAAGTCGTTCCCGGTGCGCACGGTGTCGATGATGTCGGTCCAGTCGCGGCGGGGCACTCCCCGGGCGTCGACGAAGTTGAAGCCCGTCACGTCGCCCGCGTGCACGAAGGCGCCGAGGCCGTGCCCGATGCATTCGTGGGAGAACGAGTACGGCCCGGTCATCTTCTCGGGCGAGCCGGCGTCATGCCACACCGCGCCGAGGTCCGGGATGCCCGTCACGAAGCCCCGGAACTCCTTGTCGCCGAAGTAGCCGTAGCCGACACGCCCGTACTCCAGATGCGTGCCGAGCACGTCACGCTGCGGACCTGCGCCGCCGTTGACCCCGCCGCCGCCGAGCTGTTGGTGCCCGACCCATCCGAGCTCACGCCCGTCGTCAGTGCGCGGGCGCCAGCGCCACCAGTGCGCCGTGCGCGGATCGGGCTGGTACATCGCGTCGTACGTCTCTCCGAGGTGCCGCGCTACCTCCGGCAGCATCGTGTTCGGCACGAACCCCTCGCCCTCGCGGTTCGCGTTGAACAGCGGGTGAAACTCGATCGCGTCCTTCAGCAGGACCTGGCCGGCGCCGACGTCCTGCGGCGGCACCGTCGCGAAGTCGCGGACCGTGAGCGGGCTGTGTATCACGCTGACGATGAGGTCCCACTCGAAGCCGGCGTAGGTCCGCAGCCACGATGTCAGCAGCCGCGCCGTCGCGTAGTGTGCCGTTTCGATGTCGGCAAGCCCGATCGACGCGCGCGTGGCCATCGTGTCGAGCGCGCGGTTGCACCACTCGACGACACGCGCCCAGTTGCCGATCGTGTTGAAGTCGCCGCCGTTCTGCTCGAGCGCCGCCTTCTGACGCTGCGCCTCCACGAGGCAGTCGCGCAGGTGCGCCTCATCCTGGTACAGCCACCGACGGAGCAGCGGGTTCGCAGAGTCGCGGAAGTCGGCCGGCACGCCGAGCGTCAGGTATCCGGGGATCACATGCCACCTCCGAACGCCACCGCCGCGTCGCGCTGCGCCTGCTCGAGCGCGTCGATCTCCCGCTGCATCGCGTCGAGCCGCGGGTCGTAGCCCGCCGGCGCGCCCTCCTGGATGTGCTGCGCGAAGGCTCGGCCGATCTCGGTCAGCGCCATCGCGGTGCGGTAGGCAAGGCCGAACGTCTGGCGCACCTCCCCGACGAGCTGATCCCATTCCTGTTGCGTCGGCATGTCTCCCTCCAAGATCAGGTTCAGGTCCACGTTCAGGCCCGCCAGCGTCGAGCTGCCCGCGTACTGCCAGAGCGCCACGTCCTCGACGTCCCAACCCCCCGGTAGCTCGTGCTCCTCGAGCGGCGCCGCAGGGTCGCGGTACGCCGCCACCCAGAGCGGCAGGCCGAACGTCTCGTTGCTTCGGCCCGTCGCCGGCCCCCACCACCACTTCGCGCTGTACGCCCCCAGCCGCCAGTCCGGGCGCCGGACGCGCATGTACGCGATCGCGCCCTCGATGTCTCCCAAGACCTCCGTCGGCGCGCGGCCGCGCGTCGGCCCCTCGCAGTCGAGCCACAGGCGATCCACGAGGCCGTCCGCCTGCGCGATGGCGCGGTCGAGCAGGTGGACGTTGAGCGGGTGCGTCACCCAGCCGTAGGCCTCGACGTCGATCCCGCCGGCGTCGAGCGCTATGAGCTGCGAGCGCCCCACCTGGCCGTAACTGCAGCCGACGATGGCGCGCTCGACGCCCGCCGCGCGCAGCCCATCGACCTCCGCCGGCGTCGGGATCGTCGTCCAGTTGCTCAGGTCGACCGCCAGCCTCATCGCAACCGCCTCAACCATCGCTCGATCTCGTCCGCCGCGGTGAGGAACAACACCAGCGCCCAGAGGACGATGATCACCATGATCCCGCTCCACAGCATCCAGCCGGCCACCGCCTCGTTCACGGCTTTTCCTCCGGCGGCGCCTTCGGCATCGCGCCCGTGCCGTTCGTGTACACGTGGCCAGTGAAGAAGCCCCACACGCCGACGACCATCGACGGCAGCAACTCCGGCACGGCGCGGCCGATGATGTAGAGCGTGCACAGAGTCGTGGTCAGCATCACCCCGAGGATGCCCGTGACGATCAGTCGAAACCTGGCGTCGGTCATGTTCTTCATAGCTCCCCTTCTAACCCTTCACGAACGCACCGTGCGCCGGACGCTCTCCGCGACTTCGCGCACCCCGCGCAACGTCCTCCGGTCGATGTGGTCGTACGCCGGGCGCACGAGTGGCCCGCGGCCGCCTTTGACCTGCGACGGCACGGCCTGCACCGTCACACCGACCTGCGGCTCCGGCGACAACCCGAGGCTGTCGGTGTAGTAGAGCCACTCGGGCGCGCAGAGCAGCGTTGCCTGCACGGTCGGCGTACCGAGTATCCCGTAGCCGCCAACACCGATCTCGAGCGTGCCAGGCGCCACGTCGGCACGCGCCCAGGCACCGCCGCCCGGCCGGTCGACGCGGTTCTGTCCCACTGCGTACCAAGCGCCAGCGGGCGGGTTTACCAGCGACGAGACCGTGGCGTCCGCGCCTGCAAGGCGCAGCACGCCGTACGCACCTTGTTTGGATGCGCCGACGACGCGCTGGTCCCAGCACATCTGGCCGCGGATGATCGTGCCGCCCACCGGAATCGGGTTCGACCCGCCGTAGTGGAATGTCTGCTTGTCGTCGGCGACGGCCGTTTGGATGAAGTCCGTTTCGCCGTTGTTCGGCACGTCGTCGCACGCTTCCCATTTGTTCGCCGGCGGCGACGTGCCGCCAATCGTCCAGGCGTTGTAGGAGCCGACCGACGTCGGGAGGTTGCAACCATTGACCTTCGTGCGCGGGTACGCAACCAGGTGCGGGGCGTCGGCGGCACTCGACGTGAAGCGCCACGACACGTCGTCGAAGTAGAGATCCGCGCTCCGGCTGACGCCGGTGGCCAGGTATTCGCCGAGGCACAGCACGGCCGCTTCGTCGAACATCGCCGAGCGGCCCAGGCCGGTGTCGTATGCAACCTCCCATGCCGTGCCCATCGCGATCGCGATCCACACCGTCGAGAGCGTGATGCAGTCGATGACGACGGTCACTTCTTGCAGCGCGCCGCCTGTCGGGATCGCCGTCACCGTTGCCGGCGTCCGGGCGACGCCGGTCTTGTCGAAGACTTGCAACGTGCGGTCCGGCAGGACGCGCAGGTACGACTGCGAGCCACGCGCGCCGGCCCCAAGCACCCCGAGGCCGCTCGTCGGTGACGCGGACACCCCGAAGTATCCGCGGAGGACATAGACCGCGCCGCTCGCGTCCATGTGCATCGGGCGCCCCAGATCTAGTGAGCAGTCGCCGCCCGGGATGTCGTAGTGCGCGACGTAGCCATACGGCCCCGTGTTGTAATAACTCGCCGACACGTCGATCGATTTCACTGCCGTCGTCGCGCCCAGCGCCAACGCCTGCAATAGATCGCCGGACGACGCGCCGTAGAACCGCGAGGCCGTGTTGGCATCAAGCCACGCCATTCACCACCCCGCCGCCTGCAAGCGGGAGAACGCGGTCGACAGGCGGATCACCGCGTGGCCCGGGATGAGATCGGTGCGGCCCTGCACCACCCCTTGCGCCATGTCAGCGAACGGCGTGCCGAGCGGAAACGCGGCGACGACCGCGCCCCACCCCTCGCGGTTGATCAGCTGCTCGGCGAGCCAGCGCAGCCACCGGCGCACCTTCGTTGACGGCGCCCATACGTGCTTGACCCAGATCACCGGCGTGCCGCGGTAGATGTCGGCGTCGACCCAGATCAGGAAGCGCTCGAACTCCTCGTCGTCGCCGCGGTTCTCGTACAGCCAGATGCGCACGCCCGGCCGCTCGATCTCGAGGGCGATCCACTCGGCCGGGATGACGACCTCGAATCCCTGGCCCGTCTCCTCGAGCAACCGGCGCGACTCCGCGCGGATGCGCCGCGCGACGATCGCCGCCTGCTCGGGACCCGCGCGCACGATCACGACCGCTCCGCCTTTCGCGCTTCCTGCGCCAGTCGCTCGAGCTCGCGCGCGAGCTGCGCCTGCGGCCGGAGAATGAGGATGTGGTCGACCACCATCAGGTCACCACCTTCGCCTCGACGCGGTGCTCGCGCGTCTGCGGGTTGTAGTTGATGCCGATCGTCCGCGCGTAGAGCACGCGGGGCGTCGAGAGGTCTGTCTCGTCGAGCCGGATCGTCTGCGTGTCACCGAGCGTAAACCGCGCCATGTCGACCTCGCCCTCGACGATGACGAAGCCGACCTGTTCCGGCACCCACTCGGGCGACGTGTGCAGCCGCTGCGCGGCGTTGATGAGCGCCTGCTGTTCGGTGACCTGGCGGTCGATCAGCACGCGGGTGCCGCCGATGCCGCGCTGCGTCGCGTTCGACGCCGTGCGCGTGTCGACGCCCTCGCGCGCGCGGCCGTTGCGTGACGCCGCCACCGCTGACCGGTCGCCGAACGTGCCCGTGCCACCTACGACGAGCCCCGCCGCGATGCCCTCGCTGTAGCGCAGCGAGTAGTCGATGTCCTTGAGGTGCACGCCTTCGTCCAGCACGACGCTGTCGCGCACGTCGCGGCCGATGCTCTGGCGCAGCATCAGGGTCGTCTCGACCTTCGCCGGCGACACGTTGTACGCGAAGCCCCATTCCCACCCAGTGAACTTCGCCGCCTGCTGCAGGAAGTCGAGCCCCTTTGCCGCCTGGTACGCGTAGTCGAGCCGCGGGCCGCCCTCGTTGTGGTCGTACTGCAGGTATAGCGCCGGCTCGCCGCGCGCGTCGATCTCGCGCAGCGTGCGGATCACGACGTCCGTGAACGCGCCACGCAGTACGCCCGTCTTCGCGGTGACCGACTCCTCGAGGCGCCAGGCGTGATCGGCGAGCACGAACTGTGCCGTGGGGTCCGAGCTGCGGACGACGTAGTCCTGCAGGAACCCTGCCCACGGATGTGTGCCGTCCGGCCGTTCGATGCTGAACATCGGAGGCGGGCCGTCCGGCGTCAGCAGGTGCCGGAACTTCGCGAGGTTCGGGTCGGCGCGCGAGATCCGGAACGACGCCGTGTTCTTCCGCATGAGCATCCGACCGTAGCTCAGGTCCTGCACGCGGAGCGTCTGCAGCTCGTCGTGCGGAGGCTGCGACGCGCGGAGCTTCACGACCGTCACGTCGGTGTCGCCGGGGCGCTGGTAGTACACCGTCAGCGTGATCGCGTCGATGCTCGCCGTGTGCGCGCCGCCGTTGAACTTGCGCGCGGCGATCGCAACACCGAAACCGCTGGCGTTGACAATCGCGGGCGTCAGCGCGATCGCCCACTGGTCTGACGGACTGGCGTACGTCACGACCTCGTCGCCGACAGTCGACCACGCCTCGGGGCGGTACTGGTTCTTGCCCGTTTGCTGGACTACGCCAGCGACGACGAGAAACACGAAGTTGTCGGTAACAACGCCGCCTGCCGCACAGGCGCGCTCGATCGTCGTCGTGACGCCGTTGATCCGCGCGTCGCTCGGGATGCTGAACCCGAAGTTCGTCGCCTTGAGGTAATGCGATGTGCCCGCTCCTGTGAACGCGGCCGTCGCGTACACATTGTCCGACGAGGCGGCGTTACCCGGGTTCGTCCAGGCGATCGCGCCGAAGGACGCGTCGTCGGCGAGTGTGCCCGGCGCCTTCGCGCCCGTGGTGCTCACACCTTCTGCCCCTGCCAGATCACGTAGGCGTCCGTCTGCCGCATGTTCGGCTCGGAGTACGTGAGTGTGTTCGCGCCCGGCAACAACAGGAGCCAGTCGGCCGCATTCGCCGGGTCGATGGCCTTCGTCACCGGGTAGTCGACCGCGCCCTCGGTGTAGATGACGGTGCGGTCGCGACACTCGATCTCGATCTGCGACCCCGCGGCCATCCACTTGTCGATCGCGATGCTGTCCCCGGTCGTGCTCGACGACCAGGTGCCGGCGCAGTGGTACAACCCGTTCGTGAAACCGCCGGTCCGGTGCACGAACGGATGGTCGCTCAAACTGAACAGCATCGAGACTTTGTCGAAGGACGCGGTGACGCCCGTGCGCGCGTCCGTCGCCGGCGCAACGACCGGTTGGTCGTACTCGACGCGCGCATTTCCCTCGCGCTCATAGTCGCAGCAGACGTACGCCCAGAGGTTTTCGCCCGTCTGCAGCTGCCAGGCGCCGCCTGTGCGGATCGCATCCGCCGTACGGTCGGAACTCTTTCGCACGCCGCCGAGCGACGTGTAGCCGTAGAAGTTCACTGAGGTGAAGCCAGACGGCATGAAAAACACGGCCCAGTACGTGCCCGGCTTCGTCAGCGTGAACACCCCCGCTTGCCACGTGTAGAACGCCGGCGTCGTGCCACTGATCGTTTGATTCCCGAGCGATACGATCAGCGTTCCGGGCAGGCCGGACGAGTCGGTGAAGAGCTGGCAGGTCACGTCCTGCGACCCTGCGGTCGTCTTCGCCATCCGGGCCATGATCTTCTTGATTCTGGTGTCGTTGGAGAGCGTGAACTTGAAGGCGACCACGCCGTCGACGTTGTTGGCGTTGCTCGCGTTGAGGATGGTCTCCATCACGACCGAGTCGTCGCCGCGGAAGCCCGTCGCGATGTTGTAACGGGCCTTGAGTTTCGCCGCGTACGCGTTGTTCGCGAGGTTCGCGGGCAACAGCCGGCCGGCGGCCGCGGCGACCTGTTGCAGCTGGTCGGTCAGCTTGTACGTGCCGCCCACGTCGCGCAGCCACAGCTCGAGGTTGAGGATCTCCGGCGACGGCGTCCAATCCGCGCTAAACGCGCTCGTCGTGCCCGTGCGCACGCCCTGCGGCAGCTCGATCGCGACGTTGTTGTACGGCGGGCTGCCGTCGCCCGGAACGTCGTCCTTGAACGTGAGGATGTTCCCGCTCGCGTTGAGCTGCGTCAGCGGCGACACAGTATTACCGTCGGCGTCGAAGCCCGGCACCCACTGCGCCGTCCGGTCGGGGGTCGTGCGGGCATAGAAGACGGTCGACGCATCGTCCGCCTGGTCGCCCCACTTCCACGACTGGTTGCTCGACGCGGGTAGCTGGCAGGCGGGACGGTGCCCTGCCGGCGATGGCGGCGCGCCGGCCGCCGCCTTGCCCACGGCGACGGTGTACAGCCGCGGGTTGCCGTAGACGGCGCTGTTGATCACGTGCGTGGCCGCGCTCGTGCCCCAGGCACCACGGACGCAGCCGGTGACGCCGAGCGCCGTCTTCGCGGCGTAGTAGATCACCTCGTTCTCGATGACGATGAAGCCCTTCTCGGGCAGCAGCGCCGACCCCTCGGTGAAGTCGAACGCCGGCGGCGATGCGGTGATCGCCGCGGCGAGCGTGAGCTTCACCCGCTGCGGCATCGACACGTTGATCACGACGTCGCTCGACGCGCCGTTCCAGCCGACGAGCCATCGCTCGTACTCGACGTCGTCGACCCAGACGCGGCAGTCGTCGCCGTTCTTCAGCGCCTCGGACACCTTAATCGTCAACCCGCTCGCGTGGCCCACGGCCGCCGTGCCGCCGATCCCGCGTACCACGCCCTGCAGGACGTTGCCCGACTTCGAGGTCCAGTAGATCTGCTCGTCGTTCGTGCCGCCGTCCGTGATGTACGCCATGCCGGCCGTCGGGAACGAGGCCGCGCTCGTCAGCGTGATCGACGTATCGCCGGCGCCGACGACACCGTTGAGCGTCGTGCTCGTCGCCGTCTGCACGAGGTTCGCCGTGTTGACCCGCGCCGGCGCGCCGCTCTGGTCCATCAGCCACACCGGGCCGTAGAAGTCCGACGGCGCGCGGTTCACGAGGAAGCCCCGGAAGCTGTGGAAGTAGTCGTCGACCGTGTTCTGCTTGACCAGGTCCGGCACGATGCGCAGCAACGGCCGCGCACGGCGGTTTCCGCCAACACTCGGCGCGAAGTTGAGCGTGTTTCCCGACTGGTTCAACAGCGACATCGTCGTCGATGCGTCCTCCTCGAGCAGCGGCTGCGGAACCCGCAGCACGACGACAAACCGCCCCGTGCTCACGAGGTTAATGCGCAAGGCACGCACGGCCACGCGCCAGGCGACACCGCCACCGTCCGTCAACCGGAGATAGACGAGCCCGGCCTCCTCGCTGAAGATCGAGTAGAACGCGTCGAGGTCCGTCTGGTTGAACGATGCGAGCCGGACGTGCAACTCCCACGTCGTCGCCTTCGGCTGGCCGCGCACGTCCTGCGGCCCGCGCCCGACGACGTCCGACTCCACCGGCCCCATCTCGCGCGTCTGGCCGGGCCCGTTCGTCCACTCGAAGTAGCACGTGAGGTTTCCACCTGTGAGCGCCTGCCCGTTGAAGCTCAGCGGCGTGTACGCGTAAGGAGGCATCAGACGCTCACTCCCAACGCGGCAAGGCCGGCGATCGGGTCGCCCTGCAGTACCACCTTGTCGACGTACACGTTCACCGTCTGCGGCACCCCGGCCGGTGAGGCATCCGCGCGGCTTCGCGCTCGCACCTCTGCAGCTGGCACCACTTCCTCGCCGCGGTGCAGGAACGCGAGCATGTCGCGGGGCACGTACTTGATCCCGCTCGCGAACGAATCGAGGTGTCCGCCGCGCGTCGAGCCGTCGGTCGCGCCGAGCGGCGGCCGCGTGTCGATGTTCGACAGCTTCCGGATGTCCGGCGCGTCGATGCCGATCTTCGAGAACGCGCCGGCGATGGCGTTGATGTTTTCGATCACGCCGTTCACACGGTCGATGACCCAGTTCAGCGCGTCAGCGACGACGCCCTTCACGCCATCCCAGATCCCCTGCCAGAGCGCCTTCAGGCCGCTGCCGGCGAGGCCGACGATCGCCCGCATGAGGTCGAGTTTCGCCTGGATGTCGTTGACGATTCCGTCCCAGATGTCGCGGCCGAGCTGCTTGATACCCTCCCACGCCGCGCCCCAGTCGCCCCGCAGCACGGCGAGCGCGATCACCACAATGTCGCGGACGATGTTCATGACCATCTCGATCTGGTTGCGGATGCTCTCGAACGCGTACTTCGCGAGCTCGTACAGGAACGGGAACTCGCGCTGGAAGTACGCCTTAATCTCGTCCCAGTGTGTGCGCAGCAGGCCGATGCCGACGATGATCGCCGTGACCGCCACCGGGATCGCGTACAGCCACACGAGCAGCGCAGCGATCGCGATGCCGACGAGGATCAGCATCTCCTTGTGCTCCATGAAGTAGCGCGTCACGTCCTGTACCGTCAGCACTAGGCCCTTCAGCACGTCTTCGCCGAGCTCGCGCGCGACGGCGAGAACCTGCTCGATCGTGTCACGGTTGCGGGACAACCACAGGGCGATCTCCTGCAGCGGTCGCGGCAACGCGTTGAAGAGCGTGGCCGCGCGCGCCAGGTCCCCGCTCAGCGCCGCCTGGATCAGCCCGACGAAGTCCGAGAAGGCTTGTGCACCCTCGCTCAGCGCCGGCACAACGTGCCGCAATACGGCCGTCGCCAGCAGCGCCAGCAGCGGCAGCAGCGCCGTGCCGAGTCCTTCCTTCAGCTCGCCCCAGGCCTTTCCGAGCTGGCGCGACTCGTCGAATGCCGCCCGCGCGCTGCCGCCGAACTCGGTGGCGAGCTCGGTCATGATCACCTTCTGCGCCGAGAGCATGTCGCCGCTCTCCTGGAACGCCTTGATCTGCTTGAGCTGCTGGTCCGTCAGCGCCACGCCCACGCGCCGGAGCGCCGTCGCTCCGTTGATCGGATCGTTGAGCGCCTTCCCCAGCTGCATCGCGCTCTGCTTGACGTCCTGCCCGAGCGCCTGGCTCATGTCGAGCGCGAGCTCGGTCACCTGCGGGAAGGCGTCCTTCTTGATGCTGGTGAACGTGAGTAGCAGGTTCTGCGCCTGGCGCACCGTGTCGTCTTCGGCGTTCGTCACCTGCGCGAGGCTGTTGGAGAGCTTCTCCACGTCGGCCGCCGTCACGCCGGCGACGCCGCCCGTGCTCTTGAGCACAGCCTCGGTCTGCTTCAGCGCCTCCCGCGCCTCCCGCGCCTCGCCCACGGCGCTCGAGAGGATGCCGCCGAGCGCCCGCGCACCGCCGGTGAGCACCGCGCCCGTGACGAACCCGGCCGCCGTCTTGCCGATGTCGCCGAGCGCGCCGCCGAACCCGCGCGCGCTCTTCATGCTGCGGTCCATCTCGGACGCGGTGTTGCGCACCTCGCCCTTCACCTTGCCCAGCACGCCCGACACCTCGTCGTGCGCCTTGATCAGGATCGCCACTTCGGCCGCCGTCAGGCCGCGCGGGTTCATTGACAATGCCTCTTGACCGAACGATCGTCCGAGCGTACGCTCTGTGATCCGAAGGAGGCGTCATGAAGGAATACTTCGCCGAATCGATGTGGAGCGGCTTCACGGGCGGCTACGGCAGCGAGTCGTACATCGCCCAGCGCATGAACGCGCGCAGCCGCGACGGCTGGCAACTCGTCCGCACGGAAGTGGCGCGCTGCCTCTGGTGGGGCTTCATCCCGCGCTTCAAGCTCCTGCTGGTCTTCGAGCGCGCGGACACCGCCGGCGCCACAAACGGCAGCGATGCCCGGATAGCGGTCACGGCCTAGCGCGCCGCGTCGCGGCGGCGCTGTTCCTCCGCGTCGGCCTCCGCCTGCATCAGCAGCAAGTAGTCCTGCACGACGTACGCCGGCGTCTCCTGCAGCTGGTGCCACGTGCATTTCATCCGCTCGCACAGCGCGATCTCCGTCAGCTCGACTGGCCAGCCGCCGAGGCCGTCCATTCGGAAGAAGACGGCGAGGCGGCCGGCGATCCTTTTCCCTCGTCCGCGCTCCGCAGCGAGATCGCGCAGATCGCGTCGAACACGAACTCGGCCCACGCCTCGTCCTGGTCATCGACGTTCTTCTCGCTCACCGGCGCGTCGTAGCTCCAGCCAATGACGCCCAGTTGAAGCGCGCGCCCGCGGTCGAGCTCGCTCCGTGGGTCGTTGACCTGCGGCGACTCGTCCTCGCCCTGGCTGGCGGCGATTCCCATCACGCCCTCGATGCCGCCGACCGCCGGCACGAGCGCCATGATCTTCCGGCGCCGCCCCTCGCGCGCGTCCTGCAGCTGCGCGTGCGACAGCCGGCGGATCGTCACCGTGGCGCCGTCTTCGCCGGGGACTTCGATGGTCTCTGTGGTCCTGCTGGTGAATGCCATGCTCCCCTCCGTGAAAAACGAATCGGACCGGCGGCAGCGCCCCTTTTCAGGACTGCCACTCCGGCCCGATCACGACGAGCTCACGACGGGAGTACCGGCCTATGCGGTTGTCGGACTAGCCTACGCGCGACTTCGGCGGCATGTCAATCATCGCGACGATCGCACGCTTACCGTCGCCGGCGATCCACACCCTGCGTTTACACCCCTTCGCGCCGCACTTCACCCGCACAAGCCCGCTCAGCGCCACGTTGTCGAGCAGGAGCGCCCCGCACGGGCAGACGACGCGCTCGAACGATGGCATCAGTCCATCGTCGCCTTGCTGTTGATGAGGATCGCCTGCGCGAAGTTCGTGTCGTCGGTGCTCCCCTCGAGCTGCAGCGTGATGATGCGCTGACCGTCGCGGTCGTCGTCGGGGAACGTCGACGCGTTGGTGTGCTTGCACAATCCCTGCAGTTTGAGCGAGTCGGCCCCGACGACCGTGCGGACTTCGACCGCGCGTAGCGTGCCGGCCTCGGCCGCCGTCTTCTCCGTCGCCCACTGGCCACCGGCGGTGGCAAGGATCACGAGCTCGACCCTGAGCTTCACGTTGTCCTCGTTGATCACGTCGATCGTGTGGTCGAGATCCGGTCGCGCGTCGATCGTGCGCTGCGGCATCTCGCCCGTTTCGAACCGGTACTTCCAGCCGAGCAGCTGCCCCGACACTAACGTCGTGCCCAGGTTCACCCACGTCGAGTCGATGTACACCGACGATAGCCCGACGGCGGGTATCACGACCGATGCCATCGCCTGCGCGGCCGTGAGTGTCGAGGTCTGCAGGCGACGGGCGAAGCCGCGCGCGTTGAACCGCACGATGTCGTCCTGCGCGCCCGAGAACTCGATCGCCTGCAGCATCGCGTACCCGAACTCCCAGTCGCTCGGCGTAGCGCTGTCCGTCTGGCGCACTTCGAACGTCCGTGAGTCCAGCGTCGGGTGGATGGTGGGGTCCCGTGGGTACGTCCAGGTGTACGGCCCGACGCCGGTGGGCGCGACGCCGCCCTTGTACGCCATCGCCAGGTACTTCTGCAGGTCGTTGAAGACGACCGGCGTGTCCGGGATTTCCCACTCGATGCCCCTGAAGACGACGGTCTCGTTGCCGCGGTTCGCCAGCTTGAGGCCCTTCAGGAGCTTTGGACGCGCGAACTGGTCGATCGGCCGCACGCGCATCTTCTCGATCGCGCACTTCGACGTCGCCGGGACAAGCGTCCCCTTCGTCGACTCGCGACCCGACTGGATGATCGTCAGTGCTTCGTTGTAGACGCCCATCAGCTACTCCCCCTCGCTGCCCGCCGGCGAGGAAGGCGCGGCAGGACGTGCGCCCTTCCCCCCGGCAGGAACCCGCTCGTACAGCGGCGACTTTTCGATCGCGGCGATCACGGCCGAGCGATCACCCTCATCCCAGTGCTCGGCGTAGCGCTCGGCGTACACTCTGAACTCTTCGTCGCTCATGTCGTGCATGGGGATGCCAGTGATCGATTCACCGTTTCCCACGTATTGCCGCGTCATCGGTTCCCCTCTTTCAAGCCGCGAACACTGGATCGTCGTACAGCGTGATCCGCACCGTGCAGTCCGCACCGAATTGCTCCTGCCCGCCGACCGCGACGACTCCGGGCAACTCCCAGTACGGGCCATTGACGTTGGATGCCTTGCCGTTGAGTGTCAGGTTCGCATCGAAGGCGTCCGTGATCGCGTCCTGGAGCGCGTCGATGATGTCCGCGGCGCGGTTCTGGTCCGCGTCCTGCACCGCAAGGCGCAGGTGCGCCGTCATCTCCCGCTGGCGCAGGCCCGACGAGCGTGCCGGCGACTTCTCCGTGCCGAGGACCACGACGCACGGGAAGTCGCTCACCTGCTTCGGCTCCGTCTGGAACACCCGTAAGATCGACGTCGTGATCGGGTCGGTGATCGCGACGCCCGTCAGGATCGTCGCGATCTCGGCGCGCGCCGTGCGCCAGCTCACCGCGGGCATCAGGCACCCCCCGCGAGCTCAGCGGCGATGCGCTCGGCCGCCTTCTTCGCCACGCGCGGCGCCATCGCGCGCGCCTGGCCGATCCATTTGCTCTGCTTGCTCGTGCCGGTCCTCCGGTGGCTACGCAGCGTGTACCCTGCCTCGAGCGTGCCGAAGCCCTTTCGCGTGGTCACGGTCTCGTTGCGCTTCTCCGTGATGCCCTTGCCGCCGCGCTGCAGGCGCTCCTCGATCTTCGACAGCACCTCATGCTTGATCTGCTTCTGCGCCAGGCGTTCGAGGTCCTTCGAGAACAGCCCGCCGTTCAGCTTCACGGTCACGTTGATACTCATGCCGTCACCAGCCTCGCGAGGCGCGCGTACCCCGTGAGCAGGTCGCGGATGATCCCGCGGGCCTGCGGGCTCGACTGCACGACCTGGCCGAGCTCGCTGACCGTCGCCTGCGCCCGCGGCGTCTCGAGCCGCAGGATCGCCGTCAGGTGGATGCACGCGCGCTTCACCGGCTCAGGCACGGCCGGCCAGCCGTGGATGCCTGTCACCTCGACGCGCGCGCCGGGCTGGAACGCGTACTTCGTGCCCCACGGCGTAAGCTCGATCGCCGTGTACGGCCGCGGCTCCGCGCCGAGCGCTGCGTTCCGCGGGAGCAGCTCGTAATCCGTCACGGCGAGCGCACTCTCGTCGTCGAAGCTGCCATCCATGTCCTCATCGATCTTGATGCTCGACACGCTCACGAGGTCATCGACGTACAGCACGCAGTCGATTGCGTCGGGCATGTAGCCCCGCACGGTGTTCGCCGCGTCGCGGTTGAACGTTCGCGCCGTGATCTGCTCGAGGTAGCGCGTGACCGCCGTGAGGTCGACACCGATCTCCGTGTCCTCGCCGGTGTCGCTCTTGTCGATCGCCGCGCGGTACTCCGCTGCGGTCGCGTACGCGTCAGTAATGGCGATGGCGCCGGCCCTCGCTTTCTAGCGCCGCGTGCGCCGCGGCTTCTCGCCCTCCGGCAACGGCTCTTCCACCGTCGCGGCGATCTCCGCCCCATCGCCCGAGGCCTCGGGCGGCGCATCCCCTGACGCCGGCTCCGGGGCCTCGGTGATGAGCCCGTACCGCGCCGCTTCCGGCGCGGTAAGCTCGCAGCCCTTACCGACGAGCAGCCGCACCGCCCGCGGGTCGTCTTCCGCGCAAATCTCGTCGTCAGCCGTCACGCATAGCCGCGCCGGCGACACGTACATCGCGCCCGTCGCCGCCCTTCGTAGGTCGTTGATCTCAAATGCCATCGTTTACCTCGCTCCGCTAGTCAGGAGTCGCTTCTTGCGCTGCGCCGTAGTGCCGTGAAGGTACGGGGTCGCCGGCGCGACGGCCCAGATCGGATCGACCCGCACGGCCACATCGGAGAACCCGAGCCTGTAGAACGCCGTGCGCCCCCCCTGCGTGGCCGCGTCCATCGCCGCCTGCGCCGCCGGCGGCGTCGACGCCGTCGCTCACGAACGGGATGTGGTTCAGCGCGAGGAGCAACGGCGAGATCGTGAAGATGCGGTGGTAGTCATCGACACACTGCTTGACCGCCGCTTCGTGCTTGGCCTGCGTGTACCCGCCGTACGTCCACGTGTTGTGCCCACCCGCGTAATCCGCATCGGCATTCTCGTCGTCGTTGAGGATGATCTCCTCAACCTTCGTCCCGGCGAAAATCGTGATCGCCGACACGTACGGGTCAGCGTCGTACCCTGTGTCCTTGATGTGCTGCAGTGTTGCTAGCATCTGCCGCCGCAGCGTCTGGTTCGTTACCGTTGCCGCGTTCGCGTGCGTTGCGGCCGTCGTGCCGTTCACGCCGCGCGTACACCCGATAAGCGTTGTCGCCGTCTTGCCGCTGTAGGTGATGTCCTCGTTGTCGATCCGCACCATGCCCGGCGCGGCGAAGTTCGTCGTACTGACGACCGTGATCGTCGTGTCGGCAGCGGTGATGCCGTCTGCGTCATTAATCGTCGTCGTGACCGTGCCCGACCAGACTTCCCACGGTAGCGGCGCCCGGTAGCCCTGCTTCTCGAAGATCGCCGTCCCGTTTCCATGCGCTACTGCCGTCGAGCCGCGGATTCCGCGCACGACCGTCAGTGTGTACCAGAGGCCGCGTGCATCAACCTTCACAGGTGTACCTATCGCACCGTCAACACGGTGCGCGCACCGCCCTGGTTCACCGGCGCGCCGGTCGTCCCGCTGCGCACCTTGATCGACGTGGAACCAAGCACGTTCACCGGCAACGCAACCGCCTGGCCGCCGGTGAACGTCGCAACCTGGACTTCCGTCCCGAACTCGTCGTACAGGTCACGGTATGTGCCGTCTGCGCCTTGCACCTGAAACGTCATCACCGCCGCGGTCCATCCGTCCACGGTGATGATGAACCCCCCTTTGATCGGGAGTTCGTCGCTGAGGGACTGGCCATTCGCGATCGTTGCCATTCTCTACGACCCGAACGCCGTCGTCGGCACGACGCGGTAGAACACCCGGATGTGCAGCGCGCTGTTGCCCGTCGTGATCTCGCCCACCAGCATGTGCAGCACCAGCGCCGCGGCCGCCGTCGGCGTCTTGTCCGACACGCCCGACGCTGCCGTGTGCGGGCGCACGTGGCGCGTTTGCGCCGTCGCCTGGTCGAGGAACCCGGTTGCTTCGCATTGGGCCACCTCGGCTCCCGCGCCATTGGTGTACTTGAACGAGAGATCTTCACCCGCGGCGATGCCGGCATACGCGGTGCCGGCCGGCTTGTGGATCACCGCGCCTTCGAAGATAATCGCCAGGTTCGCGCCCGGTGCCGGGAGGATCTCCTGCGGCGTCGCGTTCAGCGCCAGCAGTTCCGCCGACGACAGCAGCACGTCTTCGTAGAGGATTCGGCCGCCCGAACCCTGCAGCGTCATCCGCCGCGCAGCCGGAGTCTTCGTCGTTGGCATGATTCCCGCTCCTCACTAGGTCGAGCGGGGGCGCCGCCGCCCCCGCTCGTGGACGGCCCCTTGCTTGGGTTAGATCCCGGTGATCTGCGTGAACGCGCTCGGGCGGTAGTGCACCATCGCCACGCGGATGCCCGCCCGGATGTGCAGCAGGCCGTTCGTGAAGTCGTCGTTCACGAAGCCCGTGAGCACCTCGAGCCCGGAGCGGATGTGCAGGCCGGAGAAGCGGGCGTAGTCGCCCACGATGCCGGTGTTCTGCGTCACCGCCGTGGTCCGGATGACCGGCAGGCCCCAGATGCGGTCCGGGCCGGCGTCCGACGGCGAGCCCCAGATGTAGACGCCGTCGGCCGTCTTCAGCAGGCGCACGTCCTGCCAGTCGGACGGGTGGATGATCGCCACGTTCGGCTCCGCCCGGCCCGTCGTCTGCACGAGCACGATGCCTTTGTAGATCGCGTCCGGCACGCTGTCCGCGCCCTTCGCCTGCGTGTTGATGCCTGCGACGTTGAGTGTGCCGGTGAGGTTCGGCGCGACACCGTCACCGACGAGGATCTGCGAGTCCACGCGCTGCCGGACCATGAAGCCCAGCCGCTGGTCGAGGTACGCCTGAACGCCGTCGACATCCGCGAGCTGCTCGTCCGTCACCGGCAGCGACGTGCCGACACTTCGCACGGTCACCGAGCGCTGGGTCAGCGCGAGCGTCGCTTCCGCGTACGCCGCCGCCTCCGCCCGCTCCGCCGCGGCGTTGGTGAAGGTCGTCTCCTCCATGTACACGACCGCGGCCATGCCGGTCGGGAACGACGGAATCGCGTCCGTCACCTCAATCGCGCGCTGCTCATCGAGCACCACGCGGCCCGTGCGGAGCGACTCGGGCGCCCAGCCGGCGGTCGTCGCGAAGTTTGCGTTCAGCGGGCGCATCCCGATCATCTGCTCCGGCCGCCCCGGAAGGACAGCGCCGACGTTTGCCCGCTTCTCCCTCGCGGCCTGGTACACGGGCGACGCGATGAACAGGTCGCCCATTGATTGCGGCCGCGGCTCTGACGGCGCACCGTTCGGCGCCCACTGCGCCGGGTTGGGCCCGGCGGGCGCGTTCCGCGCGCCCTCGTTCGCCGCGCGCATGGCGTCGAGCTTCGTGAAGTGCTCATGGCGCACGGCCAGCGCGTCGATCTCGGCGCTGCGCTGGTTGACCTGGTTCACCAGGTCGGCGCCGTCCTTCACCTCGATCGCCTTGACGTTCTTCGGGTCGTACTCCGGCCCAGCCTCCTGGAAGATCACGTGCAGGGCCTCACGGCGCTCGTTGAGCGCGTCGCGCACCTGCTCACGGCTCAGCCCGTCGATCTCCTCGAGTTTGTTGATGGCGACCTTGAACATGGAGCCCTCCTCCTACGCTGCGAATCCGTAGCGACGGCGCAACTCGTTTACCTGCAGCCGGAGTCTGGCCCTCGCCAGGTTCTCCGAGTCTTCGTTGCTTGTTGGTGCGGGTGGCGGCTGGCGCTGGACGATCTGCGCGGGCGCGTGCTTGAAGATGTTCAGGAACGCGGGGTCCCAGCGGTTCGACGCCGCCGAACTTTCATTCGCGATCTCGTCCGCCAGGCCGGCGTTCACCGCTTCCTGGTCGCCGTACCACGTCTCGGCGCGCATGCGGTCGCGCCACTCGGCGACGCTGCCGCCCGCCTTCTCGACGAACATCGCCGCGATCTCGTTCGCGAACTTGTCGAGGACCTCGGCTTCCTTCGTCATCGCCGCGGCATCGCCTATCACGACGTTCCACGGCTCGTGGATCATCATCATCGCGTGCGGCGACATGACCACCTTGTCCGCGACGAGCCCCACCCACGATGCCGACGACGCCGCCAGCCCGTCGATGCGCGTCTCGATCGTCGCCGGGTGCTCCGCGAGCGCCGTGCGGATCGCGTTCGCCTCGGTGATGTCACCGCCCGGGCTGTTGATGCGCAGCGTGATCTTGTTGGCGTTCAGGCCCTTCAGCTCGCGCACGAAGTCGGCCGCGCCGACGCCGCCGAACCACGAGTCATACCCGATGTAGTCGTAGATGTAGATTTCCGCCTCGCCGCCCGTGGAGAGGTTGCCTACGTCGTACCAGGCGCGCGGCTTCCCGCGTGCGCCCTGGTTGCGCGGCTTCAGTGAGGCGATGAGCTCGGCGAGGTCCAAACGAAAACGGCCCCGTTCGCATCGTTATGGCCGTCGATGCAAGAGGCCGTTCGAGGGGCGTAACTGCCCGCTGGTTTATGTGGTTGTCGGCGAAAGCGTAGGCTTCTCCCGCGAAGTTGTCAAGCGCCGCCCTTCGCGCGTGTCGCTCACGATGATCTCGTAGCCGCAACATCGCGCGCGCAAGAAGTTCCCCATCTCACCGAGGAAGTGCCCGCACTTCGGGCACTTCACGACGATCGTTTCGTGGTTAGTCACGCACCGCCGCCCACTCTCCGAGGCAGCGAGCGCTGCAAAAATCATAGGGGCCCAACACCTGCCACGTCGGCGTGGGCGAGGCGCGATACCAGCCGTCAGGGCTCGCGCCGCCAATGATTCCCCGATCGCGATCGTCCGGCAGTTCGACCGTAACGGCGCACCAGTCGCACGACCATACGACGGTCGCCGACGGCACCTGGACCATCATCGTGCCTGTCTTCCTCATGAGTCCTCGCTCTGCAGCGTCACCGGCGGCAGCCCCGTGTGCCGCAGTTTCGACGGGTCGAAGCCCGTCTCTGCGGCCGCCGCATCCGGCTCGACGCCCGCGCGCACGAGCGCGGCGTACGCCTCCGCCTGGCGCGTCAACCGCTCCAGCCGGCGGTCCTCGTCCGTCGCCAGCGCGAGCTGTGAGAACACCGTCTCGTCCTCGGCGAACGGCGGCTCGTCTTCCTGCGCGAGCACGCGCTCGACGGACGTCGCGCCCATCATCAGCCGCGTGCGCTGGATCTCCGCGCGGTCCTTCGGCGACGCCGACAGCAGCGAATCAAACATGTACCGCACCTGCAGGGTCGGGTTCACCCAGCGGGGGATGTACTCCTCGTGCGCCTCCTGCTTGCGCTCGATGATCGGCCGCAGCGTGAAGCGCTCAAGCCCCCGCGAGAACTCGGCGACACCGGTGCCCCACGTCGACGGCTTGTCGACCATACCGGCGACGGTCGGCGGGACGCGCCACATCGCCAGCAGCACCTGGAACACCCGGTCGTTTTGAGCCACGAACTCGGCATCGGCCATGCTCATCGACATCCGCTCGAGCTTCACGTCCTTACCGCCGACCACGGGAATACCGCCCGCCTTGCCCGAGCCGCCATGCAGCTGCCCCAACCGGCGGGACATCTCGTCTGCGTCCGCCGGCTGCACGTATTCGCCGAACGTGAGCACCGCACTCGGGTTGAGGCCTCGGCCCATCAGCCGCGCCGCCGTCTCCTCGTACGCCAGCGACAGACCCGCGAGTTCGGCTGCCTTCCGCACCGGCGACACCGGCGCCAACTGCCCCGGAAGCGTGTACAACGGCACGTACGCGAACTGCGGCCGGTCGCCCGGTTCGTTCACCAGCTCGCCGGCGCGCGACTTCAGCCGCAACCCGCCGCGTTCGGTGCGCTCGAGTGTCACGCCGCTCGGGTCGATCGGCCAGCGGAGATCGAGATCCCCGGACCGCACCCAGCCGAGGTACGTGTACGACGCGCCCCACAGCGCGAGACTGAGCGTCTCGGTCGCCTCGATGCCGAACCGCGTCTGGTCGGGGTTCGGCTTACCCCACAGCGCGCGCAAGGCCGGCGGCTGCTGCGGCATGCGCGTCTTGTCGCCGCGCTCGACCAGGCGCATCACCAGTGACGCGACCTCGTCGGCGATCACGGTCGTCGCGATCCAGATCGCGGCGACGCGGAGCGACCCAGCCTCGTCGACCAACTGGCCCGACTTCGTCCCTGTGCCGTCGATGTGCGAGATCTGCCCGTTGATGCCGCTGAACGCCGGCACTGTCCCGCGGATGATCTGGAACGCGTTCCGGATAACCGGCTTCGCCGCGACCTTCGTTGCCATCGCTGCCCCTCCTCGCTAGTTGAGCACGCCGCTCACCGGCATGATCTTGTTCGGGACCGGCTGCGGCGCCGGCGGCGGCGGTTGAACGCCTTCTCGACCTTCTCTGCCTGCCCGCTAAAGACCTTCGCTTTCAAGAGCCATCATCGCCTCCAAAGTTCGCCCACACGATCGCGTACACCCCGAGCACCACGGGCCCGAGCGCTGGCTGCCACATCGACGCGCCGGCGGCGACGCACACGACGCCCACGATCTCCGCGAATGCCCGCAGCCCGAGCCGCGAAAACAGCCGCCCGATCACCTTCACGCGTCCTCCTCGCCCGGAATGTACAGCGAGATGCCGGTCGCCTCAGGCCCGGCATGCCGGATCGCGAGCGACTCCGCGATCACGCGCGCTACCGGCCCGTCGACGCGATCCTTCGATCGCCGCTTCGACGGCTTGATGTTGCCCGCGGGGTCCGTTTCGATCGACACGTTCGACACCATCCAGCCCATCAGCGCGTGGCCGCGATGCCGCTCCCGGCCCGATACCACCAGCGACTCCCACGACTTCGAGCCCTCGCTCAGCGAGTAATAGCCCTGCCTCACCTCGACCATCGGCGCGCCGTGTTTCATGAGCCGTGTGGCGAGGTCCGTCGCGTTCCACGGATCGAAACCGAGTTGCTCGATTTGGTATTGCCCCTGCAGCTCGTCGATGATGAAGCGCTCGATCGCCGAGTAGTCGACCACCGCCCCATCCGTCGCAAAGAGCAGGCCGTCGGCCGCCCAGCGGTCATACGGCACGCCGTCCTTCGCTGACCGTTGCGCGATCCGCTCCTGGGGCGCCCAGAACCATTCCAGCGTGTCGACATAGACCTCGTCATCTTCGACGAACCGCAGCACGAGCGCGGTGAGGTCCGTTCGCGTCGAGAGGTCAAGCCCGCCGAAGCAACGGCGTCCGCGCAAGCGCTCCGCGTACGCCGCCCAGGCCTGCGCCGCGCCGGGCCCCTGCGGCACAACGCTGCACGCGCGCCACTTCTCGATCGGAATCCAGAGCGCCGCCGACTCGGTCCAGATGCAAAAATTGAGTCGCAGCGTGATGTTCCGGCGGCTTGGGATCTCGATCGCCTGGCGCACTTCGCTGCGCAGGTAGTCCAGCATCACGCTTACACCGAGGTTCGGGTTCGCCTTCGGCCACACGTGTTCGTCGCGCCAGTCGTCGCAATTCGGACACCCTTCCTTCGGCTGCATATGCCCGTCGGCAAAACACTGCACGCACGGGTCGAGCCCACAGACGTACGCGAAGAACTCGTCGTCATCGAGGACTTGCTGCAGGACCTTTTCGGCGTACTCGTGATAGTGCCAGCACACCGTGTGCCGGTCGTAGCCGCTGTTGGTGATCATGAAGATCAGCGGCTGCCGGCGCCCCTTGCGGCCTTTCTTGATCTTCTCGACAACGGTGTCGTCGGGGTGCTCGTGGATCTCGTCCAGCAGGCCCATGTGCACGCGCGGTCCGTCGAGCCCGCGCTTCTCCGACGAGATCGCGCGGAAGAACGAGCCGGTGGCCAGGTACGCGATGTTGTTAGTCGTCTTCGTCAGCCGCGCCTTCAACGCCGGCGACGCGTCGACCATCTTCTCCGCATCGCGAAACAGGATCTTCGCCTGGTCAAGTTTTACGGCCGCGGCGTAGATCTCGGCGCTCGGTTCGCCGTCCGCGACGAGTCCGGCCAGCCCGATCCCCGCGGCGAGGGGCGACTTCCCGGCCCCCTTTGATGCCTCGACGTACGCCTCGCGGAACCGCCGGAAGCCGTCCGCGCGTTTCCACCCGAACAACGAGCCGACGATAAACTGCTGCCAGGGCTGCAGCACGAACGGCACGCCTTCAAACTCACCCTCCGCCAGGCGCAGCACGCGCGGGAAGAACGCGATCGCATCATCGGCGGCGCCGGCGTCGAACCGCAGACCGCGCGCCGCACCGTGCTCGAGGTCCCGGAGGTGGCGCTCGCACGCCTTGCGCACACGCCAGCCGGCGATCTCCTTGCGGGCGATCACGGCGCGCGCGTACTTCGTCACCGGCGAGCGCCACTCCGGCCCGGACGGCGAACGCCCAGCGCGGCCCCGCGGCGCGACCGACCGCGTCGGTACATCCGGTGGCACAGCCGTACGCAAGCGCGTCTTCGTCGTCACAGTCCGATGATCCCGGCCGGCCGCGCACCGTGATTTACGATCACAAGCCAGCGCCGCTCGACTTCGGCGCGGGCGGTTTCTTCAGTCAGCCGGCGATCGAGCTTCATCAGCTCGTCCGCTTCCGCCAGCAAACGGTCCGCCTCAGCGCCTGACACGTCGAGCACCGTCTCGTAGCGCAGCCGCCACCCCTCGCGCGACACGAACGGGTTCATGCCCCCTTGCCTTTCGACTTCCGCGAGCTGAGGAAGTCCGCCAGCTCGTCCGGCGCCTTCTTCGGCTCAGCCTTCAGCCGCGCCCGCGCGCTCGGCGTCAAGCCGAACTCCGGCAGCAGCGACTTCACCCGCTTGAACGCGTCCTGGTACATCGCGACCTCGGGCCGCGGGCGCACGATCCGGCGCTCCCTCTCCTCGCCGTCAGCGACTTCAACCATCACCACCGACTCGTACGTCAGCCCGTGCTTTTTCACGTACTCGCGACACTCCACGTACTCGGAGAGCGCGTCGCAGAGCATCGCGACCGCGTGCTCGTCAGCGGACGTCATCACGCCCATCTCATCGAGCAGCGCGCCGATCTCCTTCCACAGCCGGCCGGCGCGCGACCGGCCGTCGAGCCACGCGGGGATCTGCGGCGGCCGCGGCGGCGGGACGGGCTCTGCATCGTTCGCGCGGTCCCTTCGCGTGGTCCCCTTAACCTCGTGCAATCTCGTCGGTTCTTTCTTGCGTCCTCGCATCCGTGGCCTCAGCGGTTCGCGCGCGCGAGCGCTTGCGCACGCGATCTTCTCAGCGCGCCAGGTGCCAATTTTGGATCGCCAATTTCGGCACGGTCTGTGTTTTTGGGCGCAGCTCGGGTCCGGGATCGGCGGGCACGAACTTTCAACCCACCCTCCCCATACGAGCCTCGGTGCGTCTCTTGCACTCATTGCACGCCCGGCACGCTGCGCGCAGGTTCTCGTGATCGTCCGAGCCACCGCGCGCGACGTTCAGCACGTGATCGATGACCTCGCCCGTGCCGGTGCAACCTTCGAGCTGCAGTTGGCAGCGATATCCGTCGCGCTCCAAGATGCGCTGTCGGATGCGCTGCCACGCCCACCCGTTACCCCCGGGCTGACGGCGTGGCGTCGCGCGTACGAACGTGGGCCGACGATGCGCCGCGCACGGCTGCAGGTTCGGGCAGCCCGGGCGGACGCACGGCCGCGACGCCCTCACCGGCATGACCCACCACCACTGGACAGCGATGCGGCGGCCCCCTTCGCGCGGATCGCTGGCGGCGAGGTCCGCACCCGGTAGCACAGGGAGGCGAGGCCGCCGCATCGCATGAACCCTCCGAAAACGCAGAAGCGACCGCCAACGGACCTTGCGATGGTCAGCGTTGGCAGCCGCTACAGCTACCGCTCGCGCCTTACCGCGAGCTTGCGATGTTGTCTGAGTCAGAGTCTACGCCTCCTCCGAGCAGGATGGCAATCCACGCCCCGCATGTGTGCGTGTACACGCGCGCTCGACGTCGGCCGTCGCCGACGTACGCCGCCTGCTCGAGCACCTCGAACTCATCGCGCGGCCGGCGCTCGACACACTTCGGGCAGTACCGCGTGTCCCTCATCCACCGACGATCTCCGCATAGCGCATCGCCGCCGCACGACGCCCGACGTCGACCGGCTTCTCTGACACCGCGTCGAGGACTTCGCGCGCCCACTCCGGCTGCTCGAGCGCCAGCGTCATCCCCACCGCGAGCGCCAGCATCGTCAGCTGCGCGCTCTTCGTGTAGCGGTGGATCGCGCTCGCCGTCAGCACGTCCTCGACGAGCAGGTGAAACGCGTTGGTGGTGGCCATCAGATCCCCCTCGGTTCGCGGAACGTCAGCAGCGACAGCGCCATCACGCCGTTCGCCAGCAGCCGGCCGCTCTCCGGCCCACCCTTGTCGATGTGCGTCACCCGCGCCAGGCGATGCCGCCCCGTGCGCTCGCCGGCATCGTCGTCGTACTCGCGCAGCAGCAGCACGTCGTGCAGCTGGTACGCCTTCACGCCGGCCTTCACGTGCAACACGTGCTTCTTGCCCCGGTGGATGGGCTCGAACTGCGTCGCCGGCAGCTCGATCTCGTGGACGGTCGCTTCCTGCATGACTCCCTCCTACAGGTGCTCGATGCGGCCGTGACGCGCCCGTCGCCCTTCGCGCCACACAAACCAGGCGTAATCCGTCGCGTCCGTCGTCCCACTGCGGAACGATGGCCGCTCACTCAGCACGAACACGAACTCCGGATAGTGCCGCCGGTACAGCGGCCGGCGCTCCTGTGATGCGAGGAACCCAAGCCTCAACAGCAGCGCTATCCGGCCGCCGGCGCGCAGCCGCGAGATCCCGTACCGGAGGATCTCCTCGGCCGCGATGAACGGCGGGTTGGTGATGACCAGGTCGTAGCGCTGCGGCGTGTCGTCCGTCCATGTCGGCCGCGCGACCGCCGGGTGCCGCGGCTCGATGTCGTACGCGTCGATCGTCGCCGACGGCCAGCACGCCCGTAGCGGCGCCAGGAGCGCGCCATCGCCCGCGCACGGCTCGAGGACCGATGACGGCGCGCACAGGCGCGTCAGCCGGCGCAGGACCGCCGCAATCGCCCAATCCGGTGTGCGATAGAAGTCCGCCGGCGGCCGGTCGTACGCGACTGCCATCAGGCGCACCCTCGCTTGCTCGGCGCGTCCTGGCACCAGCCGTACCACGCATCGAGCTCGCCGGCGTAGCCGCAGCGCGAGCACTCGCCTTCGATGCGCACCCCCCCCTCGATCCCGACGGGCCCTTCGACGTACCGCACGCGCGTCACGCGGCCCGCGGCGCCGCATCGCTTGCAACGCGCGTCGTACACGACCGCCGCGCGGCCGCCGCAGCTCACGACGGCACCTGCACCTGGCCGGTGCCCGAGCACGCCTCGCAAACCTTCGTCGTCCCGACGCAGCCCTGGCGTCGGGCGGTGACGTAGCCCTGGCCGCGGCACGGCTTGCAGCCGATCTGCGTCCGCACCGACAGCGCCGCGTACTTGCGGGCCAGCGCGCTCAGCTCACGACGCAGCGAGAGCGTGTCCGCGCGCTCGCCGTCGACGACGATCGAGCCGATCCACACGTGCGGCTTGCTCATCGCAGGACCTCGAGGAGCTCGCCGCTCTGCCAGCAACACGGGCGCCAGATGAACACGAAAGCGTCGGCGCCCCGCAACGCTTCGACCCACGCAATCTGCGCGCGGGTCAGAACGCCATGCATCGTCTTGAGCTCGGCGAGACCACACGTTCACGAACCAGCACCAGGTCGGGCCACCCGGCCTCGCTTCGGTCGCTGAAGTAGCTGTGATATGCCTTCCAACCGAGCTCACCGGCGGTCTTCACGATCTGCGCCTGCAGCTGCTTCTCGCGCCACTGCAGCACGACGTTCGCCATGAACTCCGCTCCGTCGACGGCCATCAGTTCATCGCTCCCGGCTTCGCGTACTTCCGCTCGATGCGCTGGCGCATCAGCTCGCGGTCGTCGTACAGCAGCTCCGGATGCACCCGACCGACGTGCATCGCCAGCATCAGCCCGATGTCCTGGTTGCCCGCGGCGTAGCCGTTGCACGCGGGCGCCGGGCACCACGCGAACCGCCACCCGAGACGGATGTCATGCCTCATCGTCATCGCCATCTTCGTCGTCCCAGCCGTCATCGATGTCGTCGTCGTCGTCCTCGTCCTCGATCTCCGGCTCCGGCTCCGGCTCGCCGAACATCGCGGGCTGCGCGCCGAACAGGCTCCGGAAGCCCTGCTGCACCGGTGAGAGCGCCACCTGGACCTCCTTGGGGCAAGGAACATCGCCATCGCCGTCGCGCGTTGCAGGTAGCGAGCATTCTGCGCGTTCACCTGGTCGACGCGCTTCTCGTACTTCACGCGCAACTGCGCGTCGAACTCGTCACTCAGGCGCATCCGCTCGGCTTTTTCGTCGAATGCCTGCGTAAGCGGCGGCGGGGCTTCCTCGGCGGGCGGCGTGCCTTGCTTTGACTTGCTGGGCTTCTTGGCCTTCGCGGGCTTCGGGTTGAGCTTCCGGATGCCGCTCTCGATGAAGTCGCGTCGGCGCCAGGCTCCCTCACGGCGCTTCCACTCGTCCCACGCCGGCAGCGTCTGCGCGTAGCCCATGTCGATGCGCAGCGTCACCTCGAGCGCCGTGCCCTGGCTCTTCTCGTAGCCGTTGAGATGGTCGCCGTTGTGCGTCTCGCCGGCGACGCTCTTCACGTTCACGAGCTTCGCCTTCGCCGCGATCTCCGCCTTCGGCCCCTTGGTCTTGGCCTTCGTCACCGTTACCTCCCTGTGCTCTCACCACGGCCGTCCGGGCCGCGGGTCATTCCTCGACGACGACGCGCTCGCGGCAGCGCTCACACTGCTCGACGCGCCAGTACTGCCCGCCCTGGTACATCCGCCGCACCAGCGCGAACCGGTGCGACCGCGCGCATCGCCGGCGCGGCCGCCCTGGCCGGCGCAACGGCCGCAGCCCGCACGACGCGCACACCGGCGGCACGTAGGCACCACTGCCGCAGCGCGGGCACGGCCGGTTGTTCACGCCCGCCCCTCCTGGTCCTGGCGCACGCGCTCGCCGGCCTCGTTGATCTGCGCGCACTTCCGCGTCCCGAGCGCCTTCTGGTCGTCGTCCCACTCCGGGTGCTTGTCCGGGTGCCACTGCCGCAGCAGCGCCTTCAGCGCGGCCTCGACGACCTCCGGCGCGGCGTCCGGACGTACCCCGAGCAGCTCATACGGGTCGATGTATTCCGCGCCGGGCAGCGCCAGCATCTGCGAGACGGTGTGCGTCATCAGCTCGCCCATGCCGCGCCTGTAGGCCATCCTGATGCCCTCGAGCGTCAGGTAGATCGCGCGCAGGTTGCTGCGGTAGAGCAGCTGCTGGTTGTACTCGACGCGCACCCGGTTGCCGTTGAAGTCGAACACCACGACGGCGCGCTCATCCGGCAGGTCCCGCGTGTCGGCGATGCTCACCAGCTCGGCGTCGCGCCACTTGTCGAACAGCTCGACGATGTTCCGGGTCGTCGTACGGACGTCGACCTCCGTGTACAGCCGGTAGCCCGTGCTCATCGGCCGCCGCTCCGCTCCGGCTCGAGCAGCCCCTTCGGGCAGCCGAGGCGGTGTCCGGCCTCGTCGACCGGCGGGCACTGGCAGTACCCGAGCGACCGTCGACAGGCCTCGTAGGCGACGACCGTGACGAGCGCGACCGGCGCCGCGGCCACCCAGAACACGATCCACGCGAGCACGACGAGCTCGTACAGCCCACTCACGACGCCGCCTCGTCCAGCTGCGTGACGACGCCGCGGCACGTCTTCAGGTGCTTGCCCTTCGGCCCGCAACCGCACGGCCGCTTGTTCGCGACGTACGCGGTCGCAGCCTTGCGCGCGTTTTCCGAGTCCACCGAGCCCACGGTCCAGTTGGCACGGTCGTACTCGCCGGTGAACGGCTGCAGGAGCTTCTCCTGGCCGCACCAGCATGTCGCCTGGTATGCGCCGTTCTCGTCGGCCGCCGTCGGCCCCCGCCAGCGGTGCACGTGCTCCGTCACGACGGCGCCGCTGATGAGCAGCTCCGCCAGCTGTGCGATCTCCGCGGGCTCCCCGTCCAGCTCGATCGGCGTCCCGGTGATGATGGCCCTCACGCTACACACCCCCCCCCGGTTGCTGCGTTCCCTGCGTCTGCTGCATGTTCCTGACCACCTCCCTGTGCTTGCCTGGTGGAGTCATCCCGAGACCCCCTGGTGCCGTCTCCGCTCACGCCCTCCGGCAGCGACCGGACCGGTGAGCCGCCGATCGCGGGTGCTCGCCGCAGCGGCCGCAAACAGGCGGCCCGGCGTACTGCGAGCAGCTCCGCGCGTGTCTCCCCGTGTTCGCCGACCCGCACTCCCCGCACGTCTGGCGGAGCGCCGGTGGAGCGCCGGCGAGGAACGCGTGGATCAGGCCGCCGTGGGCATCCTCGGCGCGGCCGCACACCTGGCACACGCTGCCCTGCGCTGTTGGCGGCATCGCCGTCACCATGGCGCACCCCCTTGCCTGTTGGTTGCTGCTGCAATCGTGTTACGGTGCGTAACGGGTCGTAACGGACCGGTTACGGTGACAGAGAAGAAGAAGAGAAGAATGGAAGGGACCGTCATCGCTTGCGCAGCGGCGTCACGCCTGACGCCTCCTCCTCGGCCTTCTTCGAGGCACGCCAGCGCCGCATGCGCGCCTTCACGTTGTCGACCGGCTCGCGTATCTCGGCCGCCTGCCGGTCGTTCCAGGTCGTGATGCGATAGCCCGAGTGCGGCGTGCGCTCGAGCAGGCCGGCGTCGGTACACGCGGCGAGCGCGGCGGCGACCATCTGCTGGTCCTGCGGCGTGACGAAGTGCAACGCGACCGCGATCTCGCGGTCGGTCATCCCCTGGCCGTTGCTGACCAGGAAGCCCTTGAGCTCGGAGAATGACTTCGACAGCAGCTGGACGGCGTGCCACACCCAGCGCTGCTCCGGCGTCAACTGCAGGACGACGGGATCGTGGAGATCCCGCGCGAAGGACTTGATCCAGTCCGGGCGTGGAGGCATGGCTCACTGCGCGCCTCCGACGCGATTCGATGCTCCGTTAGGCACGAACCTCCTTCAACCCGTACCCCTGATTCGCCGCCCTATGCGCGCAGCAGGCGGATGCCCCCCGGAAGCACCTCCGGGGCACTGCTGCGCGCATAGCGGGACGAATCACTCATCTGCGGCCATTGCCGGCACGTGACCGGGAGCGCGGGCCTCGCCCAGGCAGGACAGCCGAACGAAGATGCGTCACTCCCGGTCACGCGGCGGCGGGGCCGCGTGTTTCGACGCTAGGCCGGCGTCCCCTCGACGTCGTCGCCGCCGCCGCCCTCGCCGCCGTCCGGCTCTTCACCCTCCGGCTTCGGCTCCGGGTCCCTGAACAGGATCACGTGACTCATGCTGGCCTCCCTGCATTGACTCTTCCGGCCATCCGCCGGCGTCCAGGGCCGCAGCGCTGGCGGGGGAGGACTGGTGTCCGTACCACGCTTGCGGCCCGGGCGCCGGAGGAGGACTGACGAAGCGCTCCCCGCGGCGGCTTTTCCGACTGGCGATCTCTGTGTTTCAAATTCCCAAGAGAAACCGAGAGACCATCTACAACGCTCGCGGCACCTCCTCCGCCGCGAGGAGCGCGCGGCCCGCTTCAGTGAGCCGCAGGGTCCGCGCCCTGCCGGCGTTCTCCGTCACCATGCCCTCACCCTCGAGCCGGCGCAGCCAGTACGAGACGGCCGATATCGTCGAGAAGCCCATCAGGGCGGCGAGCTCGCGCACCGATGGCGCGTACCCGCGCTCCCGCCAGTGCGTGTCGATCGCGCGCAGGACAGAGACCTTCTGTGACGGCACGGTGTTCACGGCGCCTTCACCCCGCGCACCGGGCCCAGCTGCGCCAGGCGCCGCTCGGCCGGCGTCATGCGCCAGAGGCGCCACCTCCGCGCGAGCGCGCGCGCCAGGCGCGGCACGTGCGCGACGTACACGCCGACGAGGCCACCGGCGACGGCGCCGGCGATGACGTCCGGGTTCACGACGGCACCTCGTCGTACTCGTGGCCGGCGTTGCCGACGACGTGCGCTACCTCCGGAAGACGGCAGGTGCAGCACTCGCCGACCGGGTGTCCGGTGAGCAGCATGCCGCGGTCGAGGTCGCGCACCAGGGCCGCGCCGGCCGGCGTCAGGTGCACGCGGGTGTCGGCGGCGTCGTCGAGCTCGCGCTCGAACAGCGGCGCGACCTGGTCCGCATAGTCGCGCTTGCCGTCGTCGTTGCGGACGCCGTTACGGCCGGCGTACCAGCCCGCGACCCACGCGGCCATCAGGTGATGGCGTATCCGCTCGTGACGGTAACTCGGTGGTTGATGTGGCATGTGGCCCCTCCCTGTGCTCGTGCTCCGGTCCGGTCTCCCTCGCGCTGCCCCGCAGCGCTTTCCACGACTGGAACGCCGCCCGCCAGGCGGCATCGTCTCCCTCGTCGATGAACAGCACGCCCCTCTCGGCGTCGACGCGGCCCATCAGGCGACCGCCTGATCTACGATGGGCGCGCGGCGCGCCGTGATGCCGTCGGCAGTGAACCCCGGGTTTGCTAGCACCGTCAGGGGGCCAGTCCGACTGCCACGGCGCGCCGCGTTCGATCTGCTAAACCGCCTGTTCGAGTTGTCAGGTCTCGGATTTCGATCTAGGATCGATTCGGTGTCTTCCCCCGGTAGCTCAGCGGATAGAGCGCGCCTCTGGCTGAGAGCGAGGTCGTAGGTTCGAATCCTACCCGGGGGACTCACCACTTGACGTGACATTTGATGCAAACGGCGCCTTGCGGTGTCGCCGCTAGCAGCCGATAATCGAGGCACAGCCAGAGGCGCGGGTCCGCAAGGACCTACGACCGCGAGAACGTCCGGCCAGAGACTCTGCCGGGCGTTTTCGTTTGCCTGGCGCGCCGCGTTCACCACTACGCCACCGCCTTCCGGCGCGTACTTGACGCCCGCCGTTGACGCCGCTCGCCCGCCGGCGCATGATGTTGCTCCTCCGGAAGAGGATTCCGGATCTGGAACTCCTCAACATCGAGAAGCTCGGCGAGCTGGGCGATTCGGGCCTCCGGAATCGGCCACTCGCCGCTGCGCCATCGGCTGACGGCGGAAGGCGTGACGCCGAGGCGCTCTGCCACCCAGTCGATGCGGCGCCCCTGCTCATCGAGCACGCGCCGCAGAGGTGTTTCAGTAACGGAACTGGATTCCATATTGCGGACATTAGCACCCTTGTTTCAGCAATGCAACCCCTATTGCGTCAACAAGAGCTGATATTTCACTACCATCGCGCCATGCCAGATTTCGGAGCTTGGCTTCGGAGGGCGATCGAGCGCCGCGGTATGACGCAGGGTCAACTGGCCTACCGAATCAAGGTTTCCCCCGCGACCGTCAGCCGTTGGCTATCCGGTGGCCGCCCTGATCCGGAGTACTGTGGCCGGCTCGCCAAGTTCTTCGAGGTGCCCATCGAGGAGGTCTACGCCGCTGCCGGGCCCCCCGCCGACTATGTGCCACCGGAGCGACAGGAGTTGTCGCCGAAAGATGCGATACTCGAAGCCCTGGCCGACTTCCCCGTCGCCGTCCCCGTCCAGGAGCAGCTCGTCTCAGCCGGCGAAGGCCGCACCGCAAGCATGGACCGCATCTACCTCGCTCCCGCGAAGGCCGCCGGGCGCAACATCATCGCCGTCCGCGTCCGCGGCTTCTCCATGGAGCCCACGATCAG
Source organism: Dehalococcoidia bacterium (assembly GCA_021462855.1). GTDB lineage: Bacteria > Chloroflexota > Dehalococcoidia > DSTF01 > JACRBR01 > DTUCFX13. Next base: position 2,392 of record JAJTXQ010000011.1, on the reverse strand, counting down.
CGAGGGCGACACGATCATCGTCGACCGCGACGCCGCCGCGCAGCCAAACGACATCGTCGTCGCCACCGTCGGCGACAACGTCTACGTGAAGCGCCTGGCGCGCAAGCTCGACACCTTCGTCCTCGCCGGCACCAACGGCACCATCATCCCCGCCGACGAGGCCACCATCATCGGCAAGGTCATCCAGGTGATCCGGGAGTTGTAGATCAATGTTCAAGCAGTTGCGCGCCGCGCCAACGTGGGTGAAGGTCGTCTTCGGGGTCATCGGCGCACTCGTCGCAGTCGGCGCGATCGGCAACCTGGTCGAGGGCGACGCCGACGCGCCCGAGGTCACGATCCGCACCGCGACAGCAACCGTCGCCTCGACGACGACAGACGTCGTCGCCTCGCCCACCACGGAGCCCGCCGTGGCAGCCACCGAACCGCCGGCGCAACCGACCGCGGCACCGCCGACGCTCGCGCCGCCGAGGCCGACCGTAGCGGTGATCCAGCCGCTCGTCCCGGCCGTGCCCACCGCGAGCGGCAACTGCAGCCCCGCCTACCCCGACGTCTGCATCCCGCCACCCCCACCTGATCTGACCTGCAAGCAGATCCCGCAACGCCGCTTCCGCGTGCTCCCGCCGGACCCGCACGGCTTCGACGGCAGCGACGGCGATGGCATCGGGTGTGAATCGGATTGAGCGACGACAAGCCGCAGCCGAGCGCGCCGAAGGACCCGCCCTCACCACCGCCGCCCGAGCGGCGGCCGGACGACGGCGGTAGCGTGAAGGGCGGCGGCGAGTCGCCGCGGATTAGAGGCGGGACGCCAGCAGGGCGGCCCCGATGAGCACCGTCTCGAGGCCCAACGCGCGCATCGCCCACCCGAGCGTGCGAGCCTTCCCGCGAATGTGCGACAGGTTCTGCTCGAAGTGGTCCGGGATGACCGACACGAGCGCGTATTCGATGGTCTCAACGTCGGACTGCCAGAACTTGCGCCAGAGGGACGACGCATAATGGCCGGCGGTGTACTCGTGCCCCTGCATCGACGCGAAGACAGAGATCGCTACGACGCCGTACGTCAGCACCGCCGCAACGAGCAACCCCGACACCGTGCGGCCGCCGGCGTCGGCGAATGCGAACGCGGCCAGCCCCACCACGGTGCTTGCCACCGCAAACACGTTGATCGCCTTCGCGTCCATCGCGTCGACGTCGGCCATCTGCTGTTGCAGGGCGCCCTTCGTGTAGTTGAGGATGAACCGCGTGGTCTCGGGGTCGGCGTTCGTCGTCACGCAGAGAATCATACCACCGGCGGGACCCGGCACGCGCTTCGTGCTGTGATGGTCGCCCCATGAAGCTCGCCGCGATCTATCTCCGCGTCAGCACGGACGCCCAGGCCGGCGAACAGCACGTCTCGCTCGACGTGCAGGAGCGCCGCTGCCGCGAGTATTGCGAGACGCACGGCTGGTCCGTCGTCGCCGTCGAGCGCGACACGGAGTCCGGCGCGAAAGCGACGCGCACGGGCTACCAGCGCATCATCGCCCTCGCGCGCGCGCACAGCATCGACCTGGTATGCGTGTTCCAGACGTCGCGCTTCGGCCGGCGCGCGTCGGAGGTCCTCACGCGCGTCGAAGAGATGCGCGCGCTCGGCGTCGACCTCGTGTCGACCTCGGAGGACCTCACGTCGTTCCTGATGCTCGGCATCCAGGCGGTGCTCGCCGAGGAAGAGTCGCGCCGCATCCTCTCGCGCACGATGCCGGCGAAGTACCGCAAGTCGGAGAGTGGCTTCCGCATCGCGAAGGCGCCCTTTGGCTGCCGCATCGAGCGCGGGCTACTCGTGCCGAACGCCGACTTCGACCTGGTGCGCACGGCGTTCGAGCTCTGCGCTGACGGCGTGAACATCGCGGCGATCGCGCGGCGCCTGTCGGCCGCGACGTACCCGCGCGAGGTGAAGTACCACACGCTGCTGAAGACGCTGCGCAACCCGGCGTACGTCGGGCGCGTCAACTACGGCCCGGTCGTCGACGCCGCGGCGGCGTGGGAGCCGCTCATCCCGCCGTCGCTGTGGGGGCGCGCGCAGCGGCAGATCGCCAGGCGCTACGTCGAGCGCCGCACGCTCACGCGCAGCCGGCCGTACTGGGTGTTCGGCCTCGCGTTCTGCAAGGGCTGCGGGCACCGCATGCACCCGAAGATCAGCGTGTCGCGCTGGTCCGGCACGGTGTACCCGTACATCGTCTGCGGCCGACGCCGCAACCCGTGCCGCACGGCGCCGTACGTGAAGGCCGACGAGCTGCAGGCGTACGTCATCGACGAGTTGCACCGGCTCGACTTCGACCTCGCCTCCGTCGAGCGCTTCATCGCAACACTGGCCGACGACAGCGCCGCGCTCGAGGAGCGGCGGCGCGCGCTGGCCGCG
>JAJTXQ010000010.1 GCA_021462855.1 Dehalococcoidia bacterium | reverse complement strand
GGGGGGGGGGGGGGGGGGGGGACGGAGTATGTTCGCGCTACTCTCTGATCGACCTCCGGGCTGTAGCATCCCACCAGGATCGCGACGGGGAGCCGCTCTATGATCGGCTGTACGACTTCGTGGGCGCTGGCATTCCGGGCTACGCCGACACGATGATAAATGTGGTCGACCTTTCGCAGATTGTCGTGCGGTTCGGTACATGCGGGCCGGAGCTATGATTCGCCGCGCTGCGATTTGTGCGGCCACGGCGCTTGTCTTCGCCGGCGCGGCCGCGTGCGACGGGGGCGGCGGCGCTGACGCAACGCCTGTACCACCGACTTCAGCGCCTTCGGCGACCGCCACCATGTCGCCTTCACCCACGCCGGGCGCGGTCGCGACGGCCACGCCGCCCGCCTGGGCGACGACGGAGTTCATCGAGCCTGAGTATGGCTATCGTCTCCTCTATCCCTCGTCGTACACCAAGCATCCGCAATTCAACGCACCCTCGTACGAAACAGGCTGGTCGAGCGCCGGTACGGCGGAGCCGATCATGCTCAAACCGGGTGAGGTCTCGCTGCTGGTGCGCATGGAACAGAACCCATCCAACTACACCGCCGAGGTGTGGGCCAAGGAGCATCGCACCGAGACGGGGCCGCTTGCGACAGTCACGGGTGGGCGGGCGCTCATCGTTGCGGGCGCCGATGCGTACGAGGTCACTGTGGCATCTGGCGAGCCCAGACACAGCGTGATCACCTACGTCCCAGACGCAGGACGTATGTACTCGATCTCGATGATACCGCAGTCGCTGGAGGCCATGCGGCAGCACCGCGCCGAGTACGACGCAATCGTCGCGAGCTTCCGCTTCATCGACTGAGCGCTTACGCCAGCTGCGCGGCGGCGGCCGAAGCGCGCTTCTCCATCTCCTCCGGGCTCACGTCTTCGATGTGCGTCGCCAGCGACCACTCGTGGCCCCACGGGTCGACGAGCGTGCCCATGCGGTCGCCGTAGAACTTGTCCTCGACCGGCTGCAGCGCGCGGCCGCCCGCATCGAGCGCGCGCTGGAACGCGCCGTCCACGTCCTCGACGTACACGCAGAACGACACCGACGTGGCGCCGAGGCGTCCCGGCGACTTGGGCGGCAGGAGCATGACGGCGATCGGCCGGGCCGAGCCCTACGCCTGAACCAGCGGCGCGGGCGGCTCCCAGACGTACTCCTGCCCGGTCGCGACGGCATGCATCAGCGCCTCCAGGTCGACCTGCGTCGGCTGCGGCGGCGGCTCCAGCGACGGGATCGCGCGGATCGTGTTGAACGCCTGCGCGATCTGCGGCTTGCGGATCACCGGCGTGTGACACGCCGTGACGACTTCGATCTCCAGCGATTGCACGCGGTCGACGTGACGCTCGAACTTGTCCGGGTCGAGCAGCTTGAACCACGGGCTGTTCATGCAGTTGAACAGCTCGAGGCCGCCGCGCCACTCCTCCGCGGGGAGCTCGCTGATGTCGCTCATCGGCCGCGGCAGCGGCGTCGCGAACGTGTCGACAGCCCACAGCACGCCCGTGCGGTCGTCGTACAGGCCGCGCGTGACCGGCGAGTCGAACAGCGGCGGCGTAATCGCGGTGAGCGTGCGGTTGCCGGCGCGCCACGAGTCGCCATCGTTCACCCAGCGCATGCGCTCGATCGGAAAGTTGAAGTCGCAGCCATGGCGCTCGGTGAGGAACCACGTCACGACAAGCGTCGCGTTCGGGCACGCCTCCATCACCTGCGCCAGGTTTCCCGCATGGTCGACGTCATCGTGCGAGAGGAAGATCCAGCGTACATCGCCCGGGTCAACGATGGAGAACACGTCCTTCATCCACTGCTCGCGGTTGGCGGGCGTACCGGTGTCGACGATGATCGGCTCCGGCCCGTTGATGACGAGCGAGTGCAGGTACACGTAGAGCGGCCCGATCGCCGCCCGCTGCATCTGCTGGATGAGCCAGACGTCGTCGGTGACCTTCAGCGGCGGATGGTGGACATCGGGCTTGAGCGGCGCGAACGCGGAATTCGTCGCGGACATGCGGACCCTCCCCTGCTGCGGCATAGCGGCACCGCGACGTAACCGGCGTATCGTCGCGGTAAGGCCGAGTGTACGCGCACGCAATCGCCGTGGCAATCCCAAGAAACGTATAACAACCGGATCAGCACGGCGACACGACGCCGGCGAGCGCGAGGATGGCGGTATGCGCGCCGCACCACCACGACCGCTCGCCTTGACCGCCGCTGGCCGCGCACCTACCGTAGCCTTACGACGCACCCCGCGCTGGAGGCCGCATGCAGATCCCGAAACAAGGCTCATCGCTCGATGACGTGATGGCGCGCCTCAAGGCGCTGCAGGTCGACGACGCCGACTACCACAACGCGCGCACCTGGGGCCTCATCTACAACGCCGGGCCCGAGGTCGATGCGATGGTCCAGGCCGCCGCGAGCGACGTGATCCTCGAAAACGCGCTCAACCCCTTCGCCTTCCCGAGCCTGCGGCAGATGCAGCAGGACGTCGTAGCGATGACCGGACACATGCTGCACGGCGGCGACGAGGTCACCGGCGCCATGTCGTCGGGCGGCACAGAGTCGATCTTCCTCGCCGTCAAGACGGCGCGCGACCGCGTCCGCGCGGAGAAGGGCATCGCGAAGGGGCGGCTCGTCATCCCGCGCACGGCGCACCCGGCGTTCGTGAAGGCGGCGCACCTGCTCGACCTCGACCTGGTGTACATGCCGCTCGGCGAAGACCTGCGCACCCGCGCCGCCGACCTCGAACCGCTGCTCACCGATGACACGGTGCTGTGCGTCGCGTCGGCGCCGGCGTACCCGCACGGCATGGTCGACCCGATCGAGGAGATGGCGGCGGTCGCGCAGAGCCGCGGCGTCGGGCTGCACGTCGATGCCTGCCTCGGCGGGTTCATGCTGCCGTGGCTCGAGCGCCTCGGCTACGACATCCCGCCGTGGGACTTCCGCGTCCCCGGCGTCGTGTCCATGTCTGCCGACGTGCACAAGTACGGCTACGCGATCAAGGGCGCGTCGGTCGTGCTGCACCGCCCGAAGGCGAACGTGCGCTACCAGATCTTCATCTACACCGACTGGCCGGGCGGGCTCTACGGCACGCAGGGCTTCCTCGGCACGAAGCCGGCCGCGCCGATCGCCGCCGCCTGGGCCGTCCTGCACTTCCTCGGCGAGGAGGGCTACCTGCGGCTCGCGGCCGAGACGATGGATGCCGCCAAGCGCCTGATCGCCGGCGTCAACGCCATGCCCGACGCGCACATCTGGGGCGAACCCGACATGTCGGTCGTGGCGATAGGATCACGCGTGCACGACATCCTCGCCGTCGGCGACACGCTCAACGATCGCAACTGGCACTTCGACCGGCAAGAGAACCCGGCGGCGCTGCACCTGATGGCATCGCCGCGGCACAAGCTGAACGTCGACGAGTTCCTCGCCGACCTGCGCTACGCGCTCGACAACCACGCCGAGAAGAGCACCAGGGCCGCCACCTACGGCGACGACGTGAGCGAACAAGCGAACGCCCGCTAACCGCCGGCTACGGGCGCGAGAAGATCACGCTCGCGTTGTGGCCGATGCCGAACGCGTTGACCAGCGCCTTGCCGCCGTGCAGCCGCCGCGCCTCGCCGCGCGGCACTTCGAGCTCGCCGCACGCCGGGTCGAGCGTTTCAAGGTTGGTCACCGGCGGGATCATGCCCGCCTGCAGGCAGTAGATCGCCGCCAGCGCGTTGAACGCGCCCGACGCGCCGAGCGTGTGCCCGAGCGCGCCTTTGATCGCCGTCACCCACAGCTTGTCGGCGTTCGGCCCCCAGATGCGCCGGATCGCCTGCGCCTCAACGACATCGACCGCGCCGCCGCCCGCCGTGCCGAAGATCACGTCGATCTCGCCCTGCAGCGTCACGTCCCATTTGAGCAGCGCCGCCTGCATCGCCCGGCCGGCGTCGTACTGGTTCGGCGCGGGCTGCGCGACGGGAGCGCGGCTGAACGTCGCTCCATAACCGTCGACGTACGCGAGGATGAACGCCCCGCGCCGGATCGCCACTTCCTCGTCCTCCACCACGAGCATCGCCGCGCCCTCGCTCAGCGCGAAGCCGTCGCGCGCGGCATCGTACGGGCGGATGGCGCGCGCGGCGGCGGCGCTGTGCGTCAGCATGCCCGCGCCGTCGTAGTGCGCGACGGCCGCGGCCGTGACCGGCGCCTCCGCGCCGCCGGCAATCACGATGGAGCACTCCTCACGCCGGATCCACTCGGCCGCCTCGCCGACCGCCATCAGCCCGCCGGCGGCGCCGTTCGACAGCTGGGTCACCGGCCCGGCGGCGCTGAGCGTACGCGCGACCATCGTCGCCGTCGTCGCGTAGCCGTCGGGCAACTCCGTGCCGACGATGACGCCGATCTGCGCGACGCTCTCGCCGGTGATCGGTACATCGGCGTGCATGATCGCCTGGATCGCGGCGTCCGACGCCAGCAGCGCCCGCCGGTCCATCGCCGCGGCGGCGGCCGCGTCCATGTCGTCGCGCGGCGCGTATCCTCGCGCTTCGCCGGCGAGCCGCACCGGCCCGTTCGATGCGTCGAACAACGTGATCGGGCCGAGCGCGCTGCGGCCTTCGAGCACGCCGGACCAGAACGCGGCGGCGTCGCGCCCGTACGGCGACACCGCGCCGACGCCCGTCACGCACACGCGCTTCGCGTCAGCCACGGGCGCGCGCCCAGGCGATGATCTGCCTCCGTCGAACATGGCGAGCGCCGCCCCGGCGCGACAGCGCGCGCATCACGCGTCGGGTGGCGGCGGTTCCGCCACCGCCGGCGGCGGTTCCGGTGCGAGCGGCGGTCCCGCCGCGGCGGGCGGCGCGTCCGGCGCGGGCGGCGGCGCGGCGCGGGGCTTCGTCGCCGAGCGCGCGGCGAGCACGATGATCAGCACGCCGATCGCCAGCACGATCAGCCCCGCCGCCGCCAGCCCGATGCCGATCGCCAGCGCGTAGGGGATCTTCACCCCGAACGACCCCCGCACATCGATCCCGCGCGATGCGTCGGCGTTCATGATCACGGCGCGATACTCGCCGTCCTCGACCTCCCAGTCGACCTCTTGCTGACCCGGCCCGGACTGCCACGCGCTCCAGAACGTCTCCCCGGCGGGCTCGCCGGGCGTGCGGCTGCCGGCCTCCAGGCGCTTGTCGAGGTTGAAGTCGCCGAACTCGATGTCCGTGATCACATCGTGCTCGACGCCCGCGAGATACCGCTCGACATCGGCCGAGCGCGCAATGCCGATGAACACCTCGCGCTCCGGGTCGGCCGAGCGCGCCCGGATGCGCACCCGCACGTCGCCGAACGCCGAGATGCCCGGGTCGGCGTCTTCGATCTCCGCCGACTCCGAGACGAGCGCGCGCGTCGACGTGTCGAAGCGATGCGTGCCCGTGTCGATCCAGCCGTCGCTGCCGGCGATCACGGCGAGCGCGCCGCCGCCCAGCGCGCAGCCCGCGCCTGCGATCGCGACGATGACGCCGATGATGATGAGGACGATCTTCATAGCGGCTCCCTCCGCCCCGGCGGCTGCATCAGGCTACGCCTCTTTGCCAGCGCGCCGCAATCCGCGCACGGCGCCCGTACGAAATGTCCGTCTTCAGATGTTCGTCTACAATTGTTGCGATGAACGCATTCCATCGCTGGTACTGCAACTCCGGTCGCTGGGCGGCGCAGCTGCAGGGCACGGTCATGCCGTCGGTGCTGCGAGGTGTCGACCTGGGCGACGACGTGCTCGAGATCGGCCCCGGGCCCGGCCGCAGCACGGACTGGCTCCGCTCGCGGGTCGCGCGCGTGACGTCGGTCGAGATCGACGCGCGGCTGGCCCGGGCGCTGCGGCAGCGGCTCGCCGGCGCCAACGTCACGGGCGTCGAAGCCGATGCCAGCGCGATGCCGCTCCCGGACGCCGCCTTCAGCAGCGCGCTCAGCTTCACCATGCTGCACCACGTGCCCTACGCCTCGCAGGATCGCCTGTTCGCCGAGGTCGCCCGCGTGCTGCGGCCGGGCGGCGTATTCGCCGGCATGGACAGCACGCCGAATCTCCTCTGGAACCTGTACCACCTGTTCGACGACCGAAATCCCGTCGACCCGGCGACGCTCGCCGCCCGTCTCGAAGCTGCCGGCCTCGCGGACGTACAGGTGCGGTCCGCCGCACGGGGGTTCTCCTTCCGCGCCCGGAAACCCTAGCCCGGCGCCCGACGAAAATATCTGAGCAATTTCCGCCCGGCCTATTGACACGGTGCCAGCATTATGCCATCATCATGCCAGACAGGCGCAATCACAGCGCTGGAGGGGCAATGGCAGTCGAGCTCCGCACCGAATCCGTCATCGACGCGATCAAGCAGCCACTCGCGCTCATCGACGATGACCAGCGCCGCCGCCAGGCCGAGGCCTTCATCGAGGCCGCCCGCCTGCACGTCGAGCGCGCCGTCTTCGACCTGATGTCGCAGCTCGCGCAGGCCGTCGACGAGCGCGTCGGCGACCACTACCGCGTGCGGCTCGCCTACCGCCCCGGCGCGCTCGCGCTCGATGTCGAGGAGAAGGTGCAGGACGGCGAGGCCGCCCGCTGGACCACCCTCGAAGGCGACGTAGAGAAGATCACCATCCGCATCCCCGCCGAACTGAAGGACCTGGCGCAGCAGGCCGCCGCCCGCGCCGGCACCTCCGCCAACTCCTGGTTCGTGAAGGCGCTCGCCCGCGCGATCCGCAGCTCCGAACCGTCCTCGCAGCCACAGGGCTGGCGCGAGGAACGCGGCAGGCGCCGCAACCGCATCTCCGGCTGGGTCGGCGGCGACGAAGACTGACGTCCGCACCCGGCCGGGGTGCAGGAGGAGAAGGACATGCTCGACAACCCCATCGTGATCGAGATCCTCGCCGAGGCGCGCGCGCACGAAACCGCCCGCGTCGACCTGGCGCGAGCCGCCGAGATCGCCGGCATGCGCGCGGACGCGCACATCGGCGTCCGCCCGGCGATCGCCGCCGCGCTCGTGCGCATCGGCCTGCACATCGATGCCGGCGCGGCGCGCAACACGCTCGCCGCCGCACGCTGACGAAAGGAGCGCCACCGATGGCCATCGCCGCGTTCGTCATCTCGCTCGTGTTGCTTGGCGGCGCCGCCGACCCGACGCGCGGCTGGCTGATCGCGCTCGTCGCGCTCACCGGCGCCGTTGCCATGCGCCTCCGCCCGTGGGCGCCGCTCCGCCTGCGGCCGGCGCTCGACCTGCGCCTCGCCTCGTTCGCGCTCGCCGTGCTGCTGCTCGCCGGGACGGTCGATGCCACCCGCGACTGGCTGATCGCGATGTCCGTCGTCAGCGGCCTCGCCGCGTTCATGCCGCGCGTCGTGTCGCTCGACGGCGGCGAACACCGCCGCCACCGCCGCTGGCGCGAATGGCCGGAATCGCATGAATGGGGCAACGTCGCCCGCCGCTGGGAGTAACAGCTGCCGCCATGACCATGAACATCGCGCCCGAACGCGCGTACACCAACGAATCGGCGCCAACCGTCGCCGGCGTGCCCCTCGTCATCGAGTTCACGTCGTCGCGCTGCAAGCAGCGGCCGATCGCCGCGCGCGCCGGCGGCATCGAGCTGCGCGGCATCGGCCGCCTGCCCGTGCGCGCCGTCGACGTCGACGCGTCACCCGACCTGCGCCGGCGCTTCCGCATCGAATTCCTGCCCACGTTCGTCGTGCTGCACCATTCCTCCGAGGTCGCCCGGCTTGTCGGGCCGCACTCGCGGCGCGAGCTGGCCGCGGCGCTGCGCCGCGCGCTCGGCCCTGACGTCGTGCTGGCGCACGACACGCCGCAGCCGCGGGGCCTGTGGAACGACTTCACGACGCGCCTCTGGGGATTCTCGGTGGGCGGATGACCATGGAGCACGTGCGCACCATCACGCGCGAGTTCGGTACGGGCGAGAAGGCGGTGCTGCACCTGGAAGCGCGCTCCGGCGACGTGATCGTCGAGGGCCGCGCCGGCCGCGGATCGGTGCTGGTCGATGCGGTCGTGCGCGTCTGGACCGACCTCGCCGCCGAGGCCGACGACGCGGCGGCGCTCGTCGCGCGCAACATGGAGCAGGACCAGCACCGCGTGATCGTGCGGGCGCCGTCGCTCCAGAACCGGGCCGGCTGGTCCGGCCTGTTCGGCGGGCGCGCCCGCGTCGACTATCGCGTGGTCGTCCCGGTGCACAGCGCGGTGCGCGTGCTCTCGCGCAGCGGCGGCGTGCAGATCACCCACATCGAGGGCGTCGTCCATACGGAAGCGTTGAGCGGCAAGCTCGGCGTCGAGGACATCCGCGGCGACGTCACGGCCGTCTCACGCAGCGGCACCGTGTTGATCGAGCGTATCAGCGGCAACGTCACGGCGGAGGCGCGCAGCGGGCGCGTGCGTATGCGTGAGATCGAAGGCAGCGCCCGCGTCGAAGCGCGCAGCGGCACGCTCGACATCGAGCGCGTGCGCGGCGACCTGCAGGCGTCGGCGGCCAGCGGCTCGCTGAACATCGACGACCCTGGCGGGCGGGGGCACGCGCGCGCCAAAGCGGGCAGCGTGCGCTTCCGCGGCCGCGTCTGCGCCGACGTCGATATCGAGGCGCACGCGGGGAGCATCACCTTCGCCGTGGACCCGGCGCACCCGTTCTTCCTCGAGGCCGAGGCGAGCGTCGGAAGCGTGAAGTCTGACCTCGAGCCGCGGCACGGCGGCGGCCCGCCACCGTCGGGCGGCCCGAAGGTACGCCTGCGCTCGCACGCCGGCTCCATCCGTGTCACGCAGCGGTAGCTACTCGATCTCGTCGACCGGCACGATCGCGTAACCGGCGGCGCGCAGCCCTTCGATGACCCGCGGCAGCGCCGCAGCGTCCTGCGACTCCGACCCGACGTGCATGATGTAGATCGCGCCCGGCTCCGCGAGCGCCAACGACCGCTCGACGACCTCATCGGCGGGGATGCGCCGCCAGCCGAACGAATCCACCGTCCACATCGCGATCACGCTGTACCCCGCCGCCGCGACGTCCGCCGGCATCGCCGCGTCGATGTCGCCGTACGGCGGCCGCATGTACGGCCTCGTGCTTCGGCCCGTGATGCGATAGACGGTCGTCTCGGTGCGCCGCAGCTCGAGCGCGCGTTCGGCCGGCGTCAGCGCGGGCGCGCCGGTTGAGGCGCCGGTGAATGACACGTGGCTGTATCCGTGGTTGAGCAGCATGTGGCCCTCCGCCGCGATCGACAACAGCGCGTCCGGGTTCGCTTCGGCCCACGTCCCGGTGATGCCGAACGCCGCGCGCACGCCGTAGTCGCGCAGCGTCGCGAGGATCGCCATCGCATGCCCGGCGTCGCTGCCCGCGTCGAACGTCAGCGCCACCGCGCGGCGCGAGGGGTCGCCGCGGCGGAGGATGCGCGCCGGGCTTGCGGGCGTCGCCGGCGTCGGACGCAGTTCCTGCGTGGGTTCCGGCGTTGCGGTCATGGAAGGGAGCGCCGGCGTAGCAGCGATCGCCGTCACACTCGCCGTCACGCTGGCGCGCGCCGCCGCCGGCGTCGCCGCGCCATCGCCGCCATCGCCGCCCGCGCACGCGGCGCCCAGCGCCAGCAGCGCCACCGCCCCGACAATGTCTCGCGTGCCCATGCTTCATTCTGACGCACCCCGCGCGCCCGGCCTGGGGGGCGCGGTCCGATCGGAGGCGTCATTCAGACGAGGGATCGTGGCTCAGCGGCCGGCGCCGCGCCCGCGGGCGCCTGCTCCACTTGTGCTCAGTCCCCCGAAGGGGATTCGTGGTCTGCAACCTATCAGGTCGAGGACGACGAGTACCCGCTGCCCAAGTTTCAGTCCCCCGAAGGGGATTCGTGGTCTGCAACTTCGTGGCGTCGTCGGCTACCGCACCACTAGCGAGGTAGGTCAGGTTTCAGTCCCCCTGCAGCAGATCGCGTTGAGCGTCTCGCCCTCTGGCCCGGCCGGGTACATCGTCGACTTCGACGTGACCAAGGATGGCTCGATCAACGTGCTCGACCTGCAATTCGTCGCGCAGCACGCGGGTCCCTGCCCGTAGCGGATGATCGTGGCATGACAGAAGGGGGGGCCCGCGGGCACCCCCTTCTTCACGTCATCTCTGGAGCCGGCGATCAGATTCGAACTGATGACCTGCTGTTTACGAAACAGCTGCTCTACCACTGAGCTACGCCGGCGTGGCCGCGCCCGCCGCAGCGGCGGACGGCGCAGTATAGCCGACCTGCGCCCCCTGCCACAGATGACCGGCGCCAGGGGACTGGTTGCGCCTTCACACGGACGATTCGAGTTCCTTGACCATGAGCACCTGGCCGGCGGCGCCCGTGAGACGCTCGAACGCCTCCGACGTCCGGCGCTCGATGATGACGAACCCGAAGCGCGTGTACAGGCGCTGCGCCGGGTTCGTCGTGTACGTGTGGAGCGCCATCGAACGATACCCCGCCTGCCGCGCCATGCGCTCCGCCTCCACGAGCATCTCGTGCCCGAATCCGCGGCCGCGCATGCCCGGCGCCACGTGCAACTCCGACACGTAGAAGCTGCCGGGGCGTCTCGCGGGCGACACGGCGGCGCGAAGCCGCATGCGTCCCGGGAGGCCCAGCGCCCGCCGCACGCCCAGCGTCCGCAACACGGTGATGATCAACTCGCGGGACACGCCGAACGATGAGTGCCCCGTCTGCAACACACCCACGCCCTCGCCCTCATGCAGCGCCAAGACGCTCGTCCGCCAGTTCCCGCCGCCGCGCCACGCCACGCGGACGAGCTTCCGCACGGTTTCCAAGTCGGTCAGCGCATACTGCCGCATCGCCACGCGCGTGCTCTCCTGCTCCGCATCGCCCAGCACGAGGTCGGCGAGCAGATCAGACTCGTCGGGGCGCGCGGGCCTGAACGTCAGCTGCGGTGCCACATCCATCCCGTAAGCATCCTCCTGCGCTCCGCGCCCTCACGCGCGATCGGGCGACGAGGCCGCGACTCCGGCAGATCCCGTCGCGGATGCGCGATGGTGTGCCTGCGCGCATTCGCCGCCGTCAACTGCGCGCGTCCGTTGGCCGCGTGACCGCGCCGCGCTCGACCTCGCGCTTGAAGCGCGCCTGCTGACGCCGCGCGTTGCGTCGCATGAGCCACGTCATGGCCCGCGCGGCGATCCCGCCGCCGAATCCGGCCGGCAGCATCTCCATCGACCACGTATACCGCACGCCGTCCGGGTGCGGCTCGAACAGGTGCGTCGCACGACCACGCACCGGGCGTGACGGGCGCACCGACTCCAGCACCATGCGGCGTCCTTCTTCCCACTCCACTGTCCGGGTGACGAGCGTGGCGCGCAGGCCGAGCATCCGGACGCGGATGGTGTTCGTGCCACCGGCGTGCATCGGCAACGTATCGGGCGTGTAGGAGATCACCGCGGGCTCAATGATCGGCGCGGTCGCGGGATCGGCGAGGTACGCGAACGCCCGCTGCGGCGCCACCTTCATGACGATCGATTCGGCGAAGCACATGGACCACCACCTCGGCACCAGTAACTCCCGTCGCCAGTCCGTTGTCAAGACCGCTCACCCGGCGGCATCGATCCGGCCGACGACGTCGAGCACGTCCGTCAGCGCACGGACGACGGGAGCGTCGATGGGCGGCGCCTTGCCCTCACGGTCGATGAGCACGGGGTGCAAGCCCGCGGCGCGCGAGCCCAGCACGTCGGCCAGATATGAGTCGCCGACGTAGACCGTCTCCCCGGCGCCGACGCCAGCGCGCGCGAGCGCGTACAGGAAGATCTCCCGGTGCGGCTTCGACGAACCGACCACCGCCGACGCCACCACGAAGTCCATCAGCCGCGTGATCTCGTGCGCGTGCAGGATCGGCAGCAGGTCGCTGCCCCAGTCCGAAACCACGCCCTGCACCAGCCCGCGCGCCCGCCCGCGCTCCAGCGCGTCGATCGTTTCCGGGAACGGCTCCCACTGCGCCGGCTCGGCGTACCAGTCGTACAGCGCGTTACCCGCCGAGAGGATCTCCTCGCGCGGCAGGCCCGGCGCGACGGGCTGCAGCGCGTACGCGTAGTACTCCGACCAGAACGCCCGCGCCGCGCGGTCCGACGCGTAGGAGCCGAGCCCGTCCTCGCCCAGGCGCGAGTAGAAGAAGGCTGCGACATCGGGAAACGCGGTGCGGCGCTCCTCCGGGATGTGCATGCCCAACTGGTGCGCCAGGAAGTCCCACACTTCGTCGATCTCCGCGCGTGGGCGGACGAGCGTGTGGCCGGCGTCGTAGAAGATCGCCCGGATCACGGCGCGCGGCGCGCGTTCACGCCGATCCAGTTCACGAAGTCCGACTTCGCCTCCGCATAGCCGGTGCGGTCCGCGCCGAACTCCGCTGCCAGGTCGCGCTTGAGCGCCGCGTACGCCGCCGCCTCCCCGGGGTGCGCGCGCAGCCGATCGCGGAACAACAGGTAGCGGTTCCACCGGTCGCCGCCGAACGGCACCATGTGCAGGTGCGCCTCGCTGCGTCCCGTGTCCCGCCGCCGCTTGCCGATGTAGATCCAGTCGGGCTCCGTCTCGTCGTACGTTTCGCGCGTCCAGCCGGCCTCGCACAGCGCATCGACGCGAGCGCGCGCGGCGTCGAGCGTGCGCGCCCCCAGCGCGATGTCGATCACCGGCTTCGCATCGAGCCCCGGCACCGACGTGCTGCCCACGTGTTCGATCGCGACCGCGGCATCGCCCGCCGCCGCCGCTACGAGGGCGCGCTCACGCTCGTACAGCGCCGGCCACGCCGCGTCGTACGGAGCGATGACGACGGGCGCCGAGCGGTCGATGCGCGCCTGCGCCCGCGCGAGCACGCCCTCGATGAGCTTGGTCTTGTGGTCCGTGTATCCCGCCGTGGTGCTCACGCCTCTGCCGGCCAGCGACGCGTTGTACTCGGCCGCAAGCCGGCGCTTCAGCGCATCGTACGCGCGACGGTCTTCGCGCCGCATGCGCAGCTCGTTGCGGAAGCGAAGGTGCCGCGTCCAGAAGTCGCCGCCGTGCTCGACGACGTGCAGGTGGAAGGCGCGCACGCCATCGACTTCCTTGCGGAAGTAGCGGCGTTCCGGAATCCCCTCGCCCTCACCGGGGATGAAGCCCTCGGTCTCGGGCGCGTACTGGTATCCGAGCGTCTCGATGCGCTCGACGTACGGCATGAACGCGTCGAGCGAGCGCACGCCGGGCATGATGTCGATCACCGGCTTCGCGCCGAGGCCGGGCACGGCTGTGCTGCCCACGTGCTCGATGCGCGTGAATGCGCCCGCGCCGCACGCGCGGAGGATCATCGCGCGCTCCTCCTCGAACCGGCGCGGCCACGACGCGTCGTAGTCGGCGATGACGATCGTCCTGCCGGGGTTCATGCGATGCGCGACCCCGAAGCGGCCTCGATGATGCGCGTCGCCAGCTCGGCGCCGAGCGGGATGCACGCCTCGTCGAAGTCGAATTTCGGATGGTGGTGCGGGTACACGCGCCCGTCGCCGGCGTGCGCGCCGCCGAGGAGGAAGTAGGAGCCCGGCGCCGCCGCCAGGAAGTACGACATGTCATCCGCGCCGCTGACGCTCGTCTCGCCCACACGCTCCGGCCCGAGGAACGCCGCGGCGACGCCCGCGACCAGCGCCGTGGACTCCGGATCATTGACGCAGGCGCCGAGCGTCGAGTGGTCGAACTCGTATTCCGCCCGCCACGCCGAGGTCACGCCGCGGATGATCTCGTCCATGCCGCGGAGCACGCGGTCGAGCACCCCGGCATCGAACGTGCGGACGGTCCCGGACATCATCACTTCGTTCGGGATGATGTTGCCGCGGACGCCGCCCTGGATGCGCCCGATCGTGAGGACGGCGTTCTGCGCCGAGTCAACGGCGCGGCTCACCACCGTCTGAAGCGCCGTCACGACGTGCGCGGACACCACGATCGGGTCGATCGTCTCGTGCGGCGCGGCGGCGTGCCCGCCCCGCCCGCGCACGATGATGCGGAAGTGCGTCGCGGCGGCAAAGATCGTGCGCGGGTTGACGAGCACGTGGCCGAGCGGCGCCGCCGCCCAGATGTGCAGCCCGAACACGCGGTCGACCTGCGGGTCGCTCATCACGCCTTCCTCGACCATGCGCCGCGCGCCGCCGACGTGCTCCTCGGCCGGCTGAAAGGCGAACCGCACGGTCCCCGCCAGCGTCCCGGCCGACGATTGCAGCGCGCGCGCGAGCGTCAGCGCGATGGCGACGTGGCCGTCGTGCCCGCAGGCGTGCATCGCCGTTTGGCGTGACGCGAACGGCAGGCCTGTCTGCTCGTCGAGCGGCAGCGCGTCGATGTCGGCGCGCCACAGCAGGTTTGGGCCGGGCAGCGCGCCGCGCACGATGGCGGTGACCCCCGTGTCGGCGCATGGGCGCACGCCGTCAAGCCCGGCTGCCCGCAACTGCTCGACGATCGTCGCCTGCGTGCGATGCTCCTGTGTCGACAGCTCGGCGTGCTCGTGCAGGTCGCGGCGCAGCGCGATCGCATCGCCGGCAAGCGCGGCGATGCTCGGGCGCGGCTCGGGAAGCGTGTCGGTTCGAGCGGAGGCCGTCATGGGGTGTGAGCATACCGCATGGCGCTCGCCCGGTCAGTCGCCGACCGACGACACCTCGCCGGGCATCAGGCGCGCGCCCGGCGGCAGGGTGTGGTCCGGCGCCACGATCGCGCCGTCCGCCAGGATCGCATCCTCGACGACCGCGCCGGCGCCGACCTGCGCGCCCGCGGCGATGATGCTGCCCGAGACGCGCGCCCCGGCGCCGACCCGCGCATCCTCCCACAGCACGCTGCCGTGCACGACCGCCCGCTCGCCGAGCGAAGCGCGCTCGCCGAGCACGGTTGGCCCGCGCACCTCCGCGCCGGCGGCGACCGTGGCGCCGGCGCCGAGGTGCACGTGGCCCTCCATCCGCGCACCGTCCGCGATCGCCGCACCCTCCTCGGCAATGACATCGGCGCCACGCCGGAGCGTTTCGCGCGCGAGCAGCAGGCGCGTCGCGCGCAGGTACCGGTCCGGCGCGCCCACGTCGACCCACAGGTCCTCGATGAACCCCTGCACCCGCAGCCCGTCGCCGATGATGCCCGGAAACAGCACACGCTCCGAAAAGCCGTCGCGCACCGCGCTCTCGTCGTCGGGGATGCGGTCGAGCACCTGCGGCTCCCACAGCCACGTGCCGGCATTGATCAGGTTGCTCGGCTCCTCGCCCTGTGGCGGCTTCTCGACGAAGTGGCCGATGCGCAACTCGTCGTCAACGGCGACGACGCCGAAATGCCACGGGTCATCGACGGGCGCGAGCGAGATGCTGAGCGTCGCGCCCGTGGTGCGGTGCCGGCCGATCATCGCCGTCAGGTCGACGTCCGTGAGGATGTCGCCGTTGCACACGACGAGCGTGCCCGCCGCGCCGAACGCGCGCGCCGCCTCCTTCACCGCGCGCCCGGAGCCGAGGGGCCGCTCTTCGTAGTGGTAGCTGAGCGAGACGCCGAGCGACGAGCCGTCGCCGAAATGCTGCTCGACCTCGCCCATGCCCTGCGAGCAAGCGAGGATGATGCGCGTGACGCCATGGCCGCGCAGGTTCAGCAGCCGGTACTCGAGCAGCGGCCGGTTCAGCAGCGGCACGAGCTCCTTGCGCCTGGCGTACGTCAGCGGCCGCAGCCGCGTGCCAGCGCCCCCCGCGAGGATCACTGCATACATCGACGCGATACTAACGCGCCGGCAGGAGGAGTGCGAGTGGGCGGCGGGATGCAGCGCTCAGGGCGCGCTGCGTGTCACGCGGGCGCTTCGCGCTTGCTCGCGGGGCGGCGCGGCTTCCGGGCGTCGGAGCCGAGCGTCCGCCCGGCGCGCTCGGTCATCGGCGCCGACGGCAGCGTGACGATGAACTCCGTGCCGTTGTCGCGGTCGCTCGCCGCGCGCACCGTGCCGCCGTGCGCCTCGACGATCTCCGAGACGATCGACAGGCCGAGGCCGCTGCTGCCGCCCTTGCGCGCCCGCGCGCGGTCCACCTGGAAGAACCGCTCGAACACGCGCGGCAGATCCTCCGGCGGGATGTATGACCCGGTGTTGTGCACGCCGATACTGATCTCGCCGTTGCGCTGCCCTTGCGCTGTGAGGGTGATCGCGCCACCGCGCGGCGTGTGCCGCACCGCGTTCTCGATGAGGTTCGAGAACACCTGCTCCAACCGCCGCTCGTCGCCGTGCACCTCGGGCAGGTGGCCGAGACGCAGGCGCGATTCGATGCCGGCGTCGCGCAGCGTCCACATGAAGCGCTCCAGCGTGTGCTGCAGCACCAGCACCAGGTCCACGTGCGCGTGCTGCATCTCCACCTGCCCCGATTCGAGCTGCGACAGCAGCAGCAGGTCATCGACCAGCGCCCGCATGCGGTTCGCTTCTTCGTTGATGATGTTGCACGACTCGCGGAATTGCTCCTCGTCCGTGATCGCGCCATCGAGCATCGCCTGCGAAAACCCCTGGATCGATGTCAGCGGCGTCTTCAGCTCGTGCGAGACATTGGCGAGCAGGTCGCGCATCATGCGCTGTGACCCGCTGACCTCGCGCGCCATGTGGTTGAACGCCTCCGACAGGCGCCCGACCTCGTCCTGGCCGCGGATCGGGATGTGCACGTCGTAGTTGCCGCGCGCCATCTGCACCGACGCCTGCGTGATGCGCGCCAGCGGCCCGGAGATCGAGCGCGAGATGAACCACGCGACCGCGAACGAGACCGCCAGCGCGATGCTTCCCGCCAGCGCGAGCCTCGGGGCAAGCTCCAGCCACGCCGACGACAGCTCGTTCTGCGGGATCGCGACGATCGCCTCGTACCGCGGCGGCGTGAACGTGCCCGTCGCCTCGGACTCGGCGGGCGGCGGCGCGAACAATGTCAGGTGCGCGTCGCCGCCGTCGTAGTTCGTCCAGCGGTAGCGCGCGCCGTTCTCGTTGATCAGCGCCAGGTCGCGGTTCTCGAATGACAGGATGTAGTGGCCGAGCAGCCGCTGATCCGCGTCGCTGTCGAAGACGACGAGCAGGTCCTCGTCCACCAGCACAATGCGGATGCCAAGTTCCCCCGCCCGCTCGGCGAGCGCGTCCTTGATGTCGTTGACGCTCGCGCCGAGCGCCAGCATCGCGCCCACGCGTTCGTTGACGGGCTCGGCGTGGCGGCCGTACCGCTCGCGCGCCGACTCCTGTTGCTGGTCGCGCAACAGGAACAACGCGCCGGCGCCGGCGAGGAACACGGCCAGCGCCACCACCACCGCGAACGAGACAATGAGCCTGGCCCTAAGACTCCCCAGCATCGCTTTCCACTACCAGCTTGTACCCGACCCCCCAGACGGTCTGGATCTTGACCGCGGAGTCCCCGAGCTTGTCGCGGAGCCACGCCACGTGCACATCGATCGTCCGTGAGTCACCGAAATAGTCGGCGCCCCAGACCATGCGCAGCAGGCGCTCCCGGTCGAGCACGGTGCCCTTGTGCTGGGCGAAGGCGGTCAGCAGGTCGAATTCCTTGGCACGAAGCTGCAGCGGCTGCCCGTTCAGCGTCACCTCGCGGCTCGCGGAGTCGATGCGCAGGCCGTCGACCTCGACGACCTCCGGCACCTCGCGCTCGCCCTGGGCGCGGCGGAGCACGGCCTTCACGCGGGCGACGAGCTCCCGCGGGTTGAACGGCTTGGGCATGTAGTCGTCGGCGCCGATCTCCAGCCCGACGATCCGGTCGATGTCATCTCCGCGCGCGGTGAGGATGATGACCGGCACGTTGCTCGTCTTCCGGAGCTCCTTGCAGACGGTGAGCCCGTCCATCTCCGGCATCATGATGTCGAGGACGATGAGGTCCGGCTTGATGGCGCGCGCCTTCTCCAGCCCCTGCTTGCCGTCGGAGGCGGATTCGACGCGAAACCCCTCGTTGTTGAGGTAGAGCCGCGCGAGGTTAACGATGTTCTTTTCGTCGTCTACGACGAGGATCGTGCCCGGCATCGGTGAGGGACCTCTCTCAGTTCGCCGGGGTCATTATAGGGGTAGCGGGCGGGTCGCTTGTTCACTCCCTGCCTCAAGATTGTCACACCCTACGCCTTACGACGCACAAGCGACCCGCCCTCGAATTGACGATAAGCGCCCCGTGTCAACGAACTGGTATCGAAGTGTTAATCAGATGTAAACCGCCCGCGCCTGTAACGTTCGCTAACGCTGCCGGGCGGCGCGCCGCTGGAACCCGCGGACGGGGCATCGGCGCCCGCCGGCCGCCACGCGGCGCGCCGCCACCGCCCGCCGTATACTCCGTCCGATGAAACGACGAAGATGTCCCGCATGAACGGCCGCGCCGGTCGCATCGCCGCTACGGTCGCCATCATCGCGGTCGCCGCCGTGGCCGCGGCCGCGCTCGGGCTCGCGTTCACCGACCGCACCGACGCACCCGAGGACGTCATCGCGCACCTCACGGCGACGCCCGACTCCGTCACGGCGGCGACGGCCACGCCGGTGGCAGCGACCTGGATCCAGGCGCTCCGCGCGCCGCACGGCGACGTGAAGCCGCTGCTGCTCTCGTGTCTCGACGTCAACCGCGATCGCCGCCTGAACGCCGCCGACGGCACGTTCGCCGCCAGCCTCGACGTGCCGCTGGGCGACGGCGCGTGCGCCGACCCGGCGTCGCACGCCGACTGGTGGACCGGCGCGCCCGATGACCCCGCTGCGTATACATGCGGCTCGCCGCGCCCGCCGGTGCTCCTCGTCGCCGTCGGTAGCGCGGGCAGCGACCTGCTGCAGCCGCGCGAGGGCGAGAGCCTGGGCCTGCTCGATATCACGAACGGTGTGCAGGCGCGGCTCCGCGGCGAAGGCGTCGCATCCGCGGTGATCCTCTCCACGGCGGCGCTGTTCGGCGCGGCGGACCTGCCGCAGACGAACATGGAGCGCTGGCTCACGCTCCGCCTGCGCGAACGCCTCGCCGAGATGCCATGCCTGCGCGCCGTGATCCTCGGCCACAGCCACGGCGGGGTGACCGTCACCTCGGTCACGGCGGCGCTCGAGGCCGAGTCCGCCGCGAATGCGCCGCGCATGCTCGGCGTGCTCATCGACCGCAGCGACGCGCTCTACGACCGCCATCCGACCGGGCTTCCGCAGCGCACGAAGCTCGTCAACGTCTTCCAGACGAACGAGGGGTGGCACGGCGTGCCGCTGGACATCCCCAACGCCGCCGACCACGACGAATCTGCCGCGTTCGCGCCCGTGGCGCCGAGCGATGGCGGCGGCGGCATGGCGCGCGTCGGCCACAAGACGCTCGACGACGCGTCAGACGCGCAGCAGCGCATCGTCGACGCCGTGGTCGCGTGGGTCAGCGGCGCCCCGTAACTGATGCGCGGACAGCCGCTACAATTGGATCGCCAATGCGCATGAATCGATGGACTCGCGGGCGGACCGCCGGCGCGATGCTCGCGGGCATGGCGCTGCTGGTTGCCGCCTGCGGCGGCGGCGAGCCGTCCAGCGGCGGCGCGACCACCGGCAATGCGCCGACGATCACCGTCGTCAACGAGACGCCGTGCGTGATCAACGTGCGCTTCGATAACGGCTACCCGCGGATGCGCATCGCCCCGAACGCCACCGAGACGCTGACCGACCCCGAGCTGGCGACGTACCAGTACATGAAGGCGGAATCGACCATGGCGATCTTCCGCACATTCCCCATGGAGCAGGTCCGCGCGGACAACTGGACGGCGACGGTCCGCGCCGCCGCCGACGACCGTCCCTGCGTGCATACGCAGGAATAGCGCGGGCTACTTGCGCGGCTTGCCCTTCGGCGGCGGCTTGCGCTCGGCGCGGCGGATCGGGATCGGCTTCCTGCCGGGCGCCTTCGGCTTCGCGGCGCCCTTCGCCGGCTTCGCGTCGCCGATGGCAAGCGCGCCCTGCCGCGCCTCAGGCTCCTTCGGCCCGCCGTTGCCGCCCATGTCGATCGTCGCCAGCGACGCCACCGCGTCGCCCGCCCCGACGCTGATCACCGACACGCCCTGCGCCGACCGCCCCGTGCGGCGGATCTGGTCCATCCGCGTGCGGATGACAATGCCGTCGCGGCTGATGACGATCAGCTCCTGCTTGTCGTTCACCGTCCGCGACGCGATCACCTGGCCTGTCTTCTTCGTGATGTCGTAGTTGCGGACGCCCTGGCCGCCGCGGTTGTGCGTCGGGTAGTCCTCAAACGGCGTGCGCTTGCCGAAGCCGTTCTCGGTGATGCTCAGCAACTCGTGTCCGGGCGTCACCACCTCCATCGACACGACCTTGCCGCCCTTTGCGAGCTTGATGCCGCGGACGCCGCCCGACGTGCGCGACGCCGAACGCAGCCCGTCGATGTTGAAGCGGACCGCCTGCCCGTTCGATGTGATGATGACGATCTCGTCGCCCTCGTGCACGAGGCGCGCGGCGATGAACTCGTCGCCCTTCTCCAGGTCCATGGCGATCTTGCCGTTACGGCGCACTTCCTTGAAGTCGGCGAGTGGTGTCTTCTTCACCTCGCCGCTCGCCGTCGCCATGACCATGAAGTCCTTCGTGTAGTCGCGGATCGTCACCAGCGCCGTCACCGTTTCGTTCGGCTCGCACTCGATGACGTTCACCAGCGGGATGCCCTTTGCCTGGCGCTTGGCGTCGGGCAGGTCCCACGCGCGCGCCTGGAACACGCGGCCGCGCTCTGTGAAGAACAGCACGTTGTCGTGCGTGTCACACACGATCAGCCGGCGCACGGCGTCTTCCTCGCGGGTGACCATGCCGGTGATCCCCTTGCCGCCGCGCCGCTGCAGCCGGTACGTCTCGAGCGGCAGCCGCTTCACGTAACCGCGGTTCGACAGCGTGACGACGACCTCCTGGTGCGCGACCAGGTCCTCCTCCGCGATCTCGTCGACGCCCCCGTCGACGATCGCCGT
Source organism: Dehalococcoidia bacterium (assembly GCA_021462855.1). Lineage (GTDB taxonomy): Bacteria > Chloroflexota > Dehalococcoidia > DSTF01 > JACRBR01 > DTUCFX13. The sequence continues at coordinate 11,456 of JAJTXQ010000010.1, read as the reverse complement.
CTTGCGCTCGTCGCCGAACGCCTCCTTGATCTCGGCCATGTCGTCGCGGATCAGGAAGTCGATCTTGCGCGGGTTCTTGAGCAGGTCCTCCAGGTACGCGATGCGCTTGATCAGGTCGTTGTACTCGTCCTGGATCTTGTCGCGCTCGAGCTTGGCGAGCCGCCGCAGCTGCAGGTCAAGGACCGCCTGCGCCTGCCGGTCGCTCATGTTCCACGGCTTCGCCATCATCTTCGCCTTCGCGTCGTCGGCCGACGACGCGCCGCGGATCAGCGCGATGATCTTGTCGATCCCGCCCAGCGCGATCAGGTAGCCGAGCAGGATGTGCTCGCGCTCGCGCGCCCGTTCGAGCTCGAACTCCGTGCGCCGGCGGATCACCTCGCGCCGGTGGTTGATGTAGGCCTCGAGCATCTTCTTGAGGCCCATCGTCTTCGGCTGGCCGCCATCGAGCGCGACCATGTTCACCGCGAACGACGACTGCATCGCCGTGTGCTTGTACAGCTGGTTCAGCACGCTCGCCGCCTGCCCGTCGCGCCCCAGCTCGATGACGATGCGCATGCCGTTGCGGTCCGACTCGTCGCGCAGGTCGCTGATCCCGCTGACCTTCCGCTCTTTCACCAGGTCGGCGATCTTCTCGATCAGCGCGGCCTTGTTCACCTGGTACGGCAGCTCGTGCACGATGATCTGCTCGCGGTTGCCCCGCGCCATCTCCTCGATCGTCGCCCGCGCGCGCATGATGATGCGGCCGCGTCCGTCGGCGTACGCCTCGCGGATCGCATCGCGCATCACGTCATGGCGCTTGCCTTCGTCGTCGAGCTGGCTGTCCTTACGCGCGCGATAGATGATGCCCGCCGTCGGGAAGTCCGGCCCGCGCACGATCTCCGCGAGCTCCTCCGTGGTCGTCTCCGCGTTCTCGATGAGCGCGGCCACGGCGTCGCAGATCTCGCCCAGGTTGTGCGGCGGGATGTTCGTCGCCATGCCGACGGCGATGCCGGAAGAGCCGTTGATCAGCAGGTTCGGCACGCGCGCCGGCAGCACCCACGGCTCCGTCCGCGAGTCGTCGTACGTCGGCACCATGTCGACCGTGTTGGAATCGATGTCGGCGAGCAGCAGCTCGGTGATCGCCGCCATCTTCGCCTCGGTGTAGCGCATGGCCGCGGGCGGGTCGCCATCGATGCTGCCGAAGTTCCCCTGGCCGTTGACCAGTTGGTAGCGCATCGAGAAGTCCTGCGCGAGGCGCGCCATCGCCTCGTACACCGGGCTGTCGCCGTGCGGGTGGTACTTCCCGAGCACCTCACCGACGATGGCCGCGCTCTTCCGGTAGGCGGCGCCCGGGCGCAGGTTCATGTCGTGCATCGCATAGAGGATGCGGCGCTGCACGGGCTTCAGGCCGTCGCGCACATCCGGGAGCGCGCGCGCCACGATCACGCTCATGGCGTAGTCGAGGTACGACGCGCGCATCTCGTCTTCGATGCCGCGGTGGCGGATATTGCCGAATCCGGAGTCCTGGGTCATCCGTCCATCGTCTCGGCCGGTGGGGTCCCGGCGGGGCGCTCCGGCCGTTCGCCGGGGCCTGGGGTTGCTTGCCTGCGCGCCGGCCGAAGCCCGGCGATCCAACTAAGCAAGTTTAACAATTCCGGCGCTTCCCTACAACGCCGGCGCGCCGTTCACGGGGCCGAAACCGAAGCTACAGCGCCACCTCGGCGTACGGCGGCGAGGGGTCGTATTCGATGAGCTTCTGCAGCTGGCGCGCCTCCAGCGGCGATGTCAGCAAGCCCACCACGTACAGCGCCATGTCGATGCCCGCCGACACGCCCGCGGCGCTGATCACGTTGCCGTCGTGCACCCAGCGCTCCTCGACCACCGTCACGTCGCCCATGGCGGCCAGCGCGTTGCGCTCGGACCAGTAGGTCGTCGCGCGGCGGCCGCGCAGGAACCCCGCCCGGTGCAGCAGGTACGCGCCCGTGCACACCGATGTCACGTACCGCGCGCCCTCGCCCGCCCGCTGGATGTAGCCGATGAGCGCGGCGTTCTCCATGCCCGGCCGCGTGCCGAACCCGCCCGGCACCACGACGATGTCCGCGGCCGGCGCCTCGGCGAACGTGTAGTCGACGTTGACGCTCAGGCCGCACGAGCCCTTCACCACGCGCTCCTCGGCGACGGTGAAGACGCGCCAGTCCTTGTAGCGCTTGGCGGCCATGCCAAAGACCTCGTACGGCCCGGCGAAATCGAGTTCCTCAACCTGGGGAAACAGCACGATCGCGATGTTCATCGTCCCCTCCTCCCGCCGGGCAGCGTAGCACCGCCCGAAGCGGCGCGGGAGAGGCGAGCGGCGGCGCTACGCGATGCGCTCGGCGCGGATGACGAGGCGTTTGTCGTACTGGTGCGTGGCGCTGCTGAACGTGCCGCTGCACGTGATCAGTGTCACCACTTCGTTCGCTGTCGGCCCGACGATCTGGTCGACCGGCGCCGTCGTCGCGTCGTATTGCTGCTTCGACGTGACGGCGTACGTGTACGTCGTGCCGTCTTCGAGCCGCACTTCGACAACGTCGCCCTCGACGAGGTCTTTCAGGTTCCAGAACACCGCCTTGCCGACGTTGATGTAGTCGACGTGGCCCGAGAACACGGCGTTCCCGCCGTATCCGGGGACCGCGCTGAAGTCGTACCACGCGGTGTCCCACGCGTTGTCCGGCGTCTGCATCACCCGCGCCTCGTCGACGCCGCGGACGACAACCGGCGCATCGATCTCGGCGCGCGGGATGACCAGCCGCGTGATCGGCGCGTTCGACGGCGGCGGGAACTTGCTTGACGGAGTGACGCTCGCCTGGGGCGTGATGTCGATCGGGTCGCCGAACGTCGTGACCGTCTCGAGGTCACTGTTGCCCGTCGACCCGTCGTCGATGACGTCCGTGGCGACGAGCGCCATCAGCGTGACGGCGACGACGATCAGCGCCGTCCCGAGCGTGATCAGCGCGTACGAAAGCCTGTTCGAATTCACCTTGACCATCCGGGCGCGATTACCTCTGCATCGATACGAACGCAGGCGGCCGGGCGATGTATCGGGCTAGATGCGCACGCCACGCACGATCAGCCGGTCGCTGTAGTGCCCGCCGCTGAATGTGCCAATGCACGTCACCAGCGTGATCACATCCTGGCCTGTCTGCGCCACGTAGCCGGTGAAGTCGTCGCGCGGTCCCGCCCACGTACTCCACTCTATCGCATAGGTGATCGGCCCGTTCGGCGTATTCACGGTCACCTGGTCGCCAGGCGCAAGGCTCCGGATGCTCCAGAACACCGCCGGACCGACGTTGATGTAGTCGACGTGGCCCGAGAATACGGCGTTCGCGCCCGGCTCGCCCGGGTAGCCGCCGTAGCCCGGCGAGTACGTCGAGAAGTCATACCAGAGGACCATCCACGCGCCGATCGGGTCACCCATGCGGCCATTCGTGCCCACCGTCCGCGAGGACACCGCGCCGTTGACGCCGATCTTCGGGATGCTCATGGACATGCCGGTGCTCTGCACCGGGCCGGGGCCCGTGCCGGCTTGCGGCTGTACGACCTGCCCGCCGCCGCTCGGCGGCCGGTACGTCCCGCCGCCGCCGCTGCTGCCGCCCGAGCTGGGCGGAGGCGCCGGCGCCGGCGTCGCCGTCGGGAGCGGCGTGTCGGTCGGCATCGCTGTCGCCGTCGCGGTCGCGGTCGCCGTCGCCGTCGGCGCGACGGCCTCGGCCGGCGGCTCGCCGCCATCGCCCGTCGCTGCCACCACCGCCACCGTGGCGATGATGGCGACCACCGCGAGCGGGCCGCCCACGAGCAGCGCGCGCTTCAGCGCGCTCGCGTCGTTCCAGAGATTGCGGATCGGAGCCGGCATGCTTCCCCCTTATCGATGTCTACGGCTGCCGGCGGGGCAACGCACATCAGGATAATCCAGTACGGGCGCTCAGCATACGCACGGATTGGACATCCGCGCGCCTGCCGCTGGCCCGATGACAACGCGCGCCCGGAGCCGCGCCACGCATTCCGGGCGCCGTACACGCTAGGTAATGCGCCGTCCCCAGACGATGCGGCGGTCGCTGTAGTGCCCGGCCTCGAACTCGCCGCCGCAGGTGATGAGCGTCACCGACTCATCGCCCGTCGCGGCCACGATGGAGCTCCAGTCCGCGTTGCCGACCTCGAACGTCTTGTTGAACTCCACCTGGTACTCGATGACCGCGCCGTCCTTCATCCGGATCTGGATGCGGTCGCCGGCCTTCACCTGGGCGAGGTCCCAGAACACGGCCGGGCCGTATCGGATGTAGTCGACATGGCCGGCAAGCACGACATTGCCGCCGAGCCCCGGCACACCGCCCATGCCGGGCCACTGCCCGAAGTCGTAGTACGCGACATCGGTCGGGCCGTTGGGGTTTGGCATCTGGCCGGAGGGCGGGACCTGCTTGAACGAGAACTCCGCATCGACGCCGATGCTCGGGATGAGCAGGCGCTGGCCGTTGAAGTCGCCGCGCGGCGCCGGGCCGGCGCCCCGGGCCGCCAGGTCCGACAGCGCCAGCCGGTCGCCCGGGCTCACCGGGATCGGCGTCAGGATGCCGGCGTGCACCTGGGTCTTCGTCGGTTCGGCCGTCTTCGATGCCGCGGCCGTCGCCGTCGGCGAGCCGGCGACCTGCTGGTCATCGCCTTCGCCCGAGCCGCCGCCGAGCGTCAGACCCAGCACCACGCCCGCGATGATCACGCCGATGAGCAGCACCGGCAGCCCGAAGATGGCGATATCTGGCCGGCCGCCGGTGATCTTGCGCAGCGTCTCATTCTCCCGCAGCCGCGAGAGGAAGCCGCCGCCCCCGTTCTCCTGGTCCATCATGTCGCCTTGTCCCCTGTCCTCCGCGCGCACCGTCCGCGCGCGGCCTCATCCGCCCCCGCCATAGTGTGCCATACGGGATCGCCGCTGGCTCCCCGCGCCGCAACGAGTACGCCGCGCGGCGCGGCCCGGATGTGGTTCGGGGCCGGCCGCGAAGGGCGGCCGGCCCCGAGTCCCAGTTCAACCGTTGGGCGTGATTACTTGCTCACCTTGCGCGTAACCATGCCGCCGGCGACGAGAGCCACGCTGCCGAGGGCCAGCGCGACCAGCGTCCACATCGGGAAGCCAGCCGAGCCGTCCTGGCCGAGGTAGCCACCGTTACCGGTGTCCGGACCGACGATGCCACCCGGGCGCGTCGGCGTCGGCTGCGGGCCCGTCGACGTCGCCGTCGGGATCGGGAGCGAGCAGTCGATGCGGATCGAAGCCTGGGCGTCGCCCGCCGTCACGAGCACCACCACACCGGCGGTCGCGCCGGAGAGCGGGGTGATCGTCGAGGAGGCGGAGCCATCCGCGGTCGTGGTCGTGATCGGGTTCGCCGTGCCCAGCGCAACCACGCTGAACTCAACGCTCGTGCCATTGGCGACGTTGTTGCCGCCAGAGTCCGTGACCTTCGCCGTCACCGACGAGGTCTGCGTGCCGTCGCAGGCAATCGCCGCCGGGGACGCCGTGAGGGCGATCGTCGCCGGCGCGCCGACAACGTTCACATCCACGCTCGCGTCCTCGTTCGAGGTGGGCTCGTCAGCGGTGACCGTGGCCGTGCCGGTCTCGGTGCCGCCGCAGAGGACCAGGAACTGGCCGATGCCGGCCAGGTCGCCGGTGTCGACCGTGATGCCCGTGTCCGCCTTCGGCTCGTCAGCGTCTTCGCCGCTGTCGCTGTCCCAGTCGGCCACGTCGCTGTCGTCGACATCCCAGTCGACGGCGATGCGGGTCAGCTCGACACCGTCGTCGTCGACCACGACCGCCTTGAGGATCGTCTTGTCGACGTCGCCGATCGTGCCGGCGTCGGAGACATCAGACTCCTCGAGGCAGTCATCGAAGTCGCTGGTCGAGCCAGTCGCCTCGATCGTGCCCTTGAGCGCCTCGAGCGTGATCTCGTCAGGCGCGCCGACGACCGAGATCGTCTGCGTGCTGACCGTGTCCGGGTCGTCCGCCTGCTCGACGTCAACGTCGACGTCGTCGCCGGGGTCGCCGGTGCCGTCGGTGAGGGTGGCAACCACCACGCCGTCGCCGTCGTCCAGCGTCGCCGTCTCGCAGTCGAGGTCGATCGAGTCGGTCGCGTCGCAGGTCTCGGCGTTCAGGTCGGTGCCCGCGCCGGCCGAAGCGCCGGTGGTGTCCAGGTGAATGTCGACCGTGAGACCAGAACCCGCGTCAAACAGGACCGTCTCGTCGTTGTCGACGAACGCGAAGACCAGGATCTCGTCGAGCCAGCTCGCGCCGCCGTCCTGGATCTGGTTCGCGTCCATGTCGATGTCGTCGAAGTCCGACGCTTCGAGCGTGCCGTCCTCGTCGCCGAGGGCGTCGCCGAGGGCGCCAACTTCACCAGCGCCCGGAGCGCCGCCCGTGATGCCGTCGCAGGCAGAGGTGTAGTCACCAGCGGCGGTCGGGTCGTCCGGGTCGCCATCGATGTACCGGGCGAGGAACTCACAACCGATGGCGACGGTGCCGTCGACCTCGGCGTGAGCGGTCTGGGTGCCAATGCGCGCGCCGAAGCCGAGCAGTACGGCCGCGACCAGCGCGATGGCGCCAATACCAAACTTACTCAATTGACTGTCTCCTCCTGGGATTGGGATGTGCGGGGCTTTCCTCAAGCGCCGCACGTTCCGGCCGAATCGTCTGTTTTTGTACTGTGCTGGCTTCGCCTGGCAGTGGAGGCTTTGCCGTCCTGCGGCCCGCGTCGCCCTCGGCCGAGTTACCGCGACGCGATCCTGTGGTGCCGTCCGAGATTCCGCTGCCGGGCGTCCTGCCCTCCTTTCCTCCTCCGCGGGGCAATCCAACCGCATCCATGCGGGACCTAAACACGCGATTGGCACCCTTCTCGGGCGCCGTCCGTAGAACGCCCCGCGCGGGCGAAAGGTTAACCGCCCGCGCGCCTGATTTCATTAGGGATTTCCCTGCTTTGCCTTGCGGACTTGCCGCCCCGCGCGCTCCGGGCGCGCCGTTGCGGGGCGAAGGCAGATCATTTGTTCGTACCCTTATGTTCCGCCAAGGGCCGTCGGCCCGCGCTCGCGGCCACGCGGCCGCCGTCGGGTTCGCCAGCGGCCAGCACGACACAAAGGGGGCTCGCATGCGCGAGCCCCCTCTTCGTGCGTATCGCTGCGCCGCGGTCAGTCCGTGCGCCGGAGCGCGAAGCGCGCGCCGGCGAGGCCCATCGCGCCGACGAACAGCGCCACCGCCGGCCAGGCGCTCAGCGCGCCGCGGCCGTCGAGGTCGCCGCCGGAGCCGGTGTCAGGGCCGGTGATCGTGCCACCCGGGCGCCCGCTGCCGGGCGCCGCGCCGCCTCCGGGCGCCGGCTGGCCCGCGGGCGGTGGCGCCGCGCCGCCGGGCAAGCACTCGACCAGGATCGACCCCTTGATCGGGTCGTCGAGCGACGCGTCGTCGACCTCGGCCAGCACGGTGACGCCGCGGCCCACGTTGCTGAGCGGCGAGACGGTCGTCGTTGCCACGCCATCGGTCGTGTCGGCGACGAGCGGGTTCACCGAGCCGAGCGCGACGGCGCTGAACGCCACGTCGGCGCCGTTCGCCGGGTTACCGCCATCGGCTCTCTTGAGCGTCGCCGTAACCTTCGACGTCTGCGTGCCATCGCAGGCGATCGCCTTCGGATCGGCGGTCAGCTCCATCGTCGCCGGCGGACCGACGACCGTGACGTCGATCTCGTCCTGCTCGAACTCGGCGTTGCCCGAGAGCAGCGTGTTCACTTCCACCTTGAGCGTCAGCGTCCCCGGCTCTTCCTTTCCGCAGACGAACTGCGGGAAGCCGATGCCGATCGCCCCGGTGTCGAGCGTCGGTGTCGACGGAAGCGCGACACCGCCGATCTTGCTCTCGTCGTCGCCTGACGCCGTCTTGAACAACGGCTCCCAGTTGAAGAGCGTGCCGATGACCTCCTCGCCGTCCTGTGTCAGCGACTTGATGAGGATGATCGCCTTGTACGGCGAGTTAATGGCGCCGAGCACGCCGGCCGTCGAACCGGCAAACACGCAGTCCGTCGCCTCGACCGGTTCGCCCGGCTCCGGCGGGTCGGTGGCGCCCGTCTGGATCGTGCCCTTGCCGAAGAGGTAGTCCAGCGACATGGTTTCCGGCACGTCCTGCACCCGGAACGTCATCGGGAAGGCGATGCCTTCCTGGATCGCCATCACTTCGAAGTCGCCGAGCTCATCCTCGTCCGGGATGAGGTCGAATTCGATCACGCCGACGACGACGCCATCGCCGACCGTCGCCGGATCGCCGTCGCAGTCCGGGTCGCCGTTGGTGAGCGGGCTCGCGGTCTCGCAGTAGAAATCCTTGCCCGGCGTGCGCGTGCCGAGGTACAGCGGGTTGTTGAGCAGGACGCCGGTATCGGTGTGAAACCGCACCGGCGCGTCATCGTTCACGAAGGCCATGACGATCAACTGCTGGCTCCCGTGCACGTAGTTCTTGTCGCGGTCGATGACCGCAAACTCACTCGGATCGGGCCGCAGCGGCGTCGGGCCCGTGAGAAGGCAGGTGACATTCGAGTCGCGCTCTTCGGTCGACAGATCCTTGTCGGCGCCGCGCAGGCAGCGGACCAGCTTCTGGAAGCTGGACTCCGCGTCTTGCACCATCATCACGCCGCATGCGGACAGCGCGTCGAGGTCGGCCAGGCCGGCGAAGGCGACGGCCATCGCGACGCACATGTCCTTGTTGAGCCCGAGCATCGCGGTGGGGCCAGCTTCAGCGGCCTTCGGCTCGACGCTGCTGCCGCTGCCGACCAGCGCCGCCCCGCCAAGCGTGGCCGCCAGGATGGCAACCAGGGCCGTGACGCGGAGCGCTCGTGTGAACTTCCTCAGCATCATCCTCACTCTCCCTTGTTCCGCTCGATGCGGCGGACGGCGGCGTAGTACACGCCACCGGCCATGAGCCCGGCTGCGATGGCGGCGAGCGCCATGAGCGCCGTCGCCGACCAGTCGAGGCCGCCGCCGTCACCGGCGCCGGTGTCCGGAAGGGTGATCGGGCGCCCGCCGCCGGGGCCCGTGCCGCCACCCGGCTGCTGGCCGCCGCCGGGCGGCGTGGTGCCACCGGGCTCGGTCGGCGCGGGCGCGGGCGTCTCGCTGCCGGCCACTGCCGTTGGCGTGCCGGGAGTCGGCGTCACCGTGACGAACGCCAGCGACGTCGATGTCGGGCAGTTGGTCTGGCACGGTGTGGGCAGCGGCTGCGTCGCCGTCGGGGTCGCCGTGTTCGTCGGCGTGCTCGTCGGCGTCGGCGTGTCCGCAGGCGCGACCTGGCCGTAGCCGACAAGCGCGCCGTTGCAGAGTATCGTGAAAGTCGTCTGCTGCGGGTCGCTGCACACAACGACGTTCCCGCCAGCTTCGTCGCCGACGAGACCCTCCGCCAGCGAGAACGTCGCGCCGCCGGCAGCCGCTGTGTAGCTCACCGTACCGAGGACGATCGTTTCCCCGTCCGCGATGGACACAGGCAATCCAGACCCGGAGAAGCAGTCGAGCGATGAGTTCGTCCCCGTCGGACTCGGATCGCTGTCCTGCACCGGCGGGACGAGCGTGCAGTTGAACGACAGGGGTGGGGTCGAGGGGAATACCGCGCCGTTGGGGCTCGGCGGGGCGCTCACGCTCAGGCTGCCGGTATTGTCGCCCAGCAAGATGAACGAAAACGCCGAGATCGTGTTCGGCGCCCCGCTGTCATTGAACAGCGCGATGTTCACCGAATGCGCGCCGGGCGGGACGTTGTCGCACACCGAGTCGACCACCGTATCTGAGGTGTCGCAGTCGACGGCAAAGGTGAAGTCGACGGGACCTCCCGCTTCGACGCCCCCGGGCGCGATCGCGCCGATCAAGCCGGCGCCGACCGCTAGCGCGACGAGCGCCGCCAATGGCACGGCGTGCCATCTTCGCATCAAGTGCATCTTCCTCCTCCGTACCCTCTCGGAACCAGACGTGCAGCGACGATACCCCTGTTCGCGCTTGGGAGCAATACCCGGCTTAACGTAAGCGGATGAATAGGCTGCTGCCACGGCGGGCACCGACGAGCGCAGGCGCCATATCTCTTGCAGCGGCTACCCGGCAGTATCCCGTCGCGGCCAGCGTGGCCGCCTGGCGCCGGCGACCTCAGCCCCGCGAAAAGCAGGGACGGGGCCTCGCCGGCCCCGTCCCTGCGCTATCCGCGTCGGGTGGCTGCTAATCGATCAGGCGGCAGTCCCTGCGCGCCTTCACCACGAAGAGCAGGTCCTTCACGTTGATCTTACCATCGCCATTGACATCGATCCCGCCACCGAAGCGCCGGTGCAGCGCCAGCCGGACCGCCGTGATGACGATGTCGCGCGCGTCGACGCGCCCGTCACCGTTGACGTCGGCCCGGTCGCACTTGTCGCCGCTGACCGGCGTGCTCGTGGGCGTCGAGGTCTTCGTCGGCGTGTTGGTCGGCGGCGCCGTCGTCGGTGTGTTGGTCGGCGTATTCGTCGGCGTGTTCGTTGCGCCGACCGTCGTCGGTGTGTTGGTCGGGGTGTTCGTCGCCGTCGGCGTATTGGTCGCCGTGTTCGTCGCCGTCGCCGTGTTCGTCGGCGTGTTCGTCGGGCCCACCGTCGTCGGCGTGCTGGTCGGCGTGTTCGTCGCCGTCGCCGTGTTCGTCGCCGTCGAGGTGTTGGTCGGCGTATTCGTCGGCCCCACGGCCGTCGGCGTGGCCGTCGCCGTGTTTGTCGCGGTAGCCGTGTTGGTTGCTGTCGCCGTCGGCGTGTTCGTCGCCGCCACCGTGTTTGTCGCTGTCGGTGTGTTGGTCGCTGTCGCCGTCGGCGTGTTCGTCGGCGGCGTCGTTGGCGTGCTCGTCGGCGTGTTGGTCTTGGTCGGCGTGCTAGTCGCCGTGTTGGTCGCGGTGCTCGTAGGCGTGTTGGTCGCCGAGCTGCAGCCGGCAACGCCGACACAGACGGTCGCGGTGCGGCACGTGCCCTCGCTGACACCCACCGGGTTGCAGCTCATGATCTCGATCCCGTCCGGGTCGCCCATCACGAGGTTCACCGTGGAGAAGCTGATCTGGCCGTTCGCGACGTTGTTGTACGACACGGTCGCGAGCGGCGTGTTGGTACCCGCGGCGAACTGCGGGAATGCGTTCACGCCGCCATCGAACAGCGTCGCGAAGCAACTCAACTGCGAGTCGGTGGCCGTTGGGCTCGCGTCAGCGTCGGGGTCCGACGGGATCAGGTTGCAGTTCCACGACGGCACGTTCGGCACGCCGCTCACAAGCACCAGCAACCCCTCGTCGAAGTTGGGGTTCGCGTTCTTGTCCGTGTCGGCGCCGGCGGGCGCATCGATCGAGGCGCCGGTCGTGCTCGCGAGCACGTTGAACCCAAGCGACGCGATCCGGATCGATGTTGCCGCGGGCGGTGACGTCTCGCCGGTGTTGTTCTCGAGCACCAGGCCGACCTGGAGCGTTG
>JAJTXQ010000001.1 GCA_021462855.1 Dehalococcoidia bacterium | reverse complement strand
TTTTGCTCGAACTATGGTAGCCAGTGGTCAATTTGGGGTTAATCGGATTTGTCAGTTGACCGGAATTAGTAAGGCTACCTACTATGCCGCTCAAAATCCGATTGACAGATTTGAAAGTAAATATGCTCATATCAAGGCTTCAGTTGCCAAAATTATTGAAAAGAACTCCGCCTACGGGATTAGACGGATTAAGGCAGAACTTAATGACACCTACCACATTACTGTCGGTAAGAACGCCCTGGGTAGACTACTTCAGATCTGGGGTTTAGATCTAAAAAGAAAGGTTAAAAGAACACCGCCCAATATGATCCAGAAAATCTTAATCTCACTCTCTCAGCGAGCCAACCTACTGATTAGAACAGAAGTAACTGCTCCTTTTGAGGCTTTAAGTAGTGATTTGACAGAACTCAAGTTCAAAGGTGGCAAAGCCTACTTGTGTGTTCACAAGGATGTGTATGGGCAAATGGTCTACGGCTGGAAACTAGGCCTTAACATGGAGACTCAGCTGGTTCTAGACTCACTGGAGATGGCCAGAGTCAACATCAGAAAACTAATCGGTAAGATTATCAACAAGCCGATCCTACATCAAGACAGAGGCAGTCAGTATACCAGTCACGAGTATGTGAAGTCGGCTTTAAACTGGACAAGGCTGTCTTACTCCAATCCCGGCACACCTACCCACAATCCAGGACAAGAGTCTTTCTTTGGCAGATTTAAAACCGATTGGAAAAGTGAGATTAGCGAAATCGAAACTTTCGATGAGCTTGAAAAGTTTGTACAAAGTAAAATCAAGTACTACAATGAAGAAAGGAGGCATACTAGCATCGGGTTAATATCACCCTATGCATTCACCAAATCGTTCCTAAAAAAACGGTCGGTAGTGGTATAGTTAAATTGGGACTGGACACTGTATTTGATAGAGTATTCAAGAAAAACCATCAAAGCCAACACGCTGAGCAAACACCCCAAACTTCACTTGACAAGTTTCCCGAGCTATATGCAGCTATCAAAAGGATGAATAATTATTCAAAAAGAATATTTGATATTCTCAGGACTCAGACTGTCAGTTCCCAATTGCTGATCTTTTTTGAAACTATATTTTTATATGATGAGA